>NZAC01000073.1 GCA_002686085.1 Roseibacillus sp. | reverse complement strand
TTTCCGAACTACCCCGCCATTGCGGACGCGATTGTGAACTGCATCGCCGTTGAGCAGGTGAAGCGCCTGAGATAGGTTGGGTTCCATCTTCACCTCGCACGAACAGACAGTCTGGCGGGTGGCCCGCCCGAAAGTGGTGAGAAAGTAAGTGGAGGTGTTGCCATCTGCGATTTGGACGGCCCGCGCACCGAGTGGCAGTCCCTGAAACTTATTTGGTGTTTCAGTTACCTGCGCCAGAGTGTCGAGAAGTACTTCTGCTCGCAGTCGTCGGATCAGAGAGTGGGAAAAGTTGGTGAAATCCTGTTCGTTTGTCTCGTTCGTCCGGCTGGATAATTGATAGGTGCGTGAATTACAGATATCGCGGACAAGCTTCTTGAAGTCATAGTTGTATTCAACAAATTTGGTGGAGAGTGCATCGAGGAGTTCCGGGTTGCTGGCAGGATTTGATACTCTTACATCGTCAACGGGGTCTGTGATTCCAACCCCGAAAAAGTGGGACCAGACGATGTTGACGACATTTTTGGCGAACCATGGATTTTCCTTGGAAGTCAGCCACCCTGCCACAGCTTCCCGACGGGTGAGGCCCTTTAGTTCTGCTGGTTCATCCGCTCCCAAAAATCTGGGGATTGCGTTGGCCTTGGTCACAGGGTGAGCAATTTGTCCGCCGCCGTCATAGATGATCTGCTCGTGAGGATCCTCGGCAGGCTTTTTGCGAACCTGAGCAAACAGGGCGGCAAAGCCGAAATAATCGTCCATCGTCCAGCGATCGAATGGGTGGTTATGACACTGCGCGCACTGGATGCGGGTGCCCATAAAAACCTGGGCCACGTTCTCGGTGCGCTTCATTACATCGTTTTCCAATTTGAAGTAGTTCGTGGCAGGATTTTTGAAGGTGCCGCCCTTGGCCGCCAGCAGATCAAATATGATTTGGTTAAAGGGTTCGTTATTCGCGACCTTGTCCCGGAGCCATTCATACCAGAGCAAGGCGGACTTATAGCTAACCTGGTTCGCATTGTTTCCAGTAGAGCGAATCTGAAGCAATTCGGCCCACTTCATGACCCACATTTCGGTGAATTCCTTCCGTTCAAGCAGCTTGCTGATGAGGGCCTCACGTTTGCCAGGGCTCGTGCTTTCAACAAATTGGTTTCTTTCCTGCTCGGTTGGAAGGACTCCTACGATGTCGAGGAAGACCCTCCGCACGAATACTTCATCACTACATGGTTCCGAGGGGTAGATTCTCAGCTTGTGCAGCTTGGTGTGGACATGAGTGTCGATGTAGTTGGATTCCTGAAGCGTGGGTTTCTCGTATTCGAGGTCCTCTGGAACAACAATCGTCTGTGTTCCTTCAGTAAAGGTGTGGAAGCGTGCCAGAAGGAATGCTTCGCCACGATTCTTGGTAGTAGCCCTGCCAGAAGTTTCCACGATGCTGACACTGTTGTCGTTTGATGAGCTGAAGCTGGAAAGGCTGGTGACATCGCGATCTGTCCCGTCGGAATATCGGGCGCGTACCGTTAGCGGCACCTCCGTGCCCGTGCCTTTGAGGACATACTGTTTTGGTTCAACGTCGATACCTACGGGGGAGGCTATGTCCTCTTTGTCGTAAGGTGCCCCTGCCTCGATCCATGCAATCAGAGTCTTCGCATTTGCGGAATCGCGAGTGAAAAGTTTGCCTCCGGTGTGAGGTGCTTCGCCGATGGCCTTGGTGACTAGCAGCGACTCTTCCGGCAGGGCGAGATTGACACGTCGTCCAGAGAGTTGACGGGTAATGCGCTGATGGTCTCCCTTGGGGTCGTAGCCGAAGAGGGAGAGCATGAAGCCGTCCTGTCCTCGCGCAGATCCATGACAGGATCCTGTGTTGCACCCAGCTGAGGTGAGAACGGGCATGACGTCGAGCTGGAAGCTGATAGGCCTCGGCAGGGAGGCGTCCTTCACCTTGATCGGAATGGTTGCAGAATGATTTTCGAGGGAAATATTAAGAGTTGTTTCCCCGTCCGACAGCGGTGTCAGAAGGTTTTTCTCCAGTTTTACTATCGAGGGGTGCTGGAGAGAAAGTTGGGATGATCCGGTGACATCGCGAGAGGTGGCGTCTTCGTACATGCCGATAATAACCACGCGGTGAAAATCTGCAGCGGTCTCAAGAGAGACAGCCTTGGGATAAACCTCAAGTCCGATGAGGCCGGTGCCGAGGGGTTCAGTGTTCTGCTTCGACGTGTCCTTTAATGGGGCGCGAACCACTGTCTCCGCGCTTGCCATCAAGGTGAGCAGGAAAACGCATAGAGGTTGCGCGATATGTCGTAAACCGAGCTTCATGTTGGGCCTGTCAATTTGAATTCTTGCTCTGCTGGCGGAGCTGCTCCAACCGTGAAAGCCGTTTCTTGGCGGGCTTCGCCGCGGGAGATTTTTCTGGTTCCTTTTTTGCTGCGACCGGTTTTTTTGGTGCTGGAGGTGGGGGATCAATCCGAAGTACTCCTCCACCCATGGCGGTAGCGCTGATAGGATGACCATCCTGAGTGATGACTACGCTGCAGAAAATGTTCGAGGTCTTACCTTTCTTGGCCTCCTCACTTACTGTCAGGGGAAAGGTCACCTCCTTGGTGTCCTTCGTTATCGTCAGGGTCTCGGTGGTGACCCCATGGGGAAGTCCATTCAAATTGATTCGCGCGTCTCCTTCGAATGACTTCTGAACAGATATGCTGCAGATGAGACCGGTGTCCTGTCCAAGCTCTGTTGCTGCCAGTTCAATTTTCCCGCCGACAAAGGGGTCAGCGATTTCGATGGGTTGCAGCTTGGAAGAAACGATCAGCGGCCCCTTGCTGCAAGAGGCCTCTCCGGTGACAAAAATTCGCCATTTGGCAATGGAGGCACTTCCGTTGGCGTTGATTCCCATTGAGACTTCATTTTTTCCTTTTGGGATCGTCACGCTGGAGGGAGCACTGACGCCTGGTGGCCGCCAGGGGAGGGTGACCTTGATTTCCTCCTCAAATCCGGGTTGGCGTTTAGCCTGAATCTTCAAGGTCATTACCCCGTTTTTCACGAGAGGAACTGGCGGGACCGAGAGGCTTAATTCGAAAGGTGCTTCTTCAATGACAGCGATAGAGACCCTCTCGTCATGATAGCTGTGGAATGTTCCAGCATTGTTGATTTCAATATGGTGAATGCTTTCCTTGAAAGGGCCGGTCAATCCGCTCTTTGGATCCTTGACCCGAAGTTTATGGAGCCCGCCCGCGATTTCTGCGGTTGCGGTTGCTTCAAAGATTACAGGCATGGTGTTGATGCTACGGGGGGCGATGTCGCGGTCGATAGTGATGCCGGAGGGAAGACTGCTTGCTTCCAGAGACAGGTCGCAACCTATGTTGCTACGACTGAGGTTTACCACGCGCCCCACCCGGTTTCCGCGCGGAACACAGATCATTTTCCATTTCTGACTGTTGTTACGGCTCCCATAAGGAAGGGTTGCTGAAAGGGCGGGGCTTCGTTCGGTGATTTCGACTCGGTAAGTGTAGTCCGGGCCGCTGTTGTAGAGTTGGTCCCTGATGTTTAGGTTGTAGACACCGTCCTCAGGAATCTCGAAGTCCAAGCGGCTGTCTGGATCCCCGTTTCCGGCATCATCGTTATTCCCGATCTGTTTGGAGTCGCCTTCCTTGCGGACAATAATGTAGGGGTCGAGAGGAGAGCGGAGTTGGCGAGCGAAGACCCGGGCCCGCAGTTTCTGCCCCTTTTTTCCCGCAAAGCGAAACCAGTCCTTGTCCTCTTTCTTTGAAAGAATTCCATGAAAAGCGACAGGGACGGGGGGAGCCTCCACAGGGGAGGCCTCCGCGCTGCCCTCGTTTGGTTCAGCTTCGTTGTAGAAGGGTAGAGAGCTGATCCTCACAGGCAGGCCGGAAGGGGAATGCCATCCACCGTTTTCGATAAACGCCCGATAGTTCGCCGTAGTATTCGGTATTTCAATTTTGCTTATGAGGTCGCCAGCGGGATCTCCAACGAAAGTAAACTCGTGCACTTTCCCGGGTTGAGCCCCCGGAGGGTAGATTGCGGTAGGGCGGGGAAACTCACCTACGTGAAGACGATACTGGCAGGCCCCGGTCCCCTGGTAGGAAGATTCACGGACCAGGACGGTGTAGGGACCGTCCTCAGGAATGATGATCGATGCGGCACAATCACGGAAAAGAAGGGCGGTGTCGTCGCTCGAGGCGAGTTCGAAACGATCGCGGTTCAGAATAGCGACATAGGGGTCGAAAAGAGTCCTGCCGAGGCGCATCCCCTCTACTTCTACGGAAAGCCGTTGCCCCTTTCGGCACTGAACTACGTAGTAGTCTGCATCTTCCTTATCGGCGACTCCCTGAATGGTCTGATTAATCTCAATCTTCTGAGGACGGTCAAAATTGCTGTTGAGATCTGCGGTGCGCTCCTTGTTGCGCGCCTCCATAATGGTGGGATATTCGCCCACCCAGAAGCTTCTCTGGTAGCTCAGGCCTCCTTTGCAGCGCAGACGCATGAGGTGTTCCCCGAGAGGGGCATCGGGAGCAATCGAGATGGTAGCCTTTACCGCTTTGTGGTCGTCTCCGACGACCTCAAGCTTGGAGACCGAGATGCCCGACTGGTAGAACAGAATTTCCTCGGGATCATAGAGGCGATCGCCGCTGAGGCGAATCGTCATCTCGGTGCCTCGTTGTCCTCCACGTGGCTGGACGTTACTGAGGACAGGCGTGAAGGCCAGAGCGGGGAGCGCGAACTGCAGGCAGACCAGAAGCCATGAAAGGGTCCTAGGATTAACAGTAGTCATGAGCGTGTAATTACGCTTTTTTGTCGAGAATTTCATCGAGAACCCGACCACCATCGACAATCTCAACAGGTCGGTCCCCTGGGGCCATCAATTCCTTGTCCCCGGTGATCCCAAGTTGATTGTAGACAGTTTGTGCGAGGTCTTCGACGGTTACCTGGTCCTCCTCCGGTTCGCCACCCAGAGCATCCGACGAGCCATGGATGAGTCCACGCTTGGCTCCTCCGCCCGCAACCATGACAGAAAACACCCGGGGCCAGTGATCTCTTCCGGCGTTGCTGTTGATTTTCGGGGTTCTTCCGAATTCTGAAGTCAGGAGAACCATCGTGGAGTCCAGCAGCCCTCGTTCATCCAAGTCGTTGATGAGGGTCGCAATCGCCTTGTCCACGGGAGGCAGGTTATTCTCTATGCCCCCCTTGATGTTGTCGTGATGGTCCCATCCTCCTGCAGTCATCGAGACAAATCGGACACCTGCCTCAACGAGTCTGCGGGCGAGCAGCATTCGCTGACCAGGGGCATTGACCCCATACCGTTCTTTCACTTTCTGGTCCTCGGCCTCGAGATTAAAGGCTTCTCGCGCCTTCTGAGAGGAAATCATGGCGTAAGCATGCTGGTAGAAGGCATCCATGGAAGCGAGGGCGTCGGATTCCTCGAGAGACTTAAAGTGATAATCGACGGTCTCCAGCAGAGAACGTCGACGCGAAAATCGCTTGTCGTCAACGCCGGAGGGCAATGCGAGATCTCTCACCTTGAAGCCCTTCCGGGCAGGGTCGTTACCCAGCGCGAAGGGTCCGTATGCCGAGGATAAGTATCCTGAGTTAGCGAACGTATTGGGAACGCTTGGGATGCAGACATAAGGAGGAAGATTATTGCGAGGTCCTAGCTCGTGGGAAACAACCGAGCCAATTGAAGGGTATTCAAGAGCTGGAGAGGGGCGGTAGCCCGTAAACATGTTGTGGGTGCCCCGCTCATGAGCGGCCTCGCCGTGAGCCATCGAGCGAATTACGGTGATTTTGTCAGCAGCCTTCGCGAGATGTTCGAGATGTTGGCTGAACCTCTCTCCCTTGATGGCTGTATTCACAGTGCCCAGCGGGCCGCGGTATTCTGTTGGCGCAAGATACTTGGGATCAAAGGTTTCCTGATGGGCAGCTCCTCCGGGCAGAAAGATGTTAATGACGGACTTAGCTACGCCTTCCTTGGTCTCGTAGAATTTCTGGGCTCCCTGAGCCTCCATTTTTAGAAGTTGAGGCAAGGTTAGCCCCAAACTTCCCAGCATTCCGACATAGAGAAATTCACGACGGGAGTAATCCTGAGCCAATGGGTTTCCGGCACACTGTATTTTTTTCATGGTTGTCGCCTGCTGAAGATGTTAAATTTTCCGAAACATAATTATCGAAATCAACTATTTTAAGGGCCCGTTAAGCCTTTTTACGGCAGAAACAGCCCTTTTCTTTCACCAGCCCGCTCCTTGAGGCTGCTCTACTGTCGAATCTGGACTTCCAATGAGCCTTCCCGAAATCCCCGGATACCGGATTGAGACCCTCATCGGAAAGGGTGCCTGTGGCACGGTCTATACCGCGCGCCATGATTCGGGGAACGAGGTGGCGGTGAAACTCCTCAATCCCAAGTCGGTGAATGCTGAGTTGCTCGCTAACCGAGTGAATCGCCTCTACAGCGCGAGTCCGCCCAAAGCCACGGTTCCTCTGATTGCGCACTCTTTGGAGAAGGAGCCCTATTTGCTCATTGGAGGCCTTATGGCGGATCGAATGCCACAGGGTGTGGCAGAGAGATTCATTCCCCGGACGCTGCAGCTTCAGCTTAACGACTACATGGGTAATCGGGGCTCATGGATGCTCATTCGTCGATTGGCGCAGGTTCTTGCGGATTTTCACCGGCGCCGCGTTGCTCACGGGAATCTTAAGCCGGGAAATATCTTTCTGGATTCTGACAATGGCGTTTTGCTGTCGGATTACGCACAGGGTTTGATGCCAGGTCTAGAGGAGCTCGCTTACACTGACGCCCTGCTCTATGCCCCTCCGGAGCAGCTCTTAAACCCGGATGGGTATCTTGAGGGTGCCGGCTACGGCTGGGATGTGTATGCGTTTGGCTCGCTTGCCTACCGCTTGCTCACTGGTGTTTTTCCGCGCTGCAACGATAGCTTTGAACATGTTTCTCCTGTTGCGGGTGAGCAGCGGAGACGAGGAGTAGAGGCTGATTGTGAACGCATGGCACAAAGGCTTGAGAGGGCTCGGATAGCCAAGTGGAAGGGAGTAGCGCCAACCAGAGAGGAGGAAGAGGGGCGGCTTGTCATTGAGCGGTGCCTCCACCTCGATGCTTGGGAGCGCTATGGCGATATGCGGGAGGTTCTCAGGGACCTTGAGAGCATTGCCAATGCTCGCCAGCAGAGATTGTCGGCGGAGGAGGGCGAGAAACGAGTGAAGGTTGTCGAGCGCAGACAGAAGAGCTGGCAGGCGGCTACGGGGGTAGGGATTGCTGCCTGCGTGACCCTCGGCGCAGCCTTGATCCATAAAATTGTCAGGCAGGAGCGCCCCGAGCCCAAGGTGGTTGAGGTCGAGGTCGTCAAGGAGGTCGAGGCGGGATCTGAGGTCGATCCGAAAGAGTTGGAGGAGCAGCGTCAGAAATTCCTCGATATGCTCGCAGATCGCGATGAGCTGGAGCTAGCCAATGAGGAGCAGGCCGCGGCCGTACACGAGATGGCCAATGATCTCATGGAGGCTCATAAAATGAGCGACCATCTTCTGGCATGGTCTCTTGAGCGTGGATCCGAGCATCTGCCAACTCTCGAGGGCCGGGAAGGGCGGTTGTCATTGCTTGAGGATAAGTTGAAGCGTCAGCTCGAGGTGGTCGATGAACTGCCGGAAGAGCTCCGGAAAAATTCGTGGAGGATCAAACTCGCTCTGGCGGAGGTAGCCCTTGCGGGCGATAAGCCCAAGCTTGCGAGAGAAAAGATGCAGGAGGTTCTGGGTGAGGCGGCAGTGACGGATGTAGACGTCCAGAGGCGCCTTGCGCGAACGCGTGTCATGGTGTGCCTGCTCGGATCGGAGGATCCTGACGCGGAGGTGACGCCCGTAGAGCTGGCAGAAACCGCTAACGCTCTGGCTTCGCTTCCGGAAAACGAGCGTCAGACTCGACGGCTGCAATCAGCTCTGAACATTGCAGAAGCTCGCATGCAGTTTCGTAATGGTGACAATTCCAGTGCTCTGGAGACGTATCGCAATGCCTTTGCGAAGATGACCAAGCTCTGCGAGGAAAAACCTTCGCTTTCTGCGCTACGTATCTGGCGTGCTCGTGGATATAGTTCAGCAGCGCAAGCTGCAATGGGAGCCGGGGAAGTGGACGCGGCCATCCTTCTGCGTGAGCAAGCGGCAGTGGAGTTGATGGAATTGCTCGAAACACAGCCCAATCGTGCTGACGTGCAAGTGGAGTTGTCTTCGGCTCTGGCGGCGATCGCTCAGTCCGCTCTCGAAGAGGGTGAGCTGGACCGGGCTGGGGATCTCGCGACTCGATCGCTTGAGCTGCTTGAAACAGCGGTGTCTAATCCAGAAGAGCGGGAAGGTGCTCTCAACCAGCTCGCTTCGTTGAAGAGTGTGCTGGCAGCTTGTCGAGCAGGGACCGGGCATCCCCGGGAAGCTCTGCGTCTTGTCCGGGAAGGGCAAGAGCATGCCGAGGCTGCTCTTGTGAGGAATTCCCGAGACCCCTCGACACGGTTTCGCCTTGGGATTCTGGCATGGCAACAGTGCGGCCTTCTTTCGGCGGAGGGAAAGCATGCAGAGGCCCTGCCACTGGGAGTGAAGGCGAGGCAGACTTTTATAGACCTAATCGCGCAGAAAGTGAGCTTTCCCACGCAGCGAGAAATCAAAAGGTCTCTTGCCTATCTCACCGGTGACCTTGGGAGAGCGGCTCAGGATGCACGCAAGGAAGAGGAGGCGGTGAATTATCTCCAAGAATCAGTTTCGCTCTGGGAGGACCTGATGGAAGCCGAATCGGATTCCGATGAGTTTCGTGAGCAGCACCGTTGGACAGCGCAGGGGTTAAGGGAGTTAGGGATAGTGACGGCCTTGCCGCAGAAGAAGCGTTAAACTGAAAGCGAGACAGCTGCAGTGCTTCCTGGTTGAGCATGAACGTGGGCGGATCTGTTATTGGGAAGCTTCGTTGCAGCGGCTCGCCTTGATGGCTTGATTTCGGCTGGTTGCCATACTTCTCATTGTTCCTCGAGGTTAATTTGGCACTCAGGCAACGCTCTGCGGAGTTGCTTGATTCCCCTCACGGTAATCTTTGTCTCCCCAAGCCAGACTTTTCGCAGGGACCGCATCTGGGAAAGGTGTTTGACAGATGCATCGGTAATTCTGGTGTTTCGCAGGTTTAGCTCGATTAGCTTCGGGAGTGATAAGAGGGTTGTGATTCCGTGGTCCGATATCATGGTGTCACGGAGCCCAAGGTAGAGCAGGTTTGGCATACCGTTCAGGTGTTTCAGCCCTGCATCGGTGATCGCAGTCCGTCCGATTGGGAGGTGAGTCAGTGATTTCAAGCGGGCGATCTCTCGGAGGCCCTTGTCAGTGATTTTGGTATCCCAGAGGTTGAGCCACTCAATCGTTTTCAGCTCAGTGAGAGCGGAGAGTCCTGAGCCTTCGATTGATGTTCCCTCCAGAGATAAATCTGTAAGTGATTCATACTTGTTCAACACGGCGAGGTCCACGTCCCTGATTGTTCTGGAATGGTTCATTCTGATTTCAGATACGGTCCCCGTCAGGGGATTGGTTACGACCGTTCCTCCGAGGGATTCAACTGTGAGTTTCTCCTGTTCTTTCGACATCACCTGATTAGTGCTGCACGAAAGGAGGAAAAGAGCAGTAGTGAGCATGAAGGTGGGTCTCATGGCTGTAAAAAGTGGGAGTCGGGGATTGTCATGTTTACTCTTTCAGCCTGATCGCATGCTGCAAAATAAATGCGAGGAGGTCCTTATCCTCGAACCATCCAGACCACATGTTGTGCCCTTGGTTTTTAATGATCTTTAGGGTCATGTTCCCGCCGAGCTTTGCGTAACGCTCTGACACAATGCCAGAATTTGCCTTAAGGGGAACAACTCTGTCCTTATCACCGTGTATATGGAAAATAGGAACCTGGGCTTTTGCCAGAGGGGCAAGTCGATCAATCGGGTTGTGATCCTTGAGCGACTCAGCAAGGCCTTGAGGGGATAGGCCATAGGCCTTGCTGCATCTCGCTAGTCCCGGCCAGCTGGCAAGATTACACACAGGATAGATCCCTGCGATACAGGCTACTTTTGCAGGGTTCTCTGCAGCCCAGTTGTAGAGCATCAGTCCTCCTCGGCTGCGGCCCAGAAGGCAAGCTCGAGAGGATAGACCATGGTCTCTGGTCAGCGTTCGGTAGAGGGCGGTGTAGAGGCGGCGGCCCTCTGGGCTTCCATAAGATTCCCCCACGTCAATGCCTGCGATCGCAACTCCATTCTCAATAAAGCGGGTCAGCATCCATTTTTCCTCTTTCCCAGGCAGTCCTGGTAGTGTCGGGGCATACCAGACCCAGGGCCGTAGTTCGCCGGCAGGTGGGGGCTTTTCGGGGATTATCAGGAAAGCAGTGTGTCCGCCGACCTCGAATGTTTCTCCCAAAAGCGGAAGGCGCTTTCCCTGGGAGGACCCAACCCCAAGCAGGACAATGGTGAGGCATATCAATAGTCTCTTCACAATTAAAACTGTGGGGGCAGTCCCGGAAGAGCGCAACCAGTAGTCCGATCCCAGGAGGGTTTTACGTCTTAGTAGGCACAGAGCTTGCCAGTGTCTTCGAGAGGAGCCAGTTTGCCCCGTCGTGACGACATAATATGAATGAGGGTGAGGTTTTTGCAGTGCTGGCGGCCTTGGTTTGGTCCTGCTGTGTGATCCTGATGCGGATCTCTGGTTTCCAAATTCCGCCGATAGCACTTACGGTATTCAAGGGAGGGATAGCCTCGGTTCTTTTTATTGCGGCGATTCCCCTCGCAGGGGAATCCTTCATTCCGTCTCTTCCTGCCTGGGATTACCTGCGGCTCGCAGCGAGTGCAGTTCTGGGGATCACGATCGCAGACACCCTCTATGCAGCGGCTTTGAATCGTCTGGGTGCCAGTCTGCAGGCTCTTGCAGGAGTGATGTATTCACCGTCTATGGTGGCAGTAGGTTATCTGCTCTTCGGGGAGATGCTTGGAACTGGTGAATTGCTGGGAGGTGCGTTGGTCGTGACTGGCGTGGCAGTAGGAATGCGTAAGACAGAGGATGTAAAAAGTCCCCGAGATCTCGTGGTCGGCATTACGATGGCAGTGAGTTCACATCTCATCATGGCTTTTGGTATCCTGATGGTGAGGGATGTGATTAGTGAGCATTCGGTAGTATGGATCTCCGCCTATCGCTTCCTCATTGCGACAATCGTATTGGCTGCTGTTTCTTCGTGCTTCCTTTCTCCCAGGAAAGTGTTTCTGGGATTTTCGCGTCGGGATATCTGGAAGATCATGGTGCCAATGAGTTTTCTGGGGCCCTTCATGGGAACCATGCTCTGGACCGCAGGATTCAAGTATACCTCCGTGGGGCGGGCTGCGATTTATAATCAGCTTTCCACGGTTTTTATCATTCTTCTGGCGGTTTTGTTTCTCAAGGAACGAATAACGGGTCGCAAGGTCCTTGGACTCGCGCTTGCTGTTACTGGGGCGATCGTGGTCGCCTTGCAGAAATGAATGGTCGCGACTGGAGCATTAAGCCTATCTTTAAAGTATGAAACGTCGTTCATTCCTCAGTTCGTCCTCTTGTGCGGCCGGGGCTTTTCTTGCCAGCTCATCCGGGTGGGCAGCGCCTCTGGCGAAGATCTCCGTGACGAAGGTGATCAGTCAATTACCGGAGCTTTATCACGGATGGCCAACTCTCGCCCAAGGAAAGAGCGGCGAACTTCTGCTGGTATGCTCGGGTGGCAGGGAGGCACATGTTTGTCCATTTGGTCGCACGGATTTCATGCGTTCTTCCGACGGAGGAGAGACCTGGAGTTTTCCGAGAGTGGTGATGGATGGTCCTATCGATGATCGTGATGCAGGAATTCTGGAAACCGCAAAGGGGAGTATCCTGATCACGAACTTCACCTCTCTTGCCTATGAACCATATATGAATGGTAAGAGCCAGAGGTGGCAGCGCGCCCACCAACGAGTTGACTCGGAAGAGCGCAGGTCTGCTCTCGGAAACTGGATGATTCGTTCGGTAGATGGAGGCTTGACATTTTCAGGGCGTTATCGAGTGCCTGTTAATAGTCCGCACGGTCCGGTACAATTAAGAGACGGTCGTCTCCTCTATGCGGGAAAAGCTTTGTGGACTGAAGAAGAAAAGGTTGGCGTCTGTGAGTCCCGCGACGATGGGGTCAGCTGGCGATGGTTAGCGGATATTCCATCCCGGAAGGGAGATGATCACCGGGACTATCACGAACTTCATGCGGTAGAGGCTGGGGACAGGTTGATCGTTCAGATTCGCAACCACAATTCTGATAATGCTGGTGAGACCTTGCAATGCGAGTCCCTCGATGGAGGGGAAAGGTGGTCTGAGCCTCATCCCATCGGGGCTTGGGGACTGCCTTCTCATCTGCTCCGTCTCCGCGACGGGCGTCTTCTCATGAGCTACGGTTACCGCCGCAAGCCTTTTGGCAATCAGGTCAGGATCAGCGAGGATGAAGGAAGGCGCTGGTCGCAACCCATCACGATTTCAGCCGATGGTTCCGGACATGATCTTGGGTACCCTTCCACGGTGGAACGGGATGACGGGAAGCTGGTTACGGTATGGTATGAGAAGATGCCAGGGTCCTTGAGAGCGGTCCTCAGACAGGCAGTATGGGAGCTGGAGATCTAAATTGGAGTCAGTTTTATTTCTGACCCGCAAGGAATTCCACCACGTCCCGGATCTCTTCAGGTTTGAGGATCGATCCCATGGGAGGCATCGTGGAGACCAAGATGTGGCTGGAGATCTCATCTGGACGAAGATTGCGTTTTTTTCCGGTCGCAAGGGTGATAGTCCAGAACAGATTCGTTTTCTTGGTGAGAATGCCAGAGATCTCTTCTCCTTCAGTTGTTTTCAGAACGACGGTCCCGAAGCCGTCGGAAATTTCACTGCTGGGGGTTAGAAGAGAGGCCACGAGGTGCCTGCGGTCGCGGAGTTTCCCTATGCTGGTTAATTCCGGTCCAATGGTAATTTCCGCAGATGGTTTCCCTCCTTCTTTGCCGAGTTTGTGACACCGGATGCATTGGGATGCTGCGTGATTGAATACGATCTCCCGACCTCGCTGCGCATCGCCTCCGTATTCAAGAAGGTCCGGAGTTTCAGGGAGTTGAATTTCCCTCGCACGAGCGGCCTGCCACAATTCAAGTTTCCATTCAGGTGCGGCTTTGCCCTGTCTGAATTCCTCCACCAGGGCTGCGAATTTACTTTTGGCGCGCGGGTCCTTCTCATTAGCCAGCTGCTTGATTGCCTTACCCTTGCCATTAGATCCCTCCTTCTCGAGAATGCTGAGGAGGAGGTCCAGCATGGGGACGCCAGCCTTCGAAGCATAGTCTCGAGCTTTTTCCTGAACCTTGAGATCGTCGGACGAAAGGGCGGCTTCTACGAATTTTCTGAGGTCCGGAGAATTAATCCTCGCGAGGCCCTCGAGGACCTTCACCTGCAGAGCTGGAGCCAGTTTGTCGAAGTGCTCGCTGGTGCCTTCAAGCCAACTCGCCTCACCTCGGACCGAAACTCCGTTGAGCAGTACTTCGCGAAGTTCGTTGTCGGCCATGATGATCGGCTTGAGTCTCGTGACGGCTTCATTCACGGGCTTGCTGTCCCGGGCGGTATGTTTCCTATAGCGGCCCTCGACGGCATCGAGAACGGGGGGCTGGGACCACCAGAGAAGAGAAGCCAGTGCGGTTCTTTTCATTTTAGCAGAGCCTTCGTTGCGTTTCAGGTAGGCTTCGATCCTGAGAAGGGCAGGGTAAGATCCCACCCTGAAAGCCGCGTTAATAACCCGACGCATCAGGGCTTCATTTGTCAATCCCGGTCGGTCGAGGAGTCGGGAAAGCGCGGGAAGGGCCTCAGGGATTGACTGGTCATCATGAATTGCCCGAGCGGCTTCAAGAAGGATAAGCTCGTCCTTATCCTCTAGAAAAGAGCTCACCGCGGGGGCCTTGAGGTTGCGGAGGGCTACAATGGCCGCGAGTCGCACTGTGCGGTGTTCATGATTATGCAGTTCGGCGAGCTGCTCCGGGGTGAGAGCTCCTTTCAGTCCCATCATGGCCGCATGTCGGAGGTAGGGATCGCGGGATCCCTCGTTCGCAGCGAGTTCAATTAGCGCTGGTGCGGCTTCCCTGATCTTGTGCTTGCCGAGGGAAATAGCGGCGAAGAATTGCACCCGGGGAGATTTGTGGGCCAGGGCTGTGAGCAGGTGTTTCCCCAAGCCCTCGACTTCTTCGGTATGTCCGGGAATGTCTCCTGCGACCTTTGCGCACTGAGCGATTATTTCAGGATCCGAACTACTCCATGCCTGGTTTAGCAAGGTAAGGGCTCCGGGAGAGCGCCGAGATATCTGGCCGATGCCCCAGATGGCATGGAGGCGTGCGAGGCGGCTGGAGCTCTTCTCGTCGAGAACTTCCTTGAAAGCAGTGCGCATCTCCCGGCGAGCCAGTTCAAACTGTCCTTTCATTCTGACCCGTTGGTCGGGGTGACCGAGCCATGCCTGGAGGGTATTACGGGTTGCTTCTTCGGAAGAGCGAGGCAGGATTTCCTGAGTCTCTTTTCTCGCTGGGTGCTGGTGTTCCTTCGTAACATCAAAACGAAAGATGGATCCTTTGCTCCCGCCGTAACAAGCCGAGTAGAGGGCTCCGTCCGGACCTACGGCAAGACCTGTGTTGCTACGACCACCTTTGATCGCGGCCTGCTCCTCGAATTCAAAGGCGGCTCCTTTCTCGATGAATCGGAAGACGCGAACCTGCCCTTGCTGATTCGTCATGAAAAAGCAGTCACTGAGGTCCGGAGAGAGAGCGGTTCCCGGATTCGCAGTAAAGCCACAGGGGCCCGGGCCGAAATTTCCAATCGTGGGAGTGAGGTAGGCGGCGTGATCAGCACGGTCGGGAAGAAAAAGCTGCTCGTCCATCCAGGGGTTATAAGCCGGGATTCCGCTGATCCGGGTGAAGTCCTGTTTACGCAACCATTGCCAGTTCAGGCGCCACCCATGTTCGCTTCCTTCAGTGATATAAAGTGCGCGCTCTTTTTCACCTGGATAATCTCCGTCGTTGTCCATGCTGAAAAGGTTGCCGTGCAGGTCGAAGGCAAGTTCCTGAGCGTTACGTTCTCCAGAGGAGTAACGCTCCACCTGGGATCCATCCAGTTCGCAGCGGAAGATGCCGCCACTATTGGGTTGGTGGTAGACTTTGCCTTCCTTGGTCTCGACGTAGTGTCCCTTGTCCCCGAGGGACCAGTAGACCCTTCCGTCCGGTCCAAGGGTGACCCCGCTCAGGTTGTGCCCACCCTGACCCATATGGACTTGAAATCCAGTGGCGACAACCCTGCGGCGCTCAGGGAATCCATCTCCATCAGCGTCCTGGTAACGGAGGAAATCGGGCTCGGCTGCGACAAAGACGTCTGATCCGACCGCTAGAACGCCGGCCGCAATTCCCGTTACTTCAGTATGATATTCATCCAGAGTGCGGAGAGTTTCTCCCTTTCCGTCTCCATCCTCATCGGCGACTCGTATCACGCTATCTTTCTGAACGGTCAGGTCCTTCCAGTTCCTCGTGCCGTCGCCATTGCGATCAGGAATCCACTTCTTTCCGGTAAGGTATTCGCGATACCAGGCTCGTCGCTCTTCGACAGTTGAGAGGCTGAGATCCTTCTTCACCAGATCCTGATGGTTACGAATGTCGAGGCTGCTTTGTTTGCGACGTCTTGCAGCGGTCACATATGCCCTGCCCTTATCGTCCACGGAAATCGCTACGGTATTGGCAATGGAGGGATCAGTCGCCCATTCCGTGACAACAAACTCCGGTTTCGTGTCGGAGTTCTGACCGGAGGCTGGCCCAGCGGTGACCCCGGGAATGTGGATCGTATGAACGTTGGCCCAGTCATTTTCATTGCTACCAAAAACCGTGAGCCGAAGGAGACGTGCTTTCCGGGGAGTAATCTTATAGGTAACGACGCCACTGCGGGACTGGCTCTGAAGTCGCCCTGTGGTTTCCCATTTCTCCCCATCCACTGAGGTGCCTAATTTGAAGGCATAGTTTCTCTCTGCGGATTGGAATCCAATTCCAACCTCCGCGACTTCAGATTCGGCCTCGAATTCGCACTGGATCCATGCACCTTGCCCCTGTGCAGACCAACGAGTGGAGGCTGACTGATCAAAGGCCTGAGAAGCCTCGTTGCCCGGTTGTTCCTTGGAGGATGATATCGAACCAATTTTAGCAGAAGCGGTGCAAGTGCAGATAAAAGCAGTGAGGCAGAGCGCAAGAATTGTCAGTCGGTTCATGATGGATTCAGGGAAGTGTCGAATGACTGCGAGCTAATGTCGATCTCTCCTGCGAGTTTGATCGGGCGACGGGCAACATGAATGGCTCCTGTTTTTCGGGGAGAGGGTGTAAAAAGAGGGAATGTCTCGTAGCGTGACGCGGCGGGTGGAAGATTTGATTTTTTGGAATGGAAGGGCCGAGGGCGGAATGTTTGGGGGTCAATTCGAAGACTTTTGACTCGTTGAAGCGGGATTTATCGGGCTCTGAATGTGAAGAGAGTGGCTTTCGGGCCGTGCGCGACCTCGTGCCCCTTAGCTGCGGGAAACCGGTTGATTGAAAACTGCACTTGCTTATTATTGCTGGTGAATCCGAATCAGAGTCCGTGTCGAAAGTAACGATTTACCATTACCCTCACTGAGGGTCTTCCCAAAACGCCTTGGCGGTCGCCGAGGATATGAAGGTCGAGCATGAGGTCGTCCTCTACATCAAGACCCCTCCTGAGCGTCCTGCTCTTAAAAAGCTGGTGAGTGCGCTTGAGGATCCGGTTGAAGATCTCGTGAGAAAGGATTCCAAGTTCAAGAAGCTTGGGCTTGATCCCAATGATTTCGTGGGTAACCCGGAAGCGGTTGTCGAGATCCTGCTGAAGCATAAGCAGCTTCTACAGCGTCCCGTCCTCGTGAAGGGACGAAAGGCCATTATTGGTCGGCCCAAGTCCCGCATTTACGACTTCCTAGGTTAGGATATCAGAGTTCGCGAGTCTACCGGTCGAGGGCTTGATAGACGAGGGGCTTTACGGTTGCTCCGAGGTCTCGCATGGGGGAGGCCTGAGAGAGGGTGACGACAGCCAGTTGGTCCCGGGGTGAAATCCAGAACTCGGTACCGGCGCCGCCGAGCCATTCGTATTCCCCAATAGAGGAGGGCTCGGATTCAATTTTTTCAACCCTGACGGCAAATCCAAGGCCGAACCCCCGGCCTCTCGGAGGTCTTGAGATCGGATATGCGGCATCGGGTAATTGATTGCGGGTCATTTCTTTTATGGTTTCCTCCTTCAGGAGCCGGGCTCCCTCCAGTTGGCCCATTCCCGACAGCATCAGACAAAAGCGGATGTAGTCGATTCCGGTGGAAACCAGGCCGCCTCCCCCCGAGAGAAACTTTGGAGCTGTCTCGAAGTTAAAGGGGCCTGAGGTGCCGGGCTGAGACGCGGCTACAGGTTCGAGATTGCGACCATAGAGCAGCGCGAACCTTTCCCGTTTGCTCGCGGGGCAGAAAAAGGCGGTATCTCTCATTTTGAGAGGCGTGAAAATGCGTTCTTCAAGGAACCTATCGATGGGTTGTCCGGACCCCACTTCCACGAGATGGGCGAGGGCATCCGTCCCGAAGCTGTAATACCACTCAGTGCCTGGTTCAGAACGCAACGGAATGTGGTTAAGGCGTTCGGTCATTTCCCTGAGGGTGCTGTTGGCGAGAGAGGGAAGTCCGGCCTCCCTGTAGAGACGATCCACGGTGACGTTGTTGGGGAAGCCCGCGGTATGTCGGAGGATGTCCCGCAGGGTTATCTCTTTCTTAGCGGGAGCAGTGCCGACCCTCATTGCGTTGACCTTGGGAACATACTTCGAGATGGGGCTATCGAGCCCCAGTTTACCCTCCTCCACCAGTATCATAGCGGCCACGCTAACGATCGCCTTGGTCATGGAGTACATCCGGACGATGGTGTCAGGTGTCATCGGTTTTCCCCGGGCTAGATCGCGCATTCCATATGTTTCGAAATGAACAACTTTGCCCCGGCGGGCCACGATAACAGTGGCGCCAGCCAGTTGTTTCCCCTCGATGAATTTTCTTCTTACGATCTCGTCAATCTTTCTGAGCTTCTCCGCACACATGCCAACTTCAGCAGGTGGGGCTATGGGTAGACGCTGCTCGGATCGGATAGAGGCTGAACTTAAGAGTAGGGAGAGGAGGGCAAGGTGGGAGATCATAGCTGAGAGAAAGGATATGCGATTCGTAGACAGGCGGAGCACTTGTTTTGGAGCTCTTGCTGGTTGTATTCCTGCTGGAACAGGCGCTGGCGTTGCTTGTGGGTGCTCTTTCTCTTGGCACATCGGAGGTAGGAGATAAAGGTGGGGGTATGAAAGTTTTCCGCTCTGTTGCTGCAGGTCTTATTTTTCTTTGGAGCCCTGGGGTAGCCGGGGCGGATGAGGGGCGGGTGCTTTTCAACGGCAAGGATCTGACCGGATGGCAGGGTATGCAGGGGCCTTCCGATAATTGGGGGGTCAAGGACGGTGCTTTGACGTGTACGGGCGGAAAGGGAGCACAGTGGCTGGCGACCAAGGAGGAATTTACAGATTTTGACCTGAGCCTTGAGTTTAAACTTCCAGTGAATGGAAACAGTGGGGTGTTTATTCGGGCGCCTCGTCAAGGAACTCCCTACGTCGATGGAATGGAGATTCAGTTGCTCGATGACTATGGTGAGAAATGGAAGAACCTGAAGCCGGATCAATTTACCGGAGCAATCTATGCCGCGGTTGCTCCTTCGCGCCGAGTAACGAAAAAAGCAAACGAATGGCAGACCATGAGAATCCTCTGTGTGGGTCGGAGTTGTTCGGTGTGGGTAAACGCCCAGCAGATCATTAAGGTGAATCTTGATGAGCTGGCTGAAAAATACGGCCGTAAGGTGCCAGGTTTAAAGCGTAACTCCGGTCTGATCGGGGTTCAGAATCATGGGGACCCGGTCTCCTTCCGGAAGGTTATCATCAAGACACTTGATCGCGCATCCGCTCCAGCCAAGAAGAACGCCGAACGGGGAGCCTCCCAGAAGTAATCAGCCAACCAGCGGGTCTAACGGGAAACGCTCCATCGGCCGTCGGGGCTGAGCTGGATTGTCATGGAATCGATTGTCACGGTGGCGGCGCCATCAGGAGCCATGGTGGTCCCAATCCCTCCGGCGACTTTGTTGGAGTCTAATCCCTGATTGAAGGGGCGCAGGACACTAAGCCAGAACTGCGGTTTTCCTGATTGGAGGGTGGCCCGGGCGAATGTGTTCTGAACGTCGCTGCCACCGATATCCTGCGAAACGCGATGCTTTACCTGGCCGATGGTCAAATCCTCCTGCTTATGGAGGTGGAGAACCAGATGTTTTCTTTGTGTTTGCCACCAGGAGTGAGCGCGAGCAGGTGCCTCAAACCAGTTCGACCCTTTCCCTGCATTCTCTGCTGCCGAGATCAACCAACAGGGCGATGCGTGGTAACCAGAGAGATCCGAGCAGGGAAGTAGTCTGTCGCGAACGACAAGGTATCCCTCAGCGGTGAGAACGCTATCTCTGGTCCATCTGCTGCGCGCGCCGTAGTAATTTCTCATAGTAAAGCGGCCGAAGGAGTCCGCTCCCTTGTTCTCGGCTCGCAGGTCTTCCTTTTCCAGGATTGCGCCCCGATGCCAGAGAGGAGTGAAGTAACGAGGCTTGGTTCGGACGTTGGGGGTAATTGATCCTCCCTGTGCCCCTTTGAAGTCATAGGACATGCGGGTGTATTCGGTCTGCCCGTTGAATTTCTCGTCAAGGTTTTCAAGGGTGAGCCGGAGGGAGGAGTTCTTGTCGATATCAGCTACCTCAAGGCAGAGGCCGGGGCGTCGTCCTCCTTTTACGAAACGAACCGCAGCGCCTCGCTGAGGTTCCTTCAGTTCCGTGATGTCGCTCCCACGGCAAATCTCGATCCGCATGTTCGCGGGAAGTTCGTCGAGAGTTGCGAGGGTCTTTTCTCCTGCTGGACCAGCCAATCGAATGTTCTGAATCCGGGTGCCGGCTGGGAAGTCTCCGATCTGAAGGGAGGTCAGGTGGTAATTGTCATTGAGGTTCCAGTAGCCGTCCATGTTGCCATGGGAAAATCCAAGTTCGGGCTGGTCCCGGCGGCGGAACTTCCCGATTCCGTCATCAAAGAACCAGTTCTTGGAATCGGGGCCCTCACGACTGGGCAGGGTAATCTTTACCGACATGGAGGCCATCTTCCAAGATGCCCCGGTGGGAGTATCCATCCCCTGTGTGTCCTTTATTGGGAATTTCATGTCAGGAGGTAGGATCGTGAGCAGGTCATAGGCGCCTTCCCCGATGCCGGCACGGCCACTGGTGTATTTTCCGCTGGTGTGCAGAAGCTTGGCCCCGTCGACACAATACTCGTAGAGTTTTCCATCTGAGTCGTCGCAATAATGCATGTAGTTGTTGTTGCGATCGTAGATGTAGAAGGAGGCAAAAGGTTGCCCGCTTTCTCTGCCGGGACAGAGAAAGAGGCGTTCGGGTTTTGGATGTTTGTGTTTGCTGTAGTAGCCAACAGAAGAGCGGCCTGAGGGAGTCTTGGGTTCAATTCCCTCCTTGATGAACCAGCCGAAACGGCGCCGATAAGCCTCCAGATATTCCTTGGGAACAGAGATCCCCTCAGGGGGGCGACCGCCGAGACTCGCCTGTTCAGATGCCCATAGGAATTCAGGATCCCTGAACTCCTTCGCGAAAAGATACCAGACGTGAGCGTCCAATGCTGAGGCTTCATCAAGGAGGTAGCGCGAGTTCCATGGGTCAGCATAGAGACGATCGCGCGACCCTTCTTTGTCATTGATTCGTACTCCCGAGTTGGGGTTTCCCCGAACTCCTCCTCCATGGACGTAGGACAGATAGCGGCGGATGTGCTGATAGAGAAATTCCCGTTCGGTTTCAAATTTACCCATTCCCATGGCCATATCGTAGAGCCCCTGAAGGTAGAGGGGGCCATAGGGATAGTAATTCGTCTCGGTGGTATCGCCATATTCCACTAGTTCACGCCAGAGCGCCTCGAGCCAGGGTTTATGCCGGACGGAGTGGGGGTGTTCGGGGAATATGCTGACGGCGAGGGCTGGTCCCCCATTGATTCCGTAGGGGCGATTGTTGACTCCACGCTCCAGAGCGGAGTAATCCGGAAAATCCAAACGGAGGCTCTCAGTGACCAGCTCCTTGAACTGGGACTGTTCTTCAACGCTCAGGACGCCTTGCTGAACGAGTTCTGAAAAGATGCGCATCCTACCGCCGCTACCCCAGGACTTGTGATTATAGAAGAGGGTCATCTGTGCGCCCTCCCTCAAGGCCTTATTGTAACGATCGAGAATGCTCATGAAGTAGGCCTTAAGAATATGGAGTGCGTTTTCCTCTTCCCGATTGTTGTCGATGTAGCGCGAGAGGAGCCGGTCCCATTCCCAGCCTCCTCGGTGGATTTGTGGATTACTGCGCCTCACTTCCGAGGCGAATGCCCTGATTTCATCCTCCTTGAACGGGGAGTAGCTCGGAAGCGGGTGGGTCAAATCAAGGTCCTGTGCAAGGATCAGACATGGGAGAAGACCGAGGAGGAGGAACGTAAAAAATCGCATAACATCGTTAGTGCTGTACAGATTTTTTCAGACTTCCGGTTTACGGTCGGCATCCACGATCTCAAAAATGTAGCCATTGGGTTCCCTGAAGAAGAACCGTTCGAAGGGGGTGTCCCTGATTGGTTTGATGAGTTCGGCTCCATGGGCCAGAAGGCGCTCCTTGAGAGGCTGGAATTCTGCGAGAGGATAGTCGAAGGCGAAGTGTCGTCCGAACTCAGCTTCGAATGGGGAAGGTGCGAATCCCTCCACGTGAAGCAAGTGTAATTGTTGACCGTCCCCTATATCAAGCCACGCAGCCTCAATGTCGATGTTGCCCGGGCGGGGGATTTGCTCCCATCTCAGGGTTTTCGAAAAAAAATCTCTCGAGGCGATAACGTCTCGGGTAGCGAGGGTGAGATGGTGAAGGCGGGTAGGAGGTGAGGTGTCCACTGTCGCGATTGTGACAGTAGGAATCCCTGCGGCAAGGGCTGCGTGCTTGCACGGAGAAGAGATTGTGGTGATGGTGGAGGTATGAGAAACATGGGGCTTGCTCTGGCGCTGATTATTCTGGGATGCCCGTTGAAAGGGTGGGCAGGTGAAGAGCCGAGTGCCCGGATTCGTTCGCCAAAACCTGAGGCCCAGATGGCTTATCATTTTACCGCCAAGGGCCGCTCCAGTAATATTCCGGAAGGTCAGGTTGTGATGTTGTTCAGGCCGATCGGGGAGTCCGGTTTTCTTTTTCCACTCAGTGAAGAGCTCAAAGGGAATCGATCCTTCTCTGAAAAAATCTATCACGAGAGTAAGGATGAAGGTTCACAGGTTATTCAAGTGCGGATGCTTCCCGTTGCGTTAGCAGCGAAAGCCGCGCATTACCGCCGGGAGATTCTGAGGTGGTATGATGGGGGCAAAATTGGGCCGCAGCCGAGCTTGGCGCCGGGACTCCTTGAGAGTTCCCAACGGCTGGTCGAGGTTGTTTACGAACTGGAGAAAGAGTAACTATCTCTGAATTATACCAAGGGCGCACTAATTATCCGGCCGTGGACGTCGGTCAGGCGTTGATTTCGTTCCTGGAATCTGTAGGTGAGGCGGAGGTGATCAGTGCCGAGGAGTCGGAGGATTGTGGCGTTGAGGTCGTGTATGTGCACTGGGTTTTAGCCAACATTATAACTGAAATTATCCGTGGCGCCGCAGGTAGTGCCAGCCGCTATCCCTTCCCCGGCTCGTGATTTTGTTGCCCTCATCGGAAATCAGGAGATCAGCGAGGCCTGCTACCAGGAATAGTTCAGCGAGATCCTCAGAGAACTTTCCGGAGGAGTTTTGGCTCTTCCCGGCGCCCGACTGGATGCTCATGAGAGCGAAGAGGAAAAGTGTGAGGTAAGTCCGCATGAAGATCGAGAGGACAGCTTTTTGCCCGAATTAGGGAGGGCGGCAAAGCAATGAATCCAAGGGGTGAGGTGGTGAAGTTGCCAAATTTAGATGGAGTGAGGTTGGACGTGTATTCTTTCAGAATCGTCGGATTACGGGGTGGTCTGAACCCTGAGGGTGTGCTAACGGTGAAGGAGTAAAGGATATGAAACTCGGATTTATAATATCAACGGCGGTGAGTGCGCTGCTTGCTGTGGTGGTGGTAATGGCAATGGGGCAGCTTACTAAGCTGAAGGAACAGGTTGCTGATTTGGAGCAGGAGAAGCCGGCAAAAAGCGCAACTCGTATACCGGGAGCTCCGGTTGCGTCGGCTGCGGTGGCGTCATCCCGCCCTTCTGGTCCCGCAAAGAGTGGCCGGGCGCCTGCGAATAGTGATCCAGATCAGGAAGAGGATGAGGCAGACAGGGGCGAAGAGCGCAGAAGGGTGCTCGGTGATATGTTTCGACAGTGGGCTGAGAGCGATGCCGGTAAGCGTATGCAGGAAGCTCAAAATAAAAGAAAGGCGGGAAGGCTTTTTGGGCCGTTGGTTGAGGACTTGGCTCTCGGCGAAGAGGACCGCGATTATTTTCTCGAGATTGCGGGAGCGTCGGCAGGTGCTGAGGATGCCCTCTGGGGTGAGTTGATGACGGCTGCGGACGGAGATCGGGAGAAGATTCTTGAAGAGTGGGAGGCGGAAAACAGCGAGCGCTCTGCGGCTATGAAGGAGTTTCTCAATGATGACTCAGACTGGGAGCGCTACCAGAACTATGAGAGCAGGCTTGAAGAATATGAGCAGGTTCAGGGTTTAAGGCGCGCGATGGAAGGGGCAGGAGTCCCGCTTACATCGGAGCAGGAAGCGCAGCTTGTCGAAGTCATGTATGAGGCCAGACAGCAAACTGGCATGACCGAGAGGTGGCAGGGTAGGGGAGTCTTGAATCAACTGGACGAGCCTGGAATAGCCGATCGTCTTGAGACAGACTGGCAGTCTAATCAGGAGGCGATGAGCTCGGGGGTGAACAGTGTGCTTTCTCCAGAACAGGTCGAGGCCTTCAATTCCTCGCAGAGCCGTACGATCAGGCAGGTAACTCAGGGGTTGCGGATGATGGAAGCATTTACGGGTGGAGGCCGCAGATCTGAGTAAAGATGAAGGGGTCTCTTACGTTGTTTGTCTGTGGGCTGGTATTGGCCAGTTTCACAGGGTTGCTTCCCGCTCAGGGGGATTTGGGTGAAATCCAGAAAAGGAGCTACTCCTTCAAGGAGGCTGGTAAGGATATCGAATACGCGCTCTATGTCCCCTCCGACTATAAGAAAACAAAACCGGCGCCCCTGCTGGTGCTGCTGCATGGTCTTGGAAGTAATCCCCAGCAGGTGATACGCTATCAGGGCGTCACTGCAGAGGCAGAAAAGAGGGGTTATATCGTTGTTGCGCCTTTCGGTTACAATGAAAGAGGCTGGTACGGCAGTCAGGGTAAGGGAAAGGGTGGTCTTCTCGGTGGGCGTGCCGGCGATCCAGAAAACCTTGGCGAGTTGAGTGAAAAAGATGTCCTTAACGTTCTAGGGATTGTGCGTAAGGAGTTTAATGTCAATTCCTCTCGGATCTACCTCGCAGGGCACTCCATGGGTGGAGGAGGAACAATTCATCTCGGAGCAGCTTATTCTGATATCTGGGCAGCGCTTGTTCCAATGTCACCTGCCTACATGGGTAGTCACGATATCCTTGAGAAGATCACCGCACCCATGATGGTTGTAACTGGTGATCAGGATACCACTGTTCCTGTTCAAATGGTTCGTCCTTTCGCCCGGAGGATGAAAGAGACAAACGCCAAGCACGTTTACAAGGAGATCGCCGGAGGCAACCATGGAACGACGTTTTATCGGAACCCCAAATTGATGACTGAGGTTTTCGATTTTCTGGATGGTTGCCGCCTGCAGGTTGAAGAGGGGGATGATTTGCCACAGGAGCCACTGAGAGTTTTTACCAACAAGTCTGGTAGAACAATCGAAGCCCGGATCGTTAGTAGCAAGGGGTCGAAGGTCACCATTGCCCGCAAAGATGGGAAATCCTTCACTATCTCTTTGAACTCCCTCAGTGAGGCTGATCAGGACTACATCCAAACTTGGATTGCGGAGTCAGCGACTGAGCCCTGAGGGAAATTTTGCAAGGAGTTCACTTATTTCGTTCCTGATTCTCCTCCGGTTGGCGGGGCAGGAGCAGGAGAGAGTCCCAGTTCCTCTCCGAATCGCTGTCTGACCTCGGCGGGGATATCGGCTGTCATAAGAGCTTGGCGGGCAGCGGGCCTGTCAACAACACTCCACTCGGTGAGAGTATGATGGATGAGGCCAAAGCGGCGGTGGTCTTCACTCAGGCTTTGAGCCCATTCGAACGCCGTGCCCGGGTCGCTGTTGGTGGTCATATGGACCACTCGTTCCGATGCCCCGTCCCTCGTACGACCCGCTGGAAGAGAGTTAATCCATTCCCCGGCTGCCATGCTGTCAATGCGCATCCATTGCTCGGTGACGTCGCCAACTGCCTCACGCCTAATAGATCCTCTCTCTGGCAGGCCGAGAGCCCATTGCGCGGCCTCAACTGGGTCTGAAGAGGACCAGACTCTGGCCACTTCCTGGGCCATATGTCTATATTCGCGGCTGATTGGTCCATTCTGAGGTAATTCGGCTGCGATATTCTGGTAGATGTTTGCCGCCTCGGAGGGATTGTGCTCGGCAACAAGCCGGAGCACGGACTGGGTGGCTCGCTGCTGGTCTCCGGCTTCGAGGCCGCGAGCCCACTCCAATGCGCCTTGGAGGTCCTGCTCGCCCCATCGGCGGGCTACGGCTTCAAGAACATGGTGTCGTTCATTAACGGTCTGAAGAGAGTCCGTGGTGAAGTTCGCTGCCCCAGCTGGGTCATTCTCAGCCCATGAGGAGGCTACCCCCCGGATGGCGCGCATTCGGAGGGCCGGATTTTCGAGGGCCATGCTCCACTCCAGGGCAGCGGTGCGATCAGACTCAGCCCAGCGGTGGCTCAGATCGCGGAGGAGGTGCATGGTATGCTCCGAGCCTGGTAGCTGGGTAAGATAGTCTGCTGCTGCGGCAGGATCTTCATCGGACCAGTGGCGGAGAATGTCTTCCATGGTGGCGAACTGATCGCGCCCTGTCAGATCCTCACTCCAGCGGAGAGCAGCCTGAGGGTCGCTGCGACCCCATCGAGATGCAAGCCGGTGAAGGGCGCGGCGCCGTTGTTGGCCGGGAGGCATGGAAAGAATGCTCCGTCCCAGAGCTGCAAAGTTCGTGGGTTGGCTTCTCTCAATTTGTTCGATGAGCCGATGGAATTTATCTCCAGGAGTCGAATCCTCTCCAGAGTTGTTCGAACGGTTTTCGGATGGGGCGGAGTTGTTCGCCTCTGTTCGCCCGCGGCTCGGCTGGCTCTTTCTGGCAGTCTGTAATAAAGGGCCCGTAGTCTTTGTCGCAGTTTCTTCGCTCGATATGAGCAGGAGGCGGTCCGCAGCGACTCCGATTGCAAACGAGCCGATAGCAATAAGAATAAGAAGGACTTTTTGAGACATGACTCGGCGCCACTATGTCACTTTGTTTCTCCGAGGGCGATCTTGTTCTTTTCGATTTCCGAGAGGCGAAGTTCGGCGAGTTTTTTCAGTGCGGCGACTTTGACAGGGTGCTCCATGCTAACATCAAGCTTCTCTTGAAGATCCTTTTCCAAGTTAAAAAGGGCGGGTCCAGAACCCTTCAGGCCGGCGTGACGCCGATTGGGGAAGAGTTTCCATGACCCCTTTCTGATGGCCTGAAATCCATCTGCTCCATGCCAATAAAGGAGATCCTGACGCGGATGGGGAGCTTCCTTGTCGTCTTGGAGTGTGGGCCAGACATTCAATCCGTCGATGATGGGATTTCCCTGACTGTGTTGTTGGAGGTCGATCCCGCATGCATGAGCAAGAGAGGGAAGAAGATCGATCGCCGAAATCAAAGCCGCACTTTCCCAGTCAGGAGGGATAAGCCCTGGATGTCGAATGATGCATGGGACGCGGGTGCCGCCTTCAAGGGCTGACCATTTCTTTCCTCGGAAGGGATCAGCTCTGGATGCCCGGGTAAGGGGTTCCGGCCCGTTGTCGGAAAGGAACACGACAATAGTGTTCTTTTCCAGTTCTGCGTTCTTAAGAGCATTCAGTAGTTGGCCGATCCGATGATCCAGTTCCTCAACGACATCACCAAAGACGCCGAATTGGGATTTTCCCTTCCAGTCTGGATGTGCCTCGAGCGGAAAGTGAGGGGCCGTATGAGGAAGATAGAGAAAAAATGGGTGATCCCGATTAGATTCGATAAATTTGATTGCCTCATTGGTGAAGCGTTCACTCAGGAGTCGATTGGTGAAAGGATTCTCGATGACCTCGTCATCTCTCCATAGCTCCTTGGTCTGATTGTTGCTCTTGTTCAGATAGAAGGTGGTCTCGAACCCCTGCTGGTGGGGGCGGAGCGGCGGTTCGTCTCCGAGGTGCCATTTGCCAAACATCGCAGTCCGGTAACCGGCAGCTTTGAAGATCTCCGGCATAGTGAGGGCGTCTGGGCTCAGGCCCTGTCCCTTCTTCATGATGTGGCCAATCACACCCTTGGACCAGCCAAGGCGGGCTGGGTAGGCGCCGGTAAGGAGAGCCATGCGGGAAGGCGTGCATACCGTTGCTCCAGCATAAAAACTGGTGAGCTTAACTCCCTCCCGCGCCAGTTGATCAAGAACGGGAGTTTTGATTTTAGGATGACCATATGCGGAAAGGTCATTGTAGCCGAGGTCATCGGCCATGAGGATTACGATATTAGGGGAGCGTTCTTTTTGTTCTGCCAGCAGAGAGCCGTGAAGCTGGAGCAGCAGGAAATAGGCAAGGACCTTGTGTGTCTTCATGGAAAGCTCTCTTGGAATACACTATTGGGGGAGTATTCCACAGAAAATTGCTGGCTGCCGGTTCACAGCCGCTCCAATAAAAACCAAGCGAACTCTTGCCGTTGCCTTAATGCGGAGCAAAGAAGTGTGCTGCGACACTCAGGCTCTTTCATCCGATATCTACGTCATGGCTTGCCGAGGTCCCTGAATGGCCTGCCATACCATGAGCTGAATTTACGTAATGCGCTCTTCAGGTCATCTGCAACTACGAGCACACACGGGATGAGAAGGAGAGTAATGCCTGTTGCAAAAAGGACTCCGTAGGCCAAAGAAACTGCCATCGGGATGAGGAATTGGGCTTGAAGCGAATTGTCAAACATCAGGGGCATCAATCCGACGAAGGTGGTGACCGAGGTGAGAAAGATCGGACGGAAGCGCTGACAACCGGATTGCTGTACTGCATCAAGAAGCGTAGTGCCTCGCCGAACCCGTTGATTAATGTCGTCTACCATCACGAGGGAATCGTTTACCACTACCCCAGCCATAGCGATAATTCCAAAGAGAGACAGGTCCGAGGGTGTCACACCCATGATCATATGGCCAAGGAGCGCGCCGATGACGCCAAACGGAACGACAGCAAGAATGTAGAGAGGCTGCAGGATTGATTGAAACGGAATAGCCAGGAGGGCGAAGAGCGCGAACATCAGCGCGATGCTACCAATTATGAGACGTTTTTTTGTCTCCTCAGCTTCTGCGACTGCTCCCCTGAAGACGAACTGAAGATCCTCGCTTCCACGTAGGAGTTCTCGAAGCTGGGGTTTGAGCGAATCTGCAATACGAACGAGATCCACGTTCCTGTCTGTTGGTTCTCCTCCGATCCGGATGACCTCGGCCTTGTCATTCCGTTCGATATATGTAGGGGCTTGGACAAAGTCGATCTTGGCTATGGTAAAGAGGGGAACCTCGGCTCCTGCAGGAGTCCGGATTTTCATTTTCTCCAAGGTATTGAAAGTTTCTCTCTGCTTCTTGGGGAGTCGCACCATTACACGATACTCCTCATGGCCGCGAAGAACGCGCTGAGCCTCTTCACCATAGAAGGCCCTCCTCACCTGGTAGGCGAGGGTTTGCTGAGTGATGCCAAGTTCCGTCCCCCGGGGAGTGAGCGAGAGTTCCACCTCTGTCTGATTGGCTCGCTGATTGACCCATGCGTTAGCAATCCCATCGTAGCCCTCAAGAAGCTCCTCGGTTTTACGGGCAATCTCCTGTTTCATTTCTGAATTAGGGCCACGTAATTCCATTTCAAGGGGGTCGGTTTCCTTTTCTCCATCGTCTCCTCGGGTTTTTTGGGTCCTGATCTTGAGAGTGGCGTTAGCAGGGAGCTCTCCAATCAATTCCCGCCAGCGTTTCATAACCGCGTCGTTGCTGGGCCCGGCCTCGGACCGTAGACCAGAGGGCATCAGTCCGAGAAAGACGACGGAGTATGCCTTGTTATAGGGGCGGCCCGGGTAGTCGGTGCCAAGAAGGCGCCAGTGATTTGTGACAATGGGCCCTTTCTCAGGATCAAGGAACTCCTCCCGCATTTGTTCTGCAGCCGTCGTGATGCGATCGGTGTAATTACGAGTGGTCTCCTTGGAGACGTGTTCGGGAAGCTTAAGAGTGGCGAAGATTTCGGGGCGCTCGACTGACGGGATGGAGACATACCCGAGACGCCCCCCCGCAAAGTAACCTAGCATCAGTAGCGCCATGCAAACGAAGAAGCCGATCATCGAAAGTCGATGAGACACAACTACCTTCAGCGTGGGAGCGTATACTTTGTCGATCAGTAACTGGAGGCCGGATGCTGCGCCCCGTTGTATCACAGAGATCGGATTCCGCATCCTGGGTTTGGAAATCTTTACGTGCTTGAGATGGGCTGGCAGGATCAACTTAGATTCTACGAGGGAGAAAAGGAGAACTGGAGTAACCACGAATGGAATCTGCCTCGCAAAGCTTCCTGTCATTCCTTCGAAAAAAAGCAGAGGCAGAAAGGCAACGATGGTAGTGAGAATCCCGAAGGTCACGGGGACTGTGACGGCACGAGTTCCGCTGATCGCGGCATCCAGGGAATTAGTCCCACGCTGGAGACGGGTATAAACACTTTCACCGGTCACGATTGCATCGTCGACAACTACTCCGATCACAATGATGAATCCGAATAGGCTCATCATGTTCGCAGATATGCCAAAAAGCTGCATCACGACAATGCCACCCGCGAAACTTACCGGGATACCTACGACCACCCAGAAGGCCAGCTGAGGTCTCAGGAAAAGGCCAAGGACAACCATGACAAGAAGTCCGCCCTGAAGGAGCGAGCCAGCCATGGTCTCAAGTCGTGACTGAAGGTCTATGGCGCGATCTGCGTGCGTGCCTAGGACAATTCCCTCCGGAAACCTCTCGGATGAGTTCGCAACGTAATTTCGAACCTCGCGTGCGATCTGGAGAGCGTTTTCGTTACCGGTTCGGCCAACATCGATCCGGACTGCTGGCCGCCGGTTATATTCGGAGATAAATTTTTCCTCATTGTCGGCGTCCGTAATCGTGGTTGCTATTTCGCCGAGGGTAAGTCTGGAGCCGTTGGAGGACCGGACGGTGATGGCCGCGAATTCCTCAAGAGTGTAGGCTTGGCCTTTTGTTCGGATGTCGAGACGGCCTGTGGGGCCGTCAATCGCCCCTGCGGGCAGGTCTATGGAAGATTGCCGGATTGCATTGGCAACAGCATCTGGCGTGAGGTCATAGGCTGCCAGTTTGTCTGTATCGAGCTCGATCGCAATGCGATGCCTGTCCGGGATAAAGGCCCGGACCTTGCTTATGCCATCGATCGAAAGGAGGTCGTTCCTTACCTGACGGGAGACTTCATGGAGTTCTTCTTCAGGAAGGTCTCCGCTCACTACGACCCAGATGACAGACCGGCGATCGTTCTGGCTGGGTATTCGGATGCGGAATGGTTCGTTTGGAGCAGGAATATTGCTCACAGTCTTAAGCAAGGACTCGATGTCCTCCTTGAGCTCCCTGAGGTCTGTACCTTTTCGGGCCTCAACCCACATCTTGGCCTCACCTCGCTCAGCGTCAGTGTTCAGTTGTTTGACCCCATCCAGTGACTCAAGTGCGTTTTCGACCGGGATCAAGATCTCCCGCTCGATATCCGTCGGGGTTGCCCCAGGATATTTTTTTCTGATAGAAACACTCCCCCATTCCCGATCAGGTTCCATCTCAAGAGTGATCTTGAAGAAGGCTACATAGATGCCTGCGAGCAAGATTGCCCCCATCAGAAGATTAGCGGCAATGCCGTTTCTCGTGAACCAAGAGATCATGGTTTCGGACTGCCTGAGGCTCCTTTGTCTCCGGGCGGGGAGGTCACTTCCGTGGAGGGAGAATCATCGGGAACTTCCTCATTTTCCTCGGGGATGATGATGACTCCACCGCCATCGGGAGCATATACGAGACGGGTGAGAACAAGGAGAGTTCCATCTTCAAGGGAGGAGTCCCGGAAAATGATATGATCATCGTCAGAATGAAGAGGACGAATGTATGAAGAATCAAGCTTCATGGTCGTGGGGTCGACGATCCGGATGCGGCTCAGTTGGGAAACGGCCTCCCGGGGAATAACGAAGACGTCTTCCAGCGTCTTACCTGGTATGGAGGCGATGACGGGTTGGCCGACACGCAACGGTGGTTGCTCAGACTGCAATCCGAACGGGTCCTCAATTCTGGCAATTGCAAAAAGCTCAAGCGTGTTGGCATCCAGTGCCCCCTCTGTGCGAAGGATGCGTGCGCTCCACTCCGTCGAGGATTGATCATCGAGGCCGTCTCGCAAAGTCACTACAAGAGGCGGATCAGAGGCGTCTTCCGGGAGGGTAATGTCCCTGAGGTTCAAGGTAGATAAAGGGAGTCGGACTTCGCTGTAATCGGTGGCGAATATCTCGGCAAGCGACGTCGAGGGCCCGATCGACTGCCCTACGCCAACCGTCCTCCGTAAAACCCGGCCATCAAATGGGGCGGTAACCTTGGTTCGCTCAAGGTTACGCAATGCGCTTTGTTCCTGAGCTTCGGCGAGAAGGAGGCCCTGACGAGCTGCTTTCAGCTGCGGCTCCCGCCTCACAAGAGCGCTTGGTTCGTCCTCATAGCCGAGGTCCTTCCAGTCGAGCCGAGCTTGCTCGGCGAGCGCCTCTTCCTTTTCGAGGTTCAGCTGGGCTGATGCGACCTGTGCCTGAGCTGAGATCAGAGCGACCTGCAGGTCGATCGGGTTAATCTCCAGAAGGATGTCGCCTTTCGCAAAAAAAGCGCCTTCTTCGAATGGAGGGTGGATAGCCTGAACTTTTCCAGCGACCTCCGCAGTCAGGTTAACAAGGCCATGGGCTCTTACATTTCCCTGCGAAGGTATCTTGACTTGGTAATCCTCGCGTTTGAGTTCAAGAACCCGGGTTTCAACGGGTTTTCTTTCGCGGCGTGGCTGGGCCTCTTCAGGAATCTCAACTGATAGCTTGTTATATCCAATGATTCCCAAGACGAGCAGGGCCAAAGGTAGAACGATCCTCAGGACAAGCCCGGCTTTGCGGCCTGACGCTTCAGCGAAAGGGTTTGCGGTGTTGGACGATGGGTTGTCGGATGGAGTCATCGCGATCTGCAGGGGGCATACTACAGCTTGGTTCTTTCAGCAACGGTAAGAGTCCTCAGGAGAGCGGGGAGCGGGAGGAGAGTGATTTTTTCCGGGTGGAGCGTGCATTCGAATCAAGGTATTGCGATATCCTGATGGTAAATCGGAGAGCTTCTTGCGCATTGACAGGCTTGAAGCTGAGACCCAAGTCTGGCTGGATAACGCCCCTATGAAATCTTATCACTGCATGGGCCTTGGTATTCTGCTGACATTTTCCTGCATTGGAGCCGGGCTTGCAGCCGAGCCAGATAGGCCCGCAGAGCGTCATCCCGCTATCAGCTTAGACCAAGAGGCTGTGGAGGATCTTGAGCGAGCCATGAAGAGGGAAGTGCGGGAAGAGCAGGTTTCTGGTCTCATCGGCCTCATCGGATGGGAAGGAAAAGTTGGCTACTTCGAATCTCATGGACAACGTGATCTGGATAAAGAAGAGCCAATGTCCAAGGATAGTCTGCTTCGGATCTATTCGATGACCAAGCCTATCGTCGCAGTCACTGCCATGGCGCTCTGGGAAGAGGGAAAGTTCAAGCTGGATGATCCAATCTACAAGTATTTACCGGAGTGGAAGACGGTGCATGTGCGCGAAGGTCGGAAGAAGGTTGCGGCCAAGAGGCCTGTTACCTCGCGTCACCTGATGACGCATTCTGCGGGGCTTACCTACGATCAAAGTGAGCTGGCAATGGGTTCGGAAGATTCGCTGGAAGATTTCTCGAAGTCCATGGCAAAGCGTCCGCTCGTATTTCATCCGGGAGAGAGTTATGCGTACGGTTACTCAATTGATATTCTCGGCCGGTATCTTGAGGCTATCGAGGGGAAGACGCTTGATCTGATCATGCGGGAGAGAGTTTTCGATAAGTTGAAAATGTCTGATACCGAGTTCTGGGTGAAGGATCCGGAGGACCGTTCACGGGTGGCACTCGTTTACAGTCGTAAAGATGAAGGAGGGTTGAGGAAGGTTATGGGTCGCACGGAAGTGATGAGGCGTCCTGCACGAATGATGGGAGGGCAGGGTCTGATGTCTACCGCGGGAGACTACGCCAAGTTCTGCGAAATGCTCCTAAGGAAAGGGGAGTTGAACGGCCAGCGCATTCTGAGGGAGGAAACTGTCGAGCTCATGTTCAAGAATCACCTCAAGGATATTGGGAAAAGCTATGGTCTCGGAGGAAGAGTGAACGAAAGAGGCCGATATGAATGGGGCGGCGCAGCAGGAACGCGATTCTGGGTGGACTGTGGCAAGGGGCACTATGCTGTGTTCATGATCCAGAACTGGGGCCCGAAGCCAAAGACGTGGGACATCTTCAAAAAGCATGCCGAAGCTGCTCTGGTGGAGTAGTGAAAGGGGCGAGAAGCTTTGGTGCTGAGGGTGACTTTGGTATGAAGGCCGTGGAAAACCCTGTTCATGTCCATGATGTGCATGCAACGATCCTGCACCTGCTGAGACTTGTCCTTACTCACAAAAGCCGTGATGTGCGTCTGACAGACGGGTTGGGCAGGGTAATTCACGAAGTCCTTGCCTGAGCGCGCCCTGCCCGACGGTCACTTCAGCCACTCAGGAAGTCCGTTGGCATCGACGTTCCAGGCTTTTCTGTGCGCGAGGTTAAGAAGGCCTTTCATTCCGCCGTATTTTGACGCTCCCGGCATCAGATCGGGATGACGGATGTCGTTGATCTTGATGAATTTAAAGTCGGAAGATTCGATTGCTGCCCGGTGAATGGCTTTGCCTGCAAGAAAATGAGCGGCAGCAGCCCAGTGGCCGGACCCTTTGAGGCCCACTAGAGAAATTTTCTTCGCCCCGTGGGTGTCGTCCTGAATCATCCTGATCGTGCTAAGGATATCCTGCACCCTATGCGCGAAGAGCGGGCGATTGTAGCCGAGGGTATAGCAAGCCGCTTCCCGAGGGTTCTTGACGCGCCGGGTTTGCAGAAGGGGGACATCTTTCCTAAGAAACTCTCCCTGAAGGAAGAGGTCGATGCCGCATACCGAGACTCCCTCCCTCAGAAGGGCCTGCACTTCCGGGAGAGGAGTGCCATCGTTGTCATAAAGTCCAGATTTTCCCTGTGGACTCAGGAAAATTGCAGCCTCGCTTTTCCAGTTTTTCGGGTAGAGCCATATTACCGGGACCTGCTGCCCAAGAGTTGTGTTGTTTTGAAGTCCCGGCATCTCAAGGTAGGAGCCCTTGTCTATTTTTCCCGTAAGTTGCCACTGAACTTCTCCCGTGTCCTTGAGGTTACTGCCGAGGATTGATTTCCACCCCCGGCGTGCAATATCAGGATCATTAGCGATTCTCGCACTGGATTCGTCTGCCAGACTGGCGAGCAGCCTGCGTTCGAATTCTTTGCCGCCTGCGGGCTTGGGGTGATTTTTGTCGAAGACAGAAAGATCCTTCTCCGTCAGTCGCCTGTGCGGGCGCTCTTTGTCTGGCTCCGGCTTGTTGATCCCGAGGTGGCTGTTGAACCATCTATACATGGCCTGCCGGGAAGGAAGGTTATAGTTATGGTCGAATTCAGTTCGATCATGAAGGGTCACCATGCTGGGGGCTCCAAGTGTCTGGTAGGTTTTCCTGATTTCCGGAAACCCTTTGGTGGCCATCTCCTTCGTCCAGTCGTTTGCGGTAGTGAGCCCCATTGGTCTGGGTGCAAAGAGGGCGGCAAAGGCGACGTTGCCCTCTTTGATGCGCATCAATGAAGCGTTTTCGCAGGTGCATCCTCCCTGCATGGCAGTGCCAACCATGACGGCGGGCATTGATACGGTGACACGGGGATCGAGAGCAGAGAGGGCGAAGGTTTGAGTGCCGCCTCCGCTTGCGCCTGTCACAGCGATCCGTCCGGGATCGACCTCTGGCAGGCTTTGCAGGAAGTCGATGGCCCGTATGGAGTTCCATGTCTGAAGCATCATAATGCTTTGGAGATGAGATTCCGCCTGAGGGCTGTAGAGTCCCCAGTTCTTTTCGGAGATCATTTCCGGGCGCTGCTTAGAGAAACGATGGGCCAGCTCGTACGAGATCTGGTCGTTATCGCAGTAACCAATCATGTCGTACTGGAGCACTGTGCATCCGAGTCTTGCCAATCCGACACACCGGGACTGGATGTGGTTGCGCGCGCTTTCGATGTGTTTTTCGGCGCCCTGTTTGATCAGTTGAGCAGCTTTCGTTTCTCCACAGTCGTAGAACCGAGCTTCATTCCAGTGGCCGTGGGGGCAGAGAACTCCGGGAATTTTTCCTGTGATATTTTTTGGCCGATAGAGGGTTCCGGTGAGAAGGTAACCCGGGCGGGTTTCGAAGTAGACCTTTTCGGCGGTGAAGTCGCCGCCGTCGATCCGGCCGTGGATGACGGAGTTCAGTGGGTGCCGAACTGGTTCAGGAAAGAGTCCCACCGCGACTTTCAGGTCATGGCGAATTCTCGCCGACTGTATGGTCCAGTCCGCTGGTGATGCGGGAGGCTGAAAGGGAAAGTAGCCATTGAGATCCTTGAGAGCGTCAAGACGGCTGTCGGCTGGAAGGCTATCCTCAGGAAGGGCGCGAGGTGCGGAGAGTGCTGTCGAGCAGCAAAAGATTGAGAGAATCAAGGGAATGGCCTTCATGCTGTGAGACTGGAGTTCACCTGTAAAAAGTCGTGGAGGCAACGGACAAGTTTGCGAGACGTAGTGATGTAGCGGCCCTTCCGGCCCCGGTGCATTGATCTTGTCAAGGGAAGGGGCTTTGGGGAGTATTGGCGACCATGAATCGTTTTGCTCGCAATTCCTTTGTCTTAGTCCCTCTCATTGCCCTTTTGTTCTCCGGTGGGGCCTTGGCTGAAAAGAAGAAGATCGTGTTTCTCGCGGATGGTGGGAAAAACAGTAAGACGCACAATCACGTGCAGGGTAATGCGGTGCTTGCCGCAGCGTTGGAAGCCAGTGGTCTTGGGTTTGAGACAAGCCAATTCAAGGGCTGGCCAAAGGAGGCCGGAGCATTTGATGGAGCCGACTGCATCGTCATTTTCTGCAACGGCGGAGGAGGCCATCTCGTGATGAAAAATCTTGAGCGTTTTGAAGAGCTCGTTGACAGCGGGGTGGGTCTAGTTTGTCTGCATTACGGGGTGGAAGTTCCCAAAGGGAAGGCGGGAGACATCATGCTCAAGGGAATGGGCGGTTATTTTGAAACCCACTGGTCGGTCAATCCCCACTGGGTGGCTACAATTGAAAAACTTCCAGAGCATCCCATCACCCGTGGGTGCACACCTTTCGTCCAGAATGATGAATGGTATTATCACATGCGGTTTGCACCGGATATGAAAGGTGTTACCCCAATTCTCTCCGCCCATCCTCCAAAGGCGACGATGAACCGTCCCGATGGACCACATTCCAACAACCCTCATGTCCGCAAGTCGATGGCGGCAGGAGAGATCCAGCACATTGGCTGGGCTTACGAGCGTCCAGGAGGTAAAGGGCGTGGCTTTGGGACAACCGGAGGACACTACCATGCGACTTGGAATAGTGATAACTGGCGCACTCTGGTTCTAAATGCCATTACTTGGACTTCGGGCGTCGAGGTGCCTGAGAACGGGGTCCCCTCTGCCAAGAACCCAGTTAGTCAGGCTAAATGAGCCCGTCCGATAGACATTCGGGCCTGTGGGGTTGACTCCCGCAAGTTGCGGGTATTGGGAGCACTGGGATCGTTTCAAATGGGAACTGGGAAGGTCCTAGGGCTGTCGACGTCGCAACCTAGTGCGAAGCTCAACATTCAAACTGCCTCGGTTTATAAAACTGATTGCGAAGGGGACCGCTTCGATAGCGCGCCAAGAAGTGGCACAATTTGAGGTAGTCAAAAAAGAGGCTGACTCCATACCCGCTCACCCCGGGCTAACGGCCCGAGGAGGCACCTTGAAGAAAAAGAAAATTCCTTTCAGGCATGGGCTACGATTCGATTTGTTTTTTACTTAATCCGTAGTGAAGTTCCCTGTCATGCGCCCAAACCTTCCTGTTTATCTCAAGTTAGCGTTTATCGTTCTATTGCTTGGCTCCTTTTTCACCCAGGCTGACGCCAGAAAAATCACACTCGGGGTTAAGCCGGGACTGCATTTCGATCCCAAGGCTCTCCACGTTCTTCCAGGAGAAGACGTCGAATTGACGTTCGATAACTCGGACGTGATGATGCATAACTTTGTGCTGGTCAAACCAGGTGCGCGCATGGAGATCGTCGAAGCTGCAATGGCACTTGGTGAAAAAGGTCCTGCCCTCCACTACGTACCAGATTCTGCAAAAGTGCTAGCCGCAACCCCTGTGGTTCAACCGAAGGATAAATCCACGGTTAAGTTCAAGGCTCCCGTCAAGGAAGGTAACTATCCCTACGTTTGTACGTTTCCCGGCCATGGATTCCTGATGCATGGAACGCTCTTCGTTGCAAAAAACGAGCCAAAGGAGCTTACCGCAGGCCCGAATAAGAGCGCAGGATCACCAGTAGGCGTTCCCAGGGAACTGGAATCGACTCTTTTTTCTCCTAATACCGTCACCCCCTGTGTGGCTTGCATCGGAGTCGCCCCTACTGGCGAAGTCTACGCCGGGGTTGACCAGATCGGTTCTCTGGGCAAGGGGGGAGGAAAAGGCAGGATCATCCGTCTGGTCGATGTGGATCATGATGGGATATCCGATTATCGGACGGAGTATGCCTTGATTGACAACCCGAGGGGCATCGTGCCGGTTGGGAACAAACTCTACGTGCTTCATGCAAAGTGGGGAAAGGGTACTAAGTTTGATGGGATGTTTCTTTCCGTCCTTGAGGACAAGGACGGGGACGGGATAGCGGACGGACCGCCCAAACACTTGGTCAAGGAGATCAGCACGCGAAAGTTCAACCAGTCCCGGGGGGTCGATCATACAACCAATGGGATACGAATGGGGATCGACGGGTGGATTTACGTTGCAGTGGGAGACTTCGGTTTCGTTGATGCGGAGGGAACGGATGGGACGAAGCTGACCATGTATGGAGGCGGGATTATACGGGTTCGGCCCGATGGGACCGAGCTGGAAACCTACGCTGATGGCCTAAGAAACATCTACGACGTGGCCATCGACCCATTCATGAACGTATTCACTCGGGGCAACACGAACGATGGCGGGGGATGGAACATGCGCTTTATCCATGAAATCCAGACCGGAGAATACGGCTACCCCGACCTTTTCAAGCGCTACACCAGCGAGATCATCCCCGCACTCGTCGATGTTGGTGGCGGCTCCGGTACTGGAGCAATGTTCTTCGACGAGCCGGGTTGGCCGGACAAGTACAACGACGTTCCCATGATGTGTGACTGGGGGCGGGGTCAGCTATTTATCCACCGGGTTACTCCCGACGGGGCCAGTTTTACCCAGAATCAGGAGAGCTTTATCAAATGCGGAAGAATCACTGATGTTGACTGCGATGGTTCAGGGCGTCTCTTCATCGGTAGCTGGGGCAACTCCGGCTTCAAGGGAGGGACGGATGGCTACGTCGCCCGGGTCGTTCCGAAGGACTGGAAGTATAAAGAATTTCCCGACCTGCAAAAGTGCAACGAGGTTGATTTGGCCAACATTCTCACTACTCCCAGCGCCAAGGCAAGGCTGCACGCTCAGCAGGAAATACTCCGTCGGGGAGGGATGGGCCGGGAAGTCCTGGCAGTGGCGGTGGACAAGAAGCTAACCCCGAGGGCTCGTGTAGCCGCGATCTATACCCTGAAGCAGCTGCTCGGATCAAAGTCTCACGAGGAGCTTCTCAAGCTGGTCGACGATCCTGACGTGGCGGAGCATGCCCTGCGGGCTCTTGCCGATCGAAGAACCCAGGTCGAAGGAATCCCCCAGGCACCCTTCGCAAACGCCCTTAAGAGTACAAACCCACGCATACAGGTTGCGGCTGCGGTGGCTCTCGGCCGTCTTGGTGACAAGTCGGCGGCTAAGGCCCTGCTCGCCGTTTCCAGTCCTCCGGTAACAGACCCTCTGCCGGCATTTCAAGTGCCTGGCCCGGTCGATTCCGCCCCCCATGGTGTCCACCAGAGCCCTCTTATCGACGGAAACAAGACGTATCGATTCGATGTCGATATCTCCGGCTGGAGGGAGTTTCACCTGACCATCGGGGATGGTGGCAATGGCGACGGTAACGACCACGGTGCCTGGTGTGAGCCGACCTTCGTCAAGAAGGATGGCTCCGTCATCAGGCTGACTGACCTCAAGTGGACTCAGGCCACTCAAGGTTGGGGAAAGACCGGGGTGGGTATCAGTCCGACCGGGGCGAAACTTGTGCGCGCGGACAAAAAAGCGATGGCCTTTGGGATTGGTTCCCATGCTGTAAGCGTAATTTCCTATAAGAATTTGCCTTCTGACATCATCCGTTTCAAATGCGTGGCCGGGTTGGCCGACACGCACGGTGGTGGGCAGGTCCGTTTTTACGTCAGCAACAAGGTGATCAAGAAATTCGCTGGTGGTGGGAAAAAGCAAATCGTTGAAGGGCCGCACGCCATTCCAAACTCAGCGTCTATTCTCCCTCATGTCGCCCGCAAAGCCTTGGTTGCCTTGCGGGCTGGTCCGGCCTGCGTGGATGCAATCGGCACGCCCAACCAAAGTGGGGCACTCATGGCCTTGCGCTACATGCATCACCCGGAAGCTGTCGATGCCCTTCTGAAGCGTTTCGAAAAGACTCTCAAATCTGACACCAAACAGCGGATCGCGAGGAGTCTTGTCCGCTTGGCGAACAAGGAAAAGGTCTATCAGGGAGACACTTGGTGGGGAACTCGTCCGGACACCCGTGGCCCTTACTACTACCCGACTCCTTGGGAAAAAACTGAGGAAATCCACCAAGCCCTCGTCAAGGCGGCAAAGATGGGAGATCCTGCCACACGCTTCGTCATTTCCAAGTTGGCCGAGAAAGATAGAGTGAACATACCCGGATTACCCAAGGGTGACTGAAACTGGAAGAGATGCCGTCATCGTCGCGCAATTCCCCAAAAATGGTGGGTGCGCACGGGGTCCTGAGGGCTGCCGAGGGTGGCGTGAAACGGTGTCGTTCTGGGATGACCGGCAGATAGCTGTCCTCGCTTCGCTCATGCGTGTCGATGGTGCCGGAGTTCCGGCAGACACTATTAGGATCTAAGGATTTTTCTCCCTGATTACCCTTGTTGGTTCCAAGGAGTGATGGTGCCAGAGCATGGATAGGGCGAGGGACATTTCTCCTTCCGGTAATTTTCTTAAACCATCACCATGGTTGACAGCCCGGCTAGGGGAGCCTCAGATTCGGCGTAACCTTATGGCTCAAAAAATTGCGTTTCTGACCGCTGGTGGACTTGCTCCATGCCTATCCTCCTCCATTGGGGGATTGATAGAAAAATATAACGAACTGGCTCCGGACGCGGAGTTGAGTGGCTACTTGAACGGATATCAGGGTCTTTTGCTGGGGCGCCGGATGCTTTTTCCTCCTGAGGCGAGGGACAGGCATGAGGTTCTCTATCACTTTGGAGGCAGCCCGATCGGGAATAGTCGCGTCAAACTGACAAATGTTGAGGACTGTGAAAGGCGAGGACTCGTTCAATCAGGCCAAGAACCGCTCAAGGTCGCCGCAGAGCAGCTTAAGAAAGACGGAATTGATATTCTGCATACCATCGGTGGCGACGATACTAATACGACCGCCGCAGATCTGGCGGGATACCTACAGGAGAATGGATACGACCTGACCGTCGTCGGTCTTCCGAAGACCGTAGATAACGATGTCTTCCCCATCGTGCAAACGCTCGGGGCGTGGACTGCAGCCGAGCAGGGGGCGATCTTTTTTGAAAACATTGCAAACGAGAATACCACCAGTACACGACACCTGATCATCCACGAGGTAATGGGGCGGCACTGTGGCTGGCTGACTGGGGCTACGGCGGAGGCCTATCGCAAGCGACTGGATGATTGGAACTTTCTGCCAGGCATGCGTCTGTCCCGGGAATGCTGGGATGTCCATGCGGTTTGGGTTCCGGAAGTGGATTTGGACCTCGATAGCGAGATAGAGCGCCTCAATGGGGTCATGGATAAGCATGACTGTGTAAACCTGTTTCTCAGTGAAGGTGCAGGAATGGACGCTATTATTCGTGAGAAGGAAGCTGCAGGTGAAGAAGTGAGGCGTGATGCTTTTGGTCATGCACGCCTTGACGAACTGAATCCGGGAAAGTGGTTTGCGTCTAAGCTCAAGGAGAGACTTAATGCAGACAAGGTTCTCGTCCAGAAAAGTGGTTACTTCGGTAGGTCTGCAGCGCCTAACGAGCGCGATCTTGAGTTGATTAAGAGAAGTGCATTTGCGGGTGCAGAGTATGCCTTAGACGGGCAAAGTGGGGTCGCAGGGTTGGATGAAGATGCCGGCGGCGAGATGAGCTGCATCGCCTTCCCCCGAATCAAGGGAGGGAAGCCCTTTGATATCGACCTTCCATGGTTCGGAGACATGCTCGGCGAAATCGGGCAGCCGAAGGGTGCCAGAGCAGCGGGGCATTAAGGGAGGTTCTCTCCTCTACCCCACGATTGACCGGAAGAATTCCGGGTGGTCACTCTCAAGAGTAGCCCTGTCGGGGATAGGGTAAAAAATTTCTCTCTCCTGCGCCGCTATCCAGAAACCAGTGCGGAGCTGGAGGAAAGAAATTCGTCCGAGAACGGAGTCAAGGCTGATGGCCTTGGTGGACTTCTCCGGCTTACCTTGAAGCTCTTGAATTTGCTCCTTGAGCTTGTGGGGGTGGACGTTGGGAATTGGGGAAGTGTGAAAAGGATTGGCTTCGAGTTGTTTCAGGAAATCCTCAATCACGAAGTCGATCTGAGTGAACATCACTTCCGGAGCGCTTTTTGGCAGGGAGAGATCAGTGATGTATTCTCCAAATTCAGGGGGAGCCATGTGACTCATTACGATAGCGCTAAAGGGACAGATCTCCTGATAAGTCCGGATGAAGCCCGGTTCATGAACCCGTTCGTAGGGCTCCTGCTGGAGACGGAGGACCTGGCCAGAGACCGATGTGACGTAGAGGTCAAGGAAGGCTGACAAGTCGATATGCTCCAAAACGCGGTAACAGGATATGAACTTGGTTCGTTTAGGTCTTCCCGCCTGATTCGGGACAACGTCCTTCATCAACTCGTCAATCCGGAAGTAATCGTTCCGGTAATCGTCGGCAATCTGGGCGAAAATTACCTGCCCGTGGTAATAGCGCGAACTCCCGACGGTATAGTGCTTGCCGAATTCTTCCGGAGGAAGGTTAGAGGCCACCAAGGCGTAATTAGGCCACATGATGACGTAGAGGTGTTGTTCGATTTCGCTGATGCACTCATTGTTCCTGTTACGGGTTAAGTGTCAAGAGGGCGAAGCAGCTGGTTTACGGTGCGCCCACAAATTGTGTTCTTGCTGGATATTTCGCGGAGGCCTTTCAGTTTGAGAACGATGAGCCTGAAAACATTCCTTATCGCCTGCCTTTTCGTTGCTTCTGGGGGGGGTAGGGCGTGGGCAGAGCAGGACCAGAAGGATAGGGTCAAAAGGACAGGGGCACAGGCCCGCCACACTCCGTTGGTGGAATTAATTGAGCGCTGTTTGCCAGCGGTAGCTTCTCTGCAAACCGTTCAGAAGCAGGACGCCGCAGGCGTTTTTACGATGGGAGTAGGAAGCGCCTCACTCATTCATGAGGAGGGATATATGCTCACGAACAACCATGTGCTTTTCCGAATGCATGAGGGGCAGGCTTTTCTTCCGGGACAGCCTCCAATGCTGTTCCGGATTATCGCGACGATGAGCTCAGAGGATTTGGCTCTCGTTAAGGTAGATGCGGGAAAAAGTTTGCCGTTCCTGAATTTCGGACGGAGTCATGATCTGATGCTGGGTGAGCCGGTGGTCGTCATCGGGAATCCCGGGGGGCTGGTTCACTCTGTCTCGGAGGGGATCGTCAGCGGGCTCAATCGATCTACTGCAGTGGCTGGAACATTTCTTCCCGGAATGGTACAGACCAGTGCGGCAGTAAGTGGTGGAAACTCGGGAGGGCCGCTCATTAATGCCCTCGGGGAGCAGATTGGGGTGATTACCTCAAAGAAGCTCGATGGAGAAAATATAAACTTTGCGATAACTGCTGACCGAGTTCGGGAGGTGTTCCCTACTCTTTTGTCGGCTGAACTTCGCTATGGGTTCAGGCTGGGTTTACAGGTCGAAATGCTAAAAGCTTCTGTGGTCGTAGGGGATGTCAGCGAGGGTTCACCAGCTGAGAAAGCTGGAGTTGAACCCGGAGACTGGATTGAGGCAGTGGACGGCCGGGAGGTTGGCCATGGAGTGGATTTTCATCTGGCACTCGTCGGGAAAGCATCTGGAGAGCTGCTGGAACTGAAGATTCAGCGTAATGGGGAGCACAAGAATATCGAGGTAGAGCTCGGGGAATTAGAGTTGCTCGAGCCGGTGGCCGAAGAGGGAATGGAGAATGGGTTACAATTTGAGGGGTTCGAAGGTAGCTGGGATGCCTTGCCTGACTTTGATGAGCTGGACTCAGTTGTGGATGGCGTGGTCAAGATGCCTACCGAGGAGGCTTACAGCACTGAGGATAGAGAAAACTACGGGATCCAGTTCGAGGGCTTCGTCAAGATCCCTGAAGAAGGTCTGTATACCTTTTACACTTCATCGGACGATGGTAGCCGACTCTCTATCGGAGATGAGGTCGTGGTGAACAATGATGGACTGCATGCGGTCCAAAGAAAGAGTGGGCTCGTTCGGTTGCCAGCAGGGCTGCATCCGGTCACCATCTCATTCTTTGAACAGGGAGGGGATGAGGAGTTGGTGATCTCGTGGGAGGGGCCAGGCTTTTCTTTGCAGGTGGTACCGGAGGATGCATGGTTTCACATGCCATGATCCTTCGGAGGTGAAAAACTTGACTGATGTCAGGGTAGTGGATCGACGAGGGTCGCCCGGAGACGCATGAATAACCTTGAGTCATTGCCTGCTTCGAAGGTTGGCGTGTAGGTAACGATGGAGGTGCCGTCGCTACCCGCGGTCTCGGAGATGAGGACGGTTTCGTTCGTCCAAAGGATGAGATCTCTCGAGACCTCGACAGTGAAGAGAACATCGTCAGCAGCAAGCTTACGCTGGAACGTAAATGTCAGGGTGCCGTCCTGACTCCCAGCGGAGAGTAATTCTGGTCCGCTCAGAGGGTTCAGGTTATCGCTGCCCAACGCGTGTTCGAGAAAGGCAGGAAGACCATCCTGATCGCTATCGTCAAGAGGATCGGCTCCTGCAAAGGTTTGGCTTCCGGTCCTCCCGGGAGAGCCCCCGAGACGCCAGTTTGTTGGGATCCCGTGGCCTAGGGGGTCGAGAGGGTCGTTAGCCGAATTATCGCTGGTGCGAATGAGTTCCATGGAAAATCCACCAGCATCTGCCTCCTCGGGCCAGGGGAGAGTGTCGTCATAGACGAAGTCATGAATGGGAAAAGTTCCAAGGGCGATCTTGATCCGTTCTCCACCATTCTCGAGCCGGTTTTCTTCCTCATTCAGGTATTCTCCAGCGACCGGAAGGTTCGATCCATAGCGCTCTTCGAAGGCCAGGCGGTTCCGAACGATAAGGAGGTATGCACCTGAGGCGAGGACCGTGCCGTCTTCGAAATCGTAGTCGATTCCTTTGGTAAATCTCACATCTGTCAGGTCGAGAGGATCTGGTCCGATATTGTGCAACTCGAGATACTCTGTGTCATCGGGGCCCGCTGGATTATACATGATCTCACTAATGACCAGATTCTCCTGATATGCGCTGGCGACAGGATTAGAGACTTGGAATTCCAGTGGATCAGACCAGTGGCTCCAACGGCCGGAGGTATCTTTATGTCGAACGCGGGCCCGATAGGTCTGGTCACCTTTTACGGCAGAGGCAGGTGGCCGAATCTCAGGAGTAAATTCTGAGAGCTCCCCTGTCTCCCAAGTTGCGGTCCATTCGAATGGAAATGGGGTATTGTCTCCCCTGGTGTAGGGGGCATGATGAGCGATTCGATATTCCATCGCGCCAAAACCTCCCGAGTTGTCCGAGAAGGCAGATGAGGAAAAACGGAGGCCATTGGCAGGGTGTCCTGGTTCGCTCAGGTCCGTGATGACAGGAGTGTCGGGAATCGCAGGGTCTGCACAAAGTTCATCAAGATAGGCGTCCCGCCCCTCCCGACCGGACGTGCCGCTGTCCCGAGAGGCAGGAGCCATTGTTCCACTGTTTCCTCCGGTCCAGCTTCCTCCTGTAAAGGCAAACATTTTCATGTCACGGGTGCGCAGTCGAATATCGCCATCGGTCTGTGAGCCTGCGGAGGCAGGGGCATTGGTCCATCGAAGGCGGTCTGCCTGCTGAAAGCTGATCACTCGATCCTGAAGCATGTCGATCAGGCCATTGATCTGACTCGGTTGCCAGAGAAGGTCCCGGATTTCGCGAACTACGTTACGATATTCCATGTTGAACTCGGCCCTCGACCCCATCGCATACTTACAAAAATCTTCGCCGCCATTCCAGTTCGGCCCCCAGCTGGTGTCGGAGTCCCACGGCAGGACTTGCAGAAGTCCAAATCGGGACCGGTCCGGCTTGAAGTAATATGCCCGGTTTTTGAGATGCTCGGCAGTATTGGGCTGAACATCGTAGTGTCTCACAGCATCCACTATAGCGTGGTAGTGATACCATGAATCCCAATCAACGTGTTGCCGAAGCCAGGAATCATTTCTGTTGGGGCGCAGATTGAAGATGATGTTTTCGTAGTCTGCTCCACCTTGGGCGCCCCGGGGAGCGTGGTATCGTATGACGTCTGATCCCTCGGTTAAGCCGGACTTAAGTTTGTAGAGGTTTCCCTTCTCGAGATCGTGAGCCTCAAGAAATCTCCGGTCATAGTCTTCAGTAGCGAGAAGAAATCCGTAGAAATCTCCATGGTACTGGTCTGGGGCTTCCTCGGCGCTCTTGATGACACGGAAATGGAACCAGTGGGTGAAGGGTGCCGCAGTTCCTGTAGTATTCCAGAGGATAGAATTGGCGGCCTCGTAGAGTCCAAAATTGGTGCCTCCCCGGGCATGCATCTTGTGAGAGTTGAGCGTGCGCCACTTAGTGGGGTAGGGGTTTCCCCAGATGTCATGAAACTGGACGTAGTTCCCACGATTGAAACGAAATCGGAAACTGCGTTTTCCTCGATTGGAATACCGCGCGTTTCTCTGTCGCAGGCGATAACCAATGTTGTCATATGCGATTCCATCGTAGACGAAAGTCGCACTCCAGTTAAAGGCGCTGCGGGCGTCATAGCTGTTGCGTGGAATCTGATTGCCGTCGTAGGCTACGCATTGGTCGTAATCTTCCTCGGAAGTGAGAAGGTGATAGGCGGGGAGGGTGTTGAGAACCGTGTCGGCTGAGTAGGTCCGGGTGGTGGTCTCGTAGTCTGGTAGTCCGTCGTAGACAAAGCACGAAAAGTTCAGCGATTCATCGTCAGGAAAAGGGGCGGTGGCAGAGGCCCCTTCACTATCTCTCACGGTGATTCGGTAGCGGATAAGGGTGCGGTTCTGATAGGAATTGGCTGGGATGGTGGCGGTATAGATGTTGTCTCCTGCAACGGAATCGGCTCCAAGTCCGTCGTCGTTCATGGCGACGCTAAGCCAGTTCCGGAGGTAGGCGGGATTGGGCTGCCGAGGAGCTGTCGGATTACTCAGTAGTTCAGAATAGGGTTTGGCAAGAAAGGCAGGTATATAGCGGCCCGGGAGGATGAGAGCGTAGGCGAGTGTTACCGCGTCGACGCCGTCGGGGTCTGTAACCTTGGCAGTAACAATCAGGTCCTCCGTGCTCGCAGGTTGCTGGGGATCATGGCGAACCTGACGAATGTTGGGTGGGGCAACAGTGCTATAAACGCTGTTAGCGGCTGAGGGTGTGGGAGGGCCGAGGGCTCCATTGTTGCTCGAGCTTCTCCAGGAGCTTCCAAGGTCGTTATCGAGATCGGGATGGATCAGCTCCATCGAGCTGCCTGCTCCATCTGCGGCGATCGGCCAGGGGAAGTCGATATCGAAGCTCACCCGATCGATACGCTCGCCAGAATTGTCGATCAGCTCAATGGTTTCGCCCTCTCCGCTTAAGCCTCCGGCATAAGGCCCAAGAACTCTGAGGTCAACTGTGGGGCTTGAGAACTCTGAACGGAGAGTTGCGGGGTTTTCTGCCACTACAACGTAAGCCCCGGCCTCCAGGAGAGAATTCTCTGGGAAGGTGAAGTCAATGCCTCCGGCGAGTTTCCAGCCGGTCAGTGCTACTGCCTCTGGGCCTGGGTTGTGGAGCTCGATGAATTCGTTAGCGATATAATTGAGATCGTTGTTGTAGTGAATTTCGTTGATCACTGGCGCAGCATGGAGCGCGCCTGTGGCAAGAAGTATGACACAGTGTGGAATCAGTGCTTTTTGGGGGTGGAGGAATGGTCGCACGGGGCTTTAAGGGGCTTTACGAAAAGAGAAGTCTTACAGTATTCACGCTTCTGATGTCGAGTGTGATTGAAGATAGTCAGGGTTGCGGAATAAGGACTTTTCCATCGCCGGCAACAGTTCTGGTGGTGGTAGAGCTTCCGTCAGGCCAGCGGACGGTCACCGATATAGGGGTTTCGGGGGCGGCTGGCCCAAGCCCAAACCAGCGGGCTGCCTCTGACTGGCCGAGGTAGCCAGACCCGGCAGTGATCTCCGAGGTCTGAGATTGAGAGGTCGTCAGGGAGGATAAGGTGATGCGGGCCCCGACAGAGACAAGGTTTCCGGGTTTCCCTCTGAGGCGGACCTCAAAAAGCTTGTGGCTTTGGTTGCTGACAGGGAGTTCTGAGAAGAACATTACGGGAGAGTCGTTGACGGCAAATGCGAGTTCTGGACGGCCATCAAGATTGAGGTCTGCCGTCGTAAGGGCGGTGGCCGCACCTGCGACTCTGATGCCGCTCTTGTCTGGTCCGGCAGCCAGAAACTTGCCCGACCCTCTCCCGTGAAGGAAAACGCTCAAGCCGGAGTCCAGCAGGCCAATCTCTGGTTGAGCCCCGAAGAAATTCTGGGCGAGGACACAATCGGTGAGGCCATCGCCGTCAAGGTCGCTGAGGAGAACGCCCTGCGACGGAGAGAACTGAGCGGCTCGGGGTAGCTTTGTAACGTTGAAGCGGGCGTTTCCGTTGTTGAGGAGTATGCAGGACTCCAAGGTGTTGGCCTCGAGGCGCAGGGATCCTGACAGGACGTCTCCGTAAAGATCGCCCAGAGTGGAGCGGGCGAAGTTCTCGAAAGTTTTGAGTCGATTACGCAAGGCAGGCATCGCTCCGCTGGAGCAACTGAACCCTCTCCGTGGATAGCAGGTTTTGCCCTCGAACTTAGCCTCAACGATTCGCTTGTTCCCGCTCCCGTCAAAGTCGCCATAAAAGAGCAGTTCTGGTTTCTCTTTTGAGGCCTTGTATGGAGTATTGGTGCCTTGGTTGCTGACTACGTAATCGAGGTCGCCATCTCCATCGAGGTCGCTTGCTGCAATTCCCTTCCACCACCCAAGATATGAGGCGAGTCCAGACTCTGCGGTAGATTCAACCAGTTTTCCTTTTCTGTTCAGAAAGATCTTCACTGGCCCCCATTCGCAGCAAACCAGCAGGTCGACCCACCCATCACCGTTGGCATCTGACCAGAGAGCGCTGGATACCAGGCCTGCCTGGCCGAGGCCATGAACGGAGGAGGTCTGATCAGAGAATTTTGGCACCCGCCTCTTCGAGTCGTTACGAAGGAGGCGGCTCTGAGGGGTTGCGGGATAGGCTCCAGGAACGACCCTGCCTCCGATGAAAAGATCAATGTCGCCATCGCGGTCGTAGTCGGCCCCGACGACGCAGCTGCCACTGTCCCGTAAATCGGGGAGCGCGTTGGGAGCATGGGTGAATTGGCCTTTGCCGTCATTCAAGTAGAGCCTGTCCCGCAAGTGGGGAGAGTCTGCCGGACATTCTACTCCGCCACTTACCACGTAGAGGTCGTTAGTGCCGTCTGAGTTGGCATCAAAAAAGATTGCGCCGAGGTCCTCTCTTTCCGCGTGACGAGTGAACTCGAGATTCTTGGTATCGCGCAGCAGGCCGTTGCCGTCATTGATGGAGAGGATGCCTGGATGACCTGCGCTTCCAGAGAGGTAACAGTCGGCGTCACCATCGCCATCGAGATCGCTCCATGCCATGCCGGGGCCGAGTTGAGAGTGTTTATATGGAAGGAGTGGTTGTTTTGAGAAGTCGTCGTGAGGCGTTTCGCGGTGTGCGATCGACCGGAGAGAGGGGGAGGTGATTGGCGCGTAGCGAGTGGGCTTTCGGGCTGGTCGGGCCCACCGAGGTGGTTGGGTGGAGGGTTCTTTAATATGGTAGGTTTGGCCGGCACTCAGATTTTCAATCCGTTGCACGTGTCCCCTTTGCCACTTGACGGTGATGTGCTCGATTTGGGTATCGTCGCCGAGGCCGAAGTGTAATTTGGGTTGATTGGACGACAGGAAGCCTGTAGCTGGCTGAACAACCTGCCTCTGGAGCCTGCCGCCGCTTTGAACCCAGACGTTTGCGCCGAGGCCCAGCCGATTTCCTGCCGCGCCTTCGAGGCGAATGGAGGCTCGCTGGGAGGAGGCCGGGGTATTGTTCCTGTAGACCCGAACCGGTTCATCGAGACTAGCGACGATCAATTCGACATCCCCATCCCCATCGAGGTCGCCGGTTGCTGCCGAATAACTCATACCGAGGTGGTCGAGTCCCCAGCTCTTGCTGACGTTCTCGAAATTGAGGTTGCCTCGGTTGGCGAAGGCGAGATTCTCCTCTTTGCGGGGAGGATGGGATTCGTAGTAGTCCCACTCGGTCTGGCCAATATGATCTGAGGCGCTTCGCTGATCATCGGAATTATTAAAACTGCGTGACACGCCGTTGGTAAAGTAGGCGTCAACGTGCCCGTTGAGATCGAAGTCCTGGAGTTTGACCGCCCAAGTCCAGTCGGAATTGGCCAGTCCCGCCTGAAAAGCTCCATCTGCAAGTTTGCCTACCCCGTTGTTCAGATAGAGAACGTTATGCATGTATTGGCGGGGAACCGCGGAAAGAAGAAAAGGGCGGATGGAGGTAATTTCGCCCATGGTGGTCTTGGAGCGGTAATGGTTGGTCCCTGCCATATCGGCAACCAGCAGGTCGGTGCGCCCATCCCCATCGAGATCCGCGATGTCGGCTCCCATGGAAAACCAGGGAGTGTGAGGGGCTGCCTGTCGGATCACGTCAGTGAAGGTGCCATTGCCATTATTGCGATAAAGGCGGTCCGCATCCTTAAAATCGTTGCCGACGTAGATATCGGGGAGGCCGTCATTATCGAAGTCCCACCAGGTGACTGAGTTTCCTCGATCCCTCCCCGAGATCCCAGCAGACGCGCTGACATCACTAAAACGCGTCTGCCCCCTGGCATCGGGGCCCTCGTTACGCAGCAGGACGTCCTGCCGGCCAGCATTAATGTAGACCTGCTTGCCGCCTGCCCGGGTCACGATATCGTAATACTTTTCGAAGCCGGGTTTGATCCTCCACTTATTGTTCACCAGCTCGACTGGGTGCTCCTTGGGACGTCCCCCTGCGCGCTTAAAATCCCGGGTGAGAAGGAAGCAGTCGAGATCCCCGTCCAAGTCATAGTCACAGAAGGTGGCCATCAGGCTGGCATCCGAGATGGCGAGACCATAGTCCTCTGCCTTCTCCGTGAATTTTCCTTCTCCATCATTGATCCAGAGGTGATTGGCCGCATCGTAATTGCAGACATGAATATCGAGGTCTCCGTCGGCATCTATATCCACGAGGGTTGGCCCGGAAGACCACGTTCCGGCCGCCTTGATTCCAGACTGGGCGGTGGCGTCGACAAACCGCAAGGGTTCTTCGGTCTGGAGGTAGACTCGATTTTCGGGAGACCCCCCGGTCAGAAAGAGGTCCGGACGGCCATCTCCATTGAGATCTCCCACTCCGATTCCCCCACAGGCAAAGGCTCCGAGGTAGATTCGCTTGAGAGGGTGCGTCGTATCGATCGGGTTGACAAAATCGATGCCGGATTCTTCGGGCGAGAGGGCTGTGAAAAGGGTTTTGGCCGCTGGGCCGGCGTTTTGCAGGGGAAGGGCGGCGGAGACCTCTGCTCCGGGGAGAGAGCTCACCGGGTACAGAACGGCGCCTAGCAAAAGCAGGGAGGGAGGAGCCAGAAAGCGTGGGATGAGACGCACGATAGGAATCTTAGGAGATAAAACGCTTCGCATCAATCGATTCGGCCGAGATTCGACAGGATGGGAGCAGGAGATCCCGGTTGGCGCTATCGGGGAGAAAGTTCTGCTTTCCTGCTCGTGTTCCGGGCCTTCTTTCTCCCAGAATCCATCGTCACCATGAAGTTCCTAGCCTCCACTGTATCTCTGCTTTTTACCGCCCTCCTTCCGGCTGCGGAGCACCCTAATGTCGTCATTGTCTATGGAGACGATGTCGGCTACGGGGATGTCGGGGTCTATGGTGCTACCAAGATCCCCACACCCTTCATCGATAAGATTGCGGGGGAGGGGCTCCGGTTTACGGACGGGCACTGCACCGCTGCCACTTGCACACCGTCCCGCTACTCGATGCTCACAGGGCTCTATGGTTTCAGGGAGGGAGTGCGTATCCTTCCTCCCAATGCACCTCTCTGCATCCCAACCGATATTCTCACTCTTCCGAAGTTGTTTCGCAAGGCGGGTTACCGGACCGGAGTGGTTGGTAAGTGGCACCTCGGGCTGGGGGCCAAGGGAACCCCGGTGAACTGGAACGGAGAGGTCAAGCCGGGCCCCCTCGAGATCGGGTTTGACTACTCCTTTCTCCTCCCGTCCACCAACGACCGGGTGCCTTGTGTCTACCTCGAGAACTACCGAGTGGTGAACCTCGACCCATCCGACCCTCTGTATGTGAACACCGCTCCGGAAGATCATACAAGCACGGTCTATCCCTATGGTCGAACCAATCCTGAGGCGGAGACCTATTACCCGGGAGATCATCAGCACAGTGAAACCGTGATCAACGGGATCGGACGCATCGGTAAGATGTGGGGGGGGAAGT
>NZAC01000072.1 GCA_002686085.1 Roseibacillus sp. | reverse complement strand
GATGCCCAGATTGCGGATAGGGCGCAGCTCAAACTCGAGGGCGCTGTTGCTTTCACCGAAGGTCCCGCATGGCATCCTTCCGGCGATGTGTATTTCACCGATATTGCCAATAATCGGATCATGCGCCGTGACCCTTCCGGGGTCATGCATGTCTTCCGCACTCCCTCCGGGCGAGCGAATGGGCTTCTTTTTGATCACGAGGGAAACCTGATGGCTTGTGAGGGCGGGAACCGTCGGGTGACCCGGACTGAAAAGGATGGAGCAATTACGGTGCTTGCTAGTCACTATCAGGGGAAAAGATTCAATTCACCCAATGACCTCGCGGTGGATTCCCGGGGTCGGATCTACTTCAGTGATCCTCGCTACGGGAACCGGGATAACGTGGAACAGCGTGATGAGAAAGGCCGGGAGATTGAAGGGGTCTACCGGATTGATGGCCCCGGGAAGATCTCCCGTATCATCACCCATGAGGTGCATCGCCCTAACGGCATTCTGGTCTCTGCAGATGACAAGTTCCTTTTCGTAGCGGATAATGTGAACGATGGCCCTGCACAGGGACTCGGGGGAAACCGTAAACTGTGGCGTTTCACTCTCCAAGCAGATGGCTCGGTGGTTGCCTCCAGCCGAAAACTTCTCTTCGACTGGGGTAGCGATCGTGGACCTGATGGGATGGCGCTGGACTCGAAGGGACGTATTTTTGCCACCGCCGGTTTTAATTTTCCCAAACCTCCGGTGGAGACCAACCTCAAATACAGGGCGGGCGTGTATGTCTTCTCTCCGGAGGGAACACTTCTACAGAATATTCCGGTCCCGGCGGATATGATAACCAATTGTGCCTTCGGAGGAGCGGATCTTCGGACTCTCTACGTCACTGCTGGGCACAAGCTCTGGAGTATTCCGGTCAAGGACCCCGGGCACCTTGCGTGGCCAGTGATACCCTAGGGGATACATGGGAATAAGCCCTGTGTTCTGCTGGCTTCAGTGAACGATGGTGACTTTTGTTCCAACAGGGGCTTTTTCGAAGAGACTCCGGGCCATCCCACGCGGCAGCCGGATACAGCCGTGAGAGGCTGGGGAGCCGGGTTTTGGTATCGGCCCAACGTGCATTCCGATACCCGACCCGGTCAGTCGCATCCAGTAAGGCATGGGGCATCCGATGAATTTCCCTCCCTCCGGCACAGTATGCCGGCGGGTGTCCGCATGGGCTATCTTGAGATAACCTTCCGCATCATAAATACGTCCGTAGAGTGTGGAGCGTTTATTCACTACTTTCTCAGAAATCGTAAACGATCCCAGGGGGGTGGAATGTCCCTCTTTCCCGGTTGCGACCCGGGACTGCCCCACCTTCTCCCCACCGCGATAGAAATAGGCGGTCTGATCACTGAGATTAATGGTGATCCGTAGGGCGGCGCTAGAGACCCTATCTGACCAGTAGGAGTAATGACCACGTTGTTTCACTGAGGAGAATCCCCCTTCTTTGACTATATTGGCCTCTATGAGCGAAGTGCGGTGGGTCGAACTGGAGCAGGAGGAAAGAAAGGCCAGGATCGCTAGGGTGGTAAAAAAAAGGGCCGTTTTCATGAGGATAGCTGGGTTGTTCGTCTGGAGAGCACGATTAGGGTTGTGCCCTTAGGACCGCAAAAACCGACTGCCTGTTTTCACTTTTCTGCAAACTATCTTCAAAAGGGTTCTTTCCTCCCCGAATACTCGCCATTTGAGAGCTGGGGCCTATATTGACTCAAAGCATGGACCCCGCCCAAGAACGAGAAACAGGTGCCCTTCAGGACCTCGATGAGTGGGAGGACGACCTTCTTAGAAGATATCCCGAGCATCCTGAGAGCGACCGGAAATTTCGTGCTTACGAAGCTGAAGCGCGGCCCGGGGTCAGAGAATTCTACCGCCTCAACCATCAGCATCAGACGATGGATTTTGTCCTGCAGAAGCGCGCCGAATATCTTCCTCTGAAGAAACGCAGGATGACAGTCTGGGAGGCTCTGGAATATCTGAATACCCTTGTCGACGATAGCGATCCTGATATCGACCTGCCTCAAATCGAGCACCTCATGCAGACGGCCGAAGCGATCCGGCATGATGGCCATCCTCGCTGGTTCATTCTGACCGGCCTGATCCACGATCTGGGGAAGATCCTCTGCCTCTTTGGCGAACCTCAATGGGCTGTCGTCGGGGACACCTTTCCCCTCGGGTGTCGTTTTTCAGAGAAGATTATCTACCACGAATATTTTTCGGAGAATCCTGACTCGCGACGTTCAGAGTATGCGACACCCCTTGGGATCTATGAGGAGGGATGCGGTCTCGATAAAGTCACCATGTCCTGGGGTCACGATGAGTATCTTTATCAAGTGGTTAAAGACCGCCTTCCTGAGGAAGCCCTTTACATGATTCGTTACCATTCCTGCTACCCCATTCACAAAGAGGGAGCATATCAGGCTCTCATGAGTGACCATGACCGAGCGATGTTTAGGTGGGTAGATGCTTTCAACGTTTATGATCTCTACACCAAAAGCAGCGAGCGCGTTGATGTCGATGGGCTCAGGCCATTTTACGAGGAACTTATCGAAGAGTATCTCCCCGGAAAACTATCCTGGTAAACGCCTAGGAGCTGCGAAGTCTGACTTGCCTCTAGATTGTCAGGCTTCGATTACGGGCGGTGACCTCCCATATTTCCCCGGCAACCTCCGCATTTCGGATCAGGGTTGCTTCCCTGTATAGGGCAACGGTGGGACAAATATGGAATGGTATTCCGAGCAGGTGGTCTCCTACCTGAAACTGATCTGCGTCCTCGGCTTCCAGCACCAAGTGCTCTTCACTGTGGCTGACGAAATGTGCATGTTCGAGGCCGATCAGATGAATGCGTTTGTTGAGTGGGCCTTCTGACGCAACAGCTTTATGCCCGAGGTCCAGGCAGAGCCGATTTGTTCCTGGCTTACTGATGACCCGGGTGAGAACAGCCGCGGCGTTCCCAAAAGGGAGTTCAGGATAGGCGCTTTTGTAACCATGATCCCAGAAGAGGGAAGTTCCGGGGCTGCATTGCCATTCTCGCAGACGAGCATGAAAGCCGAAGGTCGGCGACCCTCCTCCAACTACAGCTGGCACAGGGTGGCCCGCTTCCGCTAGCTCTGCGAGGGCCCGCTCAACGGTGCCCATTGCCTGAGACCACATCTCCCTGCGGGCCGCTAGGTTGGACTCTCTCACATGTCCATCGTAGGCATGAACTCCCTCAAAATTCAGACCAGCAGAAGAACAGACCAATTTGGTAATCCGGACAACATCTTCCAAAGAGGAGGTTCCGGTTCGGCCCATGCCACAGTCAAGATCGACAAAAACACCGAGAGAAACTTCTGTTTTCACGCACCTCTTAATGATCGCCAAGAGGGCTGCCTCGTCGTCCGCGAGAAAGGATAACCTCGCGTCCGGATAAGCCTCAGCTAACTGGATAAGACGATCCTTGGATGGTCCGACCGGAGAATAGGCGAGGAGCACATCCTGTGCTCCTGCGGCCAGGCACATCTCAACCTCCGCGATCGTAGAGGCCTTGAATTTATCGATCCCGGCCGATAACTGGATTCGCATAACCTCATCCATCTTATGGGTCTTGACGTGGGGCCGGAGACGTTTTGGGCTTCCACATAAATCAATCATACGTTCCACGTTCTGTTCGACGACACAGGGCCGGACCAACAGGGCAGGTGAAGCAACCCGGTCAAGACCTTGGATTGCCCATCGTTCATACATGACGGCCTACAATGGGTTGACTTCGAGGATCATCTCAATCTCAACCGCCATACCTCCGGGAAGAGTATTGGAGGGAAGAGCACTTCGTGCGCCGACACCAGCTTCGGCTCCGTAGAGCTCTGCGAAGAGCTCACTACAACCGTTGATCACTGCGGGCTGTCCGACAAAATCTCCAGTTGAATTGACAAATCCCAGAGTCTTCACCACTCGGACTACCTGATCCAAGCTCCCAAGGGCTCTACGGATCGTTGCGATCATGGCTAAAGCAGTTTGCTTCGCAGCTTGGTATCCCTCTTCAATCTCCATGGTTTCCCCGAGGCGGCCGAGGGTAAGCGTGCCATCTTCCCTGAGAGGGCCGTGCCCTGAGAGGTAGGCCATATTTCCCGCGATCACGATGGGCTTGTAAACACCAACCGGCTTGGGTGCAGGAGGAAGGATTAACCCGAGTTCTTTGAATCTGGCTTCAGCACTCATCGCGGCAGGAGCATACTCTTTATGAATATGGACGCGAACCAGAATTGTGGATCAAGCTGCAGACGGAGAATCTCCCCGATTTTAATCAGGCAGCCTGCCTCCTCTTTTGATTTGGGATATTTAGGCTATTGAGGCCGGCCCTCCGGATCAGGCCTTTCTCCCTGAATCAGCTTCACGGCCTGACGGGCGAGGCGTTTGCCGAAAAGCTCATATCCCGCTGTGGTGTAGTGGAGGTCATTCCACTTTTTACCATTTCGCTCCTTATCGTTGGTATCATCCGTATCGGCCCAGGCGCCCCGGGAATCATCGTTGGCTACCTTGACCTGAGCCTCCCTCACAGTGTTCCACTGGTCGTGGGTGAGATGGTCACAGAGGCGACCGATGACGAAATTCATCGTGGGGGTTTTCAGGTCCTTGCGAAGGCTGGCAATCAAGGTCTCCATGCTTTCCTGATACGCTGCGGCAAGCCCCGTCTTGGCGTCCCTCTCTCCCTGCATCCAGAGAAAAGTGATGCTATCAAATGGTCCTTCGGCAATCTTGGCCTTGGCCTGTTTAAGCACGATATCATAAAACTCCGAGGGGTCGTTGAATTGCTGAGTAAGCTTGTGCTTTCTGGCAATCAGGTCCCACGTCTTCACCCATTTGCGGATGGGCTGCCCCCCTCGGGCGTATTTGACGTGTTGGATATCTGCGCCAGGCAGCAGCCTTTTCAGTTCCGGGAGGACGGAAGTCTTCTCCTTCAAGCCCTGCATATTGCTCTGACCCGAGAGAATAAAGAGATGGCGCTCTTCCGCCATGGCCAAGGATGAGGCCAGACCGATGGCCACAATAGCGAAAGTTTTTGGTAGGTTCATGGCCCTTTGCTAAAGGATGGCCTCGCCGTTGTCAGGGTGAATCTTCCAGCTGTCAGGCCGCGCGCTTGCTCTGCTCCCGTTCCCCCATTAGACCTTGGACACCCTCTGCCCGAGGTTTGCCAAAACTTTTCACTACCATGCGTATTTTCCTGCCAATCACCACGTTAGTCGTCACAGCATTATCATTGAAAGCCGCCACGGTGCCCGAGCGCAAAATAGATCTTCTGGCCGACCCGTCATTTAAGAACTGGGTTTTTCATCTCAGTGAGAAGAACTCGGTCAGCACCAAGAAAGAAGAGGTTGCTGTGATGAATAAAGGGGTTCTTCAGGTAACAGGAAAAGGATTTGGCTACTTTCGCACCAGAGAAGCTTACCGGGATTACCATCTCGTCCTGGAATATAAATGGGGCGAAAAGACTTGGTCCAAGCGCGTCGACCGGGCGCGTGATTGTGGACTGCTTCTCCACAGCCACGGCCCGGATGGGTCCTTTGGTGGAGCGTGGATTTCCTGTATTCAGGCCCAGATGCTCGAAGGCTCAATGGGGGACATCAATGTTCTTCAGGGGAAGACGAAAGAAGGGAAACTGATTCCGACCAGTCTGACTTGTGAGGTCGAGAAAACGCCCAAGGGGCATCGCTGGAAGAAAGGAGGTACGTCTATGACCTTTCCTCCTGCGGGGAAGTCGGCTTCCAGCATCCGGTGGAAGGATCGAGATCCGGCATGGAAAGACGTAAAGGGGTTTCGGGGGAGCCGTGATGTCGACAAGCCGGTGGGAGAATGGAATCGCATGGAAGTGATCTGCAAGGGCGCGTCCTATCAGATCCTGCTCAATGGAATTCTCGTGAACGAAGGCCGGGACGCGAGCCCGGCCGCCGGGTTCATCGGTATTCAGAATGAATGGGCCGAATGCTTTATCCGCCGCCTTGAACTCTGGCCAATCGGAGATTTCAGGGAAACCACGGGAAAGGCTCCCCCGGCTCCAGAAACCAGATCCCGGCCCGGAGCCTAGCAATTCGAAATTTCTTGCTGCTCCCTGTTGGAAGATGCCTGTCTCGGAAACCATCGAGATTATCAACTGCCACGCGGAGGGAGAAGTGGGTGATGTTATCGTGGGCGGGGTTGCTCCCCCTCCCGGTAAGAGCCTCTGGGAACAGCGCGACTTCCTGGCCGAGGATCAGGTCCTGCGCAACTTCGTTCTCAATGAGCCGAGGGGAGGGGTATTCCGCCATGTCAATCTTCTCGTCCCTGCGCAACACCCTGACGCCGACATGGGGTTTCTCATCATGGAGCCAGCCGATACTCCTCCGATGTCTGGCTCCAATTCTATCTGTGTTGCAACGGTTCTTCTGGAGCGGGGAATTGTTCCCATGCACGAGCCGGAGACACAGCTCGTTCTCGAGGCTCCGGGAGGTCTCGTCAGGGTTCATGCCCGTTGTCGGGATGGTCGGGCTGAGCGAATCACCATTACTAATGTTCCCTCCTTTGCAGCCCACTTGCAGGCTCCCCTTGAGGTCCCGGGTCTGGGGACTCTGGAGGTGGATACGGCCTATGGTGGAGATAGCTTCGTGATCGTTGATTCAGAGAGCCTCGGGTTCAAGCTCGTGCCTGACGAGGCGAGAGAACTCACGGAATTAGGAATGAAAGTCGTCAGCGCGGCAAACGAGCAGCTTGGGTTCCATCATCCCAGCAACCCGAGCTGGCAGCATCTGTCGTTTTGTCAGTTTGCCGGACCGCTTCGTCGGGAAGGTGATATAATAACGGGACCTAATGCTGTGGCAATTCGCCCTGGTAAGATTGACCGTTGCCCCACAGGCACAGGCTGTTCAGCCCGTATGGCAGTCCTCCATCAAAGGGGGCTTATGAGTCTTACGGATACCTATCGTGCGCGCTCCCTGATCGGGTCAGAGTTCCTTTGCACCATAGATGCTGTTACAGCGGTGGGCGATACCGCCGCGATTCTGCCAAAGGTTTCGGGCCGGGCATGGATTACCGGAACAACAACTCACACCCTTCAGGCAGACGATCCGTGGCCCGAAGGTTACAGACTCTCGGACACATGGCCGGGAGTCTGAGGAAGTCTTAGACCCACACTCTGCGGTCACTCGGTGCCCCCGGGCCTGATTCGGGGTCGCTGTGGGGGCTGCCCGGGCCGCCGGTTTCCCCTTGGAGGTCCCCCGCGCCGTCCAGCTGGAGGCCCACGACGCTCACCGGCCTCTGGTCCTGCTCCGCGCCCCCCCCGGCCTGCGCGGTGGTCGATCACGCCATCTCCATCACGATCCTCACCGTAGGGCATTCCGTTTTCAAAGTGGACCCTTGCTCGACGCCCCGCAGCGACGTGTTCACTGTAAACCTTGCGCTTTTCTGTTTTGGCGAAGGACGTATTGGCCTCGAGCAGGGCATTCTTGAGTTCCTCCGGCGTCGCGTCAACAGGGAGCTGCTCCATAACGCTTCCGGTCTGTCCGAAGGCGTTTGCCCGGATCACAAAAATCCCAGTGTTCCCCCGCTCTCCTTTCACGGCGTCCCGCCATTGGGAATCGGGCTCCTCATCTGCAAAGTCCATGTGGAACTTCCCTATGATCTCCTTGTCGCTCATCAAGTCTCGAAGGTCTGTCCCCAGCGTCTTACGATCATTTTCAGTTGCGACCACAAAGATCAGAAGTCGCTGGTCTCCCGAGGCCACGTTGAGCCCTTGTCGGAAACTGTGAAAATCTTGCAAGATCGCGCCCTCTTTGGTCCCCTTGGCACGGAATTTCTTGGCGACCTTCTCCATCGCCTCGACCACGCCGTTGTCTCCCCGACCTCTTCCCGGCCCTCGTCTCTGGCGTAAACCTTGGGAGGGGCTGCGCCCCGTTCCCGACAGCCTGGTCTCCCCATCTGGAGCAAGTAGGCAGAAGGCGGTATTTTCAAAGCGGCCATCGAGGAAGGATCGCACCATCTTCTGGTGCTCTTCACTTTCATAGGACTCCAGACGAACGCACACGAATGAGCGAGATGCTTCTATGAATTCTTTCTGTGAGAACAAACTGTTCTGCGTGTTGGTGTAGCCTGGTCAGAAGACCCCTGAGATGCCGCTGCAGGTTGCCGCCGCCGCCATAAAAAAGATGGGGCGGTTTGACCGCTCCGCTTCCGCGCGGGCGGTCTCCCAGGTGGTATACCAGGCGACTCCCGCCTCTCCGACAGGTTGTGGGCTTGCTCCGAGGTCATCGGGACGAGGGCCCTGAGCGAGAGCGAGTCCTCCCGAAAAAATGGAGATCCAGAATACGTGCGCTGCTTTCATGGGGGAATAAACGTTCGAGGTTTCTTTTAGTTGCGCAGGATTCCTTCGCAATGCCAACTCCTAGTGTAGGACCCTTTTCCTTCTCCAGCAGTTTCCCCTTGAAATCAAGTCTTCATGCCGCCTGACTGCTGGAATCATGAGCCTCAAAATTCAATCTACCAGTTCGTCGAGACGTCATTTTCTGCAGGGTGCTACTGCGGCCGGCGCCCTGGGGTTTCCCGCCATCGTGAGCGCCAAGTCTCCAAACGCGAAATTGGATGTTGCGGTGATCGGCTGTGGAGGGCGTGGCGGACACAACATGCGCACGGTCGGCAATACCGAGAACATTGTGGCGTTGGTAGATGTCAATGACCGCAACCTGCGAGGGGCAGCTTCCCGTTTCAACCAGGCAAAAACCTTTCACGACTTCCGTGAGTTCTACGAGAGGCCAGGTAACTACGACGCTGTTATCGTCAGCACCACTGAGCATACTCACGCCTTTGCCACTCTTCCGGCTCTCCGAGCCGGCAAGCATGTTTATTGTGAGAAGCCGCTCACTCGCGATGTTTATGAAGCGCGCCTTGTGACCGAAATTGCTCGCAAAGCCGGAGTTGCTACCCAGCAGGGCACTCAGATTCATGCTGGCGGAAACTATCGGCGGGTGGTGGAGCTCATCCAGGGAGGAGCCATTGGAAAAGTGAACGAGGTTCATGTCTGGGTGGGGCGGGCCTGGGGCTGGCAAAGCCCCGAGGACGCCAAGAAGAATCGTGATATCGTCAATGTTCAGGAGCGCCCGCAGGAGGCCCAGCCTGTCCCCAAAGATCTCAACTGGGACCTCTGGATCGGACCGTCCCCTATGCGGCCCTATAACTCGGTCTACTTCCCTGGACCGAAGTGGTACCGGTGGTGGGACTTTGGAAACGGAACGATGTCAGATCTGGGCAGCCATTGGAACGATCTGCCTTTCTGGGCGTTGAATCTTGATGCTCCCACGACTATCGATGCGGGAGGACCAACGCCGCACCCCGAGATCGCGCCTGCCTCGATGTGGGCTCGTTATGAATATCCTGCCAGAGGTGAGCGGGCTCCCCTCAGCCTGACATGGTATCAGGGGGCGGAAAAACCGGAAATATGGAAGCGAGGAGGAATCCCGAAGTGGGGCAGCGGCGTTCTCTTCGTTGGTGATGAAGGGATGCTTCTTTCGGATTACGGGAAGCATCTGCTTTTGCCGGAGGGGCGCTTCAAGGACTTCAAGCGTCCCGAAAAAACTATTCCAGAATCGATCGGGCACCACCAGGAGTGGGTTCGGGCATGCAAGACCGGGGAACCAACAACCTGTCATTTCGACTATGCTGGGCCACTGACTGAGGCCAACCCCCTCGGCAACGTCGCCTACCGTGCTGGGCAGAAGCTTGAGTGGGATGCGAAGAACATGAAATTCCCCAATGCCCCGGCGGCGGAACAATTCCTCAAGCGAGAATACAGAAAGGGATGGACGCTCTGATTGGAGAGGAACCGAGCTTGGAATGGGCGAATCGAATATTTGATGAATAGCCCGCCCCTTCCTGAGGTCTAAATCCCAGCAAGCAGAAGTCGTCTAAACGCATTTTGCTGCATCCATGATTGAAAATCCTTACTGAACCGCTAGAATTCCAGCATTATGAAATTATTCACCCGTTCCCGTCCACAGTGTTTCGCGGTGGCTCTTTTGGCCGCCTCCACGCTCTCCAGTTGTGTTACCGAGAACCCTTACACGGGGGAACAGCAGGTCTCCAACACTGCGACAGGAGCAGGCCTTGGCGCTGCTGGGGGCGCAATTCTGGGCGCGATCATTGGTAATAATGTGGGAGATGGAGACGCAGGACGAGGTGCGCTCATCGGCGCCGCCATCGGCGGAATTGCTGGAGGCAGCATTGGCAACTACATGGACCAGCAGGAATCCATGTTGCGGCAGGAATTGCGGGCCAGTGGAGTGAGCGTTACGAGGCAGGGCAACAACATTATCCTCAATATGCCTCACGACATCACATTCAATACCGGGAGTGCTCAGATCAAAGGCAGTTTCTCGCGAACATTGAGCGCGGTGGGAGTCGTTCTGCGAAAGTTTAACCAGACCACCGTTCTGGTCAACGGCCACACTGATTCGGATGGGAGTGCCTTCTACAACATGGGTCTCTCCCGTGACCGTGCAAGTGCAGTGTCGAATGCTCTGGCGAGTCAGGGAGTGCTGCCTGCGCGGCTGGTCACTCGCGGGTTTGGAGAATCCCAGCCCATCGCATCAAATGACTCGGCTGCAGGGAAGGCGCGCAATCGACGAGTTGAGATTCACATCGCTCCGCGGAGCTGAAAAGGGAAAGGTATCTTCCATACAGGGGAACAGCTTTGGCTGTTCCCCTTTTTGTTTCGTGCCGTGAAGGTCTCTTGATCAAGCTGAACCGGGCCGGAGAAGGCGAGAATCAAAAGGGGATATCATCGTCCGCATCTGGGGAGCTCATGCCCGGAGGGTCTCCCAGCCCGGGAGGAGCATCTTCGTCACCGTAGTCAGGAGTCTGATTTGAGGTGGGTCCGCCTCCGAGGCTCTCGAGCTTCCAGGCATTCAGATTCACGTAGAAGCGCTCCTTGTATTCGTTGCCGCGAATATCGAAGGTTACTTTAACTGGATCATTAATCTGCATTCCGTCGGTTAGAGAGGTCTTCTCCTTGACGCATTCGAACTTAATCATCTGAGGGTAGTTTCCATCTTCCACCTCCACGACGAATTCGCGCTTGGTAAATCCGCTGTTGAAGGTCTGTACGTCGTTAACAACCTTCAACCTGCCCTCGATCTCAAATGATTTTCCCATCTTTTAACTGATTCTGTTCACAGGGAGAGTTGCTCCTGAAGGCCCTGTTTTCAAGTTCAAGCTTCCGGATGAGTGACCAAGGTTCAAAAATGCCTGACCGATGATGAAGCTCCCGGCTTGCCGGCGCGGACAATTCGTTCACTCTTTCAATACGATGAAATTCGGCTGCCTGTTCGTTATTCTCGGAATCTCTCTCTTGATCCTCGTGCCCGCCCTCACCTTCGGGGCCAAACCGCGTGGACCTCTCTGGACAGACCCAGCCACGGCTGAGAAGGAGGACTCGGATTTTACGATTCAGGGTGAATATGCAGCCAAGGCCTCGGGAATTCAGGTTGCGGCTCTTGGTGAAGGGGAATTCTATCTGAGTAAGTTCAATGGGGGACTGCCCGGAGCGGGGTGGGACGAATCCGGACCATCTGTAGAACTGACCAACAAGGCTGGCGTCAGCCTTGCAACAAAGGGCTATAAAAAGATTCATCGCAAGAGCCCGACCCTTGGGAAGAGTCCGCCGGAAGGGGCCGATATTCTGGTGGGTGATAATGCAGATCCCGATCTTCTCGAGGGAAAGGTAGAGGGAGGGGTGTTGTTTCCACCAGCTCAGACGGCAAATGAATATGGGGATTTCACCATGCACCTCGAGTTTCAACTGCCCTATAAGCCCAAGTCACCTCTGAGCAGTCAGGATCGTGGGAACAGTGGGGTCTACCTCCACAACCGCTATGAGGTTCAGGTTCTCGATAGCTTCGGACTGGTGTATGACCCTGCCCATGTCAAAGTGAAGATCCGATCGGACCCGAAGCAGTGGTGTGGCTGCTTCTACCGCTTTAAAACCGCGGACATCCCCATGTGCCTCCCGCCACTGACGTGGCAGACATACGATATTGAATTCACTGCTGCCCGGTTCGATGCAACAGGGACAAAGACGGCAGACGCCGTTATTACCGTGGTGCATAACGGAGTGAAAATCCATGATGCAGTGAAGTTACCAAAGGGTACTGGGGTTGGCGGGACTCGTCCCGAGGTTGCAAGAGGGCCGATCATTTTTCAGGGACATGGCAACCCGGTTGCTTTTCGCAATATCTGGATCGCAAGAAAGTAGCGTTTCTCTGATTCAGCAGAAGTCTCGGGCATGGCCTTTGAGGCAGGCGAGATCCAGTCAGAAGTTCCGAGCAGCATCGTCGCCCTTGTTACTCCTGCTACTTTTCCCCGGAGGGAACAAAACGCGAGCAATCCATGCGGCGAGGGCACTAGCTCCCGGTTTTGGAATGAAAACAAACTGAGCGAGGCGCTCAAGCATGGAGGTTCTGAGGGGGAGAAGGTGGTCCCCCCCGATTACTTTCGAAAGAGGGAAGAGACCCTCCACACGATACCTCGCCCTGTTAGAGTCAGCAAGGTAATTTAGCCTTCCCGCGGAAGACTTGAGGATTGATCGCCTTAAGTGTGAGGAGCGTGGAGCAATTTAAAATCCCGCGAGCCTCCACCCTTCGCGATACTGTCGCCTGAGAAGGCTATTGGCGGTGCTATTATTCGTGATCGCCATCTTTCCCGCGTCCCAATTCAGCAGAGTGTCCGGCGTTCTGATTGCGACTGTTCCCAGCAGGATCGCTTCGGTCATCGGGCCGGTCTGTTCAAAGTAGGACTCATTCTTGGCTAGCCCGTGAATGGCATCACAGAAGTGGTGATAATGGTCACGAGGCTCGAGCTTGGGGGCTTTGACGCTCTTGAATTTCTCCGGAGGAAGCAGGGTAGGCATCTTCCCGTTGGGGAGAATGATGGCTCCCTCGGTGCCTATCACCATCGCAGATTCATGTGGATAAGGCTTGGTGGGAACAAGAGCCTGGACCTCTTCCGGTGGATAGAAGAGTCCGTCGAACCATTCGACTGTGATCTCTTCTTTTTCCGTCATGCTGGTGCCGGGGAAAACCCAAGTAATATGATCGCTTTGCGGCCAGGTGTCGCCTTGCCGGATTTTGGACTGCTTCCACGATTCCTGGACCCGGGCGCTTACGGTCTTGGGTGCGGTAAGGCCAAGGACTTTCCAAGTCGCATCAAAGACATGGCAGCCGATGTCCCCTGACCAACCGGTTCCAAAATCGATCCATGAACGCCACTTCCCGGGGTGGTAAATGTTGTCTGCATAAGGACGAACGGGAGCCGTGCCGGTCCATAAGTCCCAGTTCAGGTGCTCGGGGGCCTTCTGGGGGGCCTCCGGGCGCGGACCCACGAAACGGTAACTCTTGATGGCACCTGGCCGGTTAGAGCATAGAACGACTCGTTTCACCTTTCCGATCAAGCCGTTCTTGATCCATTGCACAAATGTACGGTCTCCATTCCCGGCGGCTGCCTGGGTTCCTAGCTGAGTCTTTACGCCGGCCTTCCGGGTCGCATTCGTTAACAGCCGCACTTCGGCAACATCGTGACACAATGGCTTCTGGCAGTAGACATGTTTGCCGCTCTCCACGGCGCTCATGGCAATCGGGAAATGCATGTGATCCGGCACGGTTACGTTTATTGAGTCCACCCTCTTGCCCTCCTTTGCGAGCAACTCCCGCCAATCTGTGTAGGTTCGGGCATCTGGCACTTCTTTCGCGGCCCGGGCCAGGCGTTGGCTGTCCACGTCGCAAATCGCCACTACCTCTGTTTTCCCGTGAGACTTGAATTTGTTGAAATCGTTCCATCCCATTCCTCCAACTCCTATACAGGCATGCTGCCCCCTGCTATTCAGGTCAGCAGCCCGGGTGGCTGCGGGTGCCGCTAAGGCTGCCCCGGTAGCGGTTTTGATGAATTTGCGTCGAGTCCGGTTCATGTTCTCCCGGGTGTAGGGAAAGAGGGGCCGGATGGCAAGTTGAGACCCCGCCCGCTAGTCTCATGCTCCTTCGGGGTTTGGCCTTGCTCTTGTGGGACCTTTCCCCCCTTGTATTCAAAGCTCCATGAACAAAGATACCTCTCGCCGCCGATTCTTAGCCACCACAGCATTGGCCGCCGCCGGCGCGGCCTCATCTCAGCGTCTTGTCGCTCAGGATACCGCCGCTGGAGGGGCGCCGTCTCTGGAGGGGCGAATCTTCAAGGCCGTGAAGGGAGGAAAGCAGGGTGGAGAGAGCCCTCTCCAGTTCTTTGAGCGGCTGAAGAAACTCGGCTTTGACGGTGTGGAAAGTGGCAATGCGAAGCAAGCAGCAGCCTATGCCGAAGCGACGGAAAAAACGGGAGTGATGTTTCATGGCCTTGTCTGTGGTTGGCACTGGGGAGGGAACCGCCTGAGCAGCCCCGATCCCGAAGCCCGTGCCAAGGGCCTTGCAAATATGGAGATTGATATTCGCAACACCTATCGGCTTGGAGGCTCTTCGGTCCTGCTTGTGCCGGGTAAGGTGGGCGGCCAGAACGAGACCCACGAGCAGGTTTGGGATCGTTCCATTGCCGAGGTAAAGAAAATCCTGCCCCTTGCCAGCCGTCTGGGCGTGAGAGTCCTTATTGAAACCGTCTGGAATGGGTTCTGCGAATCACCAGACGTGTTTCGTGACTATATTGATGCCTTCGACAGTCCTTGGGTCGGGGCCTACTTCGACATTGGGAACATGCAGAAATTCGCTCCCGCAGAGGAATGGATTCGTACGCTTGGAAATCGTACGGTGAAACTGGACATTAAGGACTGGGGAAAAAAGAATGGGTTCTGTCGCCTCGGAGAGGGAGATGTCGATTGGGACAAGGTCAGAAGCGCCTTGAAGGAAGTTGGATTTTCCGGATGGGCCACTCGCGAAGGACGGGACAAAAACATAGAGGACACCTCGGCCTTGATCGACCAGTTACTTATCGGAAAAGGCCGACGCCTTGCGCCGTGGCTATCCAGTTGAGTAGCGCGCTATGCTGAGGAGAGCTCCGTTAATTCCTTTCGGCTGGGAGAGCTTTCTTTAGCGCTTTTGCGACTTTCTCAGCCAGCAGCATTGATCCCTCCGGGGTAAAGTGGACGTTTCCCGGCCGGATCCCAAATTGTGACATGCGATTGGCCATAAGGCCATGAAGGTCGTTAATGCTGACCTTGTGCTTTCGCATGACAGTGAGGGCCGCCTTATTGTAGAGGATATCATCTCCGACTTTTCGCCCCGCCTCACCCTGGGGCACTGGTGTTGTAGTGGCGAAGATCAACCGTGATCCGGTTTTCTTCATTCGGACAACAAGCTTCTCGAGGTTTCTAGAGTATTCCTCAACGGAATGAGTCACCGATCCATTCACCTTGTCTCTGTTTCCCTGAGTCTTTGAGTCGGGGTGACGGTAGCATAAATCATGCAGCCCCCAGTTAAAGTGGATTACGTCCCATTTTGAACTTCCGAGCCAATCCTCGATATTGCTCAACCCCTTGCTCGTCGGCCCCCCGTTGGTCGGAATACGATGCACGTTGGCCACTCCCTTAAGCGCCTCGCGCGCAGACAAGGTGTAGCCGATCGAAATGGAGTCTCCGATCAGGAGCACCCGGGGCAGGCCGGGCACATCCTCGATCGGAGCCATGGGACTCTTCCTCTGGGCAGGGCAGGCTCCTGCAAGAGAGGTCACAAGGGCTATCCAGGCTATCGTGCGCATGGTGGGGACCGTGCCGTATTCACCCGTTCTCGTCAAAGAGGCAGTAGCAGATAAAAATTGATAGAAATCACCGCCCTCCCTAGTAACAAAGGCCCGCTAACAACACACTACCATGAAACTTCTGATCACGACCATCCTCCTTTTCTCATGCCTCCCGGGCTTGGCCTTGGCTAAGGCTCCAAAAACGAATCCCGCTATCGGCTCAGCCAAGAAAGCTGCTGCTGCTAAGAAGGAGCACGCCCCGAAGAAAAAGGCTCCGGTAGATAAATCAGCCAGCGAAAAAGCGGTCAAAGAAGCCACTGCAAAAAAGGCTGATCAGAGGGAGTGGGCCGCTGCCGCCAAGAAAAAGGCTGCTCAGGAAAAGTCCACCAAGGAAGCCGCCGCCAAGAAGAAGGCCGCTGAGCGAAAGGCTGCCAGGGGAGCTGCCGCCAAGAAGAAGGCCGCTGCCCCTAAGAAAAAGGCCCCGGCAGATAAATCCGCGAGGGAACAGGCCGCCAAGAAAAAGGCTGCTGAGCACAAAGCTGCCAGAGAAGCCGCTGACAAGAAGAAGGCCGCTGCCGCCAGGAAAAAGGCTGCTGAGCAGAAAGCCGCTAGGGCGAAGGCTGCGAGAGAGAAGGCCGCTAAGGAGAAGGCTGCTAAGGAGAAGGCTGCTAAGGAGAAGGCCGCTAAGGAGAAGGCTGCTAAGGAGAAGGCTGCCAAGGAGAAGGCCGCCAAGGAGAAGGCCGCCAAGGAGAAGGCCGCTAAGGAGAAGGCTGCTAAGGAGAAGGCTGCCAAG
>NZAC01000071.1 GCA_002686085.1 Roseibacillus sp. | reverse complement strand
TTTCAGTAAGTATTGTACTTCGCTGGAAAAACATGACCCCGTTCTCGGGTCCCAGCTCAGGCAGGCAAGGCAGCGGCAGGAATCCGCTGCGTGAATCTAAATTTTCTAATTCAATGAACTCCCTCGCATTTATTACCGACACCTACGAGACACTCCGGGAACAACTCGGCTTTGACCTGATCACCCCTGGATTCGTTGAGGTGATTTTCGCTCTTGGCGTGAGCTTCGGGCTCAACCTGATCATCGGAACACTCTACAAGGCTACCTATCGGGGAACCCGATATTCTCAGGATTACGTTCACACCCTTGTGATCGTCGGGACAGTGACGACGATTCTTATTCTTGTGGTGGGGAGTCATCCCAATGCGCAGGCGATTGGTTTCGGAATGTTCGCGGCTTTTGCGATGATCCGCTTTCGTCGTAATCTGGGGCAGGCTCGGGACCTCGCCTTCATCCTGTTTTCGATGATGACCGGCATGGTTGTAGGCGCCCGGCTCTATCCGACAGCGGCTGCCACGACGATTGTGATGGTGGCGGCCATTTACGTTTTGTCGAAAAAAGAGGCGTTTGCTCCAAAGAGGGCCTCTCACCAGCTCAGAATCCGGGTCAACAACGATATTCAATACGATGAGGCGTTTTACCCTATTTTTGAGGAATTTGCGGACGCTACCGAGCTGATTAGTGTGGAATCCATTCAAGCGGGCATGATGACAGAGCTGCGATGGGGCATTCTTTTGAAAACAGGAGTGGAAATTTCCGATTTTATGGAGAAACTGCAAGTTGCGTCAGGTAACAACCGCGTCATTCTGACCTCTACCCAGCGAAGCTTCGACAGATAGAAATTCATGGAACCAAAATGTCATCGAAGAGCCAGGGGAGGGTTTACTCTCCTCGAGCTTCTCGTAGCCATGGCGATAGTTATCGTGCTGGCGGGCATTTCATTCCAAGTGTACACAAACATGGTCCAAGGGGCGAATCTCACCCGGGCGACACAGAAGATTAAAGATCTTGGTCAGGCTTTCGTGGACTACACCACTGATCATGGAGGGCGACTTCCTCTGGAAAATGCCGATGTGCCTGAAATTTCGGCTGATGCAGAAGATTGGGCGGTGGCAGCCAGCGAGGAGGCTGAGGAAGCGTGGTATAACGTCTTGCCCGAAAGAATGGGCTACCGTTCGGTGGCTCAGTTAGGTCAAGATAATGCCCCGCTGGCCTTTTATGACTCGACCTACCCGATATTTGTAGGGGCGGCTCCCTACGCTAAAAGCGAGAAGAAGTTGGAGCGGCCCTATTTTGCCATAGGGATGAATAGTCGACTGCAGAGACGATCTTTCGATGGATATAAGGATCCAGGGACTTTGGCCTCGATTCAGCAGCCGGCGAACACCGTGATATTCCTCGAGCGGGGACTGCCCAAGGACGAGCAGCACTCCAAGGCTCAGAGGAAGTTTAACGGTTCCCCCAAGGCTAACCCACGGGCTTTTGCGACGCGGCACAACCAGAAAGGAGTCCTTCTTTTCGTTGACGGACACACAGAAGTTCGCCGGGTACCGGAAGTGATTAAGCCCTCGGGGGAAATTATTACGCCTGATGAGCAGGGCCCGGGGGTGTCCATTATCTGGACCAGAGATCCTGATGATGATCCGAATTTGGAGCCTGGTGGGGAGTAGGGGGAATTCCGCAGTCGCGCTAGTTGCTTCAACGCTCAGGATTGAGCAGCCTGTCTCTTGGCAAAGGCACATTGCTCGTTTCCCTTGGGGTCGGAAATAGCAAAGAAGGCTTTATCTCGCTGGATTTTGGCCAAAAAGTGCGGGGATTTGATGCAAAAGGGGGTAGGATCCTCCTATCGGGTTAGGCTTTGAGCTAAGAAGGCGGATAAAATTTGGCGATTTTTGAGCGGATTTTCCAAATTGGACAGGTAAGCTACCTGCCTGTGCCGTTCCCTTCGGGGGCGAGCACTCCGAAAGACCCTTATTTTCGCCTTGGTATGAGCCTTCACGCCCAACTTAGCCCTGAAGCCGAAGCGCGCTTGGAAGCGCAGCGGAGAAACTCCGTAGTCACAAGTATAGTTATCGCCCTTCTGGTGATCGCCCTCGTGGTTCTCGTGCTACTCTTCATCCTGCTGCCTAGCCTCATGATCAAGTCCCCGACTATCGTCGCCTATCAGGCCGGCGCTCCTGAGGAAGACACCATGGATCAGAAGGAAGTGAATCCACAGATTCAGAGAAAGCCCTCTGCGCCCTCATCGTCAATGGCCAAGGTGATTGCTTCGACGACTCCATCGCCTACCGCGGTGCCTGTTCCGGAGACGGAAGCGCAACCGAATCTCGATTTTGGTAGCGGGGATGACTTTGGAGAAGGATGGGGGAATGGCGGTGACGGTGGTGGAGGAGGATTCGGAAATATTCCCGCAGTGATGCGGAAGCGCTGCTCTCCTGAGGACCGCATGCAGCGTTTGAAGGAAAATGGTGGCACGGAAGAGTGTGAAACCGCCGTAGTGAAAGCATTGGACTGGCTCCAGACCACTCAGCAGGGTGAAGGATCCTGGGGAACCAATTACAAGGTCGCCTATACGGGACTGGCTCTTCTCGCCTACCTCGGACATTGCGAGACTCCCCTCTCGGTCAAGTATGGAGAAACAGTCACTAATGCGATTACCTACCTTGTCAACCAGAGTGCCAAGAACAAGGGTCGGCTGGGATCGGATCTCCAGTCGAACCAGTGGGTCTACGAGCACGCCATTGCGACCTACGCGATAGCGGAGGCATACACCTTCTGCAGCCAGCTGGGAGTGAATCTTCCTGGCCTCATGGAGGCCGTCCAGCTGGGAGGGCAGACCATTATCGATGGTCAGAACGCCGCAGGAGGATGGACCTATCGTTTCGCGGAAGACCGTCGTAACGATAGTTCAGTGATGGCTTGGACGTTGCAGGCCCTCAAGGCCTGCAAGCATACTGGAATAGAGTTTCGGAATATGACCAAGGCCGCGAGAGATGGGCTGGATGCCTTTGAAGGTAACCAGCACGCGAGTGGTGCCATTGGATACACCGGTCCAACTCCCAAGGGAGACGGTACGACCCTGTCTGCAGCAGGGGCTCTTTGTTTCCAGCTCTGGGGCAAGGAAGCCCATTCCGTACCCCGAAAAGCCTGTAAGCTCATCAACAAAAACATCAAGTTCGACTGGAAGGGGAAGGATACCGATCTCTACGGGCACTATTATGCTTCCCAGGCGATGATCAATTACGGAGGCAGGTTCTGGCAGGAATATAACGAACTCTTCCGGGACGGAACTCTTGCAGCCCAGAACGAAGACGGGTCTTGGCCTATTCCTGGCAACTCCGGCCATGGACTGGGGAACGTGCACTATGTGACCTGTCTGGCTACTCTGATGCTCGAGGTCTATTACCGGTTCCTTCCCGGAACCGCACAGTAGTCTCTCCGCGGGCCAACATGGGAGAACGAGGTTGAAGTCTTGGTGAGACTCCACTTTTGGAGGAACGTCGCAGGACATTGACCTCGGATGCCGATTTCCAAACAGCAGGTGGGGCGTCGCACTCCGGTTTTATCTTGTCCCGCCGGAAACGGGATCGACCGACCACGGAAGAAACGCAAGGTTTGAGCAGAAAGGCGATGCAGGCAGTCCTGCGCGGTTGTAGAGGTTTGGGTTTTGCGGGGCTCCATGGCATGCGTAGCGTACTGCCACGGGCCGACTGACTGACGGCGATTGAACAACCACTTCCTCGCTTTCAATCTCGGCCGTAGCGGGATGCCAGACAGCATCTGCCCCTGCGATTTCAAAGTGCTGAAGATCCGTGGCTGGAGTTTCCGTGACCGGACCTGCCCCCTCTTTGGTCGCAACCATCAGACCTCCCCCAAGGAAATCAAATTGGATCCGCATAGTTTCGCCCTCTACCTTCGCTGATTTGAAAAGTGGTCCTCCGCATACCCTCTGGGAATGACCATATTGCTGAGAAAGTGGCCAGAGTGCGAGGCGCTCTCCCACATCAATCTTGTTGGCGGGGTGAATATCAGTGTCGTAGAGGTCGATGGTCACGGCCATGCCGGTTTGTGGGAGGGAGAGACTCAGCCGCTGTTCTTCGCGCAGGCGAATCCAACCGAAGGCTTCGTCCCGGTAGGATGGAAGTTGAACGAAGTAGAACGGCAGCTTTGGGTTGCGGAATACCTTGCGCCAGCCAGTTACGAGGGCCTGCATTTTAAACCTGTAGTTCCGAGGGTCTTCCCCCTTGCCGGCGTTTGATTCTCCCTGATACCAGATGGCACCGGCAACGGCATAGGGTGCAACTGGGGCGATCCTGCTATTAAAGATGCGCCCGGGCATCCCTGCAGTGTTACGGATAATCACCCCTCCTTCCAAGGCCCCCACTTCTTTCAGCTTATTGTTCCGGACAAGTTCGGCGATGGGTCGTAGAGCCTCCCTGGTTTCAAATTCCTCTGAAGGAATGAACCCCTCGATGGGTTTCCCCCCCCACGAGGATTCAATGACTCCCACTGGGACTCCAAGGTGGTTTGCGACCTTGCGAGCGAAGAAGAAGGCGACGGCGGAATAGCCGGGACGAGTGGACTGGGAGTCTACACTCCACGCAATTTCGTGCCGCTTGATATCCCTCAAGCTGGGGCTGTCCGGACAGCTAATTCGTAGAAAGCGAATATTGGGATCAGGCTGCTCCCGAAGCGTGGCTGCAATGGTCTTGATCCGGCGCGCGCACGCGCTCATGGGGAATTGCATATTCGACTGCCCGCTTGCCAGCCAGACCTCCCCGACCACGACGTTTTTGAAAGTAATGCGGTCTTGGGACGAGCGAATCTGAAGGGGCCTTCCTTCGCTGCTCGCGGGCATTGCTTCGAGCTGGGCAATCCATTTTCCGTCTGCGTCAGCCGTAGCGATCCTGGATTGGCCCGCAAATTCGACATGTACCTCGGTGCCGGCCGGTGCGCTACCCCAGACTGGGAGCTCAGCCTCTCTCTGGAGGACGGCATTGTCACCAAAGACTGCGGCTACGGTGAGTGCGGCCTTTCCGGGTGTGCAGGGCAGGGTTGCGAGGCCGCAAACTAGAATAAGAACGCGTCGAAAAAGGCAATCCACCATTCGGAGACGATGAAGGGCCAGCCCTGTGTCCGTCAATGGCGGATCAGGGGGCGGGTGTTTCCATGCTTGATAGTTCCTCGGACAGCACCGAGGCGAGAAAGGAAGTGAAGCGTGTCTTTCCTGTTTCTCCGAGGTGATACCCGTCGGAAAAGTCGCTTCGTCCCATGCGAGGATTGACAGAGCGATCTATCAGAGTGGCACCTTGTTCCTCGATCGTGGCTCGTGCTTCCGGGTCAACAGTCCAAGGCTCAGGTTGCGGCATGGGAATGAAGTAGGGTTTCACGCCATGGGCCTTCAGGGTCTTGATGAGGTCGGCGAGTTTGCGGTAGGTCCGGGTTGAGGGTGCCTGGATGCCGGGATCGTCGCTCCCGTTTGGTGCGGGGCGGGTTTGTGCCGCATCGAGGATGTTATTGAGTCTGCTGACGCCCGGTCCGAATTGAGGGATTGTAGCAGAGCTGACACCCCATTGATGGGTTCGCTGATCTCCAAAAAGGGCACTGAAGTGTGAGATAAAGCCGATCGCTCTTTCGTCAAGGGTGCGGCCCTCCTCGTTCAGACAGGAGCCCAGATTGTCAAGGGAGCAGAAGTGGCGGGTGAGACGACGTATCTTGAGTTCGTATTGGTCTGGCAGATGGTGCCCCACAAAGCCAATCACAACGATGTCCGGATGGCTTTGAGATTGTGTAAAGTAAGTATCGTAGAGGTAGTGCCAATCTCGTGCCGCAGTAGCGACCGGAGTGACCTTGGAGACGCTGCAAGGTCTGGAAAGTGCAGTAGAAATATTTTCCTGCAGCAAGGTTTCATCGACTCCATGGAGAAGAAGAGAATTCCCGAGGATCATGATTCGTGGGCTTTCTCCAACTTTGATTTCCTCCGCGATTTCCGGGAAAGCATGGATGTGGACGCGATCGTAATCGAGGGTGGGAGCAAGGATTCTCGCGATAATTTCGAGCAGGATGCCGGTCCCCGCCAGCACGGCGAGGACTTTCCACTCGGTTCTTTTAAAACTGGAAGTAGATGAACTCACTTGTGCGGAGAGGTTGATGAACTACAAGCATGAAAAGTGCGTAGGCGTATGCTGCGGATCGCCAACCCCATGGAACCGTTGTCAGGGCCAGAAGATCGTTGCGTCGGGCCAGCCAGATTTCGAGCAGCAGGAACGGCCCGGCAAGATAGAGGATGGATCCCAATCCGTAGGGAGTAAGGAAGGTGGCAGAAAAGTCGCTAAAGAGGATTGTGTTAAAGAAGTTCCATGCCTGTGCGGCAGATTCGGCTCGGAATAAAAGCCAGCCAATACATACGAGATTGAAGAACAGGAATGTTTCTACCAGGCGACGTACGATGGACGGTTGAGAATCACGAATGCGACCTTCGAACGGCCGATAGGCACACAGGAGGATTCCCTGATAGAGCCCCCACAGAACAAATGTCCACCCTGCTCCATGCCAGAGACCTCCCAGTAGCATGGTAATCATCAGATTTCTGCACGTTTTCCAATGGCCTCCCCGGTTTCCTCCCAGTGGAATGTAAAGATAATCGCGTAACCAGCTCGACAGGCTGATGTGCCAGCGCTTCCAGAAATCTGCCGGAGAGCGCGCGAAGTAGGGCATGCGAAAATTTGCCATGAGCTCAATTCCCATCCAGAGGGCGATGCCACGAGCGATGGCGGAATAGCCGTAAAAGTCCCCATAGATTTGAAATGCGAAGGCGTAGACTCCTACCAGTCGATCGATGCCGCCGACCTGATCATCGCTAGCCGCAAAGATCCCATTGCAGATGAACGCCATGTTGTCAGCGATAACGATCTTGGCAAAGAGCCCACTAATGACGAGATAAAGTCCCTTTGCGAAGTGATCCCTCGAGGTCCTGCGAGGATTGATAATTTGAGGGAGCAGCCGATGGGAGCGCTCAATAGGGCCCGCCACCAGCTGAGGAAAAAATGCCACATAGAGAGCGAAGTCGGGCAGGCTTGTGGCGGCCTTGGTGTGTCCACGGTAGACGTCGATCGTATAGCTCAGGGTTTGAAAGGTGTAGAAGGAGATACCGACTGGCAGAATGATGTTCAGGGTGACGGGATCTGTTTCATAGCTGAAGAGAGATTTGAGGAGCCGGGCAAAGCTTGCGGTAAAGAAGTCGAAGTATTTGAAGATTCCGAGGATACCAAGGTTGGTGGTGATGGATAGTGCACACCACCGCTTCGCGATTGCCCTGTCCCGCGATTTTGTCACCCGCTGCGCGACGTGGAAATCTATCAGGGTGGAGATTGCGATTAGGATGAGGAAGCGAGCATCCCAGGCTCCGTAGAACACGTAGCTTGCCACGAGGAGCATGCGATTCTGTCCTCGATGGGGTAACAAGCGATAGAGCACTATTACCGCAGCGAAGAAGATCCAGAACAGATAGCTGTTAAAGGCCAAGGGAAAGACCCTAGGGATGGAGGAATCGACGCCAAATCCTAAAATTTCGAGGGAGCTGCTCACCTCTTGCGGGGATACATATTTCCTTTTCTTTTGAGGTTAGAATAATCACCCTCTCTCCTGCTCAAAGATGATCGGGGTAGGTAATTTTAAGGCAAATGACTGCAACGGCCTGTCGCGCCGTTCCTTTCTGAAGACGGCTGCTGCCGTTCCCTTTGCGATGGGCGCAGGCTTGCCGAGCCTTCTAGACGTGCAGGCGGCGCAGGAGCGGGGGCGGGCCAAGTCTGTCATTCTCCTGTGGCTCTGGGGCGGGCCCAGTCATATTGACACTTTTGACCCGAAGCCCGACGCGCCCATGGATTACCGGGGCCCGTTCGGGACGATTCCCACGAAAATTCCCGGAGTGCACTTTACCGAAATGCTGCCGCGCCTCGCGCAGCGCAACGACAAGTTTTCCTTGATCCGGTCCATGGTGACAACGGATGGAGGGCATCCCGGCGCGGGAACGATCGGGGTGACCGGATTTAAGGAGTCTCCCACGGTTCATCCAAACTTTGGATCGATCATTGCGAAGCACCGTGGAAACAGTGGAGCTCTTCCGCCGTTCTTTTATCTGGGACGGGGCATTCCTCGAGACCTTCCGCGACGCATCGAGGGATATGGAGGAGGAACTCTTGGTAAGGCCTACGATCCTTTCCTGGTGAGCTGCTCCCAGCACGGAGATGTCAATATCCCAACTCTGAAGATGCTGGATGGCATTACTCCGAACAGGATTCAGGATCGGAAGAGGCTGCTCGACCAGCTCGATGCAGCTCATAGGACTCTGGACGGAGCGCGTATCGATGATTGGGAGAAGACACACCAGGCCGCCTACGGGTTGCTGACTGATCCGAAGGCCAAGGATGCGTTTGACCTTACCCGTGAGAAGGAGAAGACCCGGGAGTCTTATGGGCAGACTGCCTTCGGCCAGAGTTGCCTGCTGGCTCGCCGTCTGGCGCAGGTTGGTGTGCCCTACATTCAGGTCAACTGGTCTGAATACGTGGAGACCTTTACCCCCAATGGAGATTGGGGATGGGATACTCACATTTACAATTTTGAGCTCCTTCAGGACAGGCACTGTCCGATTCTCGATCGTGCTTTTTCGGCTTTGCTGGATGATTTGTATGATCGCGGTATGATGGAGGACACTCTTGTCGTGGCGATGGGTGAGTTTGGGCGCACTCCCAAGATCAGTAAGCGTGCCGCTCGTGAGCACCACCAGCACTGCTACTTCTCTATCTGGGCTGGTGCGGGAGTACAGCCCGGACGAACAATAGGGGAGAGTGATGCGCGGGCAGAGCGCCCCATCACGGAACCGATTTCTCCTCTCATGGCCGGAACGACCATCGCGGAACTATGTGGAGTAGGAGCTCAGCAGAGGGCAGAAATGAAAGTTCTGGATGGAGGGAGGGTGATCAATGAGCTCCTTTAGTCAATCGGCTGGTTGGGTCGCGAGCTCATGGCGGGCCTGCAGGTTATGGGTCATCCTTGCTCTGAGCATGACGTTGCCGGTCTTGCATAATTCTGCTCTGGCAGAACCAAAGCAGCTGACCGAGGATGGAATCCTCAAGCGCGATCCGTATTTCGTCGATGGGGGAAAAGCTCTTCTTTATGGCTACGATGAGCAGGATGATCTGGTCAGGGTCCTCAGGTTGGATCTTGAAACCGGTAAGACCGAGCCGTTTGTGCCGGATGTGGGCGATAAGCACCATATAGAGCCCAAGCTCTCACCGGATGGCAGATTTTTGTCGGTAACTGAGTGTACCGGAAACCTGACTGCAAAGCTTGTGATCAGGAATCTTGAGGAAAGAAAGGATGTCTACATTACTCACTCCGGGCGAGGAGGAACAAGAAGTCCGGTCTTCACTCCTGACAGCAAACGGGTCGTCTATGCTTTTGCGGAAACCGGACCTCAGCAACTGTGGTCCGTTCAGGTTGATGGCAAGGAGAAGAAGCAATTGACCCAGTCTGAAGGAGTAAGTAACTGGCCAAGTTTTACGCCTGACGGAAAAAGAATTATCTTCAGCAATTCTCGGGAGAATAACTACGAGATTTACTCAATGAGTGCTGATGGCACTGACGAGAAACGCCTCACCGAAAATACGATCATGGATATCCGTCCGGTCGTTTCCCCAGATGGCAGTCAGATTGCTTTCACCAGCACCCGGGATGGGGGTTACAATGTCTACGTCATGAGGATCGATGGGACCGATGTACGTGCTCTCACTACCGGATTGGATCGGGATGATTACCCGGCGTGGCATCCGGATGGGCGGCACGTTGTTATCGTTTCGGAAAAAGGAGGTCGATTTGACCTTTATCTCCATGAGGTGCCGCTGGGAGCGGCCAACCCGGATGGGAAACCACTAGCGGACACCGGTTCTTGAGCTCCATGGCTCCATGGTGCCTTCCAGTGTCCTTTCTGGTGCTGATAGCCTGGCCCTCTGGGCTTCAGGCACAGCATGTCAGGCTGGAACGGTGTGAGCCGGCGGTGATCCAATCTGGAGTGCCGACAGAGGTCCGTTTGCACGGTGGGGGGTTGGAAGAGGTGGTCCTTTGGACAAGTTTTCCTGCGGAGATAGAGCGTATCGCGGAAGGAGAGCCTCTGTTTCGGATTTCAACGGATCATCTTGGGCCGGGAGCGTTGCGCGTCCATAGTGATAATGGAGTCAGCAATCTGGTATATCTAAGAGTGAGAGACGGGGAAGAATCCCTGGTAGCTTCCTTGGGAAAGACCAAGGCATCGGAGGCACAGGAAATCGAGGTTCCCATCAAGGTCGAAGGGAGCTCGCAGAATTTGGGGGCACACTTTTTCCGTTTCGGGGCTAGAAAGGGAGAATTGGTGACTCTCCGTGCGGAGGCGCGTGGTTCCGACTTTGATGGAGTTCTCACGGTCAGGACGGAAAGTGGCCGCCGGCTCGCTCAGGCGGACGACAGCCAGATTGATGGATTGAATCCAAGAATTGATTTTGCCGCTCCTGAAAAGGGCTCCTACATAGTTGAGCTGATGGATTCGGAGTATCGCGGGGGGAAAGGTTATCAGCTTTGGCTCGAAGAGCCTCAGCAAAATGGTGAGACGGCAGCTGGCTTGGTCGAATCGCCACTGAATCCTGGAGTGGAGGAGAGGTTTGAAGCCGGAGAGGGTGTGCTGGGTCGGCATGTCATCGGGACATCCGCAGGGATGGTTCGCTTCCCTCTCCGCATCAAGAAACGGGTTTATCTAACGCTGGTCGCCGCGGCACGGAAAATTCGCTCGCCTGCAGTTCCGAGGATACGAGTCCTTAAAGAGAGCGGCGAAATGGTGGCCGAGAGCTCACGGGAGGTTTTCGATGAACAGGATATGCAGATTTGGCTAGAGGCCGGCAACTACAATGTCGAGGTTCGGGATGCATATGATCGGCGAGGCCCTGAGCTGGAGTTCGAGCTATCCATACATTCTGGGATCCCTCCGTTTTCGCTTTCGGTGCCGGGGCAGAAGGATAAGAAACACCCCCTTATAGATAAGTTTCTAGCCGTTCCGGGGGGTGTGTTTGAGGTCCCCGTCCAATGCTCCCGGAAAGGATTCACTCCCGAGGTTCAGCTTCAGCTGGAATCCTCCCTCGCCTGTATGAAGGTGCAAGACAGAGTGCCGGGTGGAAAGGGATCCGCTGGGTTTCGGCTACGCCTGCCGGCAGACACTGTGGCAGGGACTCTTCATCATTTCGGAGTCAGAGGTTTCTCTGAGTTTGAGGGCTCTTCTTATGAGGCGAGGTTAGAGACAAGGCAGATTCTGAAGGAGAGAGATGGAGCAGTTGATGTTCCTGAGTCAATCAATGGACTTCTTGCAGTGCGTGTGATGAAACCGCCTTTAAAAGTGGAGGTGGCTCCCCCTGGTGACGTTACAAAAGGAGCCATAGTGAAGGTGCCGGTGACCCTAAGCTGGGAGGAAGGCGGCCGCCGTTTCAGCAGTAAGGTGCGGATGGTGGGCCTGCCGGGCGGTATTGAGAGTGGGGAGAAGAGTCTTGATGATAAAACCAGCTCAGTGGAGCTTGAGTTGAAGATTGGCAATACTGAGCAGGTGGAGCTGACAGGTCTTGTAGTGGAGGTCGAAATTGACTTTCACAGGCATCCATTGCGTATTGAAAGTCCTCCTTTTTCTCTCAAAATCCGGGATAAGTCATGACCAGGTTCTTCCTGCTAGTATTCTGTGTTCTCAGTATGGCCGCGGTCTGTTGTCAGGCTGGGTGGGAATTGTATCCCTCGGAATTTACTCTCAGAGGGAAGCGTGAAGCCCTTCAGCTAATTGCTACATGGCGGGACGGTGATCGGGTAGCAGACCATACCCGCGGGGCTGAATACGTCGTTGCTGACCCAGCAGTTTTATCCGTTTCAAGAGACGGCATGGTTCGACCTCGGAGTAATGGAGTGACTACCATCCGGCTTGGAGAAAGTACGGTAAAGGTGAGGGTGAGCGGGATACAGTCTCCCGCTCCTGTCTCTTTCCGCCATGAAACCTTGCCGGTTCTTTCCCGTCTTGGGTGCAGTGCCGGCTCCTGTCACGGATCGCCGCACGGGAAGGGAAGCTTCCGGCTCTCACTTCGTGCCTTTGATCCCGCTCTCGATGGGCTGACGCTGGTCAGCGAGGAATTGGGGCGAAGGACGAATCCCATTGAACCTGACAAAAGTCTGTTGTTGCTCAAACCAACCACGGCCGTCAGTCACGAAGGAGGAAAAAAACTGGATAAGGAGAGCGAGGAATATGCCCTCCTTCGCTCATGGATCGCGGAGGGAGCGGCCCTCCGCAAGGGAGAGGAGAGCACCTGCACCGGGATCGAAATCTATCCCTCGGAGTCCCGGGTTCTGCATTTTCCCGATGCGAACCAGCAATTCTCCGTTCAGGCTAAGTTCAGCGATGGGACGAGGCGGGATGTAACGCATCTGGCAGTCTTTGAGAGCTCCAACACCAAGGTGGCAGAGGTTTCGAGGCAAGGATTGGTGAGTGGAGTTGAGCGGGGAGGCGTTGCAGTCATCGCTCGCTACCTCGAATTCATCGAAAGCACGAGCCTGACCTTCGTGAAGAAGATTGATGGATTTGAATGGGCAGATCGTAAACCTGCCAACTACATCGACGAGCATGTCTATCGGAAATTACGGCAGCTGCAGTTTGCTCCAAGCCAGCAGAGCGAAGACTTGGAGTTCGTCCGGAGGGTGTATCTTGATGTAACTGGCCAACTTCCTTCCGCAGAGGCGGTCGGCCGGTTTGTTGAGGACCGGGATCCTGGAAAGCGCGCTCTCCTGATAGACACTCTTCTTGAGAGCGAGGATCATGCCTCCTTCTGGGCTCAGAAATGGGGAGACCTTCTGCGCGTATCGAAAAAACAGATCGGGCATGCGTCGGTGTTCAAGTTCAGCCGGTGGCTTGTGAATGCGGTGTCCTCTAACATGCGCTACGATGAATTTGCTCGGGAGATCCTGACCGCAAGAGGAAGCAGTCTCGTCTATCCTGCCGCTAATTACTACAGGGCGGCAGGGAATACCTTTGATGCGATGGAGACCTCGGCCCAGTTGTTTCTTGGTTCCAGAATTCAATGTGCAAAGTGTCACAATCATCCTTTTGAGCGCTGGACGCAGGACAACTACTACGGGCTTGCTGCGTTCTTCAACCGCGTGGAGCGTAAAAAGACCGGTAAGGGTGAGGAGCTGATCGTTTACAGCCGACAGGATGGGGAGGTTTCTCATCCGGCGACCGGAGAAACCATGAAGCCGTGGGCTCCAAAGGCTGGGGAAATGGAAGTGGAACAATCCTTTGATCGACGGGATGTGTTTACCGAGTGGCTGACAGGGGAGGACAATCCCTTTTTTGCTCAAGTTGAGGCCAACAGAATCTGGGCTTACCTCCTCGGAAGAGGAATCGTAGAGCCCTTTGATGATTTCAGGGATACCAATCCGCCTAGTAACCCACCTCTGCTGAAAGCGTTGGCGCAGGATTTTCGACAGAGCGGATATGATCGCCGGCACCTTCTCCGGGTCATTCTTAATAGTAACACGTATCAGGCTACTTCTGAGACCAACCAATTTAACAGGGACGACGGAACTTATTTTTCCCACTACCAGCCTCGGATGCTCACTGCAGAACAATTAGTCGATGCTCTGGGCGTTGTGACCGGCCGGCCGATGCAATTCGAAGGGGTGCCTCCTGAACTCAGAGCGACTGAACTTCCTGCGCCCGATCTCAAAGCGCATAATCGCGGACGGATTGGAGAGGTGGAGTTTATGAAGGTGTTTGGGCAGCCCGAGCGCCAGACCATCTGTGAATGTGAGCGCGGTGATGAATCGAGCCTGGGACAGGCACTGCAGATGTACAACGGCCAACTCATTCATGATATGATCACCGCGAAAGATGGACATCTGCATCAGTGGATTCGTGAGGGGCTGAATGAGGAAGAGATTGTGAGAAAACTCTATGTCTCTGCTCTGTGCCGTCCGCCGGGGGACAAGGAATTGGCTCTCCATCTTCAGTATATCCGAGGGGCTGAGAATGCCACTACGGCTCTTGAGGATACTCTTTGGATTGTTCTCAATAAGAGTGAATTCCTTTTCCAGCACTAGCCGGGATGAAGCGCGCTCTTACTTTTCTCGCCTTTTGCTTCTCGGCGCTAGCCTCCGGAGAAGTTGTGAGTTTTTCCCGCGAGGTGGCTCCTATTCTCCAGCGGCAATGTGTGGCGTGCCACAAGGAGGGAAAAGCAAAAGGAAAGTATCGGCTTGATACCTACGAGCAGCTCCGCAAGGAGCTTGAGCCCGGGGACCTCGAGACCGAGCTCTTTCATCGTGTGACGACGGATGACGAGGAGGAGCGCATGCCCGTCGATGCGGACCCTCTTGGAGATCAGGAAATCAATGTTATCCGTCGGTGGATTGTTGAGGGAGCGAGCTATGATGGAGAAGATCCTGGTGCTCTGCTCTCTGCGATCATTCCGTTGCGGGACCATCCGGGAGCACCGTCATCATACCCACGTCCGCTCGGAGTGACGGCCATGGTTTTCGGCCCTCAGGGCCAGAAACTATACACTGGAGGATATCATGAAATCCTGGTCTGGGACCCCAACGGGGGGGCTCTGCTGGATCGGATTCCAAACAACGGGCAGCGGAGCTATGGTCTAGCTCTCTCCCCGGATGGAAATATGTTGGCAGCTGCGACCGGGGACCCGGGTCAGGCGGGAGAGGTCAGGGTCTTTGATGCCAAATCCGGGCGAGTGCTCGCTACGCCGTTTCGGGGAGATGACACTCTTCTGGCAGTTGGTTTCAGTCCTGATGGAAGGTCTCTTGCTTTCGGGGGGGTTGACGGGAAACTGCGACTGTTTCAAACAGAAACATGGACTGAGGTTCTGGCCGTCTCCTCGCATTCTGATTGGCTTACCGCTCTCAATTGGAACCGGGAGGGAAGCCAGATTGCCACTGCGAGCAGGGATAAGACCGCCAAGGTTTATGAGGTGACTACAGGCAAAAGAGTGAGCACGTTCTCTGGCCACTCCGAAGCGGTCAGGGGAATCGCGTTCCACTCCAATGGCAAAGAAGTGCTCTCTGCGGGAGACCATGGGCACCTCTTTGCATGGGGGTCTGAGAGCGGGAAGAAGATTGCCGATCGCGCCAAGTTCGATAACCCCGTCCTTCGATTCATGGAGGGTCCCGGAGGATTCTTTGCAACGACGTCGGGCGGAGTGATCGCACAGTTTCATGCTGAGAATCAGAAGCGTCTTCAGGAATTCAAGGTTGTGTCAGAGACTGGTGCTGAGGCTCCCACGATCTCTTCCTGTGCATGCTGGGAAACTCTGCTGGCAGTGGGAACTCTTGATGGGCGAGTGATAATTTTTGATACGGAGACCGGGGACCAGCGCACTATTTTTGTGGCAAAACCCTGATGAGTATCTGGCAGAATCAGCCCACAGGCACATTCCTGCAGCACGGGATTACTTGCCGTGTAGGCCGTTGACAGGGATATAAGCAAAGGTAATGGTTTTATTGTTAGGGGAGATAAGCCCTGTCGACACACTACCATGAAAATCATTTCCTTCATCACGGCTGCCTTAATTCTGACTTTCACCTCGGCCCTTTGTGATTCGGTCAATACAGCCTGCCCGGTAAAGGGCAGACCTGCTGATGGGCGTATTGCAGTTCCAGTGAAGATCGATTTCTGTTGCCAGAAGTGCTTGGACAAGTTCGAAAAAGATCCGGTCTCCTTTCTTTCCAAGGTGGCAAAAACTGTCAAAGGTCAGTGTCCTGTCAGCGATCGCAAGATTACCAAGGCATCGACGGCCCTCATCTCGGTCGCTGTCTGCTGCAATGGGTGCAAGGGAAAGGTAGAGGCTGAGCCACGGGAGTATCTTGCCAGAATTGGTAAGAGCAAGAGAGGGTCCTGAGCTCGTTCGCTATCTGACTGATCCGGGTGCACATTGGTGCGGGGAGGTGGTAGCACTCCATGGCCGAGAAAGCTTGGGAGGTCAAATGAAGTGGATTCGTGCGGGAAAACTGTTGGTTCTGCGCATTGTGCTTGAAACAGCACTGTCACTAACAGTTTCTTGCGAATGATATTTCCCCGCATCCTTGCTATAGGACTCTGCTTTCTGCTGCTCCCCTCATTACGGGCTGAACTTCTTGTCTCCGAGGTCATGCCGGGCACAGAGCACGGCTATCTGGACGAGAACGGACTGAAGAGTGACTGGATCGAACTCTACAATGCAGGGGATAGCGAGATAGAGCTGGGCCTTTTTTGCCTCACGGATGACCCGGAGAGCCTGAGCAAGTGGCAGCTGCCGGAAGCTCGTTTAAAGCCGGGACAGTTCCTCGTTGTCTTCGCATCCGGGCAGGATCGAAGACATCCCAGATTTCCCCATGCGAATTTCAAGCTGAAATCTGAGGGAGAATATCTGGCTCTGGTGTTAATGGAGGAACAGAAGATTACTCAGGAATTTTCGCCATCCCTACCCTCTGTGGGTAAAGGTCAATCGTGTGGCTATCTCTTCGAGGGGGAGCGACTTGTGGGAGACCACTTGACAATTTTCTCCCGTGCGACACCAGGTGCCATAAATGACGCGCCTGCGGTTTGGCCAAGGGTCAAGGATACGAAATTCAGCGTGGACCGGGGGTTCTATCAAAAGCCATTTAAGGTGGAGGTGCGTTCCGCCACCGAGGGAGCGGAGATCCGCTACACGCTGGATGGGTCTCCTCCCTCTCCCCAAGAGGGATTGATCTACGAGGCTCCAATCCTGATTGAGTCCACGTCTATTTTGCGGGTTATGGCCTGGAAAGAGAATCACCTCTCTACAGACATCGATACAGCGAGCTACATCTTTCCCTCTCAGGTAATGAGGCAGCCTGCTCATCCCGAGGGTTGGCCAACCCACTACGAGGCTAAGGTAAATCCCTTCTTTGCTCGGATCGCAGGAAAGGATTCCATCGATGAAGAAGGCGTCATCGTAAAGTACGCGATGGCTTCCCCGGAGTCTCTGGACGCGCAGCCCGAGGAGCTTGAGAGGGCGTTACTGGCCCTTCCTTCGATTTCCATCGTTACCGACAAGAAGCACTTTTTCGATTCGAGGACCGGTATTCATGTCAAACCTGAGGGGCGGGGCCGGAAGTGGGAACGCCCGGTTTCCGTGGAGTTGATCGACCCTCAGGGGCGGGAGCCGGGATTCCAGATCGATGCGGGTATCAGAGTGCGCGGAGGGCACAGCCGATCGGCGGCATGTCAGAAACACGGGTATCGCCTCTACTTCCGGAAGGACTATGGGGCCGGGGAGCTGGATTATCCCCTTTTTGGAGACGAAGGAGTCCGTCGTTTTGATGATATCGACCTGCGGACGGCTCAGAACTATTCGTATCATTACAGTGATTCCACTCACCACACTCTTGTTCGAGACGTGTTTTCACGGGATTGCCAGAGGGATTTGGGGCAGCCCTATACCCGAAGTCGATACTATCACCTTTATCTCAATGGTCTTTACTGGGGGGTCTACCAGACTCAGGAACACGCTGAGGCTTCCTATGGAGCCCGCTATTTTGGAGGTGAGGATGAGGAATTTGATGTCTTGAAGGCAAAGCCCAGTAGTGACGGGCGTGCTACTGACGGAAAAGACCAAGGATGGCGCCGGTTGTGGACGATCGCGAACGCAATGGCGATGGAGGAATCGCAGGCAGGGAGACTTCACCTTCTTCGAAGACTTCAGGGGCTCAATGAGAACGGAGTTTCTGATCCTCTGCTTCCGTCATACCTCAACGTTGATAATTTGATCGACTATATGCTGGTCATTTTTCTGACCGGTAATTTCGACGGCCCAATCACTCAATTTGCAGGGAACTTTGCCACCAACAACTGGTTTTCCATTTGGCGAAGAAACGGAAGGGAGGGGTTTCATTTTTTCTGTCACGACTCCGAGCATAGTCTCGCGGCAGAACCAGGAACCGTGGAGATCAATCGGGTGGGGCCTTTTCTGGCAGGGGCCAGTTATGACCAGTTTAATCCTCAATGGCTGCACCAGCAACTGACGTCGGTGGACTGGTACTGTGCCCGTTTCAGGGCCCGGGCCGAGGAGGTGTTGTCGGTTGGAGGAATTTTATCCCGTTCGGCAAATCTAGCCCGCATGCGCCATCGGGCGCAGGAGGTGGGCAGGGCCATGCTGGCAGAATGTGCCCGGTGGGGGTGGCGGGCAGAGCAACCAGTAAAGACCAAGAAGACTTGGGCGGAAGCGATTACATGGCTCGAGGAGGTGCTTGAGAGGCGAGCTGAGCTGGTTCCGAAACAGCTGGCTACAGCAATGCGGTTTCCGCGGGGAGTTCCGGCTAGGGAATTAGTTGAGGCTCCACTCTTTAACCCCGTGCGGGCCCCGCGGCTCATAAAGCGAGAGAAAGGTGGAACCTTTGCGGCAGAGAGCGGTGTCGTCTATTTTCGTATGGATGGCCTTGATCCCATGGAAGGAGAGGGAGTCCGTGCTGGCAGCCTGATGGCCCGGGCAGATACCTTGGTCAGCAAAATTCTTGTTGGGGAGGGTAGTCCGGTCCGAATCGATATTGCTCGAGAAGGTTCCCTTGCTGAAGAGTGGACCCGTCCAGGTTTCGAAGATCTTGCCTGGCGCGAGGGTAAGGGAGGAATCGGTTACGATCAGCGGGAAGACTACCGGGAGCTGATCGGAATCGACGTCGAGAAAGATCTGTATGGGAAGGGGACCACTGTGCTGGCGAGATATACCTTTGATCTCCCGGAGGTCCCGGCTGGAGACCTTTTGACGCTGAGACTCAAGGTCGAGGATGGTTTCGTAGCACATTTGAATGGAGTAGAGGTAGGAAGAGAGAATGTATTCGGTCCTCCGGAGTGGAATGGAAAGGCGGTCTCGAGGCCTGATGACGTGGCCGTGCGCTGGCTTACCCTTGATATTACCAAGCACATGACTCTACTCAGGAGAGGAAAGAACGTCTTGGCGATCAGGGTGGTCAATGAACGAGAGCGCAGCTCAGACCTGTTGCTTCTGCCTGAACTTTCGCTCGGGAATGAAGTCCTGGGGACTGTGATCGAATTAGAGGGCAGCGACAGGCTCAAGGCTCGGATTTTATCGGAAAATCAATGGGGAGTCTTGTTGGATAGGGAACTGGACTCCTCACAGCAGGTGAGGCCGGTGGGCAAAGGAGACCTGCTGATCTCGGAGGTCATGTATCATCCACGAGAGCCAGATGAGAGTGCGAGAGCAATAGGATTGACCGAGAAAAGTGACTTCGAGTTTCTCGAGCTCCTCAATGTCGCCTCTGACGCCGTAGATCTAACGGGAATGTATTGCAGGGAGGGAATTTATTTCTTCCTGGCATCCTCACGAATTGTCGACCCGGGAAAGCGGGTGGTTATTGCGCGTAACATGAACGGAATGTCTCACCGTTATCCTCAATGCACGGTGATGACTACCTACCAGGGGAATCTTGGGAATGGTCGTGAAAGCATTGTGATTCGTGCGGCTAATGGAGAGGAAATTGCTTCGGTGACCTATGATGACGAAGACCCCTGGCCTAGCAGTGCCGATGGGAAGGGGTATTCACTGGTTCTCAGGAATCCCACCGCCGAGGGAGAGCCCAGTGATCCCGGGCGTTGGAAAGCCAGTGATCGCGAGGGTGGTAGCCCTGGACAGCCCTGATCCTCGGTGTTGGGTAATCGCACTATGGAGAGTGCCAGTTTGTTCATAGACGTTTACAACGAGTGTGTGAAGGGTGAGGCTTTGTGCCGATGAAGACCCTTCCAGCGATGATTTTTCTCTGCCTGTCGGGAGCGATAGTTCAAGCCGATGAAATTCCACAGCCGGGTAAGACGGGAAGCGGGGGACTTCTGGGAGCCTCTCTCATCTACTCACTGGAAAACAGGCCTACGCCGCAATGTCACGCTTCTACCATCGTGGAGACTGAAAGCGGTTTAGTGGCAGCATGGTTTGGGGGAAAGCATGAAAAGAACACAGATGTCGGGATCTGGCTTTCGCGGAATACGGGACGGGGATGGGGGAAGCCAGTTAAGGTGGCCAGTGGAGCAGAGGGAGAAGACCGGGAGTATCCCTGCTGGAATCCGGTATTGTTCAAGGCGGGAGGACTGATTGAAGGAGGCGGGCAGAATCCGCTTATCCTCTTTTATAAGGTCGGTCCTAGTCCGAGTCGCTGGTGGGGTGTCATGCTGACCTCCTTTGACGGTGGGATAACGTGGAAGAATCGGCGGAAGCTGGGGAATGATCCCAAGGTTGGGCATCTCATCGGTCCGGTGAAGAATAAGCCAATTCAACTTAAAGATGGGTCGATTTTATGCGCGAGTAGTTCGGAGCATAATGGCTGGCGTGTGCACTTTGAGCGAACAAGGGATTTGGGAGACACTTGGGAGGTCATTGGTCCAATACACAGCGGGAAAGTCTTTGGTGCCATACAGCCGAGCATTCTTGAGTATGGAGACGGGAAAATGCAGATCCTTTGTCGCAGCAGGCAGGGAGTGATTACCCAGAGCTGGTCTGGTGATGGAGGTCAATCGTGGGGGGCGATGACCGCTACAAGTTTACCCAATCCAAATGCCGGGACAGATGCGGTCTCCCTCATGGATGGCCGGCAGCTGTTGGTCTATAACCATACGACCAGAGGCTCCCGGCCTGCTGGTCGCGAAATGCTGAACGTTGCCATTTCAAACGATGGAACGGATTGGGATCCCGTGATGACTCTGGAGCGCGAGAGTGGAGAATTTTCCTACCCTGCAGTAATTCAGAGTAGCGATGGCAAAATCCACATTACCTATACTTACCTACGGCGGTCGATAAAACACGTCATCGTTGACGCGAACAAGCTTTAGCTATGAGGTTAATCTCGTAGACCGGTAGATTGGGGCGGGATCGATTTGACCTTTGACTTTTCGGGTGGGGACTGGCGTCCTGATCCTATGATGAGACTGAGCCTGCTTCTCCTGCTCTGCAGCATGCCTTTGTGGGGCGCAGAGCGACCGAATATTCTGCTGATTTTCACGGATGATCATTGTGAGCAGGCTCTCAGCGCCTACGACCCTTCCCGGATTACCACTCCTCACATGGATCGGATTGCAAATGGGGGAATGCGTTTCAATCGTTGTTACGTCACCAATTCGATCTGTGGTCCGAGCCGAGCGGTGATATTGACTGGCAAGTACAGTCACTTGAATGGATTCATTCGTAACGGGAATACCTTTGACGGAACACAGCAAACTTTTCCCAAGATCCTTCGTGAGGCTGGGTATACGACCGCAATGCTTGGCAAATGGCATTTGAAGTCCACCCCAACAGGTTTCGACCACTATGAAGTCCTGATCGGACAGGGCCCATACTATAACCCTCCCATGAAATACAGGCAGGCGGACGGAACGCCTGCTCAGCGGAAGCATACCGGATACACGACCGATATCATCGTTGATCTCACGCTTGAGTGGCTGAAGGAATCCCGTGATAAGGAGAAGCCGTTCATGCTCATGACCCAGCATAAGGCTCCCCATCGGAATTGGCAGCCGGGTCCGAAATATCTGAACTGGCTTGATGATAAAACTATCCCGGAGCCCGAAACGCTCTGGGATGACTATGAGGGGCGCACCTCTGCAGCTTCGGAGCAGACCATGACGATTCGCAAGCACCTCAGTGGCAATGACCTCAAAATGGGGCCTCCTCGTGGGTTGAATTCGGAGCAGGCAGCCAAATGGAATGCGGCATATGGCCCTAAGAATGAGGCGTTCAAAAAAGCACAGTCCGGCATGAGTGAGAAGGAAATCATCCAGTGGAAGTATCAGCGCTACGTGAAGGACTACCTCCGTTGTGTGAAGTCGGTGGATGATGGGATCGGCCGTATCCTTGATTACCTTGAAGAGAGTGGGTTGGCGAAAAATACGATTGTAATCTACTCCTCAGACCAAGGGTGGTACCTCGGAGAACACGGTTGGTATGACAAGAGATGGATGTATGAGGAGTCACTCAAGACACCGCTCCTTATCCGGTGGCCGGGAGTGGTCAAGCCAGGTTCTGTTAATGAGGACATCGTCTCAAACCTCGACTTCGCGGAGACCTTCCTTGATGCCGCAGGGGTGGAGGTTCCAGCAGACATGCAGGGGCGCAGTCTGGTGCCCGTCCTCAAGGGGAAAACGCCGGATGACTGGCGGAAGTCTTTCTATTACCACTATTACGAGTTTCCCGGTGCACACAGTGTGGCACGGCACTTCGGAGTGACCACCGGTGAGCACAAGCTCATTCACTTCTATCATAAGGACGAGTGGGAGCTATTTGACCTGAGCAAGGATCCCGAGGAGCTCAGGAGCGTCTACGGGGACGCGAGTTATGCTGGCGTTGAGGCGGCCTTGAAAAAAGAGCTGGAGCGGCTTCGCACGGACTACAAACTTCCTGTGCCGGAGGAGCGACCCGGTGCGCGGCAGCCCAGGAAGAAGAATGGGAAGAAGAACGCGAACGAGAACAAGAAGCCGAGGCCGATTTCGGGGTAAATGAACTCATGGAGTCCCCCCGCCATGGCTTCAACACCATCGGCCTTCTCATGAGATTCTTGAAGGTGGGGAGTGAACATTCGCCCGTATAAAAGAGGGGATTAACCGCTTTCGAGCCGGTCTCCAAAGAGTTAAGACAGTGGCATGAGATTCCTTCTGTTTGGCCTCCTGGTCTCGGTCGGGTGGCTGCAGGCCCAGAGCCCTCCCAACGTCCTGGTCATCATGGCGGATGATTGTACGTTCAACGATTTGCCGGCGTATGGGGGGCAGAATGCAAAAACCCCGCATATCGACAAGCTTGCTCGAGAGGGACTCCTGTTTAGACGGGCCTATCTATCTGAGGCGATGTGCCAACCATGCCGGGCGGAGTTGTTCAGTGGGCAGTATCCTACCCGGAACGGTTGTGCATGGAATCACTCCGCCAGTAGGAATTCGGTTACCAGCATGCCCCATCATCTGGGGCCGTTGGGTTACCGGGTGGGGTTGGCTGGGAAGGTACATGTGAAACCTAAGAAGGTATTTCCGTTTGAGGAAATTGACGGGTTTGACTCGAATTGTGTTCGAAATCCAACCCGGCCCCACCAGCTGTCGGGTATCTCAGAGTTTATCGGGAGAGACCAGCAGAAGCCCTTCTGCTTGGTGGTTGCACTGGTTGAACCTCACGTTCCATGGGTGATGGGAGATGCTTCACAATACCCTCCAGCCACAATCAAGCTGCCTCCAAATTTAGCCGACACTCCCCGAACTCGGCAGGATTTTTCCGCTTATCTTGCAGAGATTACCTACATGGACGGGCAGGTAGGAGAGATTCTTAAAGTTTTAGAAGAGAGTGGTAAGGCGAATGATACGCTGGTTCTGTTCACTTCAGAGCAAGGCTCACAGTTTCCCGGGTGTAAATGGACGAATTGGGACACAGGGATACATACGGGCCTGATTGCACGGTGGCCGGAGAAAATCGAGGGAGGGAGAACTACTGATGCCGTGGTGCAGTATGCGGATATTCTGCCAACTCTCTTGACGCTTGCTGGAGGTGACTGCAACGAGAAGCCCTACGATGGCAGGAGCTTTGCCGGAGTTCTCCGGGGAGAGGAGACAAGTCATCGGCAATATGCCTATGGCTTGCACAACAACATCCCGGAGGGCCCTCGTTACCCGATCCGCACCGTGACAGATGGGGAGTGGCGATATATCAGAAATCTTCTGCCTGAAGAAATCTACATAGAAAAACATCTCATGGGGATTAAGGGAACGGGGGCATTGAATAATCCCTACTGGGCTACCTGGGTACGGGATTCCTGGAATAACCCCCACACCTACAAGGTCGTCCGCCGTTATATGCGCCGCCCGGCTGAGCAGTTGTATCATACTGCTGAGGATCCCTATGAGATGAGTAATCTTGCCGGGACTCCTGAGTTTTCGGAGATACAGAAAAAATTAAGTATGGAGCTCGATCGCTGGATGAAGAGGCAGGGAGACCCCGGAGCGCCACAGGATACACAACGCGCACATAAGGCCGCGAAGGAAGGAAAGCATCTCTATGGAGCAAAGTAGGCTATCTTGGAACATGCCTTCTTTGAGATGCTTCTGGGTACAATCACGAGTTATTTTCGTTTCTGGCGGAAAATCCATTCGTGGATCTCGTCCTCATTGAACACCTTGCTGGTGATAAGGTGGCCGGCTGGTAGCTCGCTGTATTTATGAGAGATTCCCTTTTTCTTGAGGGCCAATGAAATATCGCGAGCTCGCTGCACCTTTACAGATTTGTCACGACGGCCATGGAAAATCCAGATGTTGACGTCTTTGAGGTGAGAGACATCACTGATATTGGCAGCGCCAGCGAGAGGTACGGCAGCGGCAAAGAGCTCAGGGCGCTTGTCGATGAGGTGCCAGACACCGTATCCGCCGAGGGAGAATCCAGTGAGGTAGACTCTTTTAGGATCAGCAACTCTGGTGGTCTCAAGAAAATCGTCAAGAAGGGAGAGAACGGATTCTCCGGAGCGAGTCATCCATGCTTGCCCATGATTGCACTGTGGAGCGATGAGGATGCACGGGCGTTTGGCAATGTTAGCGACGAATGAGGCCGGCACTGCAACCTTTGTCTGCTTTTCGTTATCGGTGCCACACTTCGCAGAGCCATGGAGATAGACCACAACCGGCAGTGAAGCAGAAGGGGAGACCCCCGCAGGAGCATAGATCTTGTAGACGATATTTCCGTGTGAGCCGCCGACCCAGCGGCCTGCAAAAAACCGCCCATATTTGTCCGATACTGGCGCGGAGAACAGGGGGGCGATACCGATGAAGGATATAAGAATCAGAAGGGTCTTGGTCATGATGTTATTTACCTTGGTTGCCTGGATATCGTCTCTGCCCTGCGATATGGTCTTTTATGAGTGTCCCCGTGGCGTCTCCAGGGATGCCGATGCCGTGGAAACTATTGTCCTGGAGCGGGCAAGCGGGGATTCGGTTTCCGGGAGTATTCTGCCCGTAAAGTGGAAGAGCGGCACTCAAGGCTAGGAACGCAGCGACGGTAGGATTCGTGAATGTCATGTTCGGAAAACCCTGAGTAAAACCCGTCAACCGAGACTTTGGAGCAAGCGGAGTGCCTGACAAGTCCGGAAAGTCGGTCTCAGACCCGGACTCTGGGCAAGGTAGATGAGCGAGTATCCTCCTCCTAGTCTCTTGGGGTGATTCCGCGGTCAGCCAGAGGCCACGGTTTTTTCGTGGTTTTCTTCCCCGATCAGCGAATTAGTCAACTGTTCATGATATTGAGATATGCTCTTTGAGTTCCGCGTAGATCTCTGGTTCAGGCAGGAGCCAAGAAACCGATTGACCGGCGACCGATATTCTAGTTTCCAAGTCCTGTGGGATTTTTATTCCTACTACGCATCATCATGAAACCAACCATTCTTACTCTGGCGTTCTTCCTCTGCGCCCTGTCATTCCTGCACGCCCAGAACCCTCCAAAGGGTTTTGAAAAAGTTGATCAGGAGATTGTGATCACGGCTGTGCGGACGCAGATGAAATACGACGTGCCTGCTTTCAATGTGAAACCTGAGAGTAGAGTTAAACTCACTTTCAAGAACCCGGATGACCTGCCCCATAACCTCATCATCTGCACGCCCGGAAAGTCCAAAGGGAAAGACAAGGGAGGGGAACTCATAGAGGCGGTTCTCGAACTGGGAGCAAAGGGAGAAGAGATGAACTGGGAACCCAAGGGGCATCCTCGCATTCTTCACAGCTCCGGGATGGTTCAACCAAAGAAGGAATCAGTAATATGGTTCAAGGCTCCCAAGGAAGAGGGGGCTTACCCTTATGTCTGCACATTCCCCGGGCACTTCACCCTGATGAATGGGATGATGCAGGTCTCCAGTAAGGATGAGCCGGGAGTCCCCAGGCAGGAAGTAAAGAAGAAGGACCGTTCCAAGGACCTTCTTAAGATCGGAGGTGAAGTGGTTGTGGCCGAGCGGACGAGAATTTTCCGGGCGCCCATCGTCAAATCGAGTGGCCGGGCCGTCCACGTGGGTCTGCCCGATGGAATGAATTACACTTTTGATCCCCGCACTCTTGCGGTTCGGAATATCTGGGGGGGTGGTTTTCTCAATCTTAACGAGGAGCGCAGGGGGCGTGGACAACCAAATTCACGACGTGGTGACGGGTCTCAAACTTATATTGAGAATACGGGTATCCTCCGGCCTGTTGTCGGGGGGAGTGCCGTGGACTTTGAGTTCAAGGAACCTGATGTAAAGGACCACAAGAATATTGAAAAGTGGCTCTGGGAGGATCGCGATTTCCCCGAGCTTCTGGCCTCGGTGGATGCAGACTACCATGGACATAGTGTGGAGTCGGCGACCGGCGATCCAGTATTTCGCTTCCGTGTGGGTCAGAATGAGTTTCTGAAAGGCGTTCGTTTCTCTCAGGAAGGGCGGCTTGAAATTGTCCTGCGTGCGGAGTTGAAAACTAGCCAAGTGTTTGAGGTTTCAGAGCAGGGGTTGAGCGATATCAAGGTCGGAGGCGGGAAGCTAGTTGATGGCAAGTGGACTCTGCAGGCGGGAACGTCTCAGGCTTACACGTTCAGTGCAAAATTGGAGAAGCCATTGATGAGCCGTCCTTATGTGGCCAAGGAGGAGAACTGGGGAGAGCAACCCGTGGTGCGCAACAAGAATAAGGCAGGGAAAAAGGAAATGGAACTTCCGCCCGGATATTCCTTCGAGAACTGGGAAGCGCCCAAGGACATTTATGGAAGAGACCAGCTTTTTGAGCCTACTGGGATTGCAGTAGCCAAGGATGGGACCGTGGTGGTTGCTACGAGGACTGCTGGGATCTGGCGCATTCGGAATGATAAATGGACCAAGTTCGCAGAGGGGACTTACGAGTGCCTCGGAGTCTGGATTGAGGATGACAAGGGAGACCAGTTTGTTGTCATGCAGAAGCCCGAGCTGACCCGGATGAAGGATAGCAATGGTGATGGCCGTGGTGACAGTTTCGAAACGGTCTGTGATGATTACGGGTTCCACGGGAACTATCATGAATATGCGCATGGTCCGGTGAGGGATAAGGAGGGGAATTACTATTTCTCCTTGAACCTTTCCCATGGGGGTAACGAGCGCACCTCCTGGCGTGCGGGCGGACCGTTCATGGGCTCCATGGGTGGTTACCGGGGATGGGCGTGTCGGGTGACCCCCGAAGGAAAATTTGAGCCTTTCGCCAATGGTCTCCGGAGTCCAGCAGGTATCGGGGTCGATCCGGAAGGACGTATCTGGTATGCCGAAAACCAGGGAGAGTATGTGGGATCCTCGAAGGTGGTTCCCCTTGAGAAGGGAAAGTTCTACGGGCACCTTTCAGGACTATTGACTCTGGAGGGAAAGATGAAGCCGGACTCGGCTGAGCTGAAGTTCGACAAGTGGAAGGATAAGATTCGTAAAGGTGCGGTTTGGCTTCCGCATGGGATGGTGGCTAACTCACCCGGCAATCCAGCTTGGGATACTACCGGGGGGAAGTTTGGACCATTCGGAGGGCAGATGTTCCTCGGGGATCAGACACTTTCTAATTTGTTCCGGGTTGTTCCAGAGCAAGTCAATGGAATTGATCAGGGGTGTGTTATTCCCTTCGGACGATTCTTCGCCTCCGGGGTGATGCGGCCTGTTTTTCTTCCGGATGGCAGCCTTCTGGTGGGGCAAACTGGGCGTGGCTGGGGTGCCTGGGGAGGGCAGCAGGCAAGCCTGCAGCGAATCGTGTATGATGGGAAGACTGTGGCCGCTGCCATCCATCACGCGAAAGCTGCCAAGAATGGATTTCTTCTCAGCCTTACTCAGCCGGTGGGGCAAGCGGTTAGCGAGGAGCAGCTGGCAGGCAAGCTCAAGGTTCGTTCCTGGTTTTATACGAATACGGGGCGCTATGGGTCACCCAGGCATGAGGAGCGCGATGATACCATTGAGCGTGTGTACATCGACGATGACCGAAAGAGTGTTCTGGTCGTGATGAAAGACTTCGGATCAGGCGATAAGAAGTGGGTGGACCGGCTCTATCATATCGAAATGCCGGATACCAAGGATGTCTTCGGAACAGCACCGGTGACAAGCTCGGTGCGGGCCTACTTCACACTGCGGATCATCCCCTGATCCCAGTCAGGTTGTCGGGCTTCTTCCGCGAAGCTATCACCGCCCTCTTCAATGAGGGCGGTTTTTGTGTGCAGGAAAGGTGCGCCTTTACTTCAGGGGAAGGCGGTAGGCAGTGGCGGAATTTCTCCAGTAGTAATCCTCACGAGCCTCTGCTCCCTTGCTGGAGATCCAGCTGTCCACGAGCTTCAGGAAGCTCGCGTAGCTCCCGCTATGCTTGGTGCATGGCCAGTTGGAACCATATATGAGTCGCTTGGATCCGAATTGAGTCCAGAGAGCGTCGAGGACTGCTCTGTAATGGCTCGGTTCCTTGATCGCCGGCTGTGTTGCACACCGCTGATATAGTCCAGAAATCTTGCAGTAGACATTCTTGTTGGAGGCAAGGCTTTCAACTGCGGTCATCCATTCCTGGGAGGGAGGCTTGCCATCGAAATCATATCCAAGGCAGTGGTCGACTACGATAGTCAGGTTGGGAATGGTTCTTGCCAGTTTGTCCGCGATCTTGATGCCGGGAATTCCTCCTCCATTGGTCAGGTAGTCCATGGTGAGGCTCTGCTGTGACAGCATGTTAAGATTTGAGAGGACCAGATCGTGGGTAAAGTCGATGGGCTTGGATCCTCGGGCTCGCACGCCCACAAAGCGCCGGTCTCTTTTCAGAAGAGCGACATGCTGGGAAAAATCCTCGCGGTAGACATCCACATTTCCGACGAGGCCAATGTAGAAAGGGTCACCCTTGACCAAGTCAAGTACCCATCGGTTGTCTTCGAGACGATCGCTTGCCTCGACAACGACTACACCTGTCACTCCCGCTGCTTTTGCTAATCTACTGTATTCCGTTGGGAGATGGGGTTTGTAGAGCACCTTGTCCTCTTCCGGAGGCCAGCCGACCTTCTGCTCTCGCGTCGTGTCGTAGAGGTGGATATGGGTATCGATGAGATGTTTGACGGGTTGAATATCGGCTCCGGCTATCTGGGATCCGATCAGGACGAGGAAGAATACCTTGCTGAGGTTCATGTCAAAAAGAGGTAATGGTCTGCCGATCTCGAGGTTGAACAATTGACACCTTTATTCTCCGGTACCGCCCGTCCAATTTTCAGTCTGGAATGGGGAGGCAGGAAGTCCTTCTCCATTGATCAGATTGGGGTTTGCGACCTTATGCCAGCCAAACCGGACCTGAGTAGGCTGTTTAATCCTCTCAGCAGTGACGAGAACTTGATCGCCGACAATCTTTGCATCAGCGTCGACGAATTGACCGTCCGCACCCGCAATTTGAAATTCTGAAAGGCTCTTTCCATCTCTCGCCTTGAGGCCGTTTGCGTGAGCGAATGCCACGCGGATTGTGCTCTTTTCAATCTTCATGGCCTTGTAAAGGGGTCCAGAGTAGATCACTTCTTGGCTCTTGTAGTGCTTTGCGAGGGCCCAGCGGGCCAGCCGGCCACCCACCTCATGTTTGTTTCGAGGGTGGATATCCCCGATGTTGTGTACGATGTCCGTGGTTACTGCCATTCCTGTATGAGGAATCTTTAGGGTAGCGCACTGAGCTTCCCAGAGGGCGGGAAGTTGCCCTGAAGCGTAGGAACCTCCACTCCACGGAGCAATCTGGACAAAGTAAAAAGGCATACTCTCATTGTTAAACACGCGACGCCATCCTTCGATGAGATCTTTCATCTTTCCGGTATACGCTAATCCGTTTTTCTGGATGCAATTGGTCTCGCCCTGATACCAGATCGTGCCGGTTACCTTAAAATCCACAATTGGGGCAATCATACCGTTATACATTTTTCCTGAACCAGCATCTGTCACAGTCCAGGGCTCAATGGGAGAGCCTCCCCACGAGCTGTTGATCAGCCCAACGGGAACACTCTGGTCCGTGTGGATCGCTTTACCAAAATGGTAGAGGACCGCGGAAAACCCAGGGATATTGGAAGAAGTGCATGGCTTCCATGCTGCATTGACATCGGTCTGCGGCGTATCGAACTGTTTCTTCGGAATGTGAAAAAGACGGATTCCCGGGTGGTTGGCGGCCTTGATAAACTCATCGCGGCCTTCGCTCTGATTCAGGTTCCACTCCATATTGGACTGCCCGGACCCTATCCACACGTCACCAATCAAGATGTCTTCTAGAATGATGGTGTTTTTCCCCTTGATGATCATTTTGTGGGACTTGCCTCCATCGGCCTTCAGGGTTGGCAGATTGATGTGCCACTTGCCATTCTCGTCCGCAGTTGCAGAAAAGTTACGTGACCCGAACTTGAGAGCGACCTTTTCTCCGGAGTCGGCAGTTCCCCAGACCTTGAGTGGAGTCCCTCGCTGGAGCACCATGTGACTCCCAAAAATCCGAGGAAGAGAGACGTCAGCCAGTCCCGAAAGGGGCAGGGCGCCGAGAAGACAGGCAAGAAGTGAGAGCGTATGTTTCATGGTGGCCTGCCTTCCTAGAGAGAAAGAAGACCGGGCGCCAGCGTAAAGGCCCCCGGGGGGCTGAGCTCCGAGAGCTTCCATGTCCAGTCGACGGGGACTTTCCAAGCGCCTTTGATGATGCTTACTCGGATAGAGGGATCGCTCTCGGTCGAATCAAAGTCAATGGATGCGAATCTGAGGTTTTTGCTGTAAGCCTCTCCGGACAAAATCATCCCTACCAGCGGGTATCCCACGCGTGCTGATTCATGATGGGGGCTTATTGATACAGCAGAAAGTTTCTGCGGCGCTCTCTGAAGCTATCCAAGTCTTTTCTCCACTCCGCGATGATGGACTCATACGGACGCTGGTCCAAAATTGCCTTTTCGGTGAAGGGGTGGCAGAGAAGGGTATTCAGCTTTTCAGTTTGCCATTGGTCCGGGTAGAGTTTCCGCAGTGACTGGGCCAGGGTGAGGCCGAGACGAGGAGATTCGCAGGTGAATGGATTCTTCAGGAGAATGCGCACGCCACCACATTCCTCACCTTCAAAAACGCTGGCTTCCGGAGTGAATCTGACAGGAACGAATTCGAGCCCTGGGAGATTTGTTGCACTGAGCTGCGAGGCGAGCGCTTCAGGTTCGATATATGGTGCGCCAACAAGTTCAAAAGGAAGACTAGTTCCTCTGCCTACAGAAAGATTGGTGAATTCCAGTAGACCAATACCCGGATAGAGGGTAGCAGCAGCGAGGTTGGGCATATTTGGGGAAGGCTTGATCCATGGGAGCCCCGTTTCGTCAAAGCGCATGGATCGTTTCCAATGGCGAAGGGGGACTACCGAGAGGTCCAGCTCGGGGTAGAGTTCGCTCTGGTAGAGCCTGGCGATCTCTCCCGCGGTCATACCGTGTTGTAATGGAATATCGTGGAAGGCGACGAATTTCTGGTCCCCGTCACGGAGTGGACCCGCCACTTTTTCACCGCCCAACGGATTCACACGATCAAGGACGACAAACTGGATTCCCGCTTCCTTTGCTGCCTCCATTGCGAGGCCCATGGTGGAAAGGTAGGTATAGAAGCGGCACCCGATGTCCTGCATGTCAAAGACGAGGGCATCAATCTCTTTCAGATGCTCCGGGCTCGGTTTGCGACGATCCTTCCCAGCGTAGAGGCTCCGAATGGGGAGTCCGGTCCGGCTATCGACTCCGTCTTCAACCTTTCCGTCTGCTGTGCCACGGATGCCGTGTTCCGGGCCGAAAAGAGAGACCAATTTCACTGAGGGTGCTTCGTAGAGAAGGTCAATCGTGCTCCTGCGATCCCGGTTCAGTCCTGTTGGGTTGGTGATGAGACCAACCCTGAGATCATTCAGGGGAGCAAAGGCGCTAGCGATCAGGACATCGATTCCACTGAGAACATTCCCGACCGGATATTGAACCTTCTCCGGGGTATCTGTCGTCTTCCGGTCCGTCACCTCAGGCAGGGCCCCTGAGACCGCTGTGAAGTCGAAGCCCGTAGCCTCCGCAGCGAGGTTGCCGAGCTGATAGCGCAGTTTGCGGACATCTCCCCCCGAAGGGTGATTCCGGTTACTCAGGAAGATGACCGTGGTGCGGCTGAAGGGGTCGATCCAGAGAGAGGTGCCGGTCCATCCGGAATGACCGAAGGAGCCAAGCGGAAAGTTTTTTCCACGAGGTCCCGCATAAGGAGAATCAATATCGAAACCAAGCCCTCGACGAACGGAGACGGCCTCTGGAGTCTGGACGGAGGACATAAGTTTAACGGTCTCAGGGCGCAGAATGCGTGCTCCTTCCAGCTGCCCGCCCTGCAGGATCATGCGGGCAAAGCGTGCAAGATCATGGGCGCTGGTGAAGAGGCCCGCATGACCTGCTTCGCCTGCCATGGCCCCTGCCGTGGGGTCATGAACGACTCCCTTGAGGACGCTCCCGTCATCCATCATGGTCGTAGGGGCGATCCGGGGCAGGTATGTTTCTGCAGGATGGAAAAAGGTGTCCTTCATTTGCAAAGGGTCGAAAATAGTTTCCTGCGCGAAAGCGGATAGAGGTTTCCCTGTAACTCTGCTGACAATTTCTCCCAGCAGAATGAAATTAATATCGCTATATCGGTGTTCGTAGCCGGCATGCCCGATCGAAGGTTCACTGCATGCAAGGGCAATGCCGGTGTGTATTCCGCTCCAGTCGTATCCCTTGCGAATTCCGGGGAGGAGGCCACTCGTATGGGTAAGAAGGTGACGGATCGTAATTCTAGACTTGTTAGGGTCTCCCGTAAGCTCGGGAAGAAATTTGGAGGCTTTGTCCTCAAGCGTGATCTGTGAATTCTCGATCAGTTGCAGGATGCATGGAGCGGTAGCAATCACCTTGGTGAGAGATGCTGCGTCGAAGATGGTATCGACTGACATGTCCTCTTTCACGGGAACCAATGACCGTTGGCCGTAGGCTTTACGGTAGATCTCATCACCCCGCTCCAGCCATAGAACTCCGCCGGGGAGTTTCTTTTTCTGGATAGCCTCCAATATTACGGTGTCTACCTGCTTCAGCGTCTCAGGACGAAAAGCGGCAGGGCTTGCCCGGAGTGTGTGAGCCGGGCCTTCCAGAAGAAGGAGAAGGCAGAAGAGCAGATATGGAATACGCATGGGCTTCGAAGTCACAGAACAGGGCTATCGGGGCATAGCCTAGCGCGACTTCTGGGGGATGTCTGCCGTTAAGAACACGACAGCGACCCCTGCAAACGAGGGGTCGCCTTGTGTGGATTGTCCTTTGGAAATTAGTCCCCGTAATTGAAGGGGTCAGAATATTTTGGGTCAGTCGTGAGATTGGGATCAGTCAGGGTATTGAGGAACGCCACGAGGGCCCTTTTCTCTGCCTCGCTGAGGTTTAATCGGATAGGGCGATTATTGTTTCGGAGTTGAGGGGCGAGATTGGGATGGTTGACCACCTGGGAGTCGTAGAATTCGACCACTTCTTCCAAGGTCCTGAACCGACCATCGTGCATGTATGGCCCTGTGAGGGCGATGTTCCGCAGAGAGGGAGTTTTGAATTTACCGAGATCCTGCTGCCGACGGGTGATGGCACCTATACCCGGGTCCGTGTAGGGGTTTTCAAGTCCATTATTGAAAACAGTGTCGGAGACAAAGTTGTCGGTTCCGTGGCAGTCGTCACAACGCCCTTGGCCATTGAAGATTCGCCGCCCCTGGTTTTCCTGCGGGGTAAAGTTGGAAAAGTTGGAAGACCTTCCGAGGTCGAACTTGGATTCCGTTGAGATGATGCTGCGAATAAACTGAGCGAGGGCGAGAGAGATTCGTTCCGAGGTGACAACGGCGTCTCCGAACGCTGAGGTGAAAAGTTCTGCATAGTAGCGCTCTGCGGAAACTTTTGTGACGAGTTCATCCAGTGTCAGTCCCATTTCGACCTCGTTCTGGATGGGTTCAAGGACCTGCTCTTCCAGAGTTTGCGAACGCTCGTCCCAGAAGAAATGTCCTCGCTCATAGTATTTTGCATTAGTGAGCCCCATAGAGTTTCGATCGGTTTCCTCGCCCCGAAATCCGATGCTGAACTGACGAGGATCTGAGAAACCATGCTCCTGCTGATGGCAGGATGCGCATGAGATGGTATTATTGGCAGAGAGGCGCTTGTCGTAGAAAAGGACTCGTCCGAGCGTCGCTGTGCGGTCTGTCACGGGATTGTCTGCCGGGGTGTTGTCCTGGGCGATGACCCGAGGGGTAAGGAAGTGCGCGGGAAGAGAGGGAAGAGCGTAGTTGTCGGGGGTGGATGGAAGAGCCAAAGCCTGGCTAACCCTGCTCTCACCTGCTTGGAGGACAGGGTCGAAGTTCAGACGGTAGAAGGATCGAGGAGTGTTCTCGAGAACGTGCAGGTTCTTGGCAAATCTCCCATTGTGAACTTTGATCGTCTCGAATTCATACCAGAAAAGAAGGTCATGTGAGACTTGTAGATTCCACGTGTGATTCCCCGGGTCGGCAATAGCGATTCGCATGAACCCATTTTCTGGCAGAGGAGAAAAATTAATGTGTGAATCTGTCGGGATCTGAGCCTCCGCGGAGGCTGCCCCGGCGAGGCTTGCGAGTAGGAGAGCGAGATGAGAGCGAGCTACAGGTTTTTTCATGGATAACCATGAACCACAGTCCGCACGATGGCACCATGCACTTTACCGATCCTTTACGGCCTTAACCGACTCTTAATATTTCTCCTACCGCTTCGGGGTAGAAGGGATCGTGCTTTGAAGCATCTTGATGATGTTGCCCTTATCTAGAAAACCCAGGGGCGAGCCTGCTTAATCAGCAGGTCTCCATCTTCGGTAATCTTGAACTCCACTTCCATTGCCCAAGAGGACCAGTTAGCAGGCTGATATAAGGAGCGGAAATGGTTGTGAATCAGATCCATCTTGATCTTGAGGTCAAGAGCTTGAGCGCGGGTGAGGATGGTCTCTCCCCGCGGAAGCAGATTCGAGAACCGGATATATTGAATTTCGTCTGATCCTCCAAATAGCTGAGCAATGAGATACTCTTCCGGGGTTGTCCCGGCCTCCGGATTGGTGACCAGATTTTCACCGACTTGCACGTTCACATAATGCCCTTCCCATGCAGGGTCGAAGATGTTGGTCGTGACTCCGACTCCATTGGCCTGCTCCCCCGTGTAGTTTGGGTGCACCAGAACCCCCATGGCAGCGGAGAAATGGTCAATCCGCCAGAATTCACGCTCTTCGAAGGCTCGGTAGTTCCAAAGGCTGGCCCAGACCTGCTTTACGCTCTTTTCCAAGGGGCCCTCGTCGATGGCGTGAGTGTAAGAGCTGTAAAGTCCAGCGCCGTTAAAGCCTTCGAGGTCTTCATTATTTGTGCTGGATCTCAGCCTCAGGCTGACGTTGCGCCTCCATGAGGCCTTTAATCTGTCTATAGCCTCGGTCATCCAGGCTGGGAGTGGAGAGTCCTCGATAGTGTCTCGTAAGCGCCTCAAAAGGGCGTCCCTGAAAAGAGGGGAGTTTTGAAAGAGCGGTTGTTCGATCATTTCAAGGACCTCATCATAAAGCCCATTGAACTTCATGAATTCATCGTAGAAGTAAAATGGGATGGCATAGCCATTAGGAGAATTCCGGGGGATAATTCTTTGCAGCTCGGCCACATTTGCTGCTTTTGCTCCGAAGGCGTTGGATGCTCCGAAGCGAATCTGCGAAAGAGGCCGGATCTCGGTAATGCTGAGATTCCGCACAGGTGTCTGAGTCTGTGATGGCCTGATCGCCTCAAACCATGCGTCGACTTCCTCGTCCGAGGCAGCACGCATTTCGAAGCCATCACGATCAACCCGGTAATAGACATTCTGACCGATTAATGGCGCGATATCGGGGTTGGAGGAAGCGTCCTTGATATAGGCATTTGGAGTATTATTCTGCATTGCCTTGAGGTTGACGTGAGAGAGCGGGGTCTGGGGAATCTCAGTGATGATCCCGGCAACGTGAGTGAGGTCGTTAGGGATATTGCGGAAGATCACGACATCGCGGACTGAGAGGGTTTCAGTGCCATTCACGACGCGAAGACGACCATATCCTTCACCCGGATTAAGTCCCGTGAACACGACATTCCGGTAAAGCTCATCGGTTTGGATTACGTTGACGAAGGAATTGTCAAACGCTTCCTTTTCGTCCTCATAGATTGTCCGCTGAGTCTCACTTGCAGGATGATACGCAATATTTCCGTCGACGAAGGGCATAGACGCGGCGATTAGTTCGTATCCCTTTTCCACAAATCGGAAAGCCACAGGATCGGTTGGCCAGAATTCTACTGTGTAGAGCCCCCGCTGTCCCTTGTCGTCGACGTAATTATCGTGAGCGATCAGACTTCCCGCAAGGTTCCTCCGGTTTGAATTGTTGAAGTAGGTGTGACTCTGAAAGAGGCTGACGCTGTTATATCGATTCACCGCCTGATTGGTGAAGTCGTAGTGATACTGATAACGGGTAGTATCTGCGAAGTAGAGAACGGGGGTAGGAGTGTGAACGTTGTAGACGAGAAACTTGACCTCGCGAATTTCTGGTGCTCCGGGGCGCCCGTCTCGACCTGCCATTCTCTCATAGTGTGCTCGATCTGTGAGCATCAGGGATCCGTGGATCCGATTGACGGGAGGTGCCGGGTTGAGTGGGTTGTAATAGCCGGGCCTCGCCATTTCGAGCCAGTCGGAAAAGCCGTCATTGTCGATGTCTCCGGTCTGGGAGGATCTGAAATGAGAGAGTTGGTAAAAGGCCCTGCTCTTCGGTCGGGAGGAGTCAGCGATGGTTACCCTGCTGGAATTACTTCTCACGATGGCTACGGGGCGCCCGTTACCCACTTGTGATAAATCGTGGGACCGGCGAAGAATATGGTATCCCCCCGGGTCAGGGCCTAACTCAAATGATATTTTTCCCCCAGGAGTATGGCCCACTGAAGAAATCTCGGGGTTTGCGATTCCAGAAAGGGCAGCTCCAATCCAGCAAGAAGCGCCGAGGATCGTGAGCTGGAGGAGATCGAGAGGCTGGGGGAATTTTCGAGGCACCCTGCAAGTAAAAGCCGAAGGGCTTGAATATACTAGCGATAAGTTGCTCGCAAGATCCTCAGTGCTAAGTAATCAACTGGAGATGATGGAGTTGAGCGTCTGACTTGCACGCATTGCAGCATCAGCCATGGCTCCGTCGGGCCGGTAATAGCCTCCTATTTCGATATTCTGTCCCTGAATAGCGGTCAGCTCCTCCATGATCGTTTCCTCTGCTTTTTCCAGCTGATTGGCAAGAGCGGTGAATTCCGCACTGAGCTCATGGTCCTCGTCTTGGGTCGCAAGCGCGCGAGCCCAATAGAGTGCGAGGTAAAAATGGGTGCCCCGATTATCCAATTCACCGCATTTCCGAGAGGGTGCCCGGTCGTTGAGAAGATACTGGGTGCTGGCTTCGTCCAGAGCCTCGCTGAGAATACGCGCTTTCGTGCTGCTGAACTTACCTGCGACGTGCTCAAGGGAGACCGCGAGAGCCAGAAATTCACCAAGGGAGTCCCACCGAAGATGGTTTTCCGCGTTAAATTGCTGAACGTGTTTCGGAGCGGAGCCCCCAGCCCCGGTCTCGAACAGGCCCCCCCCGTTCATGAGCGGAACAATCGAGAGCATTTTGGCGCTGGTGCCTACCTCGAGAATCGGGAAGAGATCCGTGAGATAATCCCGCAGGACGTTACCGGTCACAGAAATGGTGTCCTGACCCGCTTTGAGCCGTTCTAGTGTGAAACGGCATGCCTCAACTGGCGGTAGAATGCGAATGTCGAGTGATTCGGTATCGTGCTCCGCGAGGTTTGCCTGCACCTTGGTGATGATCTGAGAATCGTGCCCACGGTTTTCGTCGAGCCAGAAAACGGCCGGTGACCCGGTGGCGCGGGCACGGGTCACCGCGAGTTTCACCCAGTCACGAATTGGAGCATCCTTGGTCTGGCAGGCTCGCCAGAGGTCTCCCTTCTCGACACTGTGTTCGATGAGGACGTTTCCATCGCCGTCGACGATACGAATAGTTCCATCGGCGGGGGCTTGAAAGGTCTTGTCATGAGAGCCATATTCCTCGGCCTTCTGGGCCATCAGGCCCACGTTGGGAACGGTTCCCATGGTGGCAGGGTCAAAGGCTCCATGCTCTCGGCAAAATTCAATCGTAGCCTGATAAATTCCTGCATAGGAGCTGTCGGGAATAACGGCGAGGGTGTCCTGGCGCTCACCCCGTGCATTCCACATCTTGCCCGAGTCACGAATCATGGCCGGCATGGAGGCGTCAATGATGACGTCGCTGGGCACATGAAGATTCGTGATCCCTCTGTCAGAGTTCACCATCGCCAGCGCCGGCCCCTTGTCGTAACAGGCCTGAAGGTCGGCTTTAATCTCCTCGTGTTTTTCCTGAGGAAGGGTCTCAACCTTGGCAAGAAGGTCTCCGACTCCATTGTTGAAATCGACACCAAGTTCGTTGAGAAGCGGTTCATGTTTTTCGACCAGCTCCTTGAAGTATGCACGCACGCATTGGCCGAAGATGACAGGGTCAGAGACCTTCATCATGGTGGCCTTCATGTGCAAGGAAAAGAGGAGTCCCTCCTCCCTCGCGTGGGCGATCTGATGGTCGAGAAAAGAGGAGAGAGCCTTCAGGCTCATGACGCTGGCATCAAGAACCTCCCCGGCGAGAAGCGGCGCTGCGGGTTTGAGAACTCCAGCGCTACCGTGGGGATCGACAAACTCGATTTGGAAAGTAGTGGCACTCTCAGCCGTGATGGACTTCTCCCGGTAACGAAAATCTCCTGCGGACATGGTTGCGACGTTCGTCTTGGAATCCTCCGACCACATGCCCATTGAATGAGGATTGTTGCGTGCATATTGCTTGACTGCTTTTGGGGCTCGGAGGTCAGAATTGCCTTCTCGCAGTACTGGATTTACCGCGCTGCCCTTGACTCGGTCGTAGCGGGCCTTGATGTCGATTTCCTCAGGGGTTGAGGGGGCCGCAGGGTAGTCGGGAAGAGGATACCCATGCCCCTGTAATTCCCTGATGGCGGCCTCGAGCTGGGGGATGGAGGCGCTGATGTTAGGCAGCTTGATGATGTTGGCCTCGGGTGTCTGTGCGAGTGCTCCAAGCTCAGCCAGTGCATCACTTTGCCGCTGGCTTTCCTCGAGAAAATCGGGGAATACCGCAAGGATCCGGGCGGCGAGGGAGATGTCCCGGGTTTCAACTCGAATCCCTGAGGAGCTGGTGAATCGATGAATGATTGGCAGCAGAGAGCGGGTCGCAAGAGCCGGAGCCTCGTCGGTAATCGTGTAAATGATCGTGGGTGAAGACATTGTCAGCAGGTAGGGGAGGGTCGGACTTACGTTAGAGGGAGACAATGGTCAACAGATTGTGGTTCGTTGAGACTACAGGATTGCTCCTGATAGAGGCAGAGGCACAGGTGATTTTACTTCAAGCCTTGAAGGTTCATGTGCACCATCGGCCTTGCAGATGAATGTCAGATTGTTCCTCTTCATCCTTACTGGAATCGCGGTTCACCCAGCGGTCGGCTCTTCACCGAATGTTCTGGTTTTTCTTACTGATGATCAGGGTTGGGGAGATCTCTCAAGCTCCGGTAATGTCGATCTTCAGACGCCCCATATCGATTCCTTGAAGCGGGATGGGACGAGCTTTGATCGTTTCTATGTGTGTCCGGTCTGTTCGCCCACGAGGGCAGAGTTTCTCACTGGGAGGCATCACGCGCGCTCAGGCGTATACTCTACTTCGGCAGGAGGTGAGCGGGTGAATCTCGGGGAGGTAACCGTGGCTGATCTGTTCAGGGCAGAGGGTTATTTAACGGGTGCGTTCGGTAAATGGCATAACGGCATGCAATACCCCTACCACCCAAACGGGCGTGGGTTCGGCGAGTTCTATGGTTTCTGCAGTGGCCACTGGGGTAACTATTATAGCCCGCTTCTTGAGTGGAACGGTCGTCCGGTCAAGGGTGAGGGTTTCTGCGTCGATGACTTCACCAGTAAGGCGATTGCTTTCATTGAGGGTGCAGTGGAGTCCAGAAAACCATTCTTTGCCTACATTCCCTACAATACCCCACATTCACCCATGCAGGTTCCTGATAAGTTCTGGAAGCGCTTTGCTGAACGAAGCCTCAAAATGCAGAATCAACAGAACCCGGAACGCGAGATCGACACTCATAAGAGGAGTGCTCTCGCCATGTGTGAAAATATTGACTGGAACGTCGGACGGGTGCTTGCGCGCCTTGAGTCACTCGGAGTGGCGGGGGAGACCATAGTAGTCTGGTTTCATGACAACGGACCGAATGGAGTGCGTTGGAATGGAGGAATGCGTGGCAGGAAGGGGTCCACCGACGAAGGCGGAGTGAGAAGCCCGCTGTATATTCGGTGGTCCGGTCACCTGCGGCCGGGAGAGGTTGTTCCTCAGATAGCGAGTGTGCGAGACCTTCTGCCAACCCTCTGTGATCTCGCCGGGGTCCCTGTTGAAGAGGGCAAGGAACTTGATGGGGTCAGCCTCAAGCGGTTGCTGCTGAGAGAAAAATCCGAGGAGAGGCCCTGGCCATCCCGTATTCTTATTAATCATTGGAAAGAGAGAATTAGTGTCCGAAGTCAACGTTTCCGGTTGGACGACAAGCGCAGGCTTTACGATATGGTTGCGGATCCAGCGCAGAAACAGAATGTGGCATCACGTCACCCTGAAGTCGTTGCAACCTTGAGCCGAGCGGCAAGGACACACCGTGAGGCCTTCATGCCGACATACTACGATGACAAACGTCCTTTTGTCATTGCCCATCCGGAAGCAGCCTATTCCCAGCTGCCGGCCAGAGATGCGACGGCCCATGGCGCCATTAAGCGGTCAAACCGGTTTCCCAACTGTTCGTATTTCAAGAATTGGACACGTATTGAGGATTGGCTCAGTTTTGATGTAGAGGTTGCCGCCTCCGGGACTTACGAGGTTGCCCTCTACTATGCGGCCCGGGATGCAGGCGCAAAGTTCGAGTTGTCCTTCAATGGAGCGAAGCTTCCTTTTGAGCTGAAAGAGGCACATGATGTGCCAGAGCTGGGGGCAGCGCGCGACCGTCATCCGCGTATGGAGTCCTACGTCAAGGATTTCAAGGCTGTGACAATCGGGAGGATCGCACTTGAGAAAGGGAAGGGTGAACTCATTCTCCGCGCGACGGAAATTCCCGGAGCGGAAGCAATGGAGTTTCGCCTGCTGACCCTCAAGCGAATGTAGGAAGAAGAGTTGGAAATAGAGCCATCAGCACTCGCGCTGGCACCCCGCCTGACGCGAGAGCTTGCTCTCCGGTCTCAACTCCCTACCGTCCCGCCTCTCATGTCCATCGAACTGATTCTTACGCACCCGGGGGGTGCGCACAAAGACGACTACCTGGCCTGCAGCCTGCTGGTGGCACAGCACGGGGCTCCTATCGAGCGGCGTGAGCCGAAGCAGGGTGACCTCGACAATGAAAAAGTGTTGGTGGTCGATGTGGGTGGAGAACATGAGCCCGAGCGAGGGAATTTTGATCATCATCAGTTCCCGCGCGATCACGATCCGGTCTGTGCGCTTTCCCTTGTGCTTCAGGACCTCGGACTCTACCAAGACGCAAAGATGTTCTGTGACTGGCTCGAGCCCGCAGAGTGGTTCGATACCCGGGGGGCAGGTGGGACGGCCAAGTGGCTGGGTGTTGACCGTGACATCATAAGCAAGCTCAACTCTCCAATGGATGTGACCCTGCTGCGACGTTTTGCACAAGCGGAGCGTCTCGATCCCGGCGATCTGCTCTATGAAATGATGCGCTGGGTGGGAGAGGATCTTCTGGAGTATTTGAAGACCCTGCGTGAGCGGCTCACCTTCATCGGTAAGCATGGTGAGCTCTGGACGCTCGAGGCCAACGGAGGGGATTCCTTCAAGGTTCTATTCATGCCACGAACCAATCCGCTTCCGGCTGAGCCCTCGGTGGGGTTGGGGCGCTATCTCGATTCGATTGGCGAATCAGAGTGCGTGGTGGGTCTGGTGTATCCGGACCGGCGAGGTAGCGGCTATGGGCTCTCTCGCCACAATGATCACCCCCGACTGGAGTTCACCCGGATTGATCCGGAGGATGATGTACATTTTGCTCATGCCCGGGGATTCGTAGCAAAGACTTCGGCAACGGAGAAGGAACGCCTGAAGGAGTTGCTTCGGGCGGCCTGGGTGTAATTGTGGGAGGGGACTGGTGGATAGCCTGATCCATGATATAAAATTTTAGACCACGGTGAAGATCCACTCGGCCAACTTTAAACTCAGCGCAGTCAGCCTGGAAACCTGCCCTGCTTCTTCATTGCCGGAGTTCGCGTTCATCGGGCGCTCGAATGTAGGTAAGTCATCCCTCATCAACCTTCTGACAAAGGTGGAGGGTCTGGCCCGGGTATCTGGCAACCCCGGTCGCACCCAGGAGATCAATTTCTTCACAATCAATGAGAGATGGAGTCTCGTCGATCTGCCGGGATATGGATACGCGAAGGTCTCCAAGGCGGACCGTGTACGTTTCCAGAAATTTATTTCTGATTATCTCATCGAACGAGGGAACCTGGTCTGTGCCTTCGTCCTGATTGATTCACGACATCCCCCTCAGGGTGTTGACCTGGAGTTCGTGGAGTGGCTTGTAGCGGGAGAAGTTCCTTTCGAACTGGTCTTTACCAAGGCGGATAAGAACAAGGAGAGCGTAGCAAAAAAGAACATAGCTCTTTTCCGGGAGGCGATGAAGAAGTGGAGTGAGGGCGAGCCCCGAGCATATATTTCTTCGACCAAGACCGGAGCGGGAAGGAGAGAAATCCTGAGGAGTATTGGTGAGATGCTCCAGATGGGCTAGCAGGCAGTCAGGAAGGAAAGGCGTGCCCGAATCGCGTTCAAGCGAGAATATCCTTTATCACTCTTCCGTGCACATCAGTGAGGCGGAACTGTCTTCCCTGATAGCGGAAGGTAAGGCGCTCATGGTCAATGCCCAGCTGATGAAGGATGGTCGCATTGAAATCGTGAACGTGAACGGGATCATGTGCGATGGCATACCCGAGCTCATCAGTTGCCCCGTGAACGTGGCCCCCCTTGCAGCCGCCCCCGGCCATCCACACACTGTAAGCGTCCTTATGATGATCGCGTCCAGCCTTGGTTTTTCCTGAGCCATTACCCACTGCACCCTGAGCCATCGGGGTTCTGCCAAATTCAGCGCTCCAAATAACAAGGGTTTCATCCAGAAGTCCTCTTTCCCGGAGGTCCCGTATAAGCGCCGCAATGGGTTTGTCGACCTGCCGGGTCTTATTGGGGAGGCTGTTGAAAACACTTCCGTGATGGTCCCATCCCTGATCAAAAAGTTGGACGAAACGAACGTCGCGCTCCACCAGTCTCCTCGCCAGCAGGCAGTTATTCGCAAAGGATGTCTTGCCGGGCTGGGTGCCATACATCTCGTGGATAGATTGAGGCTCATCGGCGATATTCATCAGCTCGGGAACGCTGGTTTGCATCCGGTAGGCCATTTCATACTGACTGATTCTTGTAGCAATTTCGGGATCTCCCACGTCAGCGAGGGCCTCTTTATTGAGATCGTTCACTGCATCCACAACCATCTTGCGTTCCCCCGGGGAAACTCCCTTCGGATTGGACAGGTAGAGGACCGGGTCGCCCTTGGATCGAAATTCGATTCCCTGATGGATGGTTGGAAGAAATCCGCTTCCGAATGCGCTATTGCCTGCCCCGAGGACCTGTCCCGTGATCAGGACCACAAATCCAGGGAGATTCTGGTTTTCGCTTCCCAGACCATAGCTTACCCACGAGCCCATGCTGGGCCGCCCGAATCGTTCGAACCCCGTCAGAAGAAACATCTGCGAGGGCGCATGGTTGAACTGGTCGGTGTGCAGGGTCTTGATGAGGCATAGTTCATCCGCAACTCCCTGAAGGTGAGGAAGCAGGTTGGACAGCTCCATGCCGGAGGCTCCACATTTACGGAAGGCAAACTGATCCTCTTTGGGAGTGCCAAGAAGATTGGGCTGCTCTCGAATGAAGGCCAGCTTGCTCGTGTCGAAGAACTCGTCAGGGCACAATTGCCCCGTTCGCTTCTGCAGCTCAGGCTTGTAATCGAAAAGATCCAGGTGGGATGGAGACCCCACGAGATGAATGTAGATTACCCGCTTCGCCTTGGCGGCGTGATGCAGGCCGGACTGCGGTAGCGCGCCGTCAGCTGCCCCAGCAGAGTCAGCGTTGGCAAGTGAAGAGAAAGCGGCTGCCCCCAGGCCATATCCCGTCTTTTGAAGAAAGAGGCGCCGGGTCTCGTTCTGAAGGTGGCTGGAAATCATCGGATGGGCGAAGGAAGAAGCAGGGTGTTACCAGAGAGGTGTAGCGAGAATGCCTTTAATTTTTCGTGATAGTCTCGTCGAGATTCAGGAGTGCACTTGCGACGTAAAACCACGCTGCTAACTCCAAGTGGTTCTGGGTTTGAGGCTGGTAGACGAAATGAGGGTTGCTGAGCAGGTTCTCGGCTTCCTTGGGGTGCGCTGTGAAGTGGTCTAGCCTCTCGTGCAGGAGGTGATCAATGATGCGGCTTTCCCGGCTGTCAGGCAGGCGTGAAACTGCCAGACGAAAACCGTGCTGGACTCTGTTTTCCGGAGAGCTGGACTCCTGGAGGATTCGGTCAGCGAGCGCGAGTGCCATCTCCACGAAGGCGGGATCGTTCAAGAGCGTAAGGGCCTGGTTTGGAGTATTAGTGCGCGCACGAGCTACACTGCAGGCGGCCCTGTCGGGGGCATCAAAGTTGACCATGCTTGGGTAGGGAGCGGCTCTGCGGTAGACGATATAAATTCCCCGTCGCCAGCGGTCCTCGTCCTTCTCCTCAAGCCATTTAGGCTCATTTCGGCCGGTTTGGCGCCAGAGCCCGGGCGGCTGATAGGGCATTACGGGCTTGCCGAACATTTTTGGAGAGAGGAGGCCGGAGATAGCCAGAGCATTATCGCGGATTCGCTCTGCGTTCAGCCGGAAGCGAGGTGCGCGGCCGAGGAGGAGATTGCGAGGATCCTTTTCGAGGAGCTCAGGAGTGATTCGTGAGGATTGCCGATAGGCCTGAGAGCTCACCATTACTCTGAGAAGATGTTTCATGTCCCAGCCGGATTCCATGAACTCAACTGCGAGCCAGTCCAGAAGGTCCGGATGGCTGGGAGCCGGGGATTGAGTCCCGAAGTCCTCCAGAGTCGCGACGATTCCGTTGCCGAACAGTTCAGCCCACCAGCGGTTGATCGCCACGCGAGCTGTGAGGGGGTTATCCCGGTCGACCAGCCACTGAGCCAGTGCGAGTCGATCCGGCGGTCTGGTCTCATCATTCGGCTTGCGGGAGAGAGTGAGAATGGCGGGCGTCCTTGCCCGAACCCTTTCTCCTGGGGAGAGAAACTCTCCTCGATTCAGGATGTGAGTTGTCCGCCGTTTCTCCATTTCGACCATGACTAGGGTTTGATTGGCTTTGATGGTATTGCGCTGCTTCTTGAGCCGGGCGATCTCTGCATCGATTTTCTTGATGGTGGGGTTTTCTTTCTCGAAGTGGGCGCGGAGTTTCTTTTGCTGGGCTTCACTGCGTTTGTCAGCCGGATTTTTGAGAATAGCAATCAGGTCGGCAGGAAGTTTGGAGCCTCTGCTGACCTGGCTGCGGGCGGAGAGGCGGAGGTTTCCAATAACGCGCCCCTTACCCCAGTTCTGTGGCAACGTAAAGACGAGGGTGGTCCCACTTGTTTGTTCGATTGGGTTGACCAGTTCGAAGGTAGCCCAATGGGATTTTCCGAACTGTGGATTGATGGCCCAACCCGTGGATGGTCTGCCGTCGATCAGGCCTGCGACGTCCCAGTTCTTCTGGGAAAAGTTTGCCTGTGGGCGGTGCAGTTTGATTGGTATCTCGCTCTCGTGGTCACGGAGGGTGGCGGTGAATTCCTTGAGGACGAAGTTGGGCTGTTGGGCGTCTCCGCGGCCGGGGCCATTGCCGGGAAGCATGGGATTTGAGAGTGCTTCCAGTTTGAGCTGGGAGATGCGGGGAAGAGTTGTTCGGGTTTCGACGGTATAGGCCGTGGTGTTGGGCACTTTACCGCTGAGAAGGACAGATCCGTCTTCGAGAATGTCGTGGTGTTCCCCGCCGGTGGAGCTGAATTTAGTGACTTGGAGAATCTCCCAATCAAGTGGCTGTGCGGCGCTTTCGGAGTGCTGGCGTTCCCAGGAGAGATAGGCTTCTTCTTCAGACTCGAGGGCGTCGTCGCGGTCTTGCTGGAGCAGGGCGATTTGGTCATCGTGATCTTTCGCTTGTTGTTGCTGTTCGGCGGTAAAGGGAAGATCAAGATAAGGGCCGATGAAATCGTGTGACACGTCAGTTTTGTTACTGGGTAGCTGAACTTCGAGTGGGGTATGATTGAAGAAATCAAAGAAGGAGTAGTAATCCTCCATGGTAAATGGATCGTATTTGTGGTCATGGCACTGGGCGCATTCCAGGGTAACACCCAGCCAGACCGTGGCAGTGGTGTTGACCCGGTCGATCACCTGATCAACCCGGTTGCCTTCAGGACTAACCCCTGCCTCCACATTACAAGTCACCGTCCGGTGAAATCCTGTGGCAACTCTTTGGTCAAGTGTGGCGCCGGGAAGAAGGTCGCCAGCAATCTGCTCAATCGTGAATTGATCGAACGGCATATTGGAATTAAGTGCCCTGATGACCCAGTCACGGTAGCTCCATGAAGGACGCAACTGGTCTGCCTGAAAACCGTTAGAATCCGCATACCGAGCAAGGTCGAGCCATGGCCTTCCCCACCTCTCGCCAAAACGGGGGGAGGAAAGGAGGCGATTAATGGTTTCATCATACGCCTTTTCCCGCTCTTCGGAATTGGCCCATGTGCCCTCGAAGGCCTGAATATCCTCCGGATTCGGAGGGAGCCCAATGAGATCCAGAAAGAGGCGCCGCAGGAGGACTGCAGGGTCAGCCTCGGAGGAGTAAGACAAGCCCTCCTGTTCAAGTCGACGTAACAGAAAAGAGTCAACCGGGTTGCGGACCAGAGAGGGATCGGGGGCTGAAGGCACTCCGGGGCGCTGTGGCTTTTGCCATGCCCAGTGCTCTTCGTAGTTGGCTCCTTCTTCGATCCATTCGCTTAAAAGGGCTTTCTGGTCCGGGGTGAGAACTCGTTTTGAGCTTGGGGGTGGCATGTGGTCGTCCCCATCAGAAGAGAAGATTCTGGCAATCAATTCGCTCTCCGCTGGCTTCCCCGGCACGATCGCCGGGCCGGACGCGCCTCCAGTGGTAGCTCCCTCGAAGGTATCCAGTCTTAGCTTCGCCTCCCTTGCCTGCTCATCCGGTCCGTGGCAGTGATAGCAGTTTTCTGCCAGAATAGGCCTGATATCACGCCCGAAATCGGGGCTCTCGCTCGCCATTACTGCGAATGGCCAGAGGAGAAGAATTGATGGGCGCATGGCGAGGTTCTTTCTACGGTCTGCTGCTCGAGGGCGCAAGGATGGACCGGCTCAGAGAAGGGGAGGCACGCATCACTCCAATCGATGAAATGATTGAAAATATCTACTCACCGTTCCTGTGGCCATCGGTCATGCTGCGGGTAGGATGAACGCATCGCGCTGCCAACTTAGCTGGGTTTTGTTACTGCTCGCTCTCGTGGTGCCGACGATAGGATCGCTCTTCTACTTTGTCATCTTCCCGAATGGTCCGATCGGTAAGTCCGCATACACCCTGACAAAAGTTTTCATCCTTTGCTATCCGCTTCTTCTCCTCTGGAGAGCTGGATCGCATGGCGTCCTGAGGAGGGCCCCGGGTAGGCAGTGGCCGACCTGGAAGAGCGTGGGGATAACTGGTCTACTTAGTGGGTTGTTAATCGCATCTGCAGGGTTCATCCTCATGTGGACTCCCATCGGAGCGCTTGTGTGGGAAGCCGCTCCACGAGTTCTCATTCGAGCGGAGGGGCTCGGCTTCCGGGAAAATTTTCTCCTCTTTGCCATCTTTGTATCGGTATTCCACTCTGGACTGGAGGAGTTTTACTGGCGGTGGTTTGTTTACGGTCAACTGCGAGGTAAGATGGGTCGCTGGGGCGCCCACCTGTTGGCGGCTGGAGCTTTTGGAGGGCACCACCTGATTGTCACTCTACAGTTTTTCCCGGTCGCCCTCGCCCTGATCCTGACCGCTTGTGTAATGGTAGGGGGCGTGATCTGGTCCCTGATGTATGAGAGGCAAGGGACTTTAGTGGGATGCTGGGTCAGCCACCTTCTGGTAGACGTGATGCTGATGGTGATCGGTTATCAGCTGGTGACCTGAGAATAGTCAAGTGGGGGACGCGTAGGAGAAAATAACATCCTGTCGCGGTGGATGTAATGGACAAGGCCGGTGGTGGTTGCTTTACCATCCTCGCATGCCGGGAGGGAACGGAAGCAACCGAATGAGCTGGCCAGCGATGGCTGCGGCTCTTGTTGTGCCCCTTCTGTGTGCGTTGATTTACGTTGTCTGGTTTCCCCATGGGAACGCGGGGCGAGGCGCATGGTTCGGTACCAAGGTCTGGGTTCTCGTGTATCCGCTCTTCTTTTTTGGATTGATAGGACTTGGGGGCCTCGTCCGGAGGGAAAGCCGATCTGGCCATTGGCCCTCATGGGGAACGGTTGTAGTCACAGGGGTCTTGAGTGGGCTTGGTATCGTGCTGGCAGGGTGGATCCTGGTTCTCACGCCGGTCGGAGAGATCGTCAGAGAGAACAGCCATAATCTTGTTGAGAAAGCGAAGGGGTTGGGGTTTGCCTCGAAAGAGCGGTTCCTGATTGTGGCTATTTTCATTACGGTTCTCCATTCTGCGATGGAGGAGTATTACTGGCGGTGGTTTGTCTATGGGCATCTGCGCAAGATGGTTGGCTACTGGCCTGGCCACCTTCTCGCCGCGGTGGCTTTCACGGGTCACCACCTGGTCCTCATGAGCGTACTGTTCCCTCTCCCGCTGGCCCTTTTTCTCTCCTTTCTGGTTGGAATAGGGGGCGTAATATGGACGTGGATGTATCAGCGGCAGGGGACGGTGCTGGGCTGCTGGATCAGCCACCTGCTCGTAGATGCGTTTCTCATGGTTGTGGGCTACCGCCTTATTCTTATGCCCTAGACCCTTTTGTGAGTGAGCCTTGAATTCGTGGCCGCCGGAATCAGCTCTTGGATTGAAGATAGGCGACCAGATCACGAATCTGCTGGGCGTTTAATAGGTCCAGTAGCCCATCGGGCATGACAGAGACCGGTGCTCTGGTCAGCTGAGAGAGATCTTTGCGGGCGATCACAGTGCTGATCCCTGAAAGGTCCTTGATAGTAACGGTGAGATCATTCGTATCTGTAATGAATCCAGTTAGAATTGCAGAGGTCGCGTTTCCGGCTGGGCGCAGGGTAATTGTGGAAAGTTCAAAGCCTTCCCTGATGCCGAGGTTGGGGTCGATGATGGCGGGCACTAGATAATCGAGATTTTTCATCTCGTAGCCTGTTAGGTCTGGTCCAATATCCCGTCCCTGATCCTTGAATCTGTGGCAGGCGGCACACTGCTGCGCAAAAACGGTATATCCGTCAGACGGGTTCCCTATTGGCTTCTCTGCGGAGAGAAGCGCCTTGATCTCTGTGATCCGCTCAGCCTTCTCTTTGTTCGAGCGTGGAGAAGGACGGAGGTGCTGAGTGAGGAGGCTCTTAATCTCGCTATCCTCATAGTGGTTCATCAACAGGATATTTGCCTGGCTGATAGAGGCCTTGTCGATAATGCCGTCCTTTACGGCCAAGAGGAGCTGGTGGGCCCATTCGGGCCTACTGGCAAGTAGTGACTGGGACACCTGGCGGAGATCGCCTTGTAGGCGGGGATAAAGGCTCAGGAGAGTGGAAGGAATGTTCTCCCCGGAATACCTTCTCAGCCCAGTGAGAGCGGCCAGCCGTATGGCAGGCTCCATTTTTTCGTTCCGGACTAACGCTAGAAAGATCTCCTCGGAGGGTGCATCAGCCAGCTCCCCCAGAGCCTTTATTAAATCGAGACGCTGAGAAAGAGGTGTCGAAGTGGCCTTCAGGAGGGGGCGTGCGGCTGCGAGGGCCTGCGGGCTCCTCAGCCTCAGGGAGAGTTGAATGACCTCTCCTGAGACGTCTCCATTCTTCCAGAGATACGCTAGTGCAGCGTCAAGTTCTGGAGGAACTGGATCGAGAGATGTTCCTTCAAGGGCTCGGACCATTCCACGGATCAGGCTTCCGAGATGCTTGGATCCCTTAGCGCGCGTAAGAAGCTGAGCGCACATCTTGAGGCTTTCCGGGCTTCGCTCTGCCATATATCGCCGTCCCACTCGTTCGCTCAGAATGCTCTCGAAGAGGGGAGTATCCCAGAACTCCGAGTAGGAGAGCAGCTCCCGCGCTTGAACGGGGTGATGGCTGATGAGACTCTCGAGAGCCCACCAGAGCTGAAGAGGGATGAAAGGGTCGGCAGAAAATTCACCTCTTCTGGCCAAGGCCTCGATCAGCGATCGATCTCCCAGAATCCGGGCGGCAGAGGCAAGCTGAGAAATCACTTCGGCGTGCTTCGTGCCACTCGCAATTTCAACCAGAGCAGGGCCGAGGGGGGTCCCGTGATCAGCAGCGATTCGAATAGCCCACCGTTGCAGGTCTGGGCTGGAAGACCCCAGAGCAGCGAGCAGGATTTCTTTCATTTCGGAGGGATTGGTTTTTGGCAGGGATGTCCCTTGGAGAATCCAGAGGGCCTCAAGAGCCTGCTGCTCCGACCTGTCGTTATCGGGATTGTACTCTTTCACGATCCTGCCCAGCTCATCGAGGGAAGGCTCTGCACTGCGCGTCCGCAGGAGTCTGCGCGCGTGGCGTCGCGCCCACTGGTTTTTCTCGAGGAGCTTATCCACCAGCTGAGTGGAGGATAATTTTCCAAGATCAGGAGGCTTGGAGGTCTTGGAGTCACTAGCTCGAATACGGTGAATCCTACCGTTGCTCCGATCCCAGTTGTCCCGCGGGTCCACATGGGTGATGCGGGCATCGTAAAAGTCGGCCACATAGATTGACCCATCTGGCCCGACCGCGCAATGGACTGGGCGAAACCATTGATCGTTGGTTCGAAGAGGGTTCTGTTCTTCGATGGTTGTAAAGGTGCTGCCGCGGGGTTCCATCCGGAGGGCATGAATTTTGTTTCCGAGTGAATTGGGCCCGACGAGGCGCCCCTCGAGTTGTGGAATCTCCCCGCTGCTGTAGTGGATCCATTGATGAACGAGCCGGATCCTTTCTCCTTTGATAGGCATTCCAAAGAAATGCCCAAAGCTGTATGGGTTCGTGTGGGGGCCATGCTTGCCAAACCCCTTCTGGTAGTAGCCCCCTTGGACAAAGTGGACAGCCTGCTGAGTCCCATTCGTGCCGGAGTAGAGGCGTCCGACAGCATCGAAATCGACCCCGAAGTTATTCCAGCCACCCTCCGCGAATAGCTCAAAGTCATGTCGTGTCGGATGGTAGCGCCAGATGTTCTGTCCGAGGAAAGGATAGCGGGGAGCGGTCTCATCGAGATGAACCCGTACGCGAGCGGTCACCGTGCTTCCAGTACATCCATAGAGCCATCCATCAGGGCCGAACTTCAGGCTGTTGGAGAGTGAATGGGTGTCTTCCAGGTTGAACCCTGACAGGTGCACAATGGGTTCACTGTCAGGGATGTCGTCTTGGTTTCTATCCGGATAAAAAAGAAGGTAGGGAGGGTGCAGGACCCAGACGCCATTGTTTCCATGAGCGAGAGAGGTCACCATGTTCAGCTTGTCGAGGAAGGTCTTATGGAGGTCATATTTCCCATCGCCATTGGTATCTTCATGGATAGTGATCTTGTCACGGCCGGCGAATTTCTGATGGGCGGAGCTGGTAAATGGCGGAGGGGGAGGCACTTGGTCAAAAACCTTGCGGAGGTGTTTGTCCCAAGTGAGGACTTTGAGTCCTGCAGGATTGGGATATTGTATATATTGTACGACCCAGAGCCGCCCGCGTTCGTCGAAGTCCATGAAGAGAGGTTGCCGGACCTCGGGCTCACTGAGAACGGTTTCCACGGTCAATCCAGCACCGGTCTCAAACAAATCGAGGGCCTGCTCGTGGGAAGAAGGTTGGCCCTTGTCATCGGCCCGGGCATAAGGATTCTTGTTCCCATCAAAGTGTTGAGAGACCGCGGATAGTAACTGGCAGCGCCACTCCTTGTCCGCAGGAATGACTCCACGGTGTCCAGCGTGCTCTGCCCCAGCTAGGCTGAGATACGAGGCGGTCTCCGCCTCCGGGTTCTTCCCCCAATGCGCCCAGGACGGTACATCGCCACGCCTGAAAAGCCACTGCCCGGTCAGATCTATAGCATCATTGATCCTCGTCAGGTGGAGCGGTCCCTTGAGAATGCCGCCCTTGCCCTCCTTGTTGAAAACCCGCCATGCGATGAGATTGGCTTTCCCAAAGCGAATCTGGTCAGGCTCAATGACGAATGGACGTCTTATGTTGCTTGAAGGTTTTCCGAACAAAGGAGGCATCGAACCATTAGCTCCAACTTTGGCTCCATTGAAGAACGCTTCATCGACATCGCTGATGGTATCAACAACAAGAAGAAGCCGGCTTCCCTGCCATTCACGGGGAATCTTGACGTAGGCTCGATACCACCCAAACCCACTCGCACCCTTCCATCCACCTTCCTGCGGAACAGTAGTTGTCGTCCACCCATCATGCTGGGCGAGGGCTGAACCGGCAGCCAGCAGGCACAAAAAAACAGCAGGAAATGGCATGGGTTAGGAGATTAATGGGCGAGCTGGCCTCAGCTTTCAATCGCCAAAGTGGCCTCTAAGCGGCTGGTTATGGTGGGAGTAAGAGCTTTTCGGGACATGTGTGATGAGGCAGGGGAGGCGGCTTAGCAGGGTTATGGGCCGGGGCTCCTTGAATTCCCTTTCAACCTCACGCTTGATCGGTAGCCCGGTTTTAGCATTGGATGAGGCATGCACAGACGCACATTCTTGAAGGGAGTAGCAAGTTCGTCGATCATTGGATCTCAAGGGGTATGGGCTGAGAGTAGTGAGACACAATCGAGACTGGCTCTTGGCTATGACAACTTTGCGGTCCGGGCGATGAAATGGAAAGCGCCGGAGCTCATCAAATATGCCGCAGAGCTCAAATGTGATACTCTATTTATTACGGACTTCGGGCCCTTCGAAAAGATGACCGATTCGTATCTGAAGGATGTGCGGAAGCAGGGAGAGGATGCGGGAATACGGATCCTTCTCGGGAGCTGGAGTATCTGCCCCACCTCGGTGAAGTTCCGGGATACATGGGGGAGTGCCGATGAGCACCTGCAGCTTGGTATCAGGGCGGCGGCGGCGCTGGGATCTCCTGCGTTTCGTGTTGTTCTGGGAGCTGGGGATGACCGTAAGACGGAAGGAGGAATCGAGGCGCGGATCGCCGACACGGTGAAGGTTCTCAAGAGAAACCGCACGCGGTGTCTGGATTCGGGGATCAAGATCGCGATGGAGAATCACGCAGGTGACATGCATACGTTGGAGCTCCGTGGTCTCATCGAGGAGGCAGGACCGGATTTTGTGGGGGCTAATTTTGATTCTGGCAACGCTGTGTGGACGATGGAAGATCCCGTTCAGGCATTGGAGAACATCGGGGAATATGTGCTCACCACCAGCCTCCGAGACTCGGCGGTGTGGGAGAGTGAAAACGGTGTTACTGTCCAATGGACTGCGATGGGGGAGGGAAATACCGATCTGAAGGCCTTTTTTGCGCGCTTTGCGGAACTCTGTCCTGATGTTGCAGTCAACATCGAGACGATCTCCGGGTTTAATCGTGAGTTGCAGGTGAAGAAGGACGACTTCTGGAAGGCTTGGCCGAAGGGTAAGCCGAAGGGGTATGATAAGTTCCTAGCTCTGGCTAAGAGCGGAAAGCCCAGAAAGGCAGGACCCGTAGACCAGAGAGAGGATATCTCAAAAAGTATCGCCTACTGCAGAAAAGAACTCGGTCTTGGTCGTCGATAGTTCGTGAAGAAAAGGTTCATCAGGTGGGGTGGGACTTTGAGGTGCCGGCAGTAAGAAGCCGTAATATGCTGCCTCCGCAATAATCCTGGCTTTAAAAGATATTCATGTCGCAACTACTGCTTCCCCCTCATCGGCTGGTGGCCCTATTTGAAAAGGGAGGGATCACGAGGGCTCAGCTGCAGGCAGCAATGAGTGTTCATCAGCAGCGCCTTCTTGTGGAAATTGCGGAGGCGAGGAAAAGCCCGGCTCTATCCTTTCTTGATGAAAAATTAAGTCGATATGCCGCCAGTCGTCTTGAGCGGAGGCATGGCGCAAAAATCATCCGGATGGTTCTCAGAGCGCTAGCAGATATTGATGGGTTTCCTCCTGCGGATCTCTTGTGGAATGCGGAGCATCCCGATGTTCCCCTGCATTGCTTCTTTCGTCTGCGTCGAGAGCCGGTCTTTCGTCTCATCAGCCTGACGGTCGACCCTCTGGGGGTTAAGGTCGTGATCGAGCATGGGCGAGCTGCAAAACGCCATACCACACGGCAGGAGATCCAGCTTTTAAGAGACAGGTTCGGAAAACTGACTGCGGGGACTGGGAGCATGTTGAATTGAACTTACTGGTCGCGGTTCTTGCGCCTCTATCGCTCTGCCCTAGTCTGGAGATATGAAAATGAATACTTTGGTCCTTCCACTCCTCCTCGTCGCGGCACTCGGCGCGATGGTGTTTGCTCAGGGTGACCGCAAGCCCAGAGAGCAAAGGAGGGTCGCTGAAAAGGGCGTCCGGTTTGATCCCGTAGTGCGCAATATGGAGGGCTGGACAGTGCATATTGATCCGGCCTTGCTCGCCGGAGAGCATGCGGTGACCGGCAAGAAGTGTCTGCGGATGCTTGGGGATCACCTCAATCGCATCTCACTTCTGGTTCAGGGCGATGTCCTCAAAAGGCTGCAGACGTGTGAGATATGGATTGAGCATAAGCATCCCTCCCTTGGAGCGATGCAATATCACCCCGGGGAGGGATGGTTGCGAAGACACGGGCATGATCCTCGCCTGAATAAGAAGGTGCACATCCCACAGGCCGAGGCGTTGATCTCACGAGGGCAGTTGCTCAAGCACCCGGCGGTCGTTCTCCACGAGCTTGCCCACGCCTATCACGATCAGATTCTTGGTTTCGATTACAAGCCCATCGTGGATTCCTATGATGCGGCCATGAAGGAGGGAACATATGAGAGGGTTCTTCTCTACACGGGCCGAACTGTGAGGCACTACGGTGCCACCAACCATAAGGAGTATTTTGCTGAGGGGACCGAGGCCTACTTTTATCACAACGATTTTTATCCGTTTGTCCGTGCGGAGCTCAAGAATCACGACCCCAATCTGCACGACGCGCTCAAGGAGGTCTGGGGGCCAGCTCAGTAGCCCAGTTTCTGTTCAAGAGGAAAACGTTTCCCCAAATTTCTGGATTAGACGAAGCTTAGAGGTCCTGTCCATGCAAGTGGAGCAGGCGCTGGCTTTCCTTGACGAGGAAATCGCAATCCATGAAAGGATCAGAACTGATGTCCTGCCAGAGGACCTTGCCCGATGGTGAGATCACAAAAGTGCCGTGGAGTGGTGACTTCTCAAAGTCATCATAGGCGTTCCATTGCCGGAACACCTTCAAGGCCGGATCTGCAACCAGCGGAAAGGGGAAACTGTTACCGTCCTTTTCCCACTTTTCCCGTGATTTAATCAGATCGGTTTCGCTGTCCGTGCTGACGGCGAGGACGTCAAAACCATTCTCCTCGAAAAGTTTCGCGCTCTTCGCGAACTTCTCCAGTTGCTCGGCACAGTGCAGGCATCCGTACCCCAGATAGAATACGAGGATAATTGGCCTTCCAGCGTAGTCTTTGCGGGAGATCGTGCCGCCCGTGCCATCAGGCAGCGTGAAATCGTAGGCTGGTGGTGGGGTCCAGGCCACTGGCCCAAGCGAATCGAGTGAGGGCCGCACACCAATGTCATCACGAAGTACAGGCTCTGCCTGCCAGTCACCAAGATCGAGCTCCTCGGCGATCGCCATTACCCTTGCGACCGGAGGCGCCTTCAGGTCGAGGTATGCTGAAATAGGCTTCAGTAATTCAAAGGCCTTGCGGGTCTGCTCTTCCTTCCCGGTGGCATGCAGAATTTCGATACGAGCGAGAAGAGGTAGAACGCGGTTGTCACCAGGTTTCAGGGCCTCCTCACTCATCTTGAGGGCCTTCTCCTCGTCACCGGCCCGGAGATGGAGCTTGGCGAGGTTGTATTTATCATCCTCAACCGCCCCAAGGTGCTTCTTGGCTTCGTCCATTTTGTTTTCGAGTAAAGCAGAGAAGCAGACGATAGCCTCCCGGGCTTTCTCTAGCTTCTTGATCCACTCCTCAGGCTTTTTAGTGGCCTCCTTAACAAGCTTTTCCGTGTCTTTTTCGTTCTTCTCCTCCTTGGCAGCTTTCTCCATGGCCTCGGTCTTGGCCTTTTCGCCTTCTTCTCGAGCAGTCTTCAGGAGGGTGGCGAGCTCCACGTCCACGGATTGCAGTCCTTCCAGTGACTTTTTGCCAAGGTGGGCCTGTCCGAGAAGGCGGAGGCGTTTGAGTTGTTCCTCACGCTTGGGTGTCGGTGCGAGGTAGGGGGTGTCTGCAAGTTCAAGTGTTTTGTCCCAGAGTTCATAACGCCTGAGCACCTCAAAGATCCTGCTCCGCCCATAACTGGCGCTACGCCCACCTCGGCTGAGAGTATTGAGCTTCGGATGCCTCGGATTGGCAATGAGGCTCTGCGCCATGCCCAGCGCATCGTGCGCCCGTCCAAGTGTCATCCAGTTTCGGCACAACCATTCGTTGTTGTGAGCATAGTTGTGAATGCGATCGGGTAGGACCCGGCGCGTGATCATGTAGTTATGGTCAGTTCTGGCGGAGGCCTCCTGAGCAAAGGCAGAGTCATCCCACCTTTTGAGCTTGGAATAAATGTGACCAGGCATGTGCCACATATGGGCAATTCCTGGGGCGGTGTGTCCGAGCTTGGCAGCGGAATCGAGAGCGACCTTGGCTTTCTTGCCGTCCCAGAGGTGGATTCTGTAGTGGTGGGCCGGATGCATTGGGTTCACAGCAAAGATCTGCTGGAGAATGGCATCGACCGCCTGATGGCTATGAATGGGCAGGCCGCTCCGTCCGAATTGCCAGAGGCGAACACATAGAATAGCGCGGGCTTCGATGTCCGCCGGGTAATCCTGGATAATGCCCTCGAGATCGTCGATCAGCTCCTGCTTGCGCTTTTTTGCGTCCTTGGGTTCGCCATCGAGGTAGTTGGCCTGCGCTTGGATGTAGCGCTGGTTCTGCTCGGTGGCCTTCTCCTGAAGTTCAGAAGCTCTTTTAATGAACGCCTTGGCGCGCTTTTCATTTTCCCAGTTGGCCATGGCCATCCCCCAGTAGGCCATGGCGCAGTCGGGATCCTTCGAGGCGATCTGACGGAACGTCCGCTCAGCCTCGTAATACCAGAATCCGTGTAGCTGTCCGATGCCCTGATTGAAAAACTGTTGTCCTTCTTCCCATGAACATCGAATCGGAAAGGAGATATTACCTGTGCCATCAATCGGAAGGGCGGAGTGCCGTGGGCCCTGATTAAATGCTTCTCCCTGATGAGAGTGGCCTGCTTTTGGTTTGTCGTCCTCAGCTGCCTCCGGCTGGTCCTCAGCGGGAACCAGCGGGGATATTGCGAGAGGGATGAGCAGCGCAAGAAGGCGATTAAAGATCACGGCATGGATACGAACATGAATTTCCCGTCCCTACCAAGTCAATTGTAGGTGCCACTTGCGGGTCTGTTTTCTTTCTACGTGTTGTCATAGCGCAGGGAATTAGGGTTTTCTTCGAATCTCGATGGGTCTGGATCACTCGGTCGCGTGAGGCAAAGGTCTCCAGGCTTGGCCGCGGGTGTCTCTTGACCGGGAAGATGCCTCGCTCTAAGGAGGCGGTGTGTGGGTGATACCGATTATTGGAATGGGAGTGCTTTTGAGTGCTTGTGTGAGTCTCGGGGAGGACCATCTGGCCGGGTGGGAGGGGAAGGGAAACGCTGGCATTACTCTGAGTAGAGGAAATGGTGAATCTCTTCGGGGAACAGCGGGACTTGAGGTTTCCCGTAGTTTAGGAGAGTGGCAGATGAAGGCAGCGGCTTCCTTGCTTTATGGCAGGGATAATGGAGTGAGCTCCGGTGAGCGGGTGGAAACTTCGTTTCAGTTGAACCGTGGGCAGAAGACTCGGTTCTACACTGGGTTAAGTGGTGAGTTTCTTCATGATCAGCCGGCAAGGATTGATTGGAGAGCGGTAGTCTCGCCGGTCATTGGATGGCGAGTCCTCGACAAGGAGAACTTCGAGCTCGATCTGGAAGCGGGACCAGGTCTTACCTGGGAGCAACGTGCATCAGTCACCCGCGGGTTCAGCTCGGTTCGTTTGCATGAGCATCTAGACTTCCAGTTGACGAAGCGCTTGCACTTTTTTCAATCGCTTACGGCTTTTTTCGAGGCGGGGGATCTTAGTAACTACACGGTAGAGGCTGACGCAGGTTTGGAATCCAAGCTAGGAGGAAGCTGGTCGTTGCGTCTCGCCGGGAAAGCCGTATTCCATGGGGAGGCGCCTCAGACAGCCGGGGAGGATCTTTTGCTGACAGCGGGGTTTGGCTATAATCTTCACCCAGAGGATCAAAGTGAGAGTGTCCTTGCATCCGGAATCAAGAAACTGAAATCGCGATCTGGTGATTGGGCAGTCACTGCTTTGCTGGGTGGAAGTATTTCCGAAGGTAATAGTGATGCCCGCTCTATCAGCAGTGGACTCAGGTTAAAAAGGGACTGGAATGATAATGAATTTGTGGCCGGCATCTTTGGCGTATATGGACAGCAGCGTGGCACTCTGAGTTCAGAAAGCCTTTCTGGTGATTTGCACTATCAGCGGAATCTGGGGAAGGAGAGCTTTGGAGGAATGAGGTTGGATTGTGACTATGATGCGCTCGCGGGACTAGACTGGCGTCTCGCGTTCGCCCCATATTTTGGGTGGTTGGTGTTCGAAACAGAGAGGAGTGAACTTACCTTGGAAGGGGGCCCTTCTGTCGTGGCAGAACAGAAAGGTGGGCGAGAGAGCGCCTTTCTGGCGACCTATGCTGCGGTCAAGGCGGAACATCAGCTGGGTAAAAGGACGCAGCTTGTGGGGGAACTCTCATGGCTGAGCAAAGCCACAGATTTTAAAAGCCATATCCTCACTTCTGAACTCAGGGTCGAGCACGCTCTTTCGGAAAGGCTGAGCCTTCAGTTAGTGGGGCGGAGTACCTACGACACTGATCCGGCTGACAACAGCGGGCGGCATGACTTACAGGTCGTCAGTGCTCTGGCCGTCAGCTTTTGAAGGAGCACGAACGGTGTCTCAAGACCGGGTAAAACTGGCAGATGGTGAGGTTTGTTGGCCTCCAAGGGGCTAAATATGCCCTTTGTGGACACTTTTTTCTTTGGATCCAGAGAGGGCTCTCGGGGAAATTTTTAAAATTATTTCAGAAGATGTGATCTGCCGCACGAGTGGAGAACATCGATCCAGAGTCTGGGAGCCGAGTATCGTAGGACTCGCTAAAAACAGGGGGAGAGGCAGGTTCTGATCCGATTGGCAAGGAACCGCAAGCGAGGAAGTGAATGCCCAACCCTTATTCTCCTACCCTTTTTTTCAGGCTTTTAGGGGCTTTGTAGCTGGTTTCGGCCAAGATTGCAGGCGAACGACTACCTTCCTCAAACGATGTGAGGAGAAAGGCGTAAGGGAGGGATCCTCTTGCTTATTTCACCCCGTTTAAAGTCCCAGTATGGTCTCTCACGATGGCTGAGAGTGCTCTCAGATGGAGGAAAGACAGACTGATAGACCGGGCGCATAAAAATTTATTCTTCCCGCAGGAGGCGAAATGCTTGACGGAAACCGCTTAAATTTATGGGTTGAAGACCGAAGTTTCATTCGAACCTAACCAATAAAGAACCAAAATTCATGGCCCAGAAAGCAGCAACTAAGACAGAGATCCTCAACAACATGGCCGAGGCAACCGGCTTTAACCGCAAGCAAATTGCTTCAGTGCTCGATGCGCTGAGCGCTGAGATCAACAAGGGTGTGAGTCGTGGAGGCCCCGGACAGTTCACAATTCCCGGCCTCTGTAAGATCGTCGTGCAAGACAAGCCGGCTACAGAAGCGACAACTCGCGCTAATCCATTTAAGCCCGGTGAGATGATGGACGTCGCAGCCAAACCGGCCCGGAGGGTCGTCAAGGTTCGGCCCCTCAAGAATCTGAAAGACATGGTCGCGTAGGCAGCGACCTAAAGGTCAATTCTTTAGGAACCGCGCCTCGAACAGGGGCGCGGTTCTCTTTTGAAAGACATGCAGGGTAGATTCACTGTAGCCGGTCTTCAGTTGGTAGCGCTTGAAATCAGCTGGTGAAATGGGGCCGGTGTGATTTTGCACAATCAACCGAGCTGCAGTATAGAAGGCAAGGTCTGGGATAAGGCTCAAACATTCAAATGCACGTCGTCGCCCTCCAATATGATATCGCCTGGGAAAATCGGGAGGCTAATTTTGATACCGTCCGCCGCCTGCTGACTGGAGCGGCAGTGTCTCCCGGATCGCTTATTGTCCTTCCGGAGATGTTTTCTACGGGATTCAGCATGAATGTGCCCCGGGTGGCGGAGGGGAGTGCAAGTGAGACCGAGAAATTCCTTTCTTCTCTTGCATGGCAATACGAGAGTCATGTCGTTGGCGGCCTCGTGAGTAAGGACCCCGGATCTTCTCTGGGCCGCAATGAAGTGGCGGTTTACGACCCTTCGGGTCGACCGGTCGCTCTTTACCAGAAAAATTACACGTTCTCCTACACCGACGAATCGAGTCACTATGTGGCTGGGGACGGTCTGGCGATGTTTCGCTGGCACGACTTTACGGTATGTCCGGTGATCTGTTACGACCTCCGGTTCCCGGAGCTTTTCCGGAAGGGGGTGCGGGATGGAGCCAATCTTTTTACTGTCAGCGCTAACTGGCCGGATGCCCGATCGCGCCACTGGAAGACTCTCCTTGAGGCCCGTGCGATCGAGAATCTTTCCTATATTGTTGGAGTGAACCGGGTGGGGTCGGATCCTCGTTTTCGCTATCATGGGGGATCACGTATATTGAACCATCAGGGGGCAGTACAGGCAGAAGCGGGTGATTCCGAAGCCGTTCTGTGCTGTAAGCTCGATTATGCGGATCTCATCGCGTGGAGGCGCGAGTTTCCGGCTCTGGAGGATATCAAGGGTTGATTACCCGTGGTCGAGGGCTCTGAACAGAGTGGATTGCAATCCGGGGATGTCACTGGTCCCAGTCATCCTCTATGGCCTTGCGGTAGGCGGCAATGTCTTGCTCTCCGTAGTAGGCGATCAGGATGGCTCCATCCGATGCTACCGCCTCAAAGAGGCTGTGCATGAGTTCCTGCTCTCCGGGCCACGGGTAAACGTAGAAGACGTCAATCTCGTCGACCTCGCAGTCCATGCCCTCGTAGGGGGGGACAAGGGGGCTTGATTCGCCCCAGTGAGAAAGGGGTTCGGGCGTCATTAACTCCGCTCCTCCATGGGCGGGGTAGGATCCAAACCCCTCTGGGAAGTAACTCGTGCATAGGTTCTCAACTGTGATCGCATGATCGTTCGCCAGTTCCCGTGCCAGTGATACCAGATCCTGCTCGATCTCCAGCCCGTAGGAGCGGTAGCCTAGAAGTGATGCAAGGCAGGCTCCGAGGCCAAAGCCGCTTCCCCATTCACAAAAGGTGTGCCCCAGGGGGAGATTTTTCTCGGTGAGCGACCTTAAAACCCGGAAAAGAAGAACTGGGTCGCTGGGAAGGAACCGGGGAACTCTGCGGTTACGATTGGATTCGAAGAGGGCATCAAGCCTCCGATCAGCATCCGTGATTAACGCTGCGACCCGTGGGGGAAGGGCTTTGTCATCGAGTTGCAGGGGGATCTCCTCCAGAGCCATCCTGGATAGTCTGCCAGCTGCTCCTCCTCTTGTCGATGCGGCCAGCCAAATTCCTCGACTCGTGATTGGATTAGAGGAACATGTGTGACGTTGAAAGAGGTGGAGATTTTTACTGACGGTGCCTGTCGTGGGAATCCAGGGCCCGGGGGCTATGGCGTGGTCCTTACGTTCGGGGCGCATCGGAGGGAGCTGAGCGCAGGGTTTGCTCGAACCACCAATAATCGCATGGAATTACTGGCAGCGATCGCCGGACTGGAAGGACTCAAAGAGCCTTGCCGCGTGCGTCTTTGCTCGGATTCCAAGTATCTCATCAATGCGATGACCTGCGGCTGGCTGAAAAAGTGGAAGGGGCTTGGTTGGAGGCGTGGTCCGAGGCAGCGATTACGGAATGAGGACCTATGGAAACGTCTCGACGCGGTATGCGGGCAGCACGAACTGCACTGGCAGTGGGTCAAAGGTCATGCGGGCCATGTCGAGAACGAACGTTGTGACTCCCTGGCAGTGGCTGCTGCGGAAGGCGACGATCTACCTTCCGATGAGGGCTACCTGAACGAGGAGCAGCTTACTGGAGAGGAACCTGGCCTCTTTGATTGAAGAAGGCAGAGGCTCCGGTCGAAGTGCACGTATGTGTGGCAGGAGCTGGCTCACCCTCCGAAGAAGGCCCGTTACTTCTCAAGAAAAGACGCCAGCGTCTCCGGTTCGGGGCTGCCGAGACAGAGCACCGCATTCTCCTAGGTGATGATCTCCAGAACTCTGTCTGGAAAGCAAACCCAGAGCTTGTATCTACGCTTTCTCAGGAGGACGTCGATCCCCTTGATGCTTTTAATTCCAGCGAGGGAGATCTCGAGCCTCGCCCTCCTGCTCTGGCAGTGTCGCGGGTTGCGGTTACTTCACCGCTTCCGCTTGCGGTTTTCCCGGAGCAGGTTTTGAGTTGTTGTTTTTCTTGAGCTCTTCCTTCTCCTTCTCGCGTTCCAGGAACGATTTGCCCTCGGTGATCCACTTCCTGCCGGTTTCTTTCTTTAGGAAGTGCCCCATCCATTCCCTGACGCGGTAGTGGTAATCCACCATGTTCTCTTCCTTGCGAAGGCCGTGATTCTCACCCGGGTAAACGAGGAGTACGAGATCGTCCTTCCCGGCCCAGCGGGCGGCATTATACATCTCGATACCCTGATCCCAGTCGACCGCGCCATCCTTGTCTCCGAAGGCAATGAGCAGAGGAGTATTGAGGGTGTCCAGCCCATGAATGGGGGAATTACGAGCATAATTCTCCGCATCCTGCCAGAAGGGCTTGTTCATGCGTCCTTGTGATTGCGCGAAGATGCGAGCATTGGTGCCTCCAGAATTCCAGTAAACGCTTACGGACATGCTCATCATGTCGGTGAGGGGAGCCCCAGCGACTGCGGCCGAGAAGAGGTCGGTCTGGGTAACGATGAAAGAGGTCTGGTAGGCGCCCCAGGAATGGCCCATCAGGCCGACTCTCCGGGAATCCACCATTCCTGTCTCAAGAACCTTTTCCACGGCAGGAATCACGCAGTCTACAGCCGAGATCCCAGGTTGCTGAGGCCGATAGACGATATCGGGTTGAAATACGAAATAGCCTTCTGCGGAAAAGACGCAGGGATTGTAGGGGTGCTTCTCGCTGGGGGTGTAGTAGCGGTGCAGGTCCTGTGAGCGCTTCTCGTAGATATAGACGATCATGGGATACTTCTTCCCTTTCCGGTATCCGGCAGGGTAAGTGAGCATGCCCTGCAGAGGAACACCCTGCGCGTTCTGAAAGTTGACGAGCTCTGAGCGCCCCCACTGGTAGTTTTTCTGAAACGCATTGGTTTCGGTGATTTTGTGGGGATCCTCCAAGGCAGGGCCTGCGAGGTAAAGGTCACGAGATTGATCACTCCGCTCCCGGGTGAAAGTGAGAATATCGGCATCTCGGGAGCGGGTGAGGAACAGCATGAGCGCATCATCGAGAAGGTGGGTTTTCCAATCGGCTGCGGGGGTTTTCCGGGCTGCAAGAGTCAGGCTCCCGTAACCGGACTTCTTGGAGCGCTCCCCGAAGAGGCCGACGTAGATTCGGTCTCCTCGAGCAATATTGCCGTTGTTCTCTTCCCGATAACTCGCCTGAGAAATCCTGTGCCGAAGTTGTTCCTTCCGACCGTTGGTCAGTTTGCGAGTGCGCTCGCCCCGCGGATCAAGAAGCCAGATGTCGTAGCGGTCGTAGAGAAGGACGCCGGAGCTGTCGGTGAGCCAGATGCCACTACCGAAAGGCCGCTTCTCCTGTGCGAGGGTGTCGTCCTGCGTGTCGGTAAAAGAGGTCTTTAGTGTGGAGGTGATGTTTTTCTGTTTTCCGGTCTTGAGATCATGGATCCAGATGTGGCCCTCACGCACGAAGAGGAGGAAGCGTCCGTTGGGACTTGTCGAGAGGGTGAACTTAACTCCCTCAAGGATGCGGTTGCGTTTCCCATTCCTAGTGCTGATGGCGTAAACGTCGTGTAGCCGAGGGCCGAACATGGCTTCTCGTTCGTGGGGAGAGGAGTCCATTCCAATCGCCCGAAGGCCGTCCTTCATGACAGTTACCCGTTCCGTGAGCTCGTTCTCGAGTTGAACCAATTTGTTTTCTTTCAACCACCACACCGCCTTGCGTGTGGGGTTTCTGCGGCTTGAAGCCTCCTTTTTCTGTCTGGGCATAATGGTCACATCTTTCGAGTGCCAGACCTCTACATTTGACGGGGTAGTCAGGGTTTCGCGGAGGGTCTTCGTGGGTAGATCATTATTTTTTTGGGCCTCCTCTTTCTGCTCGTCCTCCCTGGGGGCGGGAGATTTTTCAGGGTTGGTTTGTGCTGGGGAGGAGTCTTTCGCGCTACCGTTGTTCGTTTTGCCCTTCTTGCCCTGCTTCTGATTTGCGGGGGGCTTGGGAGGGGAGGGGAAATCCTTGGGTTTGTTCTCCCATTTCTTGAGGGAACAATAGATTGACTGGCCATTCTTATCCCAGCTCAGGCTGGCCGTGAGGTAGTGATCCAGGGAAAAGGAGAGGTCCTTACTATGGTCGTAAATGGTTTGGTCACCGGTTGGCTTATCCGACTCATCCAGATTTCGGAAACTCAGGAGAGTGTGAGAGATGTCCTCCTTGTCTCCAAACTTCATCTGCCGGGCGGCAGCGAGGTCAAAGGAGTCCTTGCGCCAGAGCAGTCCAGCGTAATCCTGGTCGCTGGCCTCAAGAGTACGCAGAGTCTCACTGCCGGGATCGAAAAGCTGTAGGGCGTTACTGATGCTGGGGGAGTCGACGACGAGAGCGAGTAGAGATCCTTTCTTGCTCCAAGCGAATTTGGTGACATTCCCGAAGGTTGTATCCTGCCCGGTTTCGAGATTACGAACGAGCAGGGCCCGGGCGGGAGTAGCGGGAGGTGTACCCGGGCGGCCGGGAGCGGATTTGCCGATCACCTCGATGGCCGCAAAGCGGCTGTCATGACTGAAGGCGAGCGTGACCACATTCTTGAATTCCGTGGTCTTTCCACCGATCAGGGAGCGGAGATGGATGGTGGTGCCAGGTCCTGCCGGTTTCTTGGATTCCTTGGCTTTTTTCTTTTCCTCCGGGCTCTTTCCGATGGTCACGGATAGCCATTTGCTGTCATTGGAAAAGACAGGGCTCTCCCCTTGGGAATAGACCTCTTGCTCCTTACTTTTGCCGTCGTTGATTCTGTGAAGGTGAAGAGAGCTCTTGCCGTCTACTCGCCTGATATCGAATGTGAGCCACTGGCCGTCATGCGACATTTTCCGGTTCCCCATGTTCATTTGCTCCCACTGGGCATAATCCTGTGGGGCGATGGGTTTTCTTTGAGGCTGCTTTTTCTTTTTGCGCTTCTTACGGCTGGATGGCTGCGATTCAGTTCCGGGCTCTGCTGTCTTGGCGAGCGGAGTGGAATTCCCGGGAGAATGTTTATGGGAGGAACCTTTTTCGGTGGGTGTTTCTCCCGGTGCCGACGTGGACAGGAAGAGGACGAGAGGAAGGGTGGTGAAGAGGAGGTAAGGGTGAAGCCTCATATTGCTGTGTGTAAGGGGGGGGAGGCCTTACTCTGAATGAGCTTTTGTTAGAAGCCTCCATTTGAAAAAATTGAACGAAATGTTCCACAGAGTCACTTTCAGGGAGTGTGCTCGAAGCCCAGAGCCTGATTCGATTTTCGGGGCGTTCCGGCTCGTAGTCCATAAAAACGAGCTATCTCGTTTACGGACGGCACAGGATGAGGCAGAACTGGTTCTGCATCATGGCTTGGTATATTTCGAAAGGGAATGAGCGAGAAGGTCCGGTCAATGGGGACCGCCTTCGTAGCATGATCATCACAGGTGAAATCTCATCAACCGATCTGGTGGCCTGGGGTGAGCAAGGAGAGTGGATCGAGGCGGGAGAGGTGTCTGATTTTTCGGGTCCTGATCCCGTGCTCACGGAGACTTCGTCTACAACCGCTGCCAGTGGTCCTGCGAATCTGGAGGAAGAGGTTTCCCTCGCCAAGGTGGAGGAAAGGGCTTCCGAGGAGGCACTCCCTGTTGCGCCGCCTCCAAGCGGAGCTCATGCTCTTGAATCTTCTGCAGCGGACAAGCCTGCGGAGTCTGCTGCTCTCGTGGGTCGAGAGGACAAGAGGGACTCGGAAAATGAGGATAAAGGAGAGAGAGTGCTGCCGAGGCCATTGCTAGGAGGAGCCGACGGTTTCAAACCTCCTATGGTGGGAAAGCCTGTTGAAGAGGCTCCGGCGAGAACTGCCAAATTAACCGGGGAGGCAGAAAAGATCTCCTATGATCCTGACGCTTCGCCTCCTTTATCAGAAGGTGATCAGGCCTCAGGGATATCCGCGCAGGATGCCACTCTCAACGACCGTATCCTGGCAACTCTGATTGATATGCTGGTTGCCATCGGTGTGGGGTGGATGATTAACGTTACTATTGGAGGCCCTGTCTGGCTGTACGGTTCGCTCTGCATGTTGCTCCGTGAGTCTCTTCCTGTTCTTAATGGGCAGAGCATAGGCAAGAGGGCGATGAAGCTCCAAACGGTGACTCTGGATGGAAAGGTTCTGAAAGGAGGCTGGGATGAGAGTATGCTGAATGGGAATATGCTTCGAAACGTCCCGCTCTTGGTGCCTCTGTTTCCGATGGTCGAATTGATCGTGCTATCTACCCGGGCCAGTCAGCATCACGGGATTGGTGGTCTTTGTCGGCAGTGCGCTTGCGAAATTGAACGGAAGCCTGAATTCAAGCCCTTACGCCGATTGGGCGACCAGTGGGCGGGCACAAAGGTGATTAGCTTTAGTTCCCGACCTGAGGTAGGGGGCTCGGCTGGGTGACCTGGAAGAGGGTCTCGGTCTCAGGTCGGCTCACCGATATTCCCGGAGTTCGCGCCTTTGTGGGGCATCACTTGACACGAGGGGGCTTTTAAGGAACCAGAGAGGGATGAGGATTTTCTTCGGCCTGCTGATCCTGACTGCCTGCTCCGTGGCGGAGGATTGGCCTCAATATCTTGGACCTGGGCGCGATGCGGTCTGGAGGGAGAAAAATGTAGAGCTTGATTTCGCCAAGCGATCTCCGCGGCTACTTTGGACGGTCCCAACGGGTGGCGGTTACGCCGGTCCCTCGGTGGCTGAAGGCAGGGTCTTTGTCGTGGATCGCCTTGCCGAACCCTATGTCGCCGGGAAGCTCAAGCCCGGGAGTAATGTGAATTTTGTGCGAGCCCGTATCCCTGGGAAGGAGCGGGTTCGCTGTCTCAGAGAGAGTAACGGAGAGGTTCTCTGGGAGCATGCCTACGACGCCGACTACTCCTCAGTCTACCCTTACGCGATTGGGCCCCGAACGACGCCTCTGGTGCACGAAGGAGTGGTCTATACGCTGGGAGCGGAGGGCGACCTGCGTGCCTATACAGCGAAAGAGGGCAAGCTGGTGTGGCACCGGAACATCCTGAAGGAATACAAACTGGAAACTCCGCTCTGGGGTACGGCCGGCCATCCTGTTGTTGAGGGGGAGCTTCTGATCTGTCCGGTGGGTGGCAGCGGGAGCACGGTGGTTGCTTTCGATCGCAGGACGGGCAAGGAGCGCTGGAGGGCGTTGGAAGTTGTCCAGTCAGGCTATGGCACTCCGGTGATTGAAACGATCAATGGCCATCGTCAGCTTCTCGTCTGGGATGCGGAAAACCTTAATGGCCTGGACCCAGAAAGCGGAAAGGTATTCTGGAGCGTTCCCTTTAAGCCGCAGTTTGGAATGGCCATCGGCGCTCCCCGGGTCTGGAAGGATCTCGTTTTCATCATGGGCTATAACAATAAGTCGGGAGCGATCCGGGTTGCTCCTGATGGAAAGTCGGCGCGGTTAGCCTGGGGCCGTAATCTGCGCAAGGGGGTGGCCGGGGTTATGAATACGGCATGGACCAGCGGCGGATATATCTATTCGGGGGGGCAGCGGGGGCTCTTTCGTTGTGTGATGATGGAAACCGGAGAACGGATCTGGGAAACGCCTCGCCCACTCCTCCGGGCCGATGGTTCGGGTCGCGGTCCGTGGCCTCATGCCTTTACGGTGCATCACGAGCCATCTGGGCAGACTCTGATCTTCAATGACCACGGGGAAATGATCAGTGCGAGGCTCAGCCCGGAGGGATACCAGGAGGTTGCTCGGACTTCGATCATTGAGCCTACCCACACTGTGGCTGGCCGGCTTCTGGTGTGGTCCCACCCGGCCTTGGCAAATGGTCGGGTTTACTGTCGCAACGACAGGGAGGTGCGTTGCTGGGATCTTGGCAGGGGGGAGCCCTGATGTTCTTGTCGGGACGGATTTTAGCTGTAACGAAGCAAGATTTTGGTGCGTAGTCTCTCCGTGCAAAGCCGGTGCCGGGTCACAGTGTTTCTTCTCTTCTTTGTGGCAGCGTCGCGTCCGGTCTCCTGCTGTAGCTGGAGACGAGAAAATCGCCTTGCGGTCTGCTTGTTCTTTCTACGCGTCGTTCATCCATGGAGCGGCAATTTCGTTGCATGAGGATAAGGATGTGGCCACCTTTGGTCCTGCCATGAAAGGTCTCCTTCCCATTATTCTGCTCGTTCTTGTAAGTCTGTTCGCCGAGGCGGAGATGAGGGAATGGAAGACGGCGGATGAATCGAAAACGCTTGTAGCGGAATATGTCAGCTCGAGAGATGGTAAGGTGACCATCAGAAGGAAGAGAGACCGCCGGACTTTCACCATCGACCTCTCTGCCCTTTCTGAAAAAGACCAAGATTATGTCAGACAGCGCGAGGACAGCCCGGCCGGAAATGACCCGGGGGAAGCAGGAGAGGCGGATGGAGAATTCGCCAAGCTTCTTACGGGAGACTGGGAGCGCGCTGAGGGTCACGGGTTGAAATATCGAATCTTCGGGGCAAGAAAATTGAGGAAAGGCAAGGGTCCCGGCTATCCTCTGGTAGTGTATTTGCACGGCAGGGGTGGGGATGTAATGACCCCGGAAGAACCGTGGGGAGCCAGAGCCTTCACCCGGGATGATAACTACCGGCGTCGGACCTGCTTTGTCATTTCCCCACAGAATCCGGACCAGCAGGGTTGGGTCGGGACCAAGGCCGATGGAGTAGTGGAAATCGTAAAGGAACTTCTGAAGAAGCTCCCGGTTGATCCTGACCGGATCTATTTGACTGGATATTCGATGGGGGGATATGGAACCTTTCAGCTCCTTTCTCAGGAGCCTCGCATGTGGGCTGCCGCCGTTCCGGTGGCAGGTGGAGGAAATCCTGGAGCTGTCAGGGACTACCGAAAAGTACCTATCTGGGTGTTTCACGGAGCAGAGGACAAGGTCGTCCCGGTGGGCCAGAGCCAGGCAATGGTTGAAGCCCTGAAAGAAGCACGGTCAGAGGTGAAATACACTGAGTTCGCCGGTGCGGGGCATGGCGTTGCCGACAGGGTGTATGACGATGAGAAGCTACACGAGTGGATCTTCGAGCAGGGGAGGTGAGTAGTTGGTTCTTTTTCTGCCGCTGACGGGCAAAAATTGTCTGAATATTATCAGTCCTGCACTGGTCCAAGGGGTATGATGAAAAGACCCTATGCTCTCTTCCTGATTGCAGCGGTTGGTGCCGTGCTGTCCACGAGTTGTACGACGATGTATGATTCCTCCGGTCGACCGGTAGATGTTCTTACCCCAGAGGGAGCGGCTCTTGCAGTCGTGGCAGCTGGGGTTGTTGGCTATGCTCTGGCTGATGAAGAGCCGCGTGGGGGCAGGGCCCATAGGCGTTACCGACATGGCTCTTATCGGTCCTACTCCGCGGACTGTGGGTGCGGGGGCGCTTACCATGGGAGAGGCCGTCAGTGTCACTATCACTCTCGCTATTGAGCGTCGGTAAGATTTTCGGATTTCGGTAGCTATCGGGAGCCGATAGGGTTTCCGAGTGCGTATGATGCTCATGGGGCTGCTGGTGGGGATCTGTCTCGTCGCAGCAGAACCCCTTCCCAGAGGTGTGATCGATGAGATCACGGGACTAATCACGTTCAAGAACTGCCGGTTGATAACAACTGAATGGTCTGATGGAGATAGTTTTAGGGTTCGCTTTCCAGATGGGTCCGCTCACACCATAAGGCTGTATGGTGTGGACTGTTTTGAAACCTCGAACCGGCATCCTACAGATCAGCGCAGGCTCAGGTCACAGCGCGCCTACTTTGGTATTGCCGGAGTCGGCGGTGATGAGAAATCTTCCATTAAATCGGCCATAATGCTTGGAAGCGTGGCAAAGGGTCGTGTTGGGCAATTGTTATCCCAGCCCTTTCAGGTGCATACGGCCTGGGCGGATGGCAGAGGACATCCGCAGCATAAGCGCTATTATGGTTTTATTACCGAGGCCGCCGGAAGAGATCTCGGCCAGTTGCTGGTCAGGGAAGGACTTGCGCGGGCTTTTGGGGTGGCTCGAGCGCGTCGTGCGGGCGTGAACCGGGAAGAGTATCGGGACAGACTTGAAGATGAGGAACTCGCTGCAGCCTCCCGGCGAGTTGGCGCTTGGAAGTTTACGGACTGGGAGACCTTGCCGGAGGAACGTCGGGTGGAGCGGGTCCGGGAAGAAGAGGAGAAGTTACGGGCATTACCGCCGGAGAGAGCCTCGGTTAATCCCAATACCGCTCCCAAGCTGGAGCTCATGCGCCTCCCGGGTGTTGGGGAAGTGCTGGCAATGAGAATTATTGAGGCGCGGGAGAGGTGGATTTACCAAACGCCTGCGGATCTCCTGAGGGTTGCGGGAATCGGGAAGCATACCGCAGAGAAGATATCTCCTTATTTGTCTTTCGAGGGAAACAAGCCATGAGGATGAACTCCTTTTTGCCCGTCACATCGAGCCCAAGGCCTTCCGGCCATGGCGCCGGTAAATTCATGAAGTGCCAATGACAGAGGTGGAGTTGACGCGAGATCTCCTGATGGATGCGGGAGGCTGGAAGGAAATGAAGGCGGCCCGGGAGATGCATCGTGGTGGTCTTGTCCGCAGGGCCGAGTACAAGGACGGTTGGCTTGAGGGACTCGTCCTGATGGGGGGCAAAGAAAAAAAGGTAAGGATGCAGATTCTGTCACGCACTCACATGGAGAACAAGTGTGGTTGTATGACAGCTCGCCGGGAGGGAAGGGTATGCGCTCATGCGATAGCCATTGGTCTGGAGGTAATCGACCCATCTCGTCCGGTTGCCAATGAGGCCCCTGAGTCGAAGCGGGAAGAGGTTAAATCGTGTTGGCCGCTCTTGGAGGAGGAGTTTGAGGCAGAGGCCTATCCTGTAGAATGTCGTGTCATGTTGCCCCTTAAGGTGAAGGATTCCTGGGACAGGGGGCAGCTACTTGTCGTTTTTGCGACGGAGTATGAGGGGGAAGAGCATCTTCTTAGTTCCTGGGGTGAGGACTACGTCCTGCAGGCAGGCGAAGATGACAGTCGTTTACTCGCTACCCTGCGTCGCCTGTTTCCGGAGACTCCCCCGGGTGCGGTGAATCTCGAACGGGAGCAATTTCTCGAGGTGCTGGAGTCCCTTGTGGGACATCCGAGAGTTTCTTTTGGGAAGAGGCATGAGGCTGCCATTTCCTGTCAACCCCTCCGGCTCTCCATCGAATGTGAGGGGAAGCGCCTGCGAGCTCAATGGCCGGGGAGAATTCAATCTTTGATTGAGGGGAAAGATGCGTGGGGTGTTGATATGGAAAATCGCGTGCTCTACCCGGTAGCCTCTGGACTCCCCGTGGCTTTGAGGCCAGTTCTCGATAAAGGGCTGCGACCTGATCCTGTAGAAAGTCCCTCGCTGATTGCCGCCCTTGGCTATTGGTTCGATATTGAGCAGAGTGTGCCGGCATCTCTGCCGCAGCAGGCTTCCCCGAACGTGGAGGTTATTTTTGATGGCTCCTTCAATCATCTGGAGGCAAAGATGACCTTTTTGTACGGCACAAACCGGCGGGTAGCAGGTCAGGCTGAGGGGGCGCTGCTCGTCATGGAGAAGGAGGAGCAAGTGCTCGCTAGTACGGCTCTGGAGAGGCTAGCAGAGGATGCACTCCGTCAGTGGGGATTTGAGGGGCCTGCGCGCGGTGGTAAGTTTGTGATGCGGAACACGGAAGAAATCCTCCGCTTTTTCGCTCATGGATTGCACAGGCTGGACCCGGACTGGATCGTCATAAAGGGGGACCGATTTTCCGAATTTGCGAGAGACGTAGTCCCTTTACAGCCGGTCTACCACCTGACGGGGAGTGGAGAGAACTGGATGGAGGTCGAAATCAATTACGAGACTGGAGATGGTGGCAGTGTAAAGCGGGAAGAAATTCAGAGGCTCCTGAGAACCGGGCAATCCTCATGTTCGTTGGGAGGTAACCGGAGGGCGGTCATGGATCCTGACCAGCTCGATGATGCCATGGAATCCATTGCCGATTGTGATCCCCAGCAGGCGGCTCCTGGAGTATTTCGGGTGGATGCGGTGCAAGCGGCTTATCTCCAGCATAGTGCGGGAGACCTCGGTCTGCCCGCTGCAGACCGATTGCGCCCGGCAGAAGAAAATGATTCCAAGTTGCATCTAGGGTCCCTGAAGTCGGTCCTCCGCCCGTATCAGCGGGAAGGCGTTGAGTGGCTCTGGAAGCTGTCAGAAATGCGTATGGGAGGAGTTCTCGCCGATGATATGGGATTGGGCAAAACCCTTCAGTCTCTTGCGTTTATTGTAGCGCGAGGTGGCCCAGCCCTTGTGGTATGTCCCTCATCTCTGGTTCAGAACTGGCTGGAGGAGTCCGCAAAGTTTGCGCCGGAGCTGGAAGCGGTTGCGATTGAAGGGCCAAAACGCGCAGAGATTCTCGAAAAAAGCTCTGAGGCGGATCTTCTCATAACCAGTTACGCTCTTCTGCGTCTCGATATCGACCTTTACAGGGAGCGATGCTTCAAGGTGGTTATTCTGGATGAAGCCCAGAATATTAAAAATCCGGAGGCTCAGGTATCGCGGGCAGCATTTCAGCTCAAAGCGGAGCATCGCTTTGCTCTGACAGGCACCCCGATGGAGAATTCCGTAACGGACCTCTGGTCCATCATGAACTTCGTTCTGCCAGGTTATCTGGGTGACCGGGACCGGTTTGCAGACCGCTTCGAGAAGCCCCTTGTACGTGGCAATGAACCCAGACTGCAGCGGCGCCTGTCACGGCGACTGAGGCCAGTGGTGATGAGGCGACTCAAGGAGGAGGTAGCCAAGGATCTGCCTCAAAAAATCGAACAAATACGATATTGTGAATTGAGTAAGGCGCAGCGAGAGGTTTACCAGTCTCTGCTTGAAGAGGGGCGGAGAATGATCGCCGGATCAGAGGGTGGGCAGAGGCGGATGTTGGCTCTGACCGCCCTATTGCGCCTCAGGCAGGCCTGTTGTGACTTACGTCTTTTAGATCTTCCTGACGTCAACGAGCACGATGGTTCGGTGAAAATGCAGGAGTTGAGTGGGTTGCTCGATGAAGCGGTCGAGGGAGGGCACCGCGTTCTTGTCTTTAGTCAGTTCGTACAAATGCTGCAGGGTATTGTCCCCGTGCTGGCAGACCGTGGCTTCGATTTCTGTTATCTCGACGGCCAGACTCGCAATCGAGGTGATGTGGTAAGGCGTTTTCAGGATTCAGCCATCCCTGTTTTCCTCATCAGCCTCAAGGCTGGGGGGGTAGGGTTGAACCTGACTGGTGCGGATACCGTGATTCATGTTGATCCGTGGTGGAATCCGGCAGTTGAGGCTCAGGCAACAGACCGTGCTCATCGTATTGGTCAGAAGCGGGTGGTAACGTCGTATAAGTTGATTGCGCGGGACACCGTGGAGGAGAAAATTGTGGCGCTCCAGGAGCGTAAGCGGGAGATGATCGCCTCGACTCTGGGGGATGGGTCTTTCGGGGGCAACGTGGGTCTCGGTGAAGACGAGATCCTAGAGCTTTTCGGTTAGTCTTGGGTCCCTCACCATCCTCTGGAGGAATGGAAGAGGGGCCCCGCTCGACGGCTACAGCACAGTTGTGATCTCGGTGGTTACCGAATTGGCAAGGAAGCACTCTTGATGTGCCTTATGATGCAGCTCTTCAAGTTTTTCGGCTGAGACCGTGATGCCCTCTGCCCATACGGTTTCAGGATGCAGCTCAACCCTCGCCAGCACAGGCTTTCCACTTTCACCCTTCTCGAGAAATCCAACAGCTTTGTCCACATAGCTCTCGAGGGTAAGATTCTGAAGGGAGGCCAAGGCGAGAAAGGTGAGCATGTGGCAGCTCGAGAGGGAAGCGACAAAGGCCTGTTCCGGATCAGGAATTTCGGCCGTGCCGAGATATTCTGCAGCGGCGGAGGCTCTGAGAGAAACCCCGTGTCCAAAATCAAGAGAGTGATCTCTCGAATAGCTCTTGTATCCGAAGTCCTTGTTGTCGCGGTTCCAAGTAAGGGTAATAGGGTGGGAGCTCATGTTCAGTAGTCGGTCGGAAATATATTCAGATTGGTCGAAGTTCCCTTGTCTACAGCGAACGCCCTTTCCTGAACATCCTAATTTGGATTCAGCTTCTGGTGGAGCTGCTGCAGAGAGGAAATAAGTGGATTGAATCCGGCCAGCTCCTCGCTCGAGTTCACCTTCTTGCTGGAGGCGACCCGCTTGGCGATCAGAGACTTGATGCTCTCAATGATGACGGGCTCGTTCTGGATGAGAAGGTTCAGTTCGGCGGCTTTTTGGAGCGAAAAGATATTCATGTTACATGATCCGGTAAACACCAGCTCCTCATCAAAGAGCAGCAACTTGGCGTGGATCATGGTGTCTGTGAGGTAGACTCCGACAGGGGCTCGGCTGTAGAGATCGTGGATTGCCCAGTAGTTCACGTCATTGCCGATATTGGCTTCTCTTGAGAAGAGCACCGTGATGCGGATGCCCCTTGCCGCAGCCTCGACTAGAGCGTCAGCAAACTCAGGGTCTCCAAGATAGGCGACTTCGATGTAGATGGACTTTCTTGCCTGTCCGATGAGGTCAAGGACGGCAGGTTTAATCTCGAAGGAAGATTCGCCCGTTGAGTGATGAGAGTTGCAGACGAACTCGACATTCCGCTCAAGGTCACAAGGAATATCGCCCTGCATTCTACCGCGAAGCCTCTGAATAAGTTGAGGGCCCTCAAGCGCGAGCATGTAATCAAAGTAGTCTTGGTGACGGTCTTCAATATTGATGCTTCCTGTGACGAGGAGACGCTCGTCAAAGATGTAATACTTGGTGTGGGTCTTGTTGACCCATTCAACCGTTACATTAGGGTGGGCGAGGAGAGCGGCACCCAGCTCCTGATTATGGTCGTCCTTTACAAAGGTATTGGGGAAGGTGCGCCCGATGATCTTGTAGACGATTCGCTTAAGGAGTGGGATTTTGCGCGGAAAGAAGGGTTTGCGATTCATCTCGATCACCTCGCACATGATGGCCCCGATATCCTTGATGATACGGATCTTTACGCCGCGCTCAGCAGCTGCGAGAACCGCTTTACCCACGCGCATGCCGGATTCATCTGCGCGCCAGACATACATGAAAATCTCTACGCTTTTCTGCGCCCGTTCCAACTCCCTGACAACGAGGTCAAAGGTGGGCTCTGCAACTCGTGCCGGGGGAAATGGCCCGCTCAGAGGAGGGTGCAGGAGGTGATATTTTTCGCTCATGGATGCGTGCCCTTGTCTGAACAGGATCGGCTCAGAGCGAAACAGCAAAATCAGGAATATGAGAATTTCAGGGAGGATGGCGTGCTATTCGGGGGTGACCTTACGCCGAATAATGATGGCAGAGAATGAGTCCAGGCAGGAAATTTGGAATTTGTGGTTTGAGATGGGGCGGTAATCCCCCGTAGAATGTTCTTACCCATGGGACGTGCATTTGAGTATCGGCGAGCCGCGAAGGAAAAGCGGTGGGACAAGATGTCGAAGGTCTTTCCCAAGCTTGCAAGAACCATCACGATGGCGGCAAAGGAGGGAGGGGCGGACCCAGACAGTAATTCCAAGCTGCGCACGGCCATCATCAATGCCAAGGCGGAGAACATGCCCAAGGATAATATCGCGACGGCTATCAAGCGGGCTGCGGGGAAGGACATGGCCGATATTTCGGAGGTCAATTATGAGGCCAAGGGACCTCATGGGGTAATGTTGTTTATCGAAACTGCGACTGACAATACGAACCGGACGATCACCAACGTGCGCACCCCGATCAATAAGGCAGGGGGGGAGATGCTCAATAGCGGCTCTCTCGAGTTCCTTTTCGATCGTAAGACGGTGATCCAGTTTGAGAAAAAGGAGGGCCATGATCTTGAGGAAATTGAACTCGAACTCATTGACCATGGCCTTGAGGAACTGGAAGAGAATGAGGGTATGGTTTTTCTGTATGGGGATTTTACCAATTTTGGTTCTCTCTCGCAGGGTTGCGAGGAACTCGGTATCGAGCTGAGCAGGGCTGGACTGCAGAGGATCTCTAACAATCCCCAGGAGTTCAGCGAGTCTCAACTGGACGAGATCGAATCCCTTATCGACAAGCTAGAGGATGACGAGGACGTACAGGCGGTCTATACCAATATCGCTTGATTCCGCGGAGAGAGATCGAGAGTCAGGCCGGATGAACGGTGTATCCACCAGAGCGCTCGTCAGCCTCAAGTTTCAGGAAGCCGTGTTCTTCTGCACCTAGCAGGACCTCGTTAAAGGACCTGAAGCCATGGGCTCGTTCGTTGAATCCCGGGTTACGGCGCTTGAGGGCCTGTTTGATCATAGACCCCCAGATGGCCTCATCGTTGCCCCGCTCTTCAAGGAGGGCCTCGAAGGTGTCTGCGACCTGTTCCAGAGCAGCTTCGGTGGGGGGGCCTTCTGAGGACTTTCGGCCCGCAGTTTTCTTCTTGGCGGCCTTTCTGGCCACCTTCCTCTTGGTGGTCTTCTTGGCAGGTGATTTACGGACGAGATCATCGTAGTAGATAAACTCGTCACAATTCTTGATGAAGAGATCCGAGCTGGAGTTCTTCACGCCGACGCCAATGACGGTCTTTGCGTTTTCGCGAAGTTTACTGACGAGCGGCGAAAAATCGGAGTCTCCTGAAATGATCACGAAGGTGTCGACGTGGCTCTTGGTATAGCAGAGGTCCAAGGCGTCCACCACCATTCGGATATCAGCAGAATTCTTGCCGGACTGTCGGAAGTGAGGAATTTCAATCAGCTCGAAGGCGGTATCGTGAAGGTCGCGTTTGAATTCCTTAAACCGTGAGAAGTCGCAGTAAGCCTTTTTCAGGACGATGTGCCCCCGTAAGAACAGGCGTTCAAAGACTTTCGCAATCGAGAAGGTTGGATAGCGGGCATCGCGGGCACCAATGGCGATATTCTCCAAATCGAGAAAGACCGCCATGGTGGCATTGGGATCATTGAGAGAGGTCGTGATGGCAGAGTCTAGGCATGATGAAAGTCAGGAGCAAGAAGCGACCGGCCATCAATTCCGGCGGGTGGGAGGAATCAGAGTTATTTTTTACGGGCTCCGGATCTCTTGTAGGAAATCCCCAGATCGTTTGTGCGGATGGCCTTCAGCTTGGTGGCGAGGCGATCCTCGAAGCTTCGGGTGATATCTGCATGTGAGGCGTTGTCAGCAAGATTGGTGAATTGTCCTGGATCCTTGACCATATCGAACAATTCCCGTCCCCCTGCAGCTTCTTCACCATACTGAAGATAGGCCCAGTTCCGGTCACGGAGAAGAAACCCCTTTCTCATTGGAGCCACGCAAAAAGCATCCTTCCGTACTTCGTGCTCAGGGTCGTCGAGCATGCGGGAAATGTCCTTCCCCTGGAGCCGCTCAGGCACCTTGAGGCCGCAGAGGGCGGCGGTGGTGGGATAGAGGTCCAGTAGTTCGACAAAGGAATGGCAGACCGCGGGTTTTTTCCCGGGGACGCAGATAATGAGGGGAACACCGGCGGACTCGTCCCGCAGGCTGACCTTGGCCCAGAAATCGTGCTCGCCGAGGTGAAATCCATGGTCGCTTGTAAAGATAATGATGGTCTTCTCGGCGAGCCCGGATTGGTCCAGTGCATCAAGAACCTTTCCCACCTGAGCATCCATGTAGGCGACCGAGGCATAGTATCCTCCGACGGCCTTCTTCTGCCGGCGGACGTCCATTTTCATGTTGATACTGGTGCAGTAATTGATGCCGGCTTTCGGGATGTCTTCCCAATCGTCCTTGACCTTGGGAGGGAGGATCATCTTGCTGTAGGGAAGGAAGGGCTTGTAGTAGGAACGGGGGGCAACGAAGGGAACATGTGGGCGGACGAAGCCGACCCCGAGCCAGAAGGGTTGCTTTGAGTTCTTTCGCTCTGCGATAAGCTGGCAGGCCTTAGCTGCGGTTTGTCCATCGGAGTGGACGAGATCGTCCCCGTCGGCCTCCACTACGACGAAGGTGTTTCCACCTACGGGTGGTTTTTTTCCGTCGGGATTATTCTGAAGGGTCTCTCCGTTACCGGGGGCTCTCCACTCAGGACCCTTGCTGTTGAATCGCTCGGTCCAAGAGGCCTCATCATCAGCGCCATGACCTCCGCTCTCGATTCCGCCGGGAACCCCCATGTGATAGATCTTGCTGACACGGGCAGCATGATAGCCGTTGTTGATAAAGTGCTGTGACCATGTCGCACGGGTTCCGATTCGCGGCCGGGGATTACGGTAACCGAGTTCTCCGGTGGCATGGGGATAATAGCCTGACATGAAGGAAGCACGGGAGGGACCGCAGTAGGTTCCCTGACAGTAGGCTCTGGTGAAGCGTGTCCCACGCGCAGCGAGACGATCAATGTTAGGAGTTTGACAGACTTTATTGCCGTAGCACGAAAGCGCCGTGTAGGTGAGATCGTCGGAAATGAGGAAGAGGACGTTATACTTAGAAGGATCAGCTGCGGTGAGTTTTGGGGCGCAGCTGCAGACAAGGAGAGTGAGAATAAGGAGTGCCCGCATCATGGCGTGGTAGCCTAGTGTCCTCACGGGAGGAACCAATCAGATTCAATAGGCTTCAGGCACGATCACGCAGGGGCTTGTTTGCCCGGCTGTGAGCAGGTGGAGCCGTGCAGTGGCAGATGCGCTGTGGCCCCGTTACTTGAGAACGCCGGAGAGATCGAAGGCGGTGACCTTGTTCTCCAGCATCTGGGGAACAATGAGCAGCTTTTTCTTGGCGATGTAGGCGATGTCAGCGGACCCCTTGGGAAGGTCCAGAACGGAGGTTACTGCTCCCTTTGCGCTGATATGGAGAACCGCACCTTCAATCCAGTCAGTGACAAGGAAGCCGCCCTTACCATCCAGCTCTACGCCATCCAGATTTCCCACCGTCGCCGCAGTTATTGGTTTCACCTTACGGGTGCGGAGGTCCATGGCGAGAAGCCGCCCCAGAGTCAGGGTGTCAAAGGAGTCCTGAATGTCGCGTCCCCACCCGGCGATGTAGAGTGTGTTGCCATTCACGAGGAGCCCGTTTGGGCTGTCGAGTTCAACTCCGGAAGCAATTTGAGACATCTTGTTGGCCTGGAGAGCGTAAATGGAGCTGGCCAGCATGTCGGATACGAGCACGGTGCCCCTAGGCGTCACCGCGACATCATTGAGAAATTTTGCTCCGGCGACTTCATGGATCGCCAGTGTGTTTGCGGTTTCGATGGTTATCCCGACCAAGCGGTCAATATCGGCAACCCAGAGGACTCCTCCCGTAGAGCGGAGTCCCTTGGGAGCGTTGAGTCCCGCGAACCAGCGCGGATTCACCACCGTTCCGTCAGGCTTGAGAACAGAGATCAAACCGTCTCCATCCTTGCCGAGTCCACCGCCTTCACCGACCTGGGACAGGTAGATGTTACCCGACTTTTCATGATAGTAGGCGCTCTCGGGGGCCTTGATGCCTTTCGAAAGCTCCCAGGCGATCTTTGGAGCCTGAGCCATGGAGAAGAGGCTCGAAGTAAGGAGTAGTGAACTGACGGCTAACAGATTGCGGTAAGTCTTCATTGCAGGAGACGCGAATTTAGGCCTCTAATTCTGGTCTGCCCAGTGGAAAACGTGTTTATCGGGGAGAGGGCGATAGCGGTTCTGAGAGAAATGGAAATCCGGGGATATCGACGGTTATCTTCCAGTGGGCGCGACTCCCCGGGATGTGTGTCTTGACGAAGGAGGTGAGAGGGACTCAGTTTGTGGTATGAGCACACGCCTAATACCGCAAGCACTGCCGATCTGTCTGCTCTTGCTGTCCCTCGCCCATGCGGAGCCCCCTAAAGAGGCCGCATTCAAATACCTTTCTCCGGATGAGGCCATCGCCAAAATGAAAAGTCCCGAGGGCTTCGTAGTGAATGCTTTTGCTGCTGAGCCAGATTGTCAGCAACCCTTTGCCTTCACATTTGATGAGCGAGGCCGGATCTGGCTCTGCGAAAATCTCAATTACGAGACCAGACGGTCAGACCTCTACAACTTGGGACCACAGGGCCGCATTGTGATCCTCACGGATACTGATGGAGACGGTGAGATGGACGAACGGAAGGTTTTCAAGGACAAGATCATGTTCCCTACCGGGATTGCGCTGGGGCATGGTGGTGTATGGGTGGGTTCTCCTCCTAATCTCCTCTTCATTCCGGACCGGAATCGCGATGACGTTCCGGATGCCGAACCTGAGATCAAGCTGGATGGATGGGGACGGCAGGATCGCCATGAAACCCTGAACAGTTTTCTCTGGGGTCCCGACGGTTGGTTATACGGGACTCATGGGGTCTTTACCCATTCCAACGTCGGCAAGCCCGGTGCACCTGATAGTGAGCGTCAGAAGATCAATGCCGGAGTGTGGCGCTACCACCCTCTCAATGAAAAGTTCGAGGTGTTCGCCTATGGCACCAGTAATCCGTGGGGGCTGGATTTTGATGAGAACGGTCAGGCGTTCGTGACTGCCTGTGTCATTCCGCACATGTTTCACATCATTCAGGGCGGGCGCTACCACCGGCAGGCAGGTCGTCACTTCAACCCTTATGTCTATGACGACATTAAGACCATTGCGGATCACCGCCACCCCTCTGCACATGGGGGTGCACGATTCTACCTGGCGGACCAGTTCCCCGAGAAATACCGGAAGAAGCTCTTCATGTGTAATATTCACATGCACGGGGTGCTGGTTGATGAGATTAAAAGGAAAGGCTCCGGGTATGTCGCAAGTGATCCAACGTTTGGGGGCACGTTCTCGATGTCCAACGATCCGCAGTGGCTTGGATTTAACATGGAGATCGGTCCGGACGGGTCCCTGTATGCCATCGATTGGCACGACTCTGATATCTGCGGGCGAAAGGTCCTGCACCGCAAGACGGGTCGGATCTGGAGATACAGCTGGGGAAAGCAGAGCTTCCCGGTGGGCATGGATCTCACGAAACTGCCAGACGAGGAACTGGTAGAGATGCATCTTCACCCCAACGAATGGTATGTCCGGCAGTCCCGGCGTCTTTTGCAGGAGCGGGCACTCGCTGGAGAAATCAAGCCGGCGACCCTTGGGGGATTGCGAAGGATTCTCGACGAACATGAGGACCCGGCTCGCCGCCTGCGGGCTCTTTGGACGTTGCAGCTCGTGGGTGGACTGGGAGACGTCATGCTGGCCCCCCTCCTGAACGACAAGGCCGAATATATCCGGGCGTGGGCGATTCAGCTCATTGCAGAGGACAGGCGGGTTCCTGATGCGGTGCTCGAGAAGTGGGCGGTGATGGCGAGAGAGGACAAGAGTGCCGTGGTTCGCCTCTTCCTTGCGTCAGCGATGCAACGCGTCGATCATGCTAAGCGTTGGGATGTCCTGACTGCTCTGGTTGGCCATGTGGAGGACAAGAGTGATCATAACCTTCCGCTACTCATCTGGTATGCCCTCGAGCCGCTGGTTGTCACTGATGAGGACCGGACTGCGGAGATTGTTGCTGCCTGCAAAATACCGAAGGTCAGCGAATACATTGCGCGCCGCAGAAAGGCAGGAGGTAAGGCCGCGGCGGTTAAACCCCGCCCTAAGGGCCCCAAGGCCAAGCCGGCCAAGTCGGTCTCCGCGAAGGGGCTGGTATTACATCTCAAAGCAGAAGACATCGGTAGCAGCGAGGAGTGGGGTGGAGCGTCCCAGCCAAAGAAAGCCTTTCGGCCTGCAGTAGTGGCCTCTCTGGGAGGGCGACGGGCCTTCAAGTTTGACGGTGCAGATGATCGGCTTGAGATTGCCCACCGGGAGGATCTTGCCTTCGGGAAAAATGATGCCTATTCGCTGGCCACGTGGGTGTATATCGAGGGGACTGGTCGTGGATGGACAGCTTTGGTGAACAAGTCCCGGGCGAAATCAGATTGGTATGGCGTCTGGATCAACGAGGAGGGCCACTGGCTTATGGGAGGACAGAAGTCCAATGTAGAGGGCACCCGAGTGACAAGGGGCTGGCATCACGTCTGTATTACGCAGGATAAGAGCGAACGGTTTCTTTTTGTCGATGGCCATCTTGCGGCCTACGGCGCGGGCTCGGTAGCTGCTGATGGTGAGGGTGCGCTCTGGATTGGGGGAGCTCCCTCGGTAGAGGAATTTTTCAACGGGGGAATTAATGAGGTCCGCATATACCGACGAGCATTGAGTGCTGGTGAGGTGAGCCACCTCTCCGACCAACCGGTGGGGCTGGCGAGTCAGGGCGCAAGGGCGGAGGAAAATACGCCAGAATTATTTGCGCATTACCGTGAGCTTCTCTCTGAAGAGAACCTCAGCGGAGCTGATCTGGAGCATGGACATCTGGTATTTTCGAATAGTTGTGGGCGTTGCCATGCAGTGAACGGTGAGGGGGGGCTGTCCGGTCCGGCTCTGAACCCTTCGGAGGTTGCAGACCTCGATTACCTCCTTCCTCATGTCCTTGATCCAGATGGAGAAATCGATGAGAGCTACCGCTACTTTAAGTTCGAACTTACGGATGAGCGGGTGGTTTTGGGGGTGATTGCAGAGGAAACCGCGGAATCCTACACTCTTGATTCCAACGTGGGCCGCTTTGACTTGAACAAGGCGGACGTCGCGCATGTTGATGTTCTGCCCTATTCACTCATGCCCGATGCGGTCTTCCAGACCATGACTGATCGCGAGGTGCGTGATCTGGTGGCCTTCCTGCGAAAGTGAGAGAGCGCCCGCTTTCTGTTGCGGGCTCGAGAACAGCTTCATGATCTATCTCGACTCTAACGCGACATCCCAGATTCATCCGGAGGTGGTAGAGGCCATGATGCCCTACCTGACGGAGCATTGGCATAATCCCTCGAGTGGATACCGCTCCGCCCGAACGGTCCGGGACGCTCTTTCGGCCGCGCGGGAGCAGGTCGCTGCGCTGATTAACGCCCACCCGGATGAGATTGTTTTTACGGGAGGGGGGACCGAGTCTAACAACATGACCTTGAAGTGGCTGGCCCGCCATGTGGGTCGGAAGGAGTCGAAGGTTGTTACCGGGGCGACCGAGCATAGTGCTGTTTTGCGACCCTGTGAGGCGATGGCGGCGGTGGGCTATGATGTCTCCATGTGCAGCGTGCAGGGCGACGGCCGCCTCAGTCTCGACCAACTCAGTGAACTTGTAGATAGTGAGCGCCCGGGATTCGCCTCGGTAATGTGGTCTAACAACGAGACCGGGGTGACCCACCCGGTCGCCGAGGCCTGTGCCGTGGTTAAGGAGGCTGGCTGGGCATTTCATACCGATGCCATTCAGGCAGTAGGAAAGATGCCGGTGGATGTTCGGGAGGTGCCGGTCGACTATCTCTCCCTGAGTGGGCATAAGTTTCATGCCCCTAAGGGAGTGGGAGCTCTCTATGTCCGGCAGGGTCTTCGCTTTGAACCGATGCTTCGCGGTGGAGGGCAGGAGAGTGAGCGGCGAAGTGGCACCGAAAACGTGCCCTTTATCATTGGACTGGGAAAAGCCGCTGAAATTATGAAAGGAGAGCTCGACCGGGACGGTCACGCGGGAGTGCGCAAACGCCGGGACCGGTTCGAGGATCGTTTGGTAAGCGAAATCGAGGGCGTGACACTGAACGGCTCCAGGGAGCACCGGGCAGCTAACATCATTCATGCGTCCTTTGACCACTGTGAGGCGGCAGGTCTGCTTATCCTTCTTGATGAGGCCGGGGTGCAGTGTTCGGCAGGAAGTGCCTGTATGACGGGAAAGCAGCAGCCCAGCCATGTCCAGAAGGCTATGGGGTTCTCCGATGAGAAGGCCCGGAGTAGCCTGCGAATTTCTCTTTCTCTCTTCACCACCGACGAAGAGGTGGAAGAGGCTGCCAGCGCAGTGGCCGCGGCGGTCGCCAAGCTCCGCAGCGTGCAGGGTCCGCCTGGGATTGGACCTGTGGTTGTCTACGGAAGTTAGTTAACCGCCAGCTAACGGGACGCACCTCGCGGCTTGACGAGGGCCCACCGCTACCGCAGTCTCCGCGGCCCACTGACCCATATCACCATGGCCACCAAGATTTATACCAACAAGGACGCCAACATTAACGCCATCCGGCGGAAGAAGCTTGCTGTGATCGGATTCGGATCCCAAGGACACGCTCATGCTCTCAATCTCAAGGAGAGTGGCTGTGACGTGACCATCGGGCTCTACGCCAAGTCAAAATCCCGTCCCGTTGCCAAAAAACTCGGCTTCAAGGTCATGGATACCGGAGATGCGGTGAAGCATGCGGATGTGATTTTTGTCGCGACTCCTGACACCGTGATTCCCTCGGTTTACGAAAAGGATATTGCTCCCAACCTCTCGGCAGGAAAGACCCTCCTCTTTTCCCACGGGTTTGCGGTTCATTTTGATCTCATTGATACTCCGGATGACATTGATGTTATCATGGTTGCTCCCAAGGGCCCAGGGCACACGGTACGGAGCCAGTTTGTCGAGAAGAAGGGTGTTCCGACCCTGATTGCGGTCGACAAGGATGCGACCGGAAAGGCCAAGCAGACAGCTCTTGCATGGGCCAAGGGGATTGGGGGTACCCGCGCGGGTGTCTTCGAAACCAACTTCCGCGAAGAAACAGTGACTGATCTCTTTGGTGAACAGTGCGTTCTCTGCGGGGGAGCCTCCGCTCTGGTGAAGGCGGGCTACGAGGTGCTAGTGGAAGCGGGCTACTCGCCAGAAATGGCTTACTTCGAATGCCTCCACGAGCTCAAGCTCATCGTCGATCTCATGAATGAGAGCGGGATTGCTGGAATGCGATTCTCTATCTCGGAGACTGCGGAGTACGGGGACGTCACGGTGGGACCGAAGATCATCAACGAGTCGGTTAAGAATCGGATGCGTCGCCAGCTCAAGACCATTGAAAGTGGCAAGTTCGCCAAGGAATGGGTGGGAGAGTTCGAGGCGGGGTGTAAAAACTTCAACAAGATCCGCAAGACCGAGGAGAAGCACGGTATTGAGAAGGTCGGTGCCAAGCTCCGAGGAATGATGACTTGGCTTGGAAAGAAGGCCAAGACTGTGGGTAAGGGAGTGAGCCAAGCCAGCTACGTTTCGACATCAAAATAATGATAAGAACGGAGTAATTACCCGGTTACTCCGGCTCCGTGGCAGCAGACTCCTAGATGATTAACAGGGTCTGAGGTAAGCCGCCTCTCTACGAAAGAGGCGGCTTTTGTATTTTTACGCAAAAGCTTTTAAAGAGGCGGACTGTCTCTCAGATGCGGAGGAGCTGGTTATCTACCAAGGAACTTGTGTTATGAAGATTGGACCTCATAATCCCCGCGCTTCTAACCTACTAGACACACAATATGAAAGACCGTAACGATAAGTTAGTTTTTTGGGGGTGCTTCATCGCCCTCATCACGACTGCCTTCGCCTTTATTACCAGGGCGTTCATGGTGAATATGCCCGACCTCTGGCCCGCGACCTTCGGCCTCGACGGGGTTCAGGCTCAGAGACTTTTCGGAGCAGGAATCTGGCCCTTCGCAATCAGCATCATCCTCTTCAGCCTGATTATTGATAAGATCGGGTATCGGGTAGCGATGGTCTTTAGCTTCATATGTTATGTGGCCTATGCCGTCCTTGCGTTCATGGCCTACGGAACGGTCAACGCGGAAGGTCTGGAGGGCCAAGCTCTCAAAGACGCCCAGACACAGGCCTATTGGTTCCTCTACGCAGGATCGATTATCCTCGGCCTCGGGAACGGGACGGT
>NZAC01000070.1 GCA_002686085.1 Roseibacillus sp. | reverse complement strand
TTGAACTGCAGGTTCAATTCGCGCTGGATATGTTCCAGCGAGTTCTTCGGATCGCGGGGATAATTGATGAGGGCTTCGCGGTTAAGAATAAGATTGCGCCGGCCGGATTTTGGAAAGCGCTTTTGCCACTGCGTAAGGGTTTCAGCCAGTTGCCTGTCCTGCCCGGTGTACTGATAATGGAGGGCGTGGTAGTAGTAGTAGTCCTCGGTTCCGGGGATGAGTTGCTGGAGGGCTTCCTCGCGGTCAGCGGCAAGGGCAAAATCCTCGATGAACCCAATCTCCTGCTGAGCGCAGATCCGGGGAATGAGAATTGCCAGCAAGGCAGAGGCAAGCATGAGGAGCTGGGTGAATCGGGATGCTTTGTTCATCAGCGTAAATGGGTGATCTGGACGGAGTGCATGTTGGCCAGGCCATGGTCAAGAAGGATGGCCACTGAGAAGCAGACACGAAGTGCTGATCTTTCTTAGAAGTTTAATGGGCCACGCTTCCCCGTATGCTCCAATTAGGGGAGGATACGCCCAGCAATATAGGGGCGAAATACAGTGGAGGTTTTAGTGGCGGGGCATCAGGCCCCTGGATAGTCAAACTGGCTCAAAGCCCCGGTTTTCCTGAATAGAGGGCGCCAGCAATAGCTCAATATCATGGATATGGCGGTCGGAAGGCCTATGGCGAGAATCAGGGGGAATGGACCGTGCATCCAGTCGACTGGTAGAATTCCGGGAGAGCTGAGAAAGAGGGCAAAGGCTGGAAAGGTGAAAAGAAGCAGTCCTGGAAGGTTGAAAAAGAACCACGGGATGGCCGCCGTCCACCACAGGGGGGAGTTACTGGATCCAAGAAGCACCACTGCCATAGCAGTCATAATCCGGCATACATTGAGATTCAGGATGAGGTGGGAAAGCAATGGCATATAGGAGGTGAGACTCCTACCCGGCGCTCCATATTCATTTCAATCCTGAGAGTTTAAGAAGAAACGCATGTTCCAGCGCGATATCGCGAAAGCGGTCAAAGCGCCCTGAGGCCCCTCCGTGGCCGGCGGTCATATCGGTCTTGAGCAGAAGGAGATTGTTGCCTGTGGAGCGGTGACGGAGGCGGGCCGCCCATTTGGCCGGTTCCCAGTATTGAACCTGAGAGTCGTGGAGCCCAGCGAGGATCAGCAGGGCAGGATAATCCACGTTCGTGACATTATCGTAGGGGGAGTAGGAGAGCATATAGTGGTAAGCTTCCTCTTCGGAGGGGTTTCCCCACTCATCGTATTCGAATGTGGTGAGAGGAATTGTGTCATCGAGCATGGTGGTGACCACGTCAACGAAAGGAACATCGGCAATGAGACCCCGGAACAGATCGGGACGCATGTTGGCGACGGCCCCAATCAGCAGACCTCCTGCGCTACCTCCTCCTGCGAATAGTCGATCTGGATCGGCGTATTGTTCCTTGGCGAGGTGCTCAGCACAGTCAATGAAGTCCGTAAAAGTGTTCTTTTTTTTCATGAGCTTACCGTCCTCGTACCACCGTCGACCGTGCTCCTGTCCGCCGCGAACGTGAGCGATCGCATAGACGAATCCACGATTGATCAAACTCAACATGGTGCTGCGAAACCCGGCCGACATACTAGAGCCGTAGGAGCCATAACCATAGAGATACAGGGGAGCAGTTCCGTCGCGCTTTATACTCTTGTGGTATACGAGCGAGATGGGAATTTTTGTACCATCCTTGGCTGTGGCATCCAGTCGCTCGGTGCGGTAATTTCCGCTGTCAAATCCGCCGAGGACCTTCTGCTGCTTGAGGAGAGACTTTTGCCGGGTCCTCATGTTGTAATCAAACGTGCTGTCGGGAATCCTCATCGATTCAAAACTAAAGCGGAGAGTTTCCGTGTTCATTTCAACATTTACCCCGAGGGATGCGGAGTAAGCTGGCTCCTCGAAGTCGACTTCATGCCACTGTCCTTCTGCGTTACGTATGCGGATCCGGTTCAAGGCATTGCGCCGTTCCGTCACCACCAGATAGTCGCGAAAGACCTCGACGCTGCTCAGGTAGACATCATCGCGCGAGGGGATGACCTCCTCCCAGTTCTTCTCAGCCGTATGCTCCAGGGGAGTACTCATCAGCCTGAAGTTGGGAGCCTCCTTGTTGGTGCGGATGAGGAACCGGTCGTCTACGTGGTCGATGCTGTATTCCAGGTTGCGGCGGCGGGGGCTGAAGATTTTGGGCTTGTCATCAGGCCGGTCCGCCTCGATCAGAAGAAACTCATCGGAGAGTGTCTGGCTGGACCCAATTACGATAAAACGGCCGGACTTGGTCTTGTAGACGTAGCATCGGAAGGTTTCATCCTTCTCCTCAAAAACCAGAACATCATTCTGCACCGGGGACCCCAGGACATGTTTGTAAACTTGGTAAGAGCGTAGAGTTTCGGGGTCCTGACGCGTGTAGAAGATCGTTTTGTTATCATTAGCCCAGGCATGATTGCCTGTCACGTGTTCCAGTTTCTCGGGAAGGATCTTTCCAGTGACAAGGTTCTTGAAGCGAAGGGTGTAGATCCGGCGGCCGCGGGTGTCGGTCGAGAAGGCCACAATTTCCTCGTTACTGCTCAGTTCTCCCGTGCGGTGACGGTAGAACTTATGTCCTTTTGCCATGGAAGGGATATCGAACATGATCTCTTCCTTGTTCGTTCCGACGCGTCGTCGACACGAAAGAGGGTAGGAGTCGCCTTTGCGGTAGCGCCGGTAATACTCGTAGTTTTTTTCACGGTAGGGAACAGATGAGTCATCCTGGACGATTCGCCCGACGATTTCATCGAAGAGGTCTTTCTGTAGGTCCTCCGTTTCCCTGAGCATATGAGAGGTGTAGAGATTTTCCTCCTGAAGGTAGGAGATGACGGCGGGGTTGTCCCGATTCCTTAGCCAGTAATAAGGATCATCGCGGGTGTGACCATGGGGAGCAACAACCTTGTGGGGAATGCGCTTGGCGCTTGGCGGAACGAGATCAGCCATAACAAGATGGGGGAGAAAGGAGCCGAGAATGAGGAGAAACCGGCCGGGGGATTTCATGGCTAGACTGTAACCTCTGGGTCAAGTGGGCGATCGGAGGCTTGTTACCGGAGGACTGGAGCGCTAAGTGGAGGGCAGCAAACTTGTCTTGAGTCGATGCCAAACCCTTGGACTGGAAAAGGAAATCCCTACACGAGGGAAGAAGTGATCGAGCGCCTGCGGGATACTCTGGGGCGGGGAGAACCCATTATTGCAGCAGGTGCCGGAACAGGGATTAGTGCCAAGTTTATTGAGAAAGGGGGAGCGGATCTTATCATCATTTATAATTCGGGTCGTTTTCGAATGGCTGGCCATGGTTCTACGGCAGGGCTCATGGCCTATGGGGACGCCAATGCGGTCGCGATGGAGATTGGAGAGTTCGAGGTTCTCCCTGTCGTAGAAGAGGTGCCGGTTATTTGTGGGGTGCATGGGAGCGACCCCCGGCGGCGGATGTGGCATTTTCTCGGTCAGGTTAAGGAGATGGGTTTCAGCGGGGTAAATAACTTTCCTACTCATTCGATCGTGGATGGAAAGTTCCGGCAGATTCTAGAGGAGACTGGAATGAGCGTGCAGAAGGAAGTCGACATGGTTGGGTTGGCGCGTCGCATGGATCTTTTCTCTATCGTCTATGTGGGTTCGCCGGAGGAAGCCCGGGACATGGCAGAAGTAGGCGCCGATGTCATCATTGCGCATGTGGGAACGACCATTGGAGGATCTATTGGAGTCGTGGAGGCGGCCATGACGCTTGAGGAGGCGGCCGCGAGGACGCAGAAAATTATCGAGGCAGGGAAAACGGTAAGGGATGATGTGATCTACCTCAGTCACGGTGGTCCGATCTCCAAGCCGGAAGATGCGGCCTACATTAACGAGCATACCGACGCGGTAGGGTTTGTGGGAGCCTCCAGTCTTGAGCGGATGGCAATTGAAGGGTCTCTCACCAACCTTACGAGGGAATTCAAGTCCATCCCGGTCAAGCGGAAGTAGCAATGTCAGCCATCGCTGTTCTTGGAACTCTTGATAGCAAAGGCGCTGAGCATGCCTTCGTAGCGGAGCAAATCCGTTCGCGAGGGCACGAGGTCCTCCTGATTGATGTTGGGACAGGTGACGACCCAACGGTAGATCCAGGGGTGAGCCGTTTTGAAGTGGCGGCGTCTGCGTCTGTTGACCTGCAGACAGTTCTCGATCGTAAGGACCGGGGAGAATGTGTGGCTGCGATGACTCGTTCTGCACCGGTGCTTCTTGCTCAACTCGTGGCAGAGAAACGAATTAGTGGAGTGATCTCGCTCGGAGGAGGTGGAGGTACGGCTATCGGCACTGCAGCTATGAGGGCACTCCCGACTGGGTTTCCCAAGGTTATGGTTTCGACTTTGGCGAGCGGAAATACCTCTCACTATGTGGGCACTCGGGATATCGTCATGATTCCCAGTGTGGTGGATATTTCGGGATTGAATCGTGTTTCGCGTACTATCTTTACACGAGCTGCTGGGGCCATCTGTGGAATGGTTGAGAGTAAGGTGAATGTCAGCAATTCCCGTCCGACTGTTGTAGCCAGCATGTTTGGTAATACTACGGATCTTGTCTCGATGGCGCGTGAGCAACTGGAAGCGGCTGGTTACGAAGTGCTGGTCTTTCACGCCACTGGAATGGGGGGCAGAACCATGGAGTCTCTCATCGAAAGTGGAATGGTTTCTGGAATCCTCGACGTCACTACCACCGAATGGGCAGATGAACTGGCTGGTGGAGTATTGACCGCCGGTCCTAATCGCCTTGATGCAATGACCAAGGCGGGAGTGCCTGCAGTCCTCGCGCCTGGGTGCCTTGATATGATCAACTTTGGCGAGAGAGACAAGGTTCCTTCTCGATTCAGAAACCGGGCTATCTACGAGCACAATCCTCAGGTTACTCTCGTGCGGACTAGTCCGGAAGAATGTGGCCAACTGGGTAAGATTCTTGCTAAGAAGGCCAACGCGAATAAGGCGCTTACGTCGATTCTCATTCCTACTCAGGCTGTCAGCGTGATTGGTGCCCCGGGCGGGGTGTTTCACAGTCCAGAAGCGGATGCGGAGCTTTTCAAGGCGATCCGGGCAGAATCTGCAGTTGAGGTTCTGGAGCTTCCGGTCGAGATCAACAGCGAGGAGTTTGCGACAGCGTGTGTGAAGACGCTGCTGAGCTTAATGAGCAGGCAATAATCCTGTGGTCGAGCCTGAGGAGCCTCGCTCCTGATCAATTTAAAAGGGCGTTTCGATTCTGATGTAACCTGCTCTCGACAGGTCCTCTGATCCCGCACAAGGTGAGAGAGTCATGAACCTATTGCCTGTCTTGTCCGGGGCGATTCTCCTCGCCCTTCTGCCTGCCACTGCCGATCATCACAAGGGTCCCGGTCACGAGGTTCTCTTTGATGGAAAGACTCTGGAGGGCTGGAATGTCAACAAGGGTGAGGGCAGGTGGTGGAAAGTATCGGGTGGGGCAATCGAGGGGGGCTCGCTGACAGAACACGTTCCACACAATACTTTTTGCGTCTCTAACAAGTCGTATGGCGACTTTGAGTTGAATTTGAATTTCAAGATTACACCAGTGAAGGGAGGTATTAATTCCGGTATTCAGATCCGGAGCCAGCGTATTGCTAATCATCACGAGATGATTGGCTATCAGGCGGATGCTGCGAAGAATTACTGGGGAAAGATTTATGATGAATCACGTCGCCGTAAAGTCATCTCTGAGCTCCTGAATCCTGAAGTTCTGGCCAAGGCGGTAAAGTCAGACGGGTGGAATCATTACCGCATTATCTGTGAGGGGCCTCGTATTCGCATGTGGTTGAACGATGTAGCCTGTGCGGATTATGTTGAGAAGGACCCCAAGATCCCCCTCGAGGGCCATATCGGGCTGCAGGTACATGGGGGAGGAACCCTCACGGTGCGTTTTAAGGATATTACCGTAAAGGAATTGTCTTCGTCGAATAAGCGGTAGGATGTGGTGAGGAGGCCTTTCTGCCGATCTTTACATTCCTGAGTCCCGGGCTGCACGGAGGGTTCCCATGAGTTATCCTCAGCTAGCCGGAGCCTGCTAGCGGTTGAGGAACAGATAGCGGTGATACAGGTAGAGCTCACGAAGCGTAAAGTGAGTTCGGTATTTTAAGGACTGAAACCGGGATGTTCTCGTGCCGGAAGGTGAGGCCTCGAGGCCCTGCCGTCGTGCGATCAATACTCCGCGCTTGAGGTGCCACGGATCACTTACAACCAGTGCGCTCCGGAAATTCTGTTTAGCCAGAATCTTCCCGGCCTCCTCAAGGTTCTGAATGGTTGTCGTGGAATGCCCCTCCATGAAGAGCGCGTGCTCAGGGACGTTCCGTCCGAGACAGTAGTCGCGGGCAACTTCCCCTTCTGAGTAGGGTGCTCCAGCACCTTTCCCGCCAGTCAGGACAAGAGCTCCAACACGACCCTCAAGGTAGAGCTTTATGGCGTGGTTCAACCGCTCCTTGAAGACTGGAGAAGGTTTGTTGTGCCACGCAGCTCCTCCGAGGACGATCGCGCAGTCTGCGTTCTGGCCGTCATCCTGAAATCCATAACGGCTGATGGCAGTGACCTGCCAGATGAGATAAAGAACCAGAATGCCGGAAGTGAAAGCCGCCAGGCGCAGCAGGAGTCGGCGTGAGCTAATTTTTTTTCGAGCAGGTCGGCTGCTGGATTCGAAAGGTCTTCCCGGTTCTGGATCGGAGGCATTGGCCTGATCTTTTCCCTGAACAGCACTCATCTTGTTGGACTTATCTTAACTGAGGTTGAAACGATGGCTAGAAATCAGTCCGCCTCTGCAAAGTAATGGATCTCAAATTCGAATTCGGCATTCTTAATCCGCTGCAACGACCTAAGAGCGCCAATGGGGTTGGTTGATGTGTAGCGCTAATGGGCTTCCAGCCAGTTTTTCCCCGTTCCAGTATCGACTCTAACCGGAACACCGTGCGGAAGGGGTAGGGCGTTTTGCATGGCTTCGGTAATCTTGGGTGTCAAAATGTCCATTTCCTCCTCGTGCAGATCGAAGACGAGTTCGTCGTGAACCTGCAAAAGCATCCGGCTCCGATATTCGCCACTTTCGAGAATATCCTGAACGCGGATCATGGCTATTTTAATCATGTCGGCTGCGCTACCCTGAATGGGAGTGTTGATGGCCGCTCTCTCTGCGTTACCGCGAACGGTGGCATTTGCGGAATTGATATCTCGAAGATAGCGCCTCCTTCCGGTCAGGGTTTCGACAAAGCCGGAACTCTTGGCCTCTTCCACGGTCGCATCCATATAGTTCTTCACTCCGGGATACTGTTCGAAGTAGGTGTTAATAATCTCACCTGCATCGGCTCTGGGAATTCCGAGTCTCTGCCCGAGGCCAAAGGCGGAGATCCCGTAAATGATGCCGAAGTTGACCATTTTTGCGGCACTGCGCATCGCGGGCTCTACCTCCTCCAGGTTGACTCCATTCACCCGGGCGGCGGTCGCCGAGTGAATATCAACTTCCTGCTCGAAGGCTTCGATCATTCCCGGATCCCCGGACATGGCAGCCATGATGCGAAGCTCGACCTGTGAATAGTCCGCGGCGAAAAGAACGAAATGCCCTTTTCTAGGAACGAAGGCAGTTCGGATCTCTCGACCAAGATCTGACCGAATAGGAATGTTTTGGAGATTGGGATCGCTGGAGGCTAGTCGGCCGGTTGCTGCTACTAGTTGGTGGAATTGAGTATGCACCCGGCTATCTTTCTCTGCCACCCACTCAGGGAGACGGTCGACATATGTTGACTTTAGTTTGCTCGCCTGACGGTAGGATAGGATGTCCGCAACAAAGGGGTGGTTCACCGCCAGAGCGGTCAAGGTCTGCTCGTCAGTTCGGTATTGGCCGGTTGCTGTTTTACGTGGTTTTTCCACAAGCTTCATTTCGCCGAAGAGGATCTCTCCCAGCTGTTTTGGAGAATTCAGGTTGAAATCCCTTCCAGCCTGTTCGACCAGCGATGCTGAGAGAATATCTATACGCTTCTGCATCGTTTCCCCGCAGGAGGCCAGGACATCGAGGTCTAGGGCGATTCCTTCATCTTCCATCGCCACCAGAACTGGGAGAACTTTGGCTTCGATCTCATAGAACACACGGTGCTGCCCTTTCTCCTCCAAGTCGGGACGCAGAAGGTTGGCAAGTTGAAGTGTCACATCGGCATCCTCAGCCGCATAGCGGGCCATTTTTTGCACAGGGATTGAGGCGACATCCATAATGTCTTTTTCGGCAAAAAGGTCTGTCTGCCTGCTGCCCTTTCCCGATGCAGAGGTGTCATTGCCGGTCAGGTCACTCAGTTTTATGGGACTATAACCGAGGAGAGACTCTGCGAGATAGTCCATGGAATGGCGCTGGTCCGGATGCAAAAGGGTGTGGGCGATCAGGGTGTCGAAGAGAGGCCCGTTGACCTCGACTCCATGATTAAGCAAAACTGCCAGATCGTATTTCAGGTTATGACCAATTTTCTCTGCTGATCCGGTCAGGACTGGGCGGAAGATTTCCAAGGCTTCCTTGTCGGGGAGAGTTGCGTAAAAAGCGGAGCCTTCTTCCCAGCTGAATGCAATGCCAAGAATGATGGCGCTGAAGCGGTCGAGGGAGGTGGTTTCAATGTCGAAGCAGAAAGTTTTCTGTTGCGCGAGATTTGCAGCCAATTCGCGGCGTTCACTCTCTGTCGAAACAAGAGTGTATTCTGGATCAAGGTCCTCAATCGTCTTGAGATTTGCGGTTAAGGTTGGGCCTCCCTTTTCTCCGACCGTGACTGATGAATGGCCACGTCCTGTGACGAATTCCTTTCCGAAGAGGCGTTTGCCAAGGGAATTGAATTCAAACTCAGTGAAGAGGGATTGGACTTCCTCATCGTCCCGCCCTTGCAAAGCAAGATCCTCAATAGAGTGCTCAATCGGGACGTCTTTTATAATGGTGGCAAGCTTGCGGGAGAGTCTTGCTTGGTCAGCGTTCTCAATGATGCGCTCCTGGAGCTTGCCTTTAAGCGAATCCGTATTTTCCAGAATTCGATCTACGGACCCCCATTCAGCGATAAGTTTTTTTGCGGTCTTCTCTCCGACTCCCGGAACGCCGGGAATGTTGTCAGAGGCATCTCCCATGAGGCCAAGGATGTCGATCACCTGGTCGGGGTTTTCAATTTGCCAGAGTTCTTTCAGCGCGGGGAGGTCTATGATCTCCCGCTCCTTACCCTTTCTCCCAGGCTTCCACATGACGCAGTGCTCCGAAACGAGCTGGCCGAAGTCCTTGTCCGGAGTGACCATGAATGTTTCGAAGCAGCCCTCTTTTTCCGCCTGGCTGGTGAGGGTTCCGATGATGTCATCGGCCTCGTAACCGTCGAGTTCCAGAATGGGGATTCTGAAGGCCTTACAGAGGCGTTTTATGCTGGGAAGGGCAGCTGCAAGATCTTCGGGCATTTCCTCCCTGTTGGCTTTGTATGCGGGATAGATCTGGTGGCGGGGCGTTGGTGCCCGGGTGTCAAAAGCAACGGCCAGATGCGTGGGTTTTTCGCTCTCAAGAATGGTAAGGATCGTATTCGTAAAACCGTAAAGGGCGGAGCTATTTACCCCCTTAGAGGTATAGATGGGACTCCGGATAAGGGCGAAATGCGCCCGATATGCCAGTGCCATACCGTCAAGCAGGAAGAGCCGTTGCATTCCAGAGGATCCCGGCCTGAGGTGCCGAGGTCAACGGTTTCCCCTAATTTGACAAATCGCCTAAAATAGCGCTTTATCCAAAGCAGACCTTTTCACTCCATGAACAAATACGCAATCTGGGCTGGCGCCATCATTCTCAGCTTCTTCGCAGGGCGCATTATGTATCTGCCCCTAAGCGGCTCCCTTTTGGCCGAGGGGACGTCCTCGGTGACGCTGCCCCAGTCCATGCAGGAGGTAAAATTTGGAGCTGGTGGTAATGAGCTTCGGATCAAGATTAATCTGGGAACGATCAATCCGAACGAGTGGCCAAAGACCGTCAAGCTGTCTAAGAGAGTTTACGTGTCCACGGGCGATAATGATCAGCAAACTGCCCTGGAAAAAGGAACGACGGTCGAAGTGCGCGATTTGGACGGAGAGAGTTACATCCTCAAGGTTTCCCCGGGGGGGCCTCTGGAGGGGATTGTCCCAATCGTGGAGACGGACTTTGCTCAGCAGGTCATAGCTTACCGGGCTCGTCGTCATTTCGGTGTGAGCACTGCTGCCGCGCAGAATGATAAGCCCGCACCAGTGCCTCCGCCTACCTTACCAGATGTGGTTGCAAATGACCCCCCGAAGGCCCCCTCTCCTGCGGCTCCGAATGCTACGCCGGAGCCAAAGCCGGCTCCCGAACCTGCTCCAACTCCCGAGCCTGAGCCTGAGCCGGAACCTGCTAATCTGAATCCAGAGCAGATTGTCGCGGCCATGCAGGAGAGCGTCAAAGGAGGAGGAATCAAAGAGTTTAAGTTTGAACAGGTCGAGGGATGGAAAGCGGGCGAAGAGGAAAATGTGGATGGCGAAATGTACCAGACGGGACTCGCGGCCTATAAGGCGCAGACAATTTTTGGAGAAAAAACGGTCCAAGCCAAGGCGTTGATCCAGAAAGGAAAAGTGGTCAAGTGGATCTACGCGAAGACGGGAATGGAAATTCGCTAGCTTGGCACAGATTTTCTAAATCCCGGAGTTAGAGAATCTACTTGAGTAGTCAGGTTCCTGGACAGAACCGGCTCCGAAGATGTTCCAGGTAGTGTGTGGGATTTGTGTGTTCCCCGGTGGCAGACAGCATAAGCTCCTGAGGGAGCAGGGTAGAACCTGCCGAATGAATATTTTTTCTCATCCAGCCAAGAAGAGGCAGGTAGTTTGCCTTACTGCATTCAGTAGAGACTTCCTCATTAGAGGTGGCGGCTCGAAAGAGCTGAGCGCTGTTCAGATTGCCTATACTGTAGGTCGAAAAGTAACCAAGGCCACCCATTGACCAGTGAATATCCTGGAGGCAGCCACTGGCGTCATCCGGGGGTAGAAAGCCGAAGAGGGACCTGAACTCCTCGTTCCATGCCTCTGGAACTTCCGCTATTTCCAAGTCCCGGTTCAGCAGGCGTCGCTCTATCGAGAACCTCAGAAGGATATGTAAGTCGTAAGTTGCCTCGTCAGCCTCCACCCGAATACAGGAATAAGTTGCACGATTTACACCTTGGAGAAATTCATCCAGAGAAAAACGACGAAGGTCAGGGAAAATATCCGATGCCCGAGGGAGCCATTTCTCCCAGAAGGGTCTCGAACGGCCTACGTGATTCTCCCAGAGCCTCGATTGAGATTCATGGATACCCAGTGAGACGGCCTGCCCTGAAGGCATTCCATGTTGGCTGCTGGGCAGGCCCTGATCGTAGAGGCCATGTCCTGCCTCGTGCATCACCCCGAAGAGAGAGGAAAGAAAATCCTTCTCGTCATAGCGGGTTGTCAGGCGGGTATCCTCGGGGCCTAGATGTGTGCAGAACGGGTGCGTGACGGTATTTATACGTCCTGCCTCGAAATCGAAACCGAGACTCTCGGCGATTTCCTGATTTAATAATTTCTGCTTCTCAACGGGGTAGTCTCCCTCGAGAAGATTGGCGGGAGTAGCGCTGGAATTTTCAACGGCCTCTCGAGCGATCTCAATGATTGCGTCCCGGCAACTGTCGAAGAGACCGGCAACCTCGGCTGTGGTTGAGCCACGCTCATACTCTTCCAGCAAAGCGTCATAAGGCTCTTCTTGAAATCCCCAAAGATCTGCTTTTTGGCGGGCAATATCGAGAAGGGTTTCCAAGGCTGGTGCAAAGACCGAAAAATTGGATTCCTTGCGGGCCTGCATCCACGCAGCTTTTGCGCGAGAGGAGGTTCTGGTTTCGAGCTCCACCAATTCCCGCGAGAGTCTTGCAGACCGGTCGTAATGGTGGCGGAACTCTCTGAGGTTCGCGGACTCGAGCGGGTCATTACTTCCCTTTGACTCGGCTTCTTGGAGGGCTTTCTCCCATTCTGAAGAAGTGGCCAGCTCGTGAGCTTTTCCTGACAGCCAGCCCAATTGTCTTGCTCTGTAATCTACCGCCTTGGTGGGTAGAAAGGTTTCTTGATCCCAGCCAAGGACTGAGGACGTGGTTGCAATGAGGGCGCGTTCCCGGGCTAGTTCGCAGAGAGATTCGTAGGGAGATTTGCTCATACGCCAGCGCTTAGCGTTCTGGGCCACTTGGGGCAAGGTAAAGGTAGATTTCCTCCTTGTGAGCCGTCGCAATGAGATTCAAGCTAAGCACCTAGGTAGGTGCTTTGGCCGCTACCAAGAACTGTCACGTCCATGAGTATAGTTAGTAGCTACGCAACTCCTGAGGCTCAAGCGGCCTTAAGGCGCCAACGTCGACTAGCGAGTATTGCGAGTCTGGTGATCGCGATCCTCGTTGTGGTTTTGGTCGCTGTCTTGCTGGCGTTTTTGCTATTGCCGTCATTACGGCTGGAGGTGGCGCCAATCGTGGCCTACTCGGCGGAGATGCAGGAGGAGGAGGTTGTAGATCGTCCTGAGGTTACCCCGCAGGTCCAACGCCAGCCAGCGGCGCCAAGCTCTGCCGTGGCTAAGGTCATCGCCACATCCGTGCCAACACCGACAGCTGTGCCTGTTCCGGATACCGATACTCCGGACCAGTCGATTGAATTCGGGGACGGTGATGACTTCGGAGAAGGTTGGGGTCAGGGCTCTGGATCCGGTTTCGGTGGTGGGACCAGCTTCTTTGGAGTAACCTCCAAGGCCGAGCGGATCGCATATGTAATCGACTATTCAGCTTCCATGCGTTCAGGGGGGCGAGAGGATCTTATGCGGAAGGAATTGACAAAGTCGGTAGATGGGATTGCCCCTAAAACCAATTACGCCCTGATATTTTTTGCCGGCCCTGCCTGGGTAGCAGGAGATGAAGTAGATTGGACCAAGGGAGAGGCCACGGTTATCGGGAAGGGCCGCCGTAAGTATGAATGGAAATCTCCGGGAACGGCTCATGAGTGGAAGCAGGTGGGAAAAAAGCAGCCGGTAGAATGGCTGAGCGCTACGCAGGGACAGCTTTCAAAGTCGCGTAAAACCATAAAGGAAACACGGCTGGTCTGGGGAACGCGCTGGGATAATCCACTGGAGATGGCACTCGATATGGAGCCTCCCCCCCAGGTGATTTATTTCATGACCGACGGGTCAGCCAAGGGCTCTGACAGTTGGGCGAGGGAGATCGGTGCTAAGGCGAAAAGCAAGGGTATCAAAATTAACTGCGTCGCCATGATGCAGCCCAAGGCTCATGCTTCCATGGAGGATCTCGCTAAGAGAACCGATGGCCATTTTACTATCGTCATGCAGGGCGGGAAGCGAAAGAAGGTGCGCTAGGCCCCCGGCTTTCCTCCTGCATCAAATCAGGGTAGATTCTGGTGGCAAATTCCCTGCAAAGATCCACAACATGCTGAGTCTCTGATGCGAGGAGGCACTTCTGGGCCAGTTCTGAGCACTCGGCCAAATCGAGCATACGGACAGCCTGTTTAACGAGTGGAACCAGCGGTGCACCCACTGACAGTTCATCGATTCCAAGCCCGATGAGCAGAGGTAACAAGGTCAGGTCGCCAGCCATTTCTCCACAGACTCCGGTCCAGATCTTGTGTTGTGACGCTCCCTCGACGACGTATTTGATTAACCGGATAATGCCCGGGTGCGCGGAACGGTAAAGTTTTGCTACCCGTGGATTTACGCGGTCAACCGCTACGGTGTATTGCACAAGGTCATTTGTGCCAATGGAGAGGAAATCAACTTCGGCGGCGATTTCCGCGGCAACCATCGCGGCCGAAGGAACCTCAATCATTGCACCAATCGCAATGTCCGGATTAAAGTCGACACCTCGCTCCTTCAGCTCATCGATACACTCGGCTAGAAGGCTCTTCGCCCGGCGCACCTCGCCAACCCCTGAAATCAGGGGGAACATAACACCCACTCGCCCGGAGGTTCCAGCGCGCAGGATGGCGCGTAACTGCTCTTTGAAGAGATCGTTCCGGTCGAGCGAAAATCGGATGCCCCGCCATCCGAGAAATGGGTTTGGCTCAGGCTCGCTTAACGGTTCTCCGGGGACCTTGTCTCCGCCGGCATCGAGGGTTCGAAAAATCACCTCATTAGGTGTGATCTGTGCAGCTACTCTCGAGTAGAGCGCGGCCTGCTCCTCTTCGTCAGGACACTCCTCGTGCTCGAGCAGGAAGAACTCTGTCCGGAAAAGACCCACGCCCTCTGCTCCGGATCGAGTCACCAAATCAACTTCATGCTCAAACTCAATATTGGCTGAAAGCGTGATGGTATGCCCATCAACGGTGGAAGCTTCGAGGTCTCGTAACTTGTCCAGCTCCTTGCGTCGGCGCTGGTGCTGCTCTTCCAGCTCGCGGTATTTCGCAACGGTCTCCGGGGCAGGGTTGGAGATGAGTTTGCCCTCGTAACCGTCAAGAATGCAGGGGGCGAGAGCACGTAAATTAAATACAGCATTTTTGAGGCCGACCACCGCTGGAATTCCCAGTGAACGAGCCAGAATTGCAGTGTGGGAGGTGAGACTACCTTGCTCAGTGGCAAAGCCAAGAACCTGGTGACGGTCCATCGCAGCGGTGGCTGAGGGAGTGAGATCGTAGGCGACGAGCAGGTGCTGATGGTCGGGCTCGTCTGGAGCAGGCTCCTCGTGCTCCGCATCGAAATTTCGAAGAACTCGCTGGCAGACGTCCTCGATATCCGTAGTCCGATCACGAAAAAATGGATCCGGAATACGACGCATTGACTCGAGCTGGTTCTGCATCACTGCGTAGAAGCAATACTCCGCATTCTGACCTCGTTCCTCAATCGCCTTGGGGACGCCGCTGAGAACCACTGGATCTTCCAGAACCAGCATATGGGCTTCAAAGATGCGGTCCTCTTCATTACCCGAGAGGGACTCCATATGCTTCCGCAGCTCCTCAAGTTGCTTGCGAGTGCGAGCAAGTGCATCCTTGAATCGCTCTGTTTCCCGAGCTGTATTTGCAATCGGGTAGACCTCGGGAGCCGCAAATCCCCGCGCGATCACGTGAACGGGCCCGAAAACAATGCCGCGTGAGACAGGTGTCCCCACGTAGATTGTTTCCTTCGCTGCTCCGCTCATCGGCCTTAGTTTGGCCAGAGCGTCGGAGGTGGTCAATGCCTCGCCGTAAGTTGATTGTATTCAGGAAAAAACCTTCAGGCTTCTCCAAAATTACGAACAACTAAATCTTCGAGCGATTGCAAGGCCTCGTCGGCATCAGGCCCTTCTGCAATAAGTTTAAGGACCGATCCGTGCCCTGCCGCCAGCATCATCAAGCCCATGATGCTCTTGCCGTTAATCTCCTCTCCATCCTTTTCCACACGTATCTCAGCTTCGAACTGACTGGCAGTTTTGACGAATTGAGCTGCTGGTCGGGCGTGAATTCCGAGTTTATTGGAAACTGTTACTTCTTTACTCACCATGGGAAAACGTCCGTGGAGGCAGTGTAGGAGGCCTAGTGGCGTGGTGGGAAGGTAAATTTCCCGCGTAGTATGAAGTCCTCCTTGATTGATTCGCTCAGTGAGCGTGCTGACACAGGGCCGAAGAGTAGATTTATGACCGCTGGTTTCGCGTCAGATCACAGGGTCATTTCCCTGCATTTTGGCCAGTAGTCGCTGATTGAATTCATCAGCCATGTCGTAGCCAAGGCGGCGTAACTGCAGGTCGAGGGCTGCGACTGCGACAAGACGGGCAGTATCTCTGCCGGCTGCAACGGGAATTTCAACATGGGGAACGGATTGCCCGAGAATCTCGTGTCCTTCACGGTGCAGTCCGACCCGGTCCACCTTGTTCAGATCGCTTTCTCCCTTGAGCGTGACAACGAGATCGAGGCGTTTTTCGGGGCGAATGGCGGAAAGTCCGAAAAGGTTGGCAGCATTGATAATGCCGATACCACGCATCTCGAGGTATCCTCTCGCTAAATCGGGGCAGGAAGCAATGAGCTCGTCGCCATGACGCTGAAACCGCACCATATCATCAGCTACGAGAGCGCCTCCGCGTTCGAGAAGTCCAATCGCAGTCTCACTCTTACCAGAACCACTACTTCCAATAATCAGGATGCCAACTCCACGGTAGTCGACCATACAGCCATGCATGGAGATTGATTCAGAAAATTCCTGCTCAAGAAGGATAGAGGCCATATTCAGGAACTGCATGGTCACCATCGGTGTCCGGAAAATGGTGAGTTCGTATTCCGCGGCGATAGCCAGAAGGTCATCGGGTAGGACATGATTTCTCGAAGTGACAATGCATGGAATCCGCTTTTCACAAAGTTGACGAAAGCGTTTGGAACGCACGTCGGGAGCCAGTTTCTTAAGATATGAGGCTTCTGAGTTGCCGACTACCTGAATTCGTTTGTTGGCGAAATATGTGAAGAACCCAGCAAGTGCCAGTCCCGGACGGTTGGGAGCTGGTTCGCGGATGGCTCTCTCGAATCCTGTTTCTGATTCACCTACCAAGCCGAGCTTGAGGGCGTCGTGGTGGCGTTCATAAAAACGCCGAACGCTGATAGAGGTGATCTTTTTCACCCGGGATGCCATGCCGACAGGCTAATACCTCCAACAGAATTCTACATCTCATTTTTAAAAATCAGGAGGGAACTCACGATTTCCCGCTTTAAATTGCAATGTGGAGAGAGCTAAGCCCGCTCATGGGGGAGGGGAAATCAGGTATCTGATCGCTCAGGGTAGTTCACAAAACGCTATTTGGACTGCTTTTTACCTCCGTGTGAATGCGTTCGCAGAGGAAGCCGTTCAGAGCTTTGCGTCCCCATCGCGGTTCTGGACGGGCCTGAATCCTTCTGCTCTCACCCCCTGGCTTTATTCCGAGACTTTGCGGAGGCCTACATGGAAAAGTTTTCGCCGAGGTAATGACGCCGGGCAACAGGGTCATCAGCGAGTTTTTCGGAAGCCCCCTCAAGGACCACACGCCCCTCTAGGAGGAGATAAGCTCGATCTACGATCTGAAGGGTCTCCCGGACATTATGATCGGTAATTAGCAGGGAAATTCCATAATCACTGCGCAGCTTCTGGATGATTTCCTGGATGTCGAGAACCGCTATGGGGTCGACACCACTGAACGGTTCGTCCAGCATCAAGAGGCTGGGATCCGTGCAGAGGGACCGCGCTATGGAGAGGCGCCTTTTTTCGCCACCGGAGAGAGTAAGTGCGGAGGCGCTACGGACCTCAGTAATGCCGAATTGCTCGAGTAGTTCCTCGCAGCGCTCCCGGCGCTCTTTCCGGCTGAGGTCGCGTCTGGTTTCGAGAACAGCAAGGAGGTTCTGTTCTACGCTGAGCTTTCGGAATATGGATTCCTCCTGAGGAAGATAGCCGAGTCCGTGGCGGGCACGCTTATGCATTGGCATTCGTGTCACAATACGATCTCTCATCCGAACCTGGCCGGCATCCGGAGGGACGAGGCCGGCGATCATGTAGAACGTGGTAGTCTTGCCAGCTCCGTTCGGGCCAAGGAGACCAACTACCTCGCCGGGTGAAACAGTGAGGCTGACGCTCTCCACCACGGGGCGGCCACTGTAGACTTTACGGAGGCCTTCAGCTTGCAGAACGTGGTTGCCTGTTTCGGAGGATTCAGGCGTCACCGCAGTATGGTTGGATTCATGTTCCACGTCGCGTCGGATTATCGATCATTTGCTCGCTGGCGAAGTTTCTCAAATTTTTTATCCTGAAGATCAAAGAATTGTTCCCATGCTCCGCGGGAGAGTTCAAAGCTCCCATTAGGATAGAAGAGGATATAAAGGCCATCTTCCTGTGCTTCGAAATAGCTCCTGCCCTGACGAATGGCCGGTCGTCCACCGCGGAGCGCGAGAGTTCCGCTGGAGGCCTCGTAGGTTACGGCCGCAGATCTTGCGACCACTGGCTGGGCGCCAATCTCAGGGATCCGTGATATCATGACATTTCCAAGTGCAACAATCTTGTCAACTTCCGAGAAGGCCTCCGGGCCTTCAGCGGATCTGTCATTAGGCCCGTCTCTCTGGCTCAGAGTGATACGCATGTTCTTATCACAACGGAGACGAAATCGAGGTTCCTCCGCGACAATTTCACCGAAGTACATGATTTGTCCCTTGAGTGCATCGAAAGAGAGTCCTCCCTCGCATGTTACGGTAATATATTCCGTCTGATTCTCCGCCTCTTCTTCCTCTCTATCCGAGTTTGAGAGGTTTCCGGTTGTCGTCCATGGTCCTGGCTCTGCGAAGAGGCTGCCGTTTTGGTAAATACGCATGTAGAGATCCGGTGTGCCGGCGCGAAGGAAGTTATCGCCAATTCCTAGGAAAGGAGCTCCCCCCTCCAAAAGCATATTGGCTCCCTTTACATCAACAATGATATGTTCGGCTGTTGCCCTAACAGGATCGCCTCCTTCGTCTGGGTCCTGCTGAACCAATCGAACGCTACCGCTGGCCACGATATATTCAATGTCCGAGAAGGCCTCCGCGCCAGAGGTTTTCCCTGATCTTTTCCCGAGGAAAACCTTCATCTCATCCTCGGCCTCAACCCGGAATTTTGGATGAACAACCTGAATGTCCTTCAGGTAGACAATCTCTCCTTCGCTTGCGTCAAGGTAGAGGCCGCCATGACAGGAGACTGTCACCAACGTTTCAGAGTTCTCTCCTTCTGCAGAGGCATTGTCAGTGGGAGAGGGGATGTTTTCCGGCAGCGTACTATCTTGAGCAAGATTGCCAATCGTTGTCCATGGCCCCTCCTCCGCATAGATGTCTCCGTTTTCGTAGATCCTGAGATAGAGGTCTGGGTCCATCGCAGTAAGCGAGTCTAACCCCCGCTTTATAGAGGGAGTTCCTCCTTGAAGGACGATATCCCCGGTGCGTCGATCAATTACGACAGTTTCGCCGGTAGCTACCAGTGGAGAGTTTATCCCGGAAGGATCATCGAGTTCTAACCGGACTCCGCCTGAAACCACAAAGAGATATGGATCTACGAGTTCGGAAAAGGTTTTTCTCTGCGCTTCGCCTTCGCCTCGTTCCGGATCTGTCTCACCTGCGGCAGGTTGTTGATTCGCCTCCTTGATGGCCTTGGTGAGTTCCTGAGGAGGAAAGAAGACCTTGAGGTGTCCTCCTCCTGAAAGGGTAAAGCGTGGGTCATGGATGTGGATATTGCGAAGATAGGAGATGTGACCGCGCTGCGGATTGAGGAAGATGCCACCTTCCGCAGTGATTATGAGTTCTCCATGTTTTAATTCTGGAAGGAGCGGTTCAGGTGGAGAATTTGGCTCCGCTCCAAGGAGTCTTGCTTCAGGAATCTCGACGATCTTGGAAAAGCTACGCAGGTCGGTTTCAGCTCGACCAATGAACTGGCGACTTTGTGTCATAAAGTTTCGTGTTGGAGCACGATTGGCTATGACAGACTTCGTCCGTGACTCCAGAAGGCTGTCGATAATGCGGCGCTCTCCCCCCGTGAGGCCTTCGGGTCCGGTGAAGGCGGTTGCCAGTGCACTAAGTTCGGCCGGTGAGGAGCGTTCGATAGAGTCCGGTTCGTTTTCCCGATCGGGCCGCTTTAAACTTTCCGAGGTGAGTCGGGTTAGCGCGGGTCCGCGAATAAAACCGGAACGGGACTCAAGATGGAATACCCCACCTGTGCCCAAGCCTTTTAAGTTCTCAGTGTCGAGGTTGACCGCCTGATGTGCCTTAAGTACTCCGGTTGTAAGCGAAAAGTCCGCGGATTTCATTTTCATCCGTAGTAGAATGGAGTCATCCTGGAAGTAGCGAAGCGTGATGTTCTCCGCGACCAAATCTCGCTTGGTGATAACCTTGAGAAAGCTGGACTGAAGAAGGGCCATTCGCTCAAGCCTCTTATCGAAGATTGGAATGCGGACTTCCCGCAGCATGCTTCCCGCGGGAAGGTTGTTCATCATGGGGCCAAGCTTCTCATAGGGAAGCTCCTGGGTTTTGGCCCCGAGAACCCCTTGGGCGGAGGCATGATGGCTGCCCACCCCCAGTAAAAGGGCTGCCAGAAAAAGAAAAGGGGAACGCATGAACCCCCGATTATGGTTCGCCTTTGCTAGTCTTCTCATGCATTGAGCGCGCCATGAATCTTGAGAAGAGAAAGCAGGACACTTTCGATCTGCTCGAGGGGCACCTGATTGGGTCCGTCTGAAAGCGCCTGCGTGGGTTTACGGTGCGTTTCCATGAAGATTCCATCGACTCCAGTGGCTATTGCCGCGCGGGCGAGAACTGGTGCCAGTTCTCCATCACCGCCCGTGGTGGCTCCCATGCCGCCAGGGCGTTGCACAGAGTGAGTAGCATCAAAAATAACTGGAATTCCCTCCTCGCGGATCCAGTAAAGAGAGCGCATATCGGCTACAAGATTATTGTAACCGAATGTCGTTCCACGCTCTGTGATAAGAAATTTGTCGCAGCCAAAAGACTTCAATTTCTCAGCGATGTTGACGCAGTCGGCTGGAGCAAGAAACTGGCCCTTTTTCACATTTACCACTCGTCCTGTTGCAGCGCAGGCTTCGAGGATATCTGTTTGCCGACAAAGAAAGGCAGGAACTTGCAGGAGATCAATACACTCTGCGGCAATCTCCGCCTCTGCAGCGGTATGAATGTCGGTTGTCACAGGAATGCCCAACTCCTTCCCGATGGCCCCAAGGATGCGACACCCAGCTTCGACGCCCGGCCCTCTGAAGGAATCAACAGATGTTCGGTTGGCCTTATCGTAGGAAGCCTTGAAAATAAAAGAAAGATCCAGTCTCTCGCAGATCCTCTTTAAGCTCTGCGCCATGTCCCAGGCGAATTCCTCGTTTTCGAGACCACAGGGCCCAAGGATGAAGAATGGAGTCCCGCCACCAACTTCAACATTCTGTATTTTGAAGGAGTTTACCATAAGTATGGGGTCTGCAGAATGTCGTAAAGAGGCTTTCGATTCAATCCCGGGATTTTTTGTCCGCTAAGGCTGGTTGGGATCATTGCTCTCCTGCGTCTCGACCTCGGAATAGAGAGTCCGGATGTTGAGTAAGGCAGTTTGAAGTAATTTGTCCTCTTGCGGAGTTCTATTGCCAGTTGTTTTCAGCTCCAGCATCTCAAGCGAATCGAGCACGGAGCGAGCCGCCTTAGCGTTAACCTCCAACGTCCCACTGACTGGGTTTGGAACTTTCCCGAGGAACATCCCTGCATTCTGAGCTTGCAGGATCACGAAATCAGCGAAGCGTTGGTCATTTTCCATACCGGATGGCAAGGATGTTTACCTTTTATGTCCCCGAATGCGAGTTGTTACCGAAGAGACATGGTCCCCTGAGAAGCTTCTTTTAGACCTGATCCGATTTGGTTGCCGGACCCACGCTCACAACTACCGGCTTCCGGCCAAAGTATTTTTGAGCCGTATTGATCACATCTTCGCGACTCAGGGACTGAATTTTTTCGGCATGGGCAAGGTGATGAAGGGGCCCAAGGCCGAAAAGAGTATTCAGAGCGCACATCTGAGCCATGGAGTGGTTACTCTGGTTCTCGAGGGCATCTCCAGCGAGGACGCTGGTCTTCGCATGAGCCAGTGCCGCGTCAGGGATGCCTTCCTGAGTAAGTTTTTCAATCTGAGCGAGAAGCTCCTTCCGGGCGAGGGTCGCCTTGTCTGGAGAGGTGCCGACATAAAAAGCGAACAGGCCTTTGCCCAAACCGAGAAACTGCGTGGCATTCACGTAATATGCGAGGCCCAGCTCTTCCCGCATCCTGGTAAAAAGTGGACCGGCCATATTTGAGCAATATTCATGAATCACCTCGAGGGCTGGAATGTCTCCGGAGGTGATATGTGCTCCCGGATATCCGATCGCAATGACGGTTTGCTCCTTGTCCAGGTAATGGGTTATTTCTGTGGAGATCGGTTCAGGTAGTTCGGCTTCAGGTGCGTCGTGCTTTCGTCCCTGGGGGAGATCGGCGAAGGCTTGGTTGCACCATTCTATTGTTGCTTCAGGGTCGATATCTCCGAAGACCGCAAGCACGCCATTATGGGGAGTCATGAACTGTTGGTGGTGCCTCTCCAGCATTTCTCGATCGATATTGTCGATGGATTCCTCCGTCCCGAGACGAGGCAACCCATAGTCCCGGTAACCAAATAGATTTTCGCGGAGGAGTCGGAAGGAGGTCTTTAAAGGGTCCTGGAGGCTTTCAAGGAGATCTGCCCGCTGAATCTCCTTTTCTCTTCCAATGGGGCCTTCTTTAAAGGCAGGCGAGCAGAGAGCTTCTCCGCTCAGGCCAAGAACTGTCAACAGATCCGGCTGGAGACAGAAGGAGGAGATGATACTGGTATTATTGCCGGCGCTGGCGCGAATATTGGCGCCCAGCGATTCTGTTCTATCGGCAAATTCTCCCTCCGAGTGGTTTTGGGTACCCTTTGTCAGGAGGGAGGCATGCAGGATATTGATGCCGCAATTCTCCGGATTTTCGGCATGCCGTCCCGTATTGAATACGCCCTGAAAACTCACTGTGGGAACTCGCGGATCTGGCCTGAGAAGAAGAGTAAGGCCGTTCTCCAGCACGTGTGTTGTGATCTCGGACTGTTGCCCAGCCGATCGAACCGTGCTGATAACTGGCGATGTTCTTTCCGGATCCAGTGAGGTGATGGTAGCCTGATCCGGGGAGAGATAGTGCTGGGAGACTCGGTGCAGATCTTCAGGGGTAACTTGGTCGAGGTTGACCAAGTAGTCGCGGGTGAAATTGAGGTTCCGTGCCTCGTGCCAGTTTGAGGCCAGGTCAGTGGCTCGCCCTGAGGCCGTCCCCAAGGTTTTGAACTGCTGTGCAAATACCTGCCGCCGGGCTTTATCCAGTGCGGATTGGAGTTGGCTGCCGGGGTTGGGGGTAAGGTCCTCGAGAACAGCTTTCTCGAGTTGGTCACGCTTTTCAAAATCGACTTCCGCAGAAATGCTGAACATGCCTGGACCGGTGACCGGGCTCCATGCCCATGCCCCCAGATGATGGGCGATGCCCTCTTTTTCGTGAAACCGTCGATAGAGGTGTGATGAGCGGCCTCCTCCAAGGACGCCAGCGAGTAATTCAAGAGCGGGAGAGTCAGGGTGATCGAGTCCCGGAGTCTTCCAGGCGAGGGTCGTTTTGCTCACCGGGATCTGAAACGGCATCCGTGCCTCGCGCTGTCCAATCTGGCGTGGTTCGCCGGGTACAATAGTCTGTTGTAGTGGTTTAAACGGTAGAGCCCCGCTCATTTCTTCGAGAGAGGCAAAAGCCTTAGCGGGATCAAAATCACCCGATAAAACAAAACAACAGTTAGAGGGGCAGTATCGCCCGCGATGATACCCCACCATATCCTCATAGGTCAGAGCATCAAAATAGCTGCGGTGCCCGATTACGGGATGTCGCCGGGGGTCATGCTGGAAAAATGTTCGAAAGAGCAGCTCACTCGCTACCGAGTCGGGATCGTCTTTGCCCATGTCGATTTCCCGCCTTATGACATCCTTCTCTGTTTCGAAGTCATCTACTGGAAAACGGGGCTGGAAGACTAGTTCGAAGAGAACACGGACAAAGGTATCGCAGGACACGCTGGGACCATCAATATAGTATACGGTTCTGTCGAAGGAGGTATAGGCGTTCCATTGCCCTCCTTTGGCATTCACCTCGGTGGCCAGTTCCGCTCCGGTGAAAGAGGTAGTGCCCTTGAAGACCATGTGTTCGAGGAGATGTGAGATTCCACTTCCAACAAATTGGTTCTCGTGCTGGCTGCCGGTTGAGATCCAGCACTGAGCGGATACTACCGGAGCGTTAGAATCCACCTGCATGATGACGGGAAGGCCGCATGAAAGAGTCTGGAGGGAAGCGTTGGTTGCTGGAAATTGCATGCTGCTTGCGTGGGTGTCGGAGGTTGTTGCTGCCCGCGAGAAGAAGGTCAACGGGTATCTCTGCCGGATACCCGCCGATTGCACAGGTTTAGCAAATTCCCTTGGCGAGGGAAGGTGATTTGCTAGAAGGGGCCATGTCCAGACCTGTGCTAGCCGTCATCACGGTGGTTTTTGTTCTCGGGTTGTCGGGAGGTGGGGTTCTTGGGTGGATGTTCTTTAATAAGGACCGGGTGGCATTGCTGTCCTACAAGGTGGAGAAGGTGGATGGGATGAGTATGCAGTCAGTCGTGTTGAATGAAGAGAAGCTCCTGGAAAGTGAAGCGATCTTGAAAAAAGTGATAGCCAGCCTGAATCTTGTCGATGACTGGGGAATGGCTTCGGAAGCAGAGGCCATGGCTCATATGAGGAAAAAGCTGATTGTGAAGGAAGAGAGGATCGGGAGTCGGATCCGGGTGCTTTACCGTGACAGAAAGCAGGAAAGAGCGTTTGCAATTCTCAAGGAGATCAGGACGATCTTTCCGCTCTACCGGAGTAAGGCTGTTGAAAGGAACGAGTTGCCCCCCCTCGTGCCAGAGAGCGCTGAGGAAGGCAATGGCTCCTCGCAAGTGAATCCTGTTCCTGGCACCCTCTAGAGGAGCTCTGAGGTTTCGACTGGGGACCTTATTCGATTCCCGCCCTGAGAGGCAGGCTTATCGATGGGAACTCGCGGAGAGTTAGTCCGATCAGGGCGCCGAATTCGTCTTCATATCGGTTATCACGGTGGAACAGGCCGAGCGAGACAACCCAATTGTCGAAGGTGCGATGGACAGAATATTGCTGATACTCGAGAACCTTGTCATCAAATTCCCACCGGTGCTTGAATCCGGCACTCCATTTCTCGTTGAATCTATTGAAGGCTCCATACTCAAAGCGGATTGAGTCCTGTAATATAGGGTGGTCATTTAGAAAGCGGTGCCTCAGCGTTAGCTCAAGATTTTCACTGGGCATGTAGCGAAAGGAACCGACGATCTCGGTAAAGTCACCGACTTTGCTTAGCAGTGGGAATTGGGTCTCAAGTCCCATCTCAAGCCAGGGAACCGGATGAAAGTAGATCTCATTGTAAAGGTTTGAGAATTCGCGATCAAATTCCGGGTCTTCCTGAAACCAGTCGAGGTAGGAGTTGATGGACAACCATTCATGAGATCCACCGTCTCTTCTTGTGAGGAATTGATTTCGGACCCCAAGGCGCAGGATGGTCCAGTCTGCGAGGTCATCAATGGCAGTAAAGCGACCAACTCCGAGAGGGCGCGGGCGCGTACTCGCAGTGAGACGATCAATTCGGGGGAAACTCGAGTCCAATTCGTCAGTGGCGATCCATGAGGCTCCTATGTAGGGTTGGATGACGTGGAGGAGGTTATCGAGGCCAAGTGTTTTGCTCTGAACTTCCGGGAAATGCTGAGAAAATTTCGCAGAGGCATCAATTCCGAGGTAAAGGTGTCTCCGCTTCTCGCTTTCGCCGAGACCGTCAACGCTGCTGTAAACCGTAGTGCCCAAGCCGGCTCGAGGAACCAGATTGATACGGCTATCAAGGCTCATTGGCAGGGATGCTTCCTGCCAGAGGTGGAAGCGAGTGTAGCCGCGCTCGGCAAGGATGGTAGTGATCTCGTCGCTCCGAGGGTCACCGGGATCAAGAGTCGTTGCCTCCGCAGTGAGCTCGCGACGTGTGAAGTCGGGTAGCACTTCATTGTAGAGTCCGGCGATAAATTGCCCCTCGTGGAGTAACGGAGAGTCGAGAAAGGGCTGACGGATTTGGTCGAGAGCAAACTCGGGGAGGCGAGTATCAGTCTGGTAGAAGGGATTTGGCCGGACCCTGCCCCAGAGCGTCATGAGATTCCGGCCCCTCTGGTGCGTGAAAGCGAGAATGTTGTCCGGGGTTGGCTCTATCAGAAACGCCTCCGAGTCATAATCCTCAAGGTAAAATCGGTCGCTCAGGTAGGTGAGGTCTGCGTCGAGGTAGCTGTTCCCTCCCGTGACGAGGTTCCCAAGTTCAAGCCGATGACGCAGCTGTGCCCTGAAGCGATTCTCTGTGACTTTATCACGTGGAATCCCACTGCGGTCCAAAGTCGGGTCAAAATCATGAATGTGATAAAGTTTAAGCCACCCGAGGTTCGGATTTTCTTCCATTCGGGTATCAGTGAGGTCCAGGCCAGTTCCTATTCCCCGTTTCGATAGTATGTCGAGGTGCCATTGTGATAGTAGCCAGGCGTTGTCGTTCTCTCCGGTCACATGGTCCTTATCCCCACCCAGCATGAAGCCATAGCGATTAAGAAGGTAAGGTCCCCAATGGGAGCGGGCGCCCGGCACGAATCGGTAGCCGAGGCCCACGTCCAGGGTCTGGGAGAGGTAGGGAAGCCAGAACACAGGCTTATCCCCCGCGTAGAGTTTGACATCACGGAAAATGACCTTGTCTCCCGGAATCACGGTCGTTTTGGCAGCTCTAAGCCAGAAGTCCGGATCTTCAACGTCGTGAGTAGTGACACCTGCGTCCTCACCGAGAAATACGGTGCGTCCGTTTCTCTCGACCATCCGGAATTTGTCTGCCTCGAGAAGCATTGGGTCCATACCCACTCGAAGTCCGTCGCCCTCCAATCTCTCCTCCTCATACCAGAAGGACGCGGCCTTTCCGCGCTGGAGTATAGAGCCCTGATAAATCGTTACGTTTCCAGAAAATCTGACGACCTTATTCTTCAGGTCGATCACAATGCGGTCCGCAAAAAGCTGGATTCCATCGTCAGTGCGACACTGCATGTTTCCTTCATAGAAAATGCGCCCGCCGGGAGCGTCCCACCGGGTTTTATAGTTTTCGCCAGTCACCCGAAAATTTTGAGGAATGGAGGGGGCTGCTCCAAGGGGCTCGGGAGGCTTCTCTCGGCTGTTTCCCCCCGGGATCGAGAACAATTCAGCTCCTGACGGGGGTGGATCAATCTCTTGAGAAATGCTAGACGGGGAGGAGGCCGCCAGAAGGCTACAGGAAAGGAGGGTAACCATCCGCGTCGGCAGAAGATTGGTGTTTTGCTGGCTCCAGCCTGTCCCATGACGCGAGGGCATGGTTTGATGGACTCTCATTAGACGGCTTGAAACAATCAAATTGTCTTGGAAATGGACTGATTACGGCAGGGGAAGCGCATTGGTTACCTCCTCCTGTCTTCTGGAGAAAAGCCGGGTGCCTTGGAATCGCAGATGCTATCTTCGGTTGGTCTCCGGGTGCACTCGAGTCAGGCGTGCCATTGGGAGAACCCCTCCCTGTGGGGGGCAATTCAAACAATAGGCACTCCCCATTGGGTTCGGCTGAAGTTGTCCTTGTTTCGTTACTTCTGCGCTGCATTCTGTTCTACAACCTCATGTCATGGCGGTTCCCCAAAGCACCATAGCCCTGATCTATGATTACGATCAGACCCTGAGCCCCAGCTACATGCAGGATGAGGTGCTCTTCCCAGAGTTTGGCATCGATCCCGCGCAGTTCTGGAGCCGGTGTAACTCGCTCGTGAAAGAAAACCAATGGGACGGCGAATTGGCGTATATGAAGTGCCTTCTCGATTATCTGCAGATGGACGGGGTGACCAATGCCCGGCTTGTGGAGTTGGGGCGCGGACTGACCTATTATCCGGGTGTGCCTGAGCTCTTCGATGAAATCCGGTCAGTTGTCCTGCGACCCGAGCATCATGCGGTAGGAGTGAAAGTGGAACATTTCATTATTTCTTCGGGTCTCCGGGCTCTGCTTGAGGGCAGCAGTCTGGCGAAACATATGACTGCGATATTCGGCTGTGAGTTCGGGGAAGATCATGAGGGGAAGATCAGCTTTCCAAAGCGGACAGTCTCCCATACCACGAAGACTCAGTTTCTGTTTAGAATCAACAAGGGAATGCTGAAGCATGGGGATGATGTGAATGATCACATGCCACCTGAGTTGCGACCGATTCCTTTTGAAAACATGATCTACATAGGGGATGGGCCGACTGACGTTCCCTGCTTTACAGTTATGAAGAGGAATGGAGGACATTCCATTGCTGTTTATAATGCGCAAGATACAAGCGGGCGAAGTTTCCAGAAGTGCTATCAGTTGTGCACTTATGCTGACCGGGTGAAACACATCGCCCCTGCGGACTATCGTAAGGGAAGCCACCTTCGGAATCTTCTTGAGGGAATGGTGAGTGAGACAGCAGACCGAATTATGGAGCGTCGGAGGGAAGAAAGGGACAATGCTACCGTTGCTGCGCCCGGGTTTTAACCTGCTTTAATATCTGCAACGTCGGTATAAACATCATGCGAGCAGAGACTCATTGCTGAAAGATGGCTGATAGAGAGCACTATCATTTCATTGGCGTTTGCGGCACAGCAATGGGGGCCGTCGCCTCTGCCATGAAGGCCAGAGGAGCTAAAGTGACGGGATCGGATGAGAAGGTTTATCCGCCCATGTCGACCTTCCTTGAGAACAGTGGAGTGGAGATCTTTGAGGGTTACCGAGCCTCAAATGTGCCTCAAAGCGCAGACGTGATTGTGATTGGGAATACAATCAGCCGGGGTAATGAGGAAGCCGAAGAGGTCCTGAACCGGAGACTTCTTTACCAAAGCCTGCCAGAGGTGCTGAAGGAGCAGTTTCTGAGGGGAAAACGGAATTTTGTGGTGGCAGGCACACACGGCAAGACGACAACCGCGGCCATGCTTGCGTGGGTACTTAAAGAAGGAGACCGTGACCCGGGGTACATGATAGGGGGAATTCCTGCCAATCTTGGTCAGGGGGCCTCTTTTACAGATTCTGAATTTAACGTGCTGGAGGGTGACGAATACGACACTGCGTTTTTTGACAAGCGATCAAAGTTTCTTCATTACCTTCCGGAGCTTGCAGTGATCAATAATATTGAATTCGATCATGCGGATATTTATGGGTCCCTTGAAGAGATCAAGCTGAGCTTCCGAAGGCTTCTCAACATTGTGCCCGGGGGAGGCTTGGCCGTCGTCAATGGAGACGACCCTAACGTGATCGATGTGGCCGAGAAATCGCCTTGTCCAGTGCGGACCATAGGCATGAGCGAGGGCTGTGAATGGAGGATCGAGAATCCTGTCTATCAAACAGAGGGAAGCAGTTTTCATCTTGCTGGGGAAGACTACTTCATCCCCATGGTAGGAGAATTTAATGTCCGTAATGCGGCGATGGCAGTAGCAGGGGGGATATTCGCCGGTTTGAGGCCGGATCAAATCCGAAAAGCTTTTACGAGCTTCAAGGGAATTGCTCGCCGCCAGCAGCTACGTGGGGAGGTTCGGGGAGTGAGGGTAATCGATGATTTTGCTCACCACCCGACAGCTATCAGGCTCGCCATCAAAGCCTTCCGGCAGCAGTATCCGGATTCCCGGATTTGGGCCATATTCGAGCCCCGGTCCAATACGACCAGGCGCAATATTTTCCAGAAGGAGCTTGCGGAGGCATTGGCAGGCGCTGATCGCGCGGTTGTGCCAGCCATCGCCGATCCGGGTAAATTTGCGGAGGATGAAAGGCTTGATCCAGAGCAGCTTGTTCGGGATGTAGTATCTCTAGGTGGGGAGGCAGCTTATATTCCCAGTGTGGGTGAGATTGCGAGGTATGTTGCGATGCACGCCGAACAGGACGACGTTGTCGCGGTGCTCAGCAATGGAGGATTCGGCGGGCTACATGAAATCCTGCTCTCAACGCTGGGAGAGAGACATTAGAGGAACAAGACCGGAGGGTCGTCTTGAGGTCACGGGAGAGGTTGCAGGCGACACTCTCGACCCTGTTTCAGACAGAGAGGTCATCTTTTTCGCCCGCGAGTCTTCTGTTGAGTCGGATAGAGAGACCAAGTGCAGATATCTGCTTGATGAGCCCGTGATGCCTAGAAGCGACCTCAGCAAGGGCGGGTTCGCGGTATCTCGCCAGAATATAACGACCGATTTCCGCGAAGAAACCGTTCATTTGGCCCTCCAGTGAGTTCAGTTCCAAGCGATTGTGAGACAAGTCACGATTCGCCTTGCCTAGATTTTGATAGCTGCCGAGGGTCTCTCCGCGAATTGAAGTGCGCTTGGTTTCGATCTGGATTTCAAGATCCTTGAGGGAGTTTTCAGCAGCCTCGATTTCGGTGAGGACCGCATCGCGGCGCTCCCGCAGACTCTTGAACTTGTTCTTAAGGTGGAGAAGCTCTTTTTTTGAGGCAGCTATTTCTGGAGTGTCCCCGGACCCTTCCGCAATGAGAACTTCGAGCTTGGCCTTGATGCCCTCATGCTGCCTTCGAATTGATCTGGCCTCGGATATGACAACCTCATGTTCAGACCGTAGCCGCTCACCGGACTCTTTCATTTTGTCCCTCTCCTCGACAAGGGACTTGGTGCTGTCAACGACCATCCCAAGCAATTCTTCCCGTTGATCCTGTGACTTTTGCAGGTCTTCATTAGCGACTTCGATTTCGCTGACGAGTTCCTTGTGCTTCATGGACAAGCGCCGCAGGTTCCAGTATTCTGCGGAAAGTTCTTCGACGTGCTCTGTCTCTGCCCAGGTAAGCTGGCCAAGAACCTCTTCCGCTTCCCGGAAAAGATGGAATTCTGTTGCTGCTTGGGTTGCGTGGCGCCTCCGCATCGAGATACCGAACGTCTGCGCGATGCGCCAGATGAAGTAGCGAGACTGGGTCATTGTTTTCCAATACTCACAGGGGGCAGGGATGCCCCATGCAATGGAGAGAGGGGGCTACTTCTTGAGGTTTTTCTGCAGGTTGCTCACTACGCTGAAATCTTCGAGGGTAGTAATATTTCCTGTCACTCCACCAGTGGCGACCAGCTCCTTGAGAATACGACGCATAATTTTTCCGGAGCGCGTTTTAGGCAAGGCCGGGGTGAGGTGAATTTCGTCTGGGCGAGCGATCGCTCCGATAGCTTTGGCGACATGTCCCTTAAGAGTCTTCTCGGTTGTTTTTGCGGCACGAACTCCCTCCTTAAGCGTTACGAAAGCAACGACTCCCTGGCCCTTGATCTCGTGAGGGCGCCCCACTACTGCAGCTTCCGCAACATCTGGATGGGATACGAGAGCGCTTTCCACCTCGGCCGTTCCGAGTCGATGACCAGATACATTCAGAACGTCGTCGAGTCTTCCCACAATCCAGAAGTTCCCATCCTTATCGGTCCGGGCCCCGTCTCCAGCGGTGTATATCCCCTTAAAGTCGTTCCAGTAGGTTTTACGGTAGCGGCTCCTGTCACCGTAAATTGTCCGGAGCATGGAAGGCCACGGCTTACGAATGACCAGTCGTCCGCCCTCATCAGGGCCGCACTCATTGCCCTCTTCATCAAGAATTGCAGCGTCTACGCCGAAGAAGGGAAGAGTGGCTGTGCCCGGCTTGGTTGGGGTGCAGCCGGGGAGTGGTGATATCATTATGGATCCGGTCTCGGTCTGCCACCATGTGTCAACTATTGGACAGCGCTTCGATCCGATTTTTTCATAGTACCACATCCAAGCCTCAGGGTTGATGGGTTCTCCAACCGTTCCCAGAAGACGCAGGGAGGAAAGATCGTGGCGGTCAGGAAACTTGTCCCCTGCCTTGATAAAGGCTCTTATCGCTGTGGGTGCGGTGTAGAATGTGGTGACGCCATATTTCTCGATAATATTCCAGAAACGACCGAAATCCGGGTGGTTCGGAGCTCCCTCATACATGACCTGCGTTACCCCGTTGGCGAGAGGTCCGAAGACTATATAGGAGTGTCCGGTGATCCATCCAACGTCTGCAGTGCACCAGTAGACGTCGTCATCCTGCATATCGAAGATATATTTACAGGAAGTATAACTTCCGACCAGATATCCCCCACTGGAATGCAGAATTCCCTTCGGTTTGCCGGTCGATCCCGATGTATACAAGATAAAGAGAGGGTGTTCGCTGTCGAACCCCTTTGGGGTGTGAGAAGGTGATACTTTTTCGGCTTCCTTGTGCCACCAGACATCCCTTCCTCGCCGCATGTTTATCTTTTCTCCGGTTCTCTGGTAGACGATACAGCGCTTGACCCCTTTGTATTTCTGGAGTGCTTCATCGACGCTCTTCTTGAGTTCGACGATCTTACCGCGTCGGTACCCTCCATCGGCGGTAACTACGGCAGTGGCGCCAGAGTCTTCCAGACGATCTACGATAGATTCAGCGGAGAAGCCCCCGAATACCACGGAGTGAACAGCGCCGATCCGGGCGCAGGCCAACATGGCAATCGCGGCTTCAGGAACCATGGGCATATAGATCAGGACCCGATCCTTCGCCTTGACTCCATTGGCCTCGAGGACATTGGCAAAGCGGCACACCTCCTGATGAAGCTGGTGGTACGTGAGAACTCTTTGGTCTCCCGGTTCACCTTCCCAGATGATAGCAGCCTTGTTTTTGCGGCCGTTAGTAAGGTGACGGTCCACGCAATTTTCGGCAACATTGAGGCGCGCTCCGGTGAACCACTTAGCGAATGGAGGATTCCAATCGAGGACCTTTTTCCAGCGCTTCTGCCAGTGGAGCTCTTTGGCTTCGCGGGCCCAGAAAGAGGCCGGCTTTTCGATCGATTCCCGATACATCCGCCTATACTGGGCCATGCTGGAGATTCGGGCCTTCTTCGAGAATTCCCGGGAGGGTTTGAAAACGCGGTTTTCGGAGAGGTGGCTCTCAATCTTCTTACTCATGTGCCTGACTTGAAAGTTGCCGTCCAGAGGTGTTTAACCAACAGGATGACCAGTTGCAAGGCAGGGAGCTGGATCAGGCCTCGGCCGGAGGATCAAGGCTGAGCAGCTCGATCTCGTGGTGCTCAAGATGTCGCCAACGGCCGGGGCGCAGCTCTGGGTCGGTAAGACGGCCAATTCTTATCCGGAAAAGCTTCTCGACCTCATATCCAAGAGTTTTGAACATTTCGCGGATCTGTCGCTTCAGGCCGGTTTCCAGTATGATGGAGACGCGGCGTGGGGACAGCCTTTTGATAGATTTTGCCCGGGCATATCCCTCCGGGGTTTGAACTCCTGCTACGAGCTTCTTCAGGATCGGGTAATCGATTGAGCTTGTCAGAGTAACACGATATTCCTTCTCAACCTTGTTACTTGGATGGGTCAGGCGGTTAGCGAGGTCCCCGTCATTGGTCAGAACCAAAAGGCCTTCCGAATCCCGGTCAAGTCGGCCAACGTGGTTCAAATGGGAAAACTTTGGGGGCAGCAGTTCATAGATCGTTGCTCTTTCCAGCTCATCGTGTTTCGAGCACACATACCCCCGTGGTTTTTTCAGGAGGATCGTTGTGGTTTTCTTCGGAGAAACTCTTTTGCCTTCGACCCGTAGGATGTCGCCCTCCTGTATGCGGGTGGCTGGGTTAGTGCAGGCCTCTCCGTTAAGAGTAACGCCACCACGTTGGACCAGTGCGTCGCACGCGCGGCGTGATCCTAATCCGCAGGAGGCAAGGAACTTGTTCAGGCGAGTGCCCTCAAGCATGAGACGACTTTGTGACAGATAAGGCGGAACCTTCCGGTCCCGCCCTTTTCAAAAACTACAATCTGAAGAGAGAGCAAGGCGAGGTTCCTAGCCCTCAGACTTGGTCTTGGGCAGGCCCACCGGGCTTTGTCCCTCTTTCCACTGCCCGCGCTCCTTGAGAATCTTGACGCGCTCGAAGCGTTTCAGGACGGAGCGATTGCCGGTGGATCCACCGCTGGTTTTAAGGCTGTTATGCTTGGACATGGAATCAAACCCTGAGTGGGGGGCGGGACGCTAGTTTGAATTCCCAAATTTGGCAAGGGGGAAGTCCAATTGGGCCTCAACAGCCTGCGAATTAGATCATTCCGAGCTTCATCTTACCTTCCTCCGTGATCATATCCTGGTTCCAGGGCGGATCCCATACGAGCTCAACCCGGGCATCTTCAATCTCCTCAACCGTCATGATGCGTGCTTGAGCGTCGGCAGCAATAGCGGGGCCCATGCCGCAACCAGGCGCCGTCAGAGTCATCTTGACGTTCACGACCTTTTTATCTTCCTCGTCGTCCACCGTGCAATCGTAGACCAGTCCCAGGTTGACAATATCTACCGGAATTTCCGGGTCATAGACCTGTTTAAGCTGATGCCAGATCTGCTCCATCAAGGGAGCGGATTTCATTTCCTCGTCCTTCTGAGCCTTTTCCTGATTGGCCGCCTGATCGATGCCAAGGGCATCTGCATCGTTCGAAGAGATTCTGGCGAGTCCGGCCGAGGTGGCCACCGTATAGGTACCCCCGAGGCTCTGGGTGATCACGACTGGCGTTCCAGCAGGGAGAGAAATGGTATCACCAGAGGGAATCTGAATGGCATCGACATCGCGGGTAAGAGGGATTTCCTGGTTCATGGGAGACGGATGTGGCGGGTTCTATGACTATTCCTGATCACCTTCAAGTGGGACGATCTTAATATTGCCCTGCTGTTGGCTGGAAATCGATTGGGCGAGGGTAGGTGTGGTGGCCTCGTCTTGCTGCTCGCGGTTCTCGCCGAGAGCGTTGTGAAGAGCGCCTTCGACGAGTTGGCCACAATGAATTTTCATCGGAGGCAGCGGCCCGAGATCTCCGGTCAGGTCATCAGGGGAAAGTTTGCGGGCATCTTCAACGGATTTGCCCTTCAGGAGCTCGGTTGCCATTGAGGCTACAGCGATCGCGGTTTGACATCCGAAGGATTGGAAGGAGGCCCGGTCGATAACCTTCTTGCCATCTTTCTCCGTGAACTTCAGCCACATCCGCAACATGTCCCCACAATCTGCCGAGCCTGCCGTGCCTACGCTATCAGCATCTTCCATCTCACCCACGTTCCGGGGGTTGGCCATGGCCTCACGAGCTTTGTCCTCGAAATTGCTCATTTCTGTCTGAAAGAAATCATGATGCTCCAAAGGTTTAAACGAGAAAATAAGGCTCGTGGGATGATTGGAGGTGGATCTGAGAAGAGGATGAACAGAAATGGAGTCTGCCTCAGTCTTTCATCAGTCTTGCAAGATGTCCCGGGGGTCTTTTGAATTGCGAGGTGTCAATCTGATGGGGTTCCGCGCAGGATTCACAGGGAGATGCTTGAAACGAGGGAATTTAAGGCAGAATCATGCGCAGGGAGGACTCTCCTTGAGGCGAGGCTGCAAATCCAGATTGAATACCGCGATGGGATACGGTTCGAGTGATGAAGCATAAGCAGCAGGGCCGTGAGATTCGAACCAGCTTTAAAATGCGCGGTCTCGGCGCGCTGCTGGGGTGGCTCTTGCGGTTATACGCGGTGACGCTTCGCATCAAGGTTGTGGATCACTGCGGACTCACCGACCGGGGAAAGCATGAGAAGCCGCTATTGTGGTGTCTCTGGCATAACCGGATCGCGGGAACGCTGATGGCACGCCGTCGTGTCTTTGGTTGGCGGAAAGGGGCCGTCCTGACCAGTGCCAGCCACGACGGAGCGGGGCTGGCGGCGGTGGCAAAAGTGATGGGTCTCGAGGCGGTCCGAGGGTCAAGTTCCCGGCGGGGCTCAGCAGCATTGAGGGAAATGGTACGGGCGGTGGGGCGTGGTCTGGATATATGTGTGACCCCGGATGGACCGCGTGGGCCAAGGTATCAATTGAGTCCAGGCCTGATCAAGCTGGCTCAGATGACGGGATCCCCGGTGATGGCCGTCCACATCCACTTCGGATCTGCGTTTCGGTTCAAGACGTGGGACCGCTTCGTTTTACCCCTTCCCTTTAGTAAACTGACCATCATTTTTGACGAGCTGCTTGATGTGCCGCGGCAGATGGATGACGATGCCTTTGAAGCCAAACGCATTGAGGTTGAGAATTTGATGCGCAGTGGAGCAGATGACCTAGATTTGCCAAATAAATGACCATTCTGAACGGGAAAGAGATAGCGGCTGATGCCCTTGCAGAGTGCCGGGAACAAGTGCAGGACCTGGAGGCCCGGGGAGTGACCCCGGGCTTGGCGGTAGTTATCGTCGGAAAGGACCCTGCCTCTCATGTCTACGTCGGGTCCAAGGTGAAAACCTGTGCGGATCTGGGAATTTACTCGAGACGGATTGAGTTGCCGGAAGAAACAAGCCAGAAGGAGGTGCTTGAGGTGGTTGCCGGGCTCAATGCGGATCCTTCAATCCATGGGATCCTCGTGCAGTCCCCACCGCCGCCCCATATCAATGAAGAAGAGATCATCCGGCTGATCGATCCGGACAAGGATGTGGACGGGTTTCATCCTGTCAATGTTGGCAAGCTCGTCATGGAAGACGACAGTGGGTTTGTCCCCTGCACTCCTCAGGGATGTATCCATCTGCTTGAAAGGGCGGGGATTGAAACCAGTGGTGCTAACGCGGTAGTGATCGGACGCAGCATGATCGTGGGCAAGCCCATGGCCCTTCTTCTCATGGGCAGGGGAATCAACGCCACCGTTACGGTGGCGCATTCACGAACCAAGGAACTTGCCCAGGTCTGTCGGGAGGCGGATATCCTGATTCCAGCCATCGGCAGCCCTGAATTCGTGACCGCAGATTTCGTAAAAGAGGGGGCGGTCGTCATTGATGTTGGGATCAACCGCTTAGAGGACTCGTCTCGGAAAAGAGGCTACAGGCTCGTTGGGGACGTGGCCTACGAGGAAGTAGCCCCCAAGTGTCGTGCTATCACGCCGGTGCCAGGTGGAGTGGGGCCGATGACGATTGCTATGCTCATGAGCAATACGATCAAGGCAGCCCGATCTTCCGGAGGTCCGGGAGTGGTGGGGTGAGCCGTATTCTTGTCTACTGTGCCCTGAAGACCAGCTGGAGACCTCGGGAAGACCAGTAATTGACGAGGCGTTTCTGAATGAAGCCCGGGTCCTCAGTTGGAAAGGCAGGCATTTTGTTCCGAGGAGAGAGGCCCTGAATTTTTGCAAGATGGGCGGAGGTCTTTGCCCGGCGCTCTGCTCCACCGTGAAGATGATAGTGAACCAGCAGAAGGGCTGTGGCGTAGGGCAGGTAGGCATTCCCGCCCGGTTGGCTCTGTGAGACTTTGATCCAGTCCTGATGGCTAAGGGCGAGAATCGAGGGAACTGGAACAAGGTGGAAATGTTCTCCTACCTTGTTCCTGCTTATTGCACGGCGCAGATGATTCCGGATAAGGCTATCGAGGTCCCTGAACAAATACCATCCGCCTCCCTGGTGGCATACGGAAAAGTATTCTGCGATCCCTTCGGTAAACCAGGGGGGAAGGCGCCAAAGACTTGCAGACATGCTCGCATGGACGAGCTCATGGACGAGTAGACCTTCGTCGGGCTGCGCCTGAAGTCTTGAGTTTTCAGTCTGGGGAGGAGCCAGAAAATAGTCTGAGCGAATGAGGACCCGCTCCTTGTGGCCGTCCCACCATCCTACCGCTCCTTCGTCGCCACCAGCTTTCACGAAACTGGTCTCGTCCTTGCAAAGAATGATGTCAGTAATGCTTTTTCGGGGAGAGTTCCAGAGGCGCAACGGATGAGACTTTATGAGTTGAGGAACAGACTCCACTACCCTCGCAAACCGGGTAAGATCTTGGCGTCCGATTCTGGTTTCTGCCACCATCCGGAAATGGGGGCTTTCCACGACCAGAGATCCGTCTTCGGTTTTATCGTTAATCCTGAGATTGACCGGTTTTGCCTTGAAGGATCTTGGCCACGCTCCCACGGGCGTCTCTCCGGGCCTCTGTGCGAGGAGCGAAACAGGAAAAATTAACAGAATCAGGAAGCGGTAAAGCACTGCAAACCCTCGATGCTGAATGGTCTGGACACAAGGCATTCGGGCTTAAATCGAGTTTGCGGGGTTGGAGTCTGTAGAATCTCCCCTTTACAGGACCAAGAAAGGGACCTTAGGTATGCGCCCTCAGCGGAGAGGTGGCTGAGTCCGGTTTAAGGCACACGACTCGAAATCGTGCGTAGGGTTAAACCTACCGTGGGTTCGAATCCCACCCTCTCCGCCATCCTTGCTTCGCTGAGAAGGTAAAGAGTTCACTCGTCGTGCATCCGGGTGCACTGTCGAAATTCGCTTGGCGTGTTAGCGTTCAATTGTTCTTCGTCAACGGCCCATTGACAGAATGAGGGAAAGGTTTCCACTGGGGAGTCCCGTTCGGGCATTGCGGCGTCAATTTTGCGCTAAAGAAAGAACAAGGTGCCACAAGACGGCACTTGTCCTCCCTAGTAGCATCCCCACGATGAAAAGCACTTTCTGCAAACGCTCGCTTCTTCCTGTCCTCGCCGGGGCGGTGGTAGCGTTTCCTGCGGCCAGCTTGGCCGTAACGATTGATATTTCCAGTGCCTTCGGCACGGTGGCCCCTGACACACGTGGAGGGCCCAATTCAACGACCGCGCAGTGGGATACGTGGGCCGAACCGGGAGGTGCTTCCGGCGTGATTACGAATCGCGCCGCGGAGGTTGGATCCGGATTCTGGACTACCAACAACAACGAAGATCACATCAGCAATTCTCTGAATTTCTATTCTGGTCAGGGATCAGTGAATGAGACCATCACGTTTGGAACTAATGGAGTTGTTGGAACGGGTTTCACCACTATCATCCTTCAGGGACAGACTCTCTTTGGAGACTTTGGAACGACCCTCGGGTTTACACCCATCAATGGTATTCTTCCGGGTGTGGTTCAGGGACCCAATGCTGCCGGTGGGGCTCAGTTCCTTGCCAGATATGAAATTCCCGGAAATGCTGAAGAGTATTCGGTGAATATGGTCACTGGTCCATTTTCGTTCGTTTCTTTTGGAAACTTTGAGGTCGATACTTACTGGTCAGAAACAGGGTTTTCCTCGGACACTGCGGTTGTTCCTGAGCCAACTAGTGGTCTGCTCGCTCTGAGTGCGGCTGGCTTGTTTGTTCTGCGTCGGCGTCGCAAGTAGAAAGCCCGTTGGAACGGGCGGATGATCAGCGTCGCCCTAATTTCCTTTCAAAAGAGCGGCTCTGGCATTCGCCAGAGCCGCTTTTTTCTTCAACAGAAGGTTACAAACTCTCAGACATCTTGAGCCTTGGGTCACCATCGAGCATTCACAATTCTGGAGCTGCTGATCGTAATCAGTATCCTAGCGGTGTTATCCGGATTGATCTTTGTTGGAGTATCCCAGGGATTTAAAGCAGCCGGGAAAGCACAGGATATGTCTCTCGCCCGGGACTTAACCACCGGGTTTCAGGCGACTGCGGCTGATGGCAATGGACGATATCTCCCAGGGTATGATCGACGAGTTGACGAGGTTACCTTAAAAAATGGTCGAGTGGTTGCTGGGCCGACTGCGAATCGCTACCCCTTCCGGCTCGCCCGTGAGATGGGAGCTACCATACATGAGGTGGCTTTAGTGGGAGAAGTCAGGAAGCAGATTGATTCATCAAACGATTATCTTGTCAGCCTCTACCCCGCTTTTGGAATCAATCATTACTTTGTGGGAGGGGATGTTCAGGCAGATGGGAGTGTCTCGCATCGTGCTGAGTGTGTGACGAGGACCGAGCAAGCTTCGGAATCGATTATTGTTTTTGCGACGGCGGCGTCCTTCCGGGATAACGGTGATACCATCAACGGGTATAACACTCTTACCCCACCCTTTCTTACCACCCGGATGTGGGCGCCCGATACCTGGGAGCTAGGAGCGAACCCCAATGACTATGGTCACCTCGATGCGCGGCATGGAAGAAAAGTGGTTGCCTCTTTTCTTGATGGGAGCATCCGCTCTCTCGATGTGGAAGAGATGCGCGACATGCGGCTCTGGAGCGTAAAGGCTGCGATGAATAACGATTCAGATTACAAGATTCGCCGCTCGAGGCGTGGGCGGCTTTAACTCCCGATAATTATGATTAAACAATATCGCTGGGTGCCTATAGCGGCCCTTCTACTGATTGCTTCCAGCGCCAGCGGGGAGCTTCTCTACACGAATTATCTATTGCCTTCCTTCGCAGATAATCCGGACACTGAGTATTCAGGATGGGATATCTTTTACGCAGCGAACACGAGCCCGAACTATCCAGATTTTGCGGCTCCCAATGGCATCTATGATTCAGCATCGGTCCTTGGGTTTACGCCGCCTCCCGGAGCGAGTCCTCTTGACCCCTCGGCCTTCTGGCATGCTCAGAATCCGACGATCACTCAGACAGTCCCGGGAATTGCCTTTATCATTGCCCCGACCATTACGGGGAACATTTACAGTTTTCGAGGGCCCACATCTTTTGTTTTAGAAGATGAAACTCCATTCCCAGTCGGGACTGTAGTCTTTCAGTTTCAGACAGCAGGTAATCTGGTAGATTTTAGCAGCATCGCACTCGCCTACGACGATGGCGGAACAGAAGTCATTCTGAATCCTGACGAATATATTCGGGAATATGAGAGTGATACCTCAGGGTTTGGAGGTTCAGGGAATCGTAATGCTCTCCAGTGGGACCTCAGGGGGAGGAACGTAAGTTCCTACCGGATTATATGGAGAGCGAGCGGGTCCAGCATGAGCCTTCAGGAGGTGTCGTTGGATACGTCAGCTGATTATGCGTTGGTAGTTCCCGAGGCGCGTACCTGGGAGGGTATTGGGAGTGCAAACTGGAGTAACGCTACGAACTGGGCGGAGGGTTCTCCATCGCAGGACTTTGGTAATGTTCGCTTTGCGAATGATGGAGATGTGAGAATCGCGATGTCTTCCAGCCAGACTGTTGGAGAATGCGTGTTTGACACGTCAAGCGATGTCACGATTGAGAATACTTCTACGTTCGTTTCGAATACGGGACTTTTCACGCGACCAAGCTCAACCGGAACCTATACCATCGAGGGTGAATTCGAGATGTGTGCCTACAATCTGTTTGAGATTGAAGGAGGAGAGGTGGTTATCGAGGGAGCCATTTCAGGTGCTTCTGGGCTCCGTAAGGAAGGAGAAGGTGTCATGATCCTGAGGGGGGATAACTCCTTTGGTTCTGTGAGTGGTGGCATTGGTTGCACTGGGGGAGAGCTTCGGATTGAAGGGGTCAATCAGTTTACGAGTAGCGCGTCGGTCCTGCGAGGAGATCTGGTGCTGGCAGGCCCGGCCCCTGTGGACTCTCCAGGAACCTTGGGGAACGCTAGTTCCGATGTGGCAGTGGGGGCGGACAGCGGAGTTTTTGGGGGGATTACGACTCCCGCTCGTCTCATCATCGAGGGGGATCATGAGATTGCGCGTGATATCGCTTTTGCGGCGGGAATCTTCGATAAGCGCTTGGGCGCTCGCGGGACAGGTGCGGAAGCTGCCGAGTTTAGTGGAGCGGTGACCTTACGCCCAGATTCCGCGGAGACTAAGCTCTTCGCAGAGGGGGTTTCGGACCTGGTGAACTTTTCAGGGAATATCTCGGGTGGGGATGCGTCTCTCACGATGGAGATTAATCCAGACGGAGCGGAGGGAACTGTCCGATTTTCCGGAGCTGACAAAACCTACGAGAACACGACTTTTGTGCGTGGGGGAGTTCTCGAGCTCGCGCTTGGGACAAGGATCAGCGGGGAGGTTGTCCTGGAGTCGGATACGGCAGGGCGAGCGGTCGCGAGAGGATCAGGAGTTTTCGGTGGTGGTATAGAAGTTACTGAAGGAGGGCTGATTGCCCCCGGGATAGGTGTAGGAACACTGGTGAGTAGCAGTCAGAATTGGGACGCAGGCGGAGCGTGTGAGATAGAGATTATGGATTCAGGGGCGGGGCCGGGGATTGGCTGGGATCTTATCTCGATAGACGGAGTGCTTGGGCTCTCTGCGACTCCAGAGACCCCTTTCGTCATTAACATTCGTTCGCTGACAGCGTCCGGAGAGAGCGGTCCCACGGCAGGGTTTTCTCCGACGCAGGAATACTCGTGGAAGATTGTGGAGACAACGGATGGAGTGAATGGATTTACAGGGGATGAATTTATAATACGGAGGGATGGCTTTAGCGGTGGGACGGAGGGAGTATTCGCGGTAACTTTCGAAGAGGGTGACAGTGCTATTCACCTTACCTACACGCCCGTAACTGGGGGTTCCACGGTTCAGACTTGGCTGGCGGAAAACTTCACTGCAGAGGAATTAAGCGACACTTCGATTTCAGGGTGGGGTGCTGACGGGGACTCGGATGGCCTTCCGACACTATTGGAATATGCACTGGGAGGTAACCCAAAGAGTCGTGATACAGATCTGGCTCCAGTGCTGGGAATTGGATCACCGGCTGGAAATGCCGATGGTTTACGTCTTACTCTGACCTTTAACAGACTAATTAATCGGGCGGATATTGATTATCGTGTTCAGGCTGCAGATTCTCTAGATGGAGACTGGATCGCTATCGGGGAGATCCTAGGAGGGGGAGATCCTGTCGGATTGAATGGGGGAGCGGTCTCAAGTGAGACTGCCAATGGTGCTACCCAGAAAGTGACATTCGCCGACTCTGTTCGAGTGGAAGAAGCGGTAAAACGCTTTATCCGCCTTCAGATTACGAGGCGTCCTTAATACAAGGAGGGGATGAACGTTGCGCCACGCCGCGAGGAAAGGGGGTGCTACAACTTTTCGTTGTCAAAGACTCTAGGAGCGAGCTGCTCTGCCGGTAGAAGAGACAACATGCAAGGGAGAGCATTGCTCAGGACGAGCAGAACAGAGTTATTCTGTGAAGCCCTCAACAAGATTCCTCACCGCATCCTTCTCCAGGGCTTCCCCCTTCTGGACCTTTTGCGCCATGGAGAAAGTCGAGCGGATCAAAGAGCTTCCTTCGACTTCCTTCTTGTATGAAATGGTTTCATCTTCCCGGAGGACTTGGCGCCATTCTGTCCTGACCTCCTGCCAGAAGTCCTTGGTGGCTTCCCAGTATTTCTCGGCCTTGCTGAAATCCTCCTGATCGTAGCGGCGGTAGATGTTGAGCCCGGTCTCATGGCAAAGGAACCTGTTCTCTGCTTTGATCCACTTCCTGTTTTCCTGTTCATGCACCCATCCTTCGGGAGTAATGACGTGGCGGTTCACGGCGCGCAGAATATCGTAATCGCTCCGCTTGGTGTATTCCCTCCTGGGAAGTGGTCGGGAGGTGTCCTGGCTTGTCCATGCGCTGCGGTTCCCCTCATGGGTCCATTTGCCCCAGCTCTCATATCGTGGGCTGTCGTCAACTTGGGTCACCAATTGAGTCCATGTGCCCTTGATCTCTGATGCTGCCAAGGTGCGTTTCTTCCAGGTGCGGTCGCCTTGATATTCCACCATGACTGGGTCCTCGTATTTCCATACCTGCCCCCAGTGCTTTACGACCTGCATGACCGGGCCGACCTCGGCGAGGAGAATGTGCTGAAGGACGATGAGGTTTTCATGATCTTCGACAACCTTGACGATTTCGAGGGCATCAGCCCGGTAGGGCTCTTTCAGTTCGTAGCCTGCAACGAGTGGGACGGTTTCCTTGAAGGTGAATTCGACATCGAATTTGCCAGACATGGCGAGAATGGCCTTGCGATCTTTCTCAAAGCTATTCGCTTCGGCAGCCTTGCTTGTGGCCACGAGCCCAAGAGCGAGAACTCCGGTGAGGACTATCATGAGTCTCTTCATACACACTAATTGTATGCGCGCTTGAGCGGCGGGCAAGCCATGTATTGATTGTGAATTGACGCTGAATTGTCGGGAGCGCCTGAGATGCCTGGATAGGAAGCTCCTCTCGACTTCTTTACAAGGGAACCTGCTAACAGCGGGATCTCGCTGCAATTGCGGTTTTGTCCTTCGGGTAGGATTGGGCTACAACCTTCCCGATGAGGGTCAGAGAGTTAAACCGCAATGAGTGGGAGCAAGTCGCCATGATGATACACTCCTCAACCAACGCGTGGTATCAATCGAATCTAAATCGTTCGATATTTGATGAAGACGATTCCTCCGGATGCTTGATTTTCCCGGAGGTATATGAGGCTCTCGATCCGCACTGCTGTCTCGTGGCAGAGGATGAGGACGGGAGCATGATGGGATCGTGTTTTTATCATCCCCGGGAAACCCATGTTTCATTGGGAATCATGAATGCTCACCCGGATCATACCGGCCGGGGGGTCGCGGCTACATTGCTTGCCGAAGTTGTGCGCCGAGCCGGTAATCTTCCAGTACGGCTGGTCTCGAGTTGCATGAACCTTGATTCGTTCTCTCTTTACACACGGGCAGGATTTACTCCCGGGGAGCTTTATCAGGATATGTATATTCCCTCTGGAAAGGTGTTGCCGGAGACTCCGGAGGGAGGAGAGAGAATCAGGGAGGCCTCGGCAGAAGATATTGAGGCAATGGTGGACTTAGAAGAGGAAGTGAGTGGAATTCGGCGAACAAAGGATTTTCAATTCTTTATCAGGAATGACCAGAAGATCTGGAAGACACTTGTGCTCGAGGGCCCGAATAAGAGCATTGATGGCTTTCTAGGCTCCGTCAGCCATCCCGGAAGTACTATGCTTGGGCCCGGAGTGATGCGTAGCGAAACAGCAGCGCTCGCTCTTATTCACGCACAGCTGGTGGGCATGGACGGGCATCAGCCGGTTTTCCTTGTGCCGGCGCGGTCGACCAACCTCGTTTCTTCTTTGTATCAGTGGGGTGCGAGGAATTGCGAGTTGCACGTCGCCCAGACGACAGGAGTGGTTACGCCTCCCAGCGGGATCACAATGCCGACGTTCATGCCGGAGACCAGCTGAGTGGTTACCTGAAGGTGTATTTGCCATTGGCAACATGAACATCCGGGGGAGTCTTGATGCGCTCAAAATAGTCATAGCCTTCCTGGAGGTTGTTCCAGAAGGGGGACCATTTGTTGGATCGTTCCCTTGCGAGGCGCTGAGTGGTCATACGAAAAGGAAAGCAATGAACCCGAAAAAATGGCTGACCTTCGGCGAGGGCTGCATGGCAGAGGGAGTAGATTTCCTCGATCCCCGGATCGGTCATCGCGAAGCACCCGATTGAGACCCGGTTACCATGAATCATCAGATGACTCCCGGTTCTGTCATGGTGTCGGTCGTAGGCGTTAGGGTAGCCGAGATTGAAGGAAAGGTGAAACCGGCTGTGAGGATTCATCTGCCGCGGGGTAACGTAATAAAACCCTTCGGGTGCTTGAAGATCTCCTTCGCGCTCCTTAGGGCCAAGATCACCTGACATTGCTGCGATCGGGTAGGTTTTGAAGAGTTTGAAGGTTCTTTTCCGGGATTCCCTGACGAACAGTTCCAGCAGGCCCTCTTCTTTAAGGATCCGGATAAATACTGGGTTGCCGAAGCGCATCCCACGCACCGCCAACTTAGTGGATAGTCTCGGTCGGACTCGCTCGATAGCGTCACGGGAACGCTTCGAGGAAGGAGGGCTGAACATGGCATTCTGTCCGGAATGAAGCCGGTCTGGACTGATCATGAGAAGAACTCCCGGCAAGAGGGCTCTGAGTTTCACGCAAAACAGGAGACAGCGTCCACGGACAGGAAACCTTAGCATTTAGTCATTCCATTACTTTTGAGATAAAAGTGGTAGTCGTTTCTTGCCGGGAAAGTTTATTGCGGCGACGGCTCGCCTGATGACCCCGCCGGGTGGTAGGAAATCCTCATGCAGCAGGAGCAGGATAGCCGGAAGGTGCCCGCAATCGGAGTCATCGGCGGAAGCGGACTCTATGAGATGGACGGATTCGTGCAGAGTGAAGAGCAGACAGTGGAGACCCCCTTCGGGCAGCCCTCTGATCCATTGGTTGGAGGGAAGGTAGCAGGGAGGCAGGTGTGGTTTCTGCCAAGGCATGGTAAGGGACATCGCCTCCTTCCACATGAAATCAACCACAGGGCGAATATCTGGGCGCTTCGTTCGCTCGGGGTTCGGTGGGTCATTTGTGTCACGGCGGTGGGCAGCCTCAGGGAAAAGTATGCTCCGCGTTCTCTGGTGATTCCCGACCAGTATTACGATCGGACCACCCGTCGGGAGGAGCATACATTTTTCGGGTGTGGGATCGCCGCACACATTTCCTTCGGGGAGCCCGTCAGTGGTGCGCTTCGGGAGATCCTCGCCAAGGCCTCTCAGGAGGAGTCAGACCTTGAAGTCTTCAACGGCGGAACTTATGTGAATATGGAGGGGCCTGCGTTCTCAACCCGCGCAGAAAGTAATGCCAATCGACAATTGGGATTTGATGTCATAGGGATGACCAATCTCCCCGAGGCCAAGCTTGCGCGGGAAGCCGAGATGGCCCTGGCAACCCTTTGTATGGTTACCGACTACGACTGCTGGAGAGATGAAGAGGTTAATGTTGATACGGTGTTAAGTCATCTGCATGCCAATTCGGTTATGGCCCAGCGGATTGTCGGGCGGGCGATTCCGCTCATACCCGATCAGGCGAACTGGCCTGAACATCGGGCGCTCGACTCAGCGGTGATTACCAGCCGGGAACTCTGGCCTGACGAAACCTTCGAGAGGTTGCGCCCTATTTTAACGCCTTTTGTGAAACGAGGGCTTGGGGAGTAACGGGAACTAAGGCGTGACAGCAGACGGCTCAAAAGGTAAGGATACCGGCCTTCAGAAAAGTTTTCACTGAGCTGAATTCTCATGCGTCTTCGACTTTTGATCCTTGCCCCTGCACTTGCGCTGGTCGTCTGTTTTTCAAGCAGCTGTTCCTCCATTGATTCAGAGGGGGAAAAACCTTCGACGATGGCAAACACCGGCTACCGATCGCCTTATCAGGCATGGCCTTCGGCGAGAAATCCTACCCTCAGCCTGTCCTCGCAATTTCCCAAGTCCATCGGCATTACTCACTCCCGCGGGCTGGGGCATCAGCCTTATATCGCGATGACTTTTGATGACGGGCCACATGCAAGTAACACCCCTCGTCTTCTGGATATCCTGCGACAGCGCAATATCAAGGCAACGTTTTATGTCATTGGGAAGAACGTGGATAATTATCCCCATCTGACCCGCCGTATTGTAGCTGAAGGGCACGAGATTGGGAATCATACTTACACTCACCGTAATCTAAAGAAGCTCAGTGATGCGCAGGTCTTGTCAGAAATGGCAAGAGCTCGGGTTTCCATTGTGAATGCAACTGGTGTTCAGCCCAGAACCATGCGTCCACCCTATGGGGCCATTTATCAGCGTCAGCGCGAGCTGATCATGAACCGGTTCGGCTACCCGACAATCATGTGGGCAGTAGACCCGCGTGACTGGCAGCGGCCTGGTGTCAGCGTCGTGAAGAACCGGATTCTTACCAAGACAACGAACGGTTCCATTGTCCTGGCTCATGACCTGCATGCTCCCACTGTGGCGGCAATGCCTGCAACCTTGGATGGGCTCCTCGCCAAGGGATTCAAGTTTGTGACTGTCTCACAGTTGCTGAGTCAGAAGGCCCGGTATGAGTGATCTTTTGTGCCTCTAGTCGGTGCGCGCAGACCTTAAGCCGTTGCAGGGGTGGCAGCCCAGAGGGCCTGCCCGTACAATGAAAAAGCCGGGAGAGGTTCTCCCGGCTTGATGGTTTTAGAGGATATCAAGATGTTGGTGCTCAAGCATCCGGCTTCTTGCCGCCTGGCTTCTTACCACCTGGGCGGCCACCTTCGGGACGACCACCTTCTGGACGGCGCCCTTGAGGCCTGCCACCGCGACGACCCTTCATCGCTTCCTTGCGCTCCTCTTCATTGAGCTCACCATCTCCATCCTTGTCATACTTCTTGATGAATTCCGCCCTGCGAGCACGTATGGCTTCCTTGCGCTCGTCTTCGTCAAGTTTTCCATCGCCGTTCTTGTCAAACTTCTCAAGCATTTCCTTTGGAATCTGACGAGGTCCACCGCGGCGCTGGCCACGGCGTTCGCCTTCGCCCTCGCCTCGCTCACTGCGCTCGGCGCGTGGAGGTTTCTTTCTGTCGGTTTCCTCTTCAGCGATGGAGGTCATTGATCCTGCCGCCATAAGGCCGAGAATCACTGTGCATGTTTGGAGTGTCTTTTTCATTTTCTATTCGATTGGTTCACGGGATTTTCCGTGCTGCATTATGAAACTGGCAATTCGAACCATAGTTGCGCATTATTTTTGAGATCTAGCCAGTCCCGGGGTTTTGGCATTGCGCGGGCCAGAGCGAGGCGGTTTGATGCCATCAAACCATGGTGTCCGCAACCAGTAATGGCTCCTCGCGCGCTGCATCCTTCCGGGCGCGGCTGCTAAGCACGATTCTTCTCTGGGGCTTCGTGGCTTTTGTTTTTGCCAGCGGTAAATTGTGGCTGATGGGTGTCATGGTGGCTGTCTTTACCCTGGTTGGTAGTTTCGAGTTCCTTGCATTGACCCGGGAAGCGTCCGGACGGGAGTGCCGCTATTGGGGGTTTATCGTGTGTGCAGGATTTCTCCTGTATATTCTATCTCAAGCCCTTGGCTCCCGGGGTTCCTTCGAGATCGATGGTTTTCTTCCTGAAGTTGCCGGGGTGCTGCTGGTCACCATGGGCTCCTTCTGCTTGCGATTGCGCTTTCCTATCGAGGGGGATTCTTCGGTAAAAGCGGTCAGCCTTGCGCTTCTGGGTTTTGTTTATGTCCCAGTGCTGTTTGGTGGATTTATCATTCGGCTGGTTCTCTACCCCCCGGAGGTAACCTCAGGATTCTGGCTAATCCTTCTCGTCGTGGTGGTCGCAAAGTTTACCGATATGGGGGCTTACCTTGTCGGGACTCTGATTGGCAGGCATAAAGCCATTCCCCACATCAGCCCAGCCAAGTCATGGGAAGGATACATTGGCTCTCTTTTCTTTGCGGTAGGAGGGGCGTTCGCCATTCACGCTCTGAGTGGCGAGGGGCTTTCGTGGCTGGCTTGGCCCCATATTCTTGGATTGGGTCTCGTTGTTGCGATCGCTGCGATGGTAGGTGACTTGGCCGAGTCTATTCTCAAGCGTAGTCTGCAGGTTAAGGACTCTGGCCAGATCTTGCCGGGTATTGGGGGCATTCTTGATTTGATAGACAGTCTCTGCTTCGCGCTCCCTGCTGCATTCTTCTATCTGTATCTGCAAAGTTTGTAGGGGAGATTGTAGCTCTACTCCTGACATCATGGAAACCAAGGCCGTCAAACCCAAGAAAGTTGTTATCCTCGGTTCCACGGGATCTATAGGCACGAGTGCTCTTAAAGTCGCGCGCGAGATTCCGGATTATATGGAAGTTGTTGGGCTCGCCGCGGGCTCGCAGGGAGAGGCTCTCGGTGCGCAGGCCCGGGAGTTCGGTGTGAAGTATCTCTCGATTGCAGATGAAACACAGCGCGAGACGGTGTTAGCCTCTGCTCCTTCGGGGAGTGAGGTGTATGTTGGAGAGCAAGGGCTCAGAGAGCTAGCCTGTCTGCCCGAGGCAGATATGGTTCTGATCTCAATCGTGGGAACGGCTGGGCTTCAACCGGCTCTCGACGCAATCGCGGCAGGTAAAGATCTTGCTGTCGCGAGTAAGGAAATTCTTGTCATGGCTGGCGAGATTGTGATGTCCGCCGCAGCGGAGGCAGGGGTGAATGTTCTTCCGGTGGATAGCGAGCATAATGCCATTTTCCAATGTCTTGAGGGAAATGCTGCTGGAGCTGAGGCAGTGCGTCGTCTTTTGCTCACTGCGTCGGGGGGGCCATTTCGTAGGGCGAGTCCTGATGTCCTAGATCAGGTCACTCCGGAGCAGGCGCTCAAGCATCCCACCTGGGAGATGGGCCGGAAGATCTCCATCGATTCTGCGACGATGTTCAACAAAGGGCTCGAGATGATTGAGGCTCGATGGCTGTTTGGGGTGGGTATGGACCGGGTTGAGGTCGTGGTTCACCCTCAGAGTATCGTGCATTCTATGGTTGAATTTGTTGATGGCAGCGTACTGGCTCAAGTTAGCACAACAGATATGTGTTTTCCTATTCAGTATGCAGTGACCTGGCCGCATCGTACTGCTCATTCGCTTGCGCCTCTCGACTTTGCAGCCCTGGCTCGTCTGGATTTTGAAGCGCCCCGTGAGGAGGTTTTTCCCGCCTTACGGCTTGCGCGGGAGGCGGGGACGGTTTGTGGGACGCTGCCTGCGGTAATGAATGCTGCGAATGAAGTAGCTGTAGAGGCCTTTCTTAATGAGGTCATACCATTCCCGAAAATCTGGGGTCTCGTCGAGGAGGTCATGGGGCAGCATTCGGTCGTGCAGAGCCCATCCTTGGAGGCTCTGATAGAGGCAGATAATGAGGCGCGCCAGATGGCCCAATCGAGCCTCTGAAGAGAGGCTGGGTAGATTCCAAGGCAAGAGTAGTGCGGTTCCAGGTGGAAGAATCGCTTCATCTGGTGTAGAATCAGGGATGCCTATTGTCGTGGGGTAGTCCTGAAGCCGATCACTCAAATTCTAGTCATGCAGCCGACCAAGGAACTTTCGATTGTACTCGCTGCAGGGTTCACGCTCCTTTTGGGGGTTTGCCAACTTCATGGTATTGTGTTCTTCGAAACTGGCGATCCAAGCTATCACCGGGAGACGGCTCCGACGGGCCTCTACGAGGGGGCGGGCTGGTGCTATCAGGGTGAGTATAAGGAGTTTCTTGGAACGGTGATTTCTCCCAGCCACTTCATTACAGCAGTTCACCTTGGGAAGGGTTCGGAAACCTTTATCCAGAGATCGTGGTTTACAGGTGAGGAGGCTGATCGTGTGTATTTTATTAATCCCAATTTTAATGAAGGTAACGGGTCTCTGGATATTCCAGGAACAGACTTGAGAATTTTCGAGGTTTTTGGGGAGTTCCCTGCCTACGCGGAACTGTATACGACGTCTGATGAGGCAGGAAGGGAGGTCGTGATGATGGGGCGGGGCCGTTCCCGGGGGGAGGAGGTAAGGCGGTTCGGTCAGAGGCGAGGGGGGACTTGGGCGCCCGAAGATCAGCGTGCCCGCTGGGGAAGGAATACTGTCGATGGGTTCTCCGAGGCCGGTGTGAGGGGTCCGATGCTGGTCACCGATTTTGATGATGTCCTTGGGCGTGACGAGTGCCAGGCGACTTTTGGAGATTCCGGCGGGGGAGTCTTTATTCGTAAGGGAGGTGACTGGAAGCTGGCAGGCATTCTCTTTGGAGCTGATTCAACTTATGACACGAATGCGATCTGTGAGGATGGTTCGGAGTTTTTGGCCTCTTTGTTTGACGGAGCCGGTTTTTATATTGGTCGGGATGATAGCTCCTGTGAGGACTGGACTTTGGTGAGTGCGGTCAATGACCTTGATGAGAGCCGATCCTTCGCAAGCCGGATCAGTAGAAGCGCTCCGGCAATCCAAGCGGTGATTCAGCCGGCGATTGATGGTCAGGCCAAGACCCCTTCAGAACGTTTTGATGAATGGTTAAGGGAATTTGGAATCGAGGCAGGAGGTAAGGATACGGAATCAGATGGCAGGCCCGATTTGCTGGAATACTTTTCGGGGCTCAACCCTATTTCCCCGGAGGATCTGGGAATCCCGTTCTTGGTTGAAGGCAGTGGAGGCGACCTTCGCTTCAGGATCAGGGTTCGACTGGATGCTCCTGAGCGCGGTTTGAGCTGGGAAATTCAGGGAGCTCCCGACCTGAAGGCCAAGGAGTTCCAGAGGGTCAGTGGCCTGAGAAAGGTAGAGCAGAACCTTGCTCTTTCTGAGGGGGTGCAGATTGTGGACTTTGAACTGAATCATCCGAATCAGAATCTGATGTTTTACCGGCTTAAGGTGACCCTTGGGGAAGAAAACCTGGCCCAAGAAGCGGAGAGATGAATCTCACTAGAAGCCTGCCTTAAGATTAGAACGACGTGCTCGGAGGCTTGCCACTCAGCCTGCCATGGTGTCCCATCCGGGCATGCGCTCAGAGAAGAATGCCGGGAAGGAGGGTTCACGTAGGCGTGTCCCTGCGCTGGCTTTCTATGGGTATTTGAATCGCTACCGAACGGTTTTCGTCCCCTCATTGATTGCCTTGTTCGTGACTGCGGGTCTTTCCCTGGCTTTTCCCTACTATCTCAGCAAGCTCATTGGCAGTCCGACTGGATCTCCCCTCGAGATGCTGAACTCAACGGCCTCTCCGGATGTCTCTGTCATCCGCTCGAATATCAATCAGACTGTTATCACGCTTCTCGCAATTCTCGCTCTGCAGGCATTTATCGCCTATTGGAGAGTGCGCGGATTTATCAAGGCAGGTGAAAGTGCCCTCAATGATATCCGGGTGGATGTTTTCAGTCGTCTGGTACGGCTTCCCCTCGAGTTTTTCCAGGGGCACCGGGCGGGAGAATTAAGCAACAGGGTCTCGGCAGATCTTGCGGTGTTAAGAGAGACGTTACTCACTACGGTGCCTCAGCTAGCGCGACAGTCGGTGATTCTGGTCGGAGGGCTGATCTTCATTTTCGTCATGAGCTGGAAGCTTTCTCTTTTCATGCTGGCCATGATTCCGGTGGTGATTCTTGCGGTTGCATTATTCGGGCGCCGGGTTCGCGCGTATTCCAATCAAGCCCAGGATAGTCTGGCAGCCAGTGGCGTTGTGCTCGAAGAGAGCACTCAGGGGATTGCAGAACTCAAGGCCTACAGTAACGAATCCCATGAAAGGCGCCGTTATAGTGACGCTCTGGAGGATTACCTTTTGGTTGTGAACCGGGGAGCCCGGGTTCGGGCTCTGTTCGTTTCGTTTATTATCTTTGTCCTCCTCGGCAGCATCTCAGTAGTAGCCTGGTTTGGAGCGGGAATGCTGGTGCGAGAAGAAATCACCCCATTTGAATTTACGGCGTTTATCCTTTTCAGTGTTTTTGTAGGAGCGTCTCTCGGGGCGTTCCCCGAGATCGTAAGTCAGATCCAGAAAGCCAACGGAGCGACTGAGCGGCTGCGCGAAATCATGGCGGAGGATCCCGAGGAAGAAGGGACTGGTGACGTTCCATTTGAAGTGTTGGGAACAGTTGAGGCGCAGAACCTCAGTTTTGCCTATCCTTCCCGTCCCGAGAAGGTGGTGCTCGACGGGGTTTCCTTCAAGGTGGAGAACGGAGAGCGTATCGCCTTCGTTGGCTCAAGTGGCGCTGGTAAGTCCACTCTATTTTCTCTCCTGCTACGTTTCTACGAGCCGCAGGATGGAGCGGTTTTAATAGACGGAGACCCAGCGGCCGAGCTGCCCCTTGCTGCTCTGCGCGGTGCGATGGCACTGGTGCCACAGGATGTGCTGCTTTTTGGAGGGTCCGTGGGAGAAAACATCAGGTATGGTAGCTGGGATGCCAGCCAAGAACAGGTTGAGGAGGCCGCGCGGAAGGCTCATGCTCACGAGTTCATCACCGAGTTTCCCGAAGGTTATAACACCATGGTTGGTCCACGGGGAGTCAAGCTTAGCGGGGGTCAGCGTCAACGAATTGCGATTGCCCGTGCGATTCTTGCTGACCCAAAGATTCTCCTGCTGGACGAGGCCACGAGCTCACTCGACTCAGAGAGTGAACGGCTCGTTCAGGAGGCGCTGGATGAACTCATGAAAGGCAGGACGAGTCTTATCATAGCGCACCGTCTAGGCACGGTGAGAGACGCTGACCGTATTCATGTTCTCCAAGGTGGCAGAATTGTGGAGACTGGGACACACGGCGAACTGATCGATGCCGGAGGAACCTACCGGCTTCTTGCTGAGACGCAGTTCCTCTAGAAGGGACCAGAAAAACCCAGCATCATTTCGCTGGATGAGGGATGAATTTCCATGCCGTTTCCTGACCGGACCCCTGAAGGTAAAAGGTTTGCTCATGAAGAGCCCAGTGCCCGCTGATCAGGGTAGGGAGGTCTACCTTAGTTCGCATTTTAGTGCCTTCGAAGAAGCTCTGTGAAGTAGTCTTATCCTCTATAAGTTTGATCTCGATCTTCCGCATTTTGGGGTTCTTTCCGTCGACAATCTGGAGGATCTCGTATTCCTGAGTTCCATCTACCGATACAGAAAGAGTTACCGAGCGCTCTCCGCGGGTTGTCGTGCTATCCATTTTCCATTTCTCCCACGCGGCGGTGAGCTTGGTGAGGTCCGGACTCACGGAGACGGTGTATTTGCCGGTAATCTTACCGAGCTTGAAACTTGCGTCCTTACCCACTGTTTTCTGAAATTGCCTGACGAGAGTCTCTTTGAGGTTTTCTTCCTGTGAAATCCAATCGCCGGACAGGTCTTTCTTCGGGGAGCTGTTTGAGGGAAGGATAAGTGCGGGTTCCTCAGGTTTTTGGGCTTCCCGCTGTGCTCGGGCCCGATCCCGCGCTTTCTTGCGTGCCTCTGCAATCTGCTTCCGGCGTGCCTCGAGGCTTTTCTCAATCTTATCGATGGGGTCGAAGCCTGGTTTCTTTGTCCCGCTACTCTTTTTTTGATCGTCCTGTGATCTAGACAGGGGCTGAGTCGGATCGGTAGGTGCTGGAGGTAGTTGTATGGGGGAGGTCTCCTGTCCGTGCGCTTGAGCATGGAGAGATAGGAGGCATAGGATGAGTAGTTGCTTCATCTGTTGGGAGAGCCTTACAGGACAGATGGACTCTCGCGAGAAAAAGGTGAACGGCCGCGGGCAGCAAAAACCCATAAAAGCTACCCGGCAGCCGTTCACTTTGAAAAGTGTGTCTCCTCTTTAAACGTCGACAAAGGGGAGTTTATTCTCGCAAACGCTCACTAAATTTATGCCTCTGGGAAAAGCGGTTATAACGGCGATTCAGGCGTTCTAACCGGTATTCTGGTAGCTCAAGGCAGGGTCATGTTACCGCATGTGGGTTAATTGGAGCTGGGGGACGGGCGGGGGAAAGCTCTGGACAGAGAGGGCCTTGTCCCGTGGTGTTACCGAGCATGAGCTTCACTGAAGGGCAGCCAATGAACTCCGCGCAGGAGACCTTGATCTCCCGGCGCTCGATTTTCTCATTCAGGGATCATCCTGTGGATAGGAATATTCTTGAGGAAGCCTTCGAGGCAGCTCGGCATGCGCCGTGTCACAAGCATACTCATCCATGGAAGTTCTATCTTATGGGGGAGGCGACCAGATTGCAGCTCATCCCTGGTGTGGACCAGATTGTGAGACTCAAGAATCCGGAAGCGACATCAAACCTCTTTGAGAAGGCCAGACGGAAGATTCTGGAACCGCCAGAGCTGATAGCGGTTAGTTCGAGAAAGTCGCCAGATGATCCCTTCAGAGAGGAGGAGGACTATGCCGCAACTGTTTGCGCTCTTCATAATCTTGTTCTTTCTCTCTGGTCTCGAGGCGTCGGGGCACAGTGGACTACTGGGGCAATCACGCGGGATCCGGTAGTGTATGACGCTCTAGGTGTCTCAGAGCATGAGGAAAGGGTAATTGGTTTCGTCAAGGTTGGTTACCCTGAGGAAGTTCCTCGGACGAAAAAGAAGGCGTTGGACGAAATACGATTCTATCTGCCGTAGCCGCTGGAAGCGGGTGAGGCTTGGGTTGGTGAAAATATCGATAGGAAGAAAGAATTGACGGCTCATGGGCTGCCTCGCAGGGTTCCGTGAAATTTGAGAACCATGGTTAATATTAACCCGATCCGCCGTTGCCTTGTTCCTGTTGACTCAGGTGCCGCCCAGCGACTTTGCAGTCCAAATTATGATGAGTTTCAGAGCGATCGCGAGATCTGGGAGCTTTTACAGGTGCAGCCAGAGAGTGTTCTGCGTGTGACCATGCCGCACTGTAATGCGGTGAGTGCTGACGAAATCCTTAAGGACGGATCTCCCGAGGCGCTAGAGGACGGGGCAGTGAAAATGGCGCAGATGGTAGAAAGCGATTCGACCAGGGTAGTAGAAAATGCTCTTTTCCTTTACGAGATAGCGGATCCTGAGCGTCCAGGGGTTCGCCAGATTGGGTTGGGAGGCATGGCTCCTACGGATGATATACGGACGGACCAGACACCCGAAGGTGTCATTATCCGTAATGAGGGGATTCGAGAGGAGAAGGCCAAGGGGCGCGCAGATCTAATTGAGGCTACAAGCGCGATCATTGGAACGGTGAATCTTTCTGTCGATGACCGAGATGGTAAGTTTCTCGGCAGGTTGAAAAGCTATACCGAGCAGAGACCCTGTGACTTTGAGGCTCTCGATAATGAGGATGGAAGCGCGCATCGGATCTGGATGGTTACAGATTCCGTTGAAATAGATTCTCTCCGTGAGGTGCTCGCAGCTGAGCCGCATGCGTATGTTGCTGATGGTAACCATCGAAGCGCAGCGGCTGCGATGCGGGGGACTGGAGGGTTCCTCACTGTATTTTTTCCTGCGCACACCATGGGGCTGGCGCCCTACAACCGACTTGTCACAGCTCCTGGGATTACTTTGGACACTTTGACAAACGGGTTGTCCGAGGCCTTCGACATAGAGAGGCTGGAGGCCTCGATCTACCAACCCGGGAGGGTTCATGACATCGGAGTGTATATAGATGGAGGCTGGCTAAAGCTCACGCCACGATCGGGAGCGTATGACGCCTCGAACGCGGCTCAGGCAATCGATTCTGATATCGTTCAACGCCATATATTTGCCGGTATTCTGGGAATTGAGGACCCTCGTGCGAAAGAGCTGACGTTCGTTGGAGGAAATCGGGACGCGGGCTATCTGAAGTCTGAGGTCGACGCGGGGCGTCATGATTTGGCTGTGACCCTCGCTCCGGTTACGATTGATCAGTTTATTGAGGTTTGCCGTCAAAACCGGATCATGCCCCCGAAGTCTACGTGGTTTCAGCCCAAGATTCGTAGTGGTCTAGTAATGGCTCTCCTCGGGTAGGGGGCCATGCTGGAGGGTAGGTTGGACCGCTCGACGCTGGATTCCTTGCTTCCGGATAAAAATTCCCTTGTCACAGGCCCGGAAGAACCCCATTTTCCGCGCCTCCCAAGCGGGTAAAAAAAGCGGAGATAGCTCAGTTGGTAGAGCAGTTGGCTTTTAACCAATTGGTCCTGGGTTCGAGTCCCAGTCTCCGTACTTCTTCTCCCTAGTCCGGGGGGTGTTCTATACCGCGATCGACACTTAACTTGAGGCTACGAAACCCTTTCGCACTCTCGTGCTGGGCTTCTGGTAACAAGACCAGCAGGCTTCTGGTTGGGGGTGAAGATCGTCGCTTCCCCGTAAAAAAAGAGGGGAGGCGCTGCACTGGTGTTGCAACGCCGCCCCCCTCAATAAGGTTTTACTTGGTTTTACTTCGTGGATGCCATGACGCGATCCAGAGCTCTGCGCATGGTCCAAGCACGGGTGGTGTCGCACTGACTGTTCTGGCTCGCCTTCAGAGCGGTCATAAGAACAGCCTTCGTGTCGGAGCTCAGCTCTTTGCTGTCCATTTTCAGTCCTGCGAGAGCAGCCACCTCATAGACATCAGCACAGGCGCCGTGTTGCCCGTGATTGAACAGCTTCACACCTTTTTCGATGGCAGCAGCCATAAGGTCTTCGGTCACGTTCTTGCCTGTCTTTTCACCAGCAGAAGGAATCAGGACGGAATCAATCACGTGGATAATGCCGTTTGAACACTTAATGTCGGCCTTAACGACCTTTGAAGAGTTCAGGTAGAGAGACCCATCCTTCACCTCAAGGCTGATGGATTTTTTGTTCAGCGCCTTGGCGGTATCAAGCTTGACGGCTTTCTTGGACGCCACCTTGCCGCTGATGACGTGGTAGGTAAGAATGTCTACGAGCTTGTCTTTGTTCTCGGGCTTCAGGAGTGTTTCCACCGTGCCTTTCGGCAACTTTGCGAAAGCTTCGTCGGTTGGGGCAAAGACAGTGAAAGGACCGTCCCCCTTCAGAGCGTCGACGAGGCCGCCCGCCTTGAGGGCCGCTGCGAGGGTATTAAAGGAGCCAGCTGCTACGGCCGTATCAACGATGTCCTTTTTTGCACTTTTCTCCGCAGATGCGATCTGGGCAAAAGCGAGCATTCCAATTAGTGATGTTGTTAGTAGTTTCATATATTTCGTTTGTTGTGGGATTGTCTGTTGTTTGTTTGTGCTAATTTCAGGTGATCTTTGCGCGCGAAGCGCGGAGCTACCTCCTCCGCAACGCGCGTGTCTAAAACAGTTTCAAAGAGGAGAGCCCTCCGTCTGCCTTGATGACGTTTCCGGTCATAAAGAGGGATTGGTCCCCGAGAAGAAATTGCACCAGCCCGGCAATCTCTTTTGGATCCCCGATTCTATTCAGGGGATGCCTCTTGGCGGAGCTAGCCCTCTTCTCGTCGCTGCTCACCAAGGACGCTGCGAGCGTGGTGTCGGTGAGTGAGGGGGCGATACAATTTACTCGGACCCGAGGCGCCAGCTCTGCAGCGAGAGAACGCGTGAGACCCTCTACGGCCCCTTTCGCTGCCGAGATGCTGGCGTGGAAGGGCAGGCCGGTCTGGACGGCAACGGTCGAGAAAAAAACTGCGGCGGCATTTTCGCCCTTGATGAGGGAAGGAAGAGCCTTTTGGAGGAGGCCGACTGCTCCAAGCAAATTTACCTGCAAATCGTGGAGAAAGTCCTCGGCGGTTAATCTGCCAAATGGCTTTAGCGTGATAGTGCCCGGAAAGTAAACGAACCCATCGAGCGTTTCGGGAAGAGCGAGAGCCTGGGACGGGTCGGCGGCGTTAAATGATAGCCCGTGAACGTGGGGATCCTCAGGGAGCTTCTCGGGAGAGCGACAGGCGCAATAGATCTCATGGCCGTCTTGCTTCAGCAGCGTGAGGGTCTCAGATCCTATTCCGGAAGTTCCTCCAGCGATTAGTATACGTTTGGTCATCGGCAAGAATGTGTAAAAAGAGGCGACCAGTCAGACCCTCTGTAAGGAAAAGATTTCTACCTCTACACCAGGGGAGAAACACGTATGGTGAGGAGGTCCCGACACCGGGCTCTGACGGTTCCAAGCGATAGGGTTACTAGAATAACTTTCTATCTCCGCGTTGTGTAATTGGTAGGGGCTGTGATGGACCCTTCCTCTCCACAGTTGGGACCCGTGTTTGGAGCTGGAGTATAACGCGTATCTCTCGGTCAGGAAAAAATCTAGGCTCCCCGACTGGGCGATGTGGCCCGAACCCGTGCTCCGATAGCGAAATGTAGCGTCGGCCGAGGAGCCGTTTCGGGTAGCTCGAAAATTAATCCAGTCTCCCTCGGAAGCTTGGATTTTAGCATTGCGATAATTTAGGTTGAAAAGCCTGCGGCCAAGGGAGCACGCGATTCCATTGTTGGCATCCAAAGAGAAAAACCACACTCCGGGCGTGCCACTTGCATCATAGACGTAGGTCCTGACATTCAGCTCGAGGAAATTAGAAAGACCCGGAACACTTGGGAGGAATGCGGGTCGTACCCCCCTCATGAAGAATGGAACGATACCAAGCCAAGCTGTCCCCTCAAAGGTATCGACGTGAAGACCGGGTGGAAGGAGGGGTTGTAATTGTTCTGCTGACACTTCCCAATGAAGGAATAGCAGATTTTTCCACGCTTGGTGCATTACTGCACTCTTTGCGGGACGCTCTCTCGCAGCAAGACGGTCTCCTGCAGCCGGTGTTCGGAACTCCACTCGGGAGGCCATTCGTGGCTTGAAGGTGTCTGGGCTTGCGACAGCGTTCACAGAGGGGCAGGAGGGTGTATTCGGAGGCGACTGAGCCTCGCTTCGAAGGCGACCGAGGCTTAGGAGGGAAGAGACGGCGAATCCGCAGTTCCGTTTCCGAGCGAGTCGGAGTTACAGTCCCAAGGAGTGGGCCTCTGGAGGACGGCGCTTAAGAGATTCAAATACGCTGCCTGCTCAGAGGTTTTTCGTCCAAGGTCAGCGAGAGTTGAGCGTCCTGTGAGAGGATTGTGTGAATTTAGGGAGATTGCGTTGTTCATTTGTAGATGTTTGATGCCAATTAATCTACTCAAAATTTAATCAGAAGCAACACACTGGCAACACAAATTCCGATCAAGCTCACGATTAGCTCTTTTCGTTCATTTTTTGTATACATTTGTCGCGGTCCAGGTAAGATAAAGCCGCTATGAAGAACTCAAATCAGGGGGTTTACGGGATTGGAGCAGTTGTGAAGAGGACTGGACTCGCCGCGCCCACAATACGGATCTGGGAAAAGCGCTATGGGGCGGTGAAGCCCGGACGGACTGAAACAAACCGCAGGCTCTACAGCGGGGAGGATGTGACGCGGTTAGGTTTACTGCGATCACTTACCGAGAGGGGGCATTCCATCCGCAATATCGCCAACCTCGAACTTCCACAGCTCCAGAAACAGCTCGCGGAGGATGACGAGGCTGGCGCGATGGTTTCGACTGACTCGGTAAGCCCATCGCGCCGGGGTCGTCTGCTCATAGCAGGTGAAACAGCAGCCACTGCTCTTTCAGAAGAGGAGGTGCTCGGTTCAATGATCGTAGGTCGGTTTGACACTGTCACCGCATTAATTCAGCAAGAGGCGCCTCCGACAGCCGACCTTCTTTTTATCGAGGCGGAAACCCTTCACCCCGAAACTGTGGCGTCCGTAAGAGAAGTGGTGAACCGCACCAGAGCAGCGCGAACGATTCTTTTGTACCGCTTCAGCTCCTCTAAAACTGCAACCGCTCTCGCTAAAGCTATCCCCGGGCTCAAGCTGCTTTCTGCGCCATTGGAAAGTCGCCAGATCCGGCGGGAGGTGTTAGCGCAGCTCGGATCGCTTTTTCCAGCCTCAGAGAATCCTCCTGTCGTGCCTGAGGATATACCCGAGCGGATCTACACCACAGATCAACTGTTGAAGTTTGCCCGTGTTTCCACGTCAGTAGAATGCGAGTGTCCGCAGCACCTTGCGGGCCTCCTTCAGGGTCTTGCAGCGTTTGAAAAATACAGCAGCGAATGTGAGGATCGAAATCCGAAGGATGCGGCGCTACACTCTTTTCTGCACAGGGCTACTGCAAACGTGAGGCGAACGATGGAGGACGCTTTGCAGCATCTTGTCAGGGTCGAGGGTATTGAGCTGGATTAGGGTGCAGCGGCGTTTGTTGCTCTACGGCTACGTTAGCAGTTGGGTGTGACGCCCCTGTCACTGGAATTATGTGTGGAGTCTGATGCTTTTGCGTTTTTCTCTCATCGGGTAGCTTCGCATAATGGGTTTGCGGGTTGCCTTTTCAGACGGTGGCGGCGGTGGGGGCCGCTGCCATCGTCCTTACCCCAACTGTTGAATTTGGCTGGTTGCTCGACTGCGTCCAGAAATTGCGGATCCTCTTCGTTAAAGCTCCTGATCAACGGCAGAATTCAAGGAAGTCGATCAAGGTGTTGGCGGGACGCTTGAGGTGGAAAGAGCGGATGCCTGCAGAAGAGGCCCCGAGATAGTCGGCCTCATAGGAATCACCGCAGAAACAGGTTTCCTCGGCTCGGAAGTTCAGTCTCTTGAGGGCAAAGTCGAAGATCTTCTGATCAGGCTTGCGTGCCAGAGCGTCAGCCGACGTTATCACGTCTTTGAAAGAAGACCCAATTCCAAGACCGTTCAGAATTGGTGCTAGCCGATCGTCGAAGTTTGAGACAACTGCAAGGGTTCCGATCTCGGAGGCCGCTTTCAGGAAAGAAACGGTCTCAGGGTAGAGTGCCCAAGAGGTTGGTTGGGCGTAATGGTTAAAAAGGGAATCGAAACAGGCTTCAAGTTCGGGGGCAGGCGCAGAAAGGGAGCTCTTTTGAAGGGTTTCTGAAAAGATTTGAAGGACCAGAGAGCGCCACCAACTTACCTCGGTGTCATGTCCAGAATTTTCAAACGAGTAAGTGGGGGATGGTGCTCGTGCAAAGGAGCTTCGGAAGGCTGCCTCCATCGTGGCCGGGTCGACATTAAGGTTCGTGCTTGCCTCGAGGTATTGTGCATACACGAGACCAACGGGTTGAGAGGGCTTGATCAGGGTGAAAGAAGAATCGAGGAGAATCAGCATCACTGAAATTGGAATTCATGCTCCGACTGCTGCCTTCTACCTTCAGAGGCGGTCGTAGTCACGCCTGCCATGAATTCAGCTGTGTCTTTGCTTGTCGTCATCAAGTGAACGGTAAATAGTCGTTCTATGACACAATCTATTAGAAACGGAGTCGGGGTGTTTCTTTTATCAATCATGGTGTCGGGGGCAGACCAAAAGACAGTGGAAGTGGAGGCGAAGGACGCTGAGGCCGAAAGAAAGTGGGTATCCCTAGCTCCTTCAAAAGAGGGCATGGGGCCCTGGAAGGCGTTGAACTTCGGAGGAGAAGGCGACACGACGTGGAATGAGGGGACTCTCACAATTGAAGAGGGAGCAGAGCTTTCGGGAGTGGTTTTTACCGGGAAGAATCTGCCCGAAGCTCCCTATGAGCTTGAGTTGGAAGCCCGGCGGACCTCGGGAGTCGATTTTTTCTGCGGGCTTACCTTGCCGGTCCGGGACCCGAAAACCTGTGTGACCTTCATCTGTGGGGGATGGGGGGGAGGGGTGGTAGGCTTTTCAAGTCTGGACGGGATGGACGCATCCGAAAATGAAACTGGGAGTTACCAAGCGTTCAAGGATCAGGAGTGGTATAAGATTCGCCTCGAAATTCGCAAGGACAGCCTGAAAGCTTGGGTTGGCAAAAAGGAGCTGGTGGATGTTGTCACTAAGGGCAGGAAGCTGGGCCTGAGGTTTGGTGATATTGAAAAGTGCGCCCCTTTGGGGTTGTCCACTTGGCAGACCACTGCGGAACTGAGGGGACTACGGTGGCGAAAGCTGCTCGAGTAATTTGGGGCGGAAAGCCTGCTTGAGTGTCGAAACACCGATTTTCAGCCGCGGAGAGGTTAGTTCACCGGTGCCCTGGCTGCCGGTTTTCTCTTGATTCGTTGGGGGAGCGCCTCTATAGCCACGCCAACAGAACAACTCTTGACGCTTTCGAGGAGTGGGTTCCACAGACCCGCTCTTTTGCGTCTCCAGACCACAACGATTAGAGGATCATGACAAACGATCTCGTTGCCCTCATAGAATTTTACGAAAAGGAGAAGAGCATCGAACGCGAGAAAGTGGTCGAAGCTCTTGAGAACGCCTTCTTGTCCGCCTACCGAGGTATGGTGCCCGGAGCCGAGGATATTGAAGAACTTCGTGCAGAGGTTGACACCAAAAACGGAGAAACCCGGATCTTTGCTACCCTTCGGGTAGTGGCAGATGACGACCATCAGGATAAGTTCAATGAGGTCCCTGTTGGTCTTGCGCGTAAAAAACATCCAGAGGCAGGGTTGGACGATCCGCTGGAGTTTAATGTAACTCCGCCAAACTTCGGAAGGATTGCGGTCCAGAGAGCGAAGCAGACGATGATGCAGCAGCTGCGTCAGGCGGAGAAGGAAATGATTTATGACGAGTTCAAGGATCGTGCTGGGGACATCGTCGGAGGGTCGGTGCGACGTTTCGAAAAGAACGATGTCATGATCGATCTCGGCAAGTTCGAGGCTAGAATGCCTTCGCGGGAGAGGGTGACTACTGAGGACTATAACGTTGGTGACAGGATCAGGGCTTACGTCGTTTCTGTGGATAACGAATTTAGAGGCCCGGAAATTATCCTCTCCCGGAGTCATCCTAATTTTGTGCGGCGCCTTTTTGAGGCAGAGGTGAGCGAAATATCAGACCACACTGTTGAGATTCGCGGCATTGCACGGGAGGCAGGATACCGGACCAAAGTTGCCGTGTTTAGCCATGACGAAAAGGTTGATCCGGTGGGCGCCTGCGTCGGATTGCGAGGAGCACGGGTGAAGAATATCGTGAGGGAGCTCAATAATGAAAAAGTGGATATCATCCGCTGGAGTGACGAGCCGGAGGCTTTTGTTACCGATGCTCTCAAGCCTGCCTTGATTCGCTCGATTACTCTCGATGAGGAAAACAAGGTGATCAATGTCACGGTGGACGAAGAGGATTTGAGTAAGGCGATTGGCCGTCGAGGTCAGAATGCACGGTTGACCTCCAAGTTGGTGAATTGGGACGTGCAGGTCCGGAAGGATGAAAGCCAGCACGAGCAGTTCGAGGCGCGTGTCACCGATGCCGCTACGGGACTTGCTGATGAGCTTGGGGTTGATCCTCAGGTTGCAGACAAACTGTATCGTGCAGGAGGGGTCTCAGCTGACATGGTCATGCAGATGCCAGCGGATTACATCGCCCAGTCCATAGAGTCCACCGAAGATGCGGCTCAGGAAATTCTGGCCAAAGCTCGAGCTGCGAGTGGCGCTCCAGCTGGAGAGGTGGCTGCTGAATCTGCAGATCAAAAGGCTGCTGAGCCGTCAGAAAGTGCACCGGCCGCGGATCCGGTCCCCCCGGCTGATCCGGACGAGCCTCTCGCCCAATCCGAAGAAGAAAAATAGAGCAGGGGACACGTAAGATTCACAGAACCATCATGCCAGACAACGGCGATAGCGACAAAAAGAAGGAGGTGCTCGACTTGGTCGATGGACCCAAGAAACCGTCGCGCCGTGAGAGGCAGCGGGCTCAGGCATCTGAGCAGAAGACCGTTCAGGACAGGAAGGATGAAGCGTTGGACATCCTTGACGAGGATGAGCAGAAAAAGACAACGGTAAGGAAAACAGAGAAATCGGGGAAGAAGCAACTCCCGAGCATATCGAAGCTCGTGGAGGAAGAGGATGGCGATTTTGTGGCTCCGATCGACCCGAATGGTGCTGGGGAAGAGGTGGAAGTCGCGAATGATGCTGGAGTTGTTGAAGGAAATACCATCAGCATCAAGCCGCCTATCATTGTCAGTGTGCTGGCGGAGATGATGGGGCTGAAGCCTTTTGAGATCATGAAGGATCTCATCGCCTTGGAGGTTTTCGTTGCGCCCAATCAGGCAATCGAGCCCGAGATTGCAGAAAAAGTTTGCGAGCAGCACGGATTCGTCTTTGAAAGAGAGAAGCGGGAGAAAGGGGGCGGTGTCCACAAGGTGGAGGAGGTTATTGAGGAGCCTGAGCCTGAAGAGGATGAGCCAGCGGAGAAGCTTGAATTAAGGGCGCCGATCATCACGTTCATGGGACACGTTGATCACGGGAAGACGTCCCTTCTCGACTACCTGCGTAAGTCAAAAGTCGTAGATGGAGAGGCCGGCGGAATCACGCAGCACATCGGGGCCTACCGGGTTGAGCATGGAGGGCATCCCATTACTTTTATTGATACGCCCGGGCATGCGATCTTTACGGAAATGAGGGCCCGGGGGGCAGATGTCACCGACATCGTTGTTCTTGTCGTGGCAGCGGATGATGGAATCATGCCCCAGACAAAAGAGGCAATGAGTCATGCCAAGGCTGCTGAAAAGACCATCATTGTCGCCATCAACAAGTGTGATGTTACCGGGGCCGATCCAATGAGGGTTAAAACTCAGCTCATGGAGCATGACCTCATGTCTACAGATCTTGGGGGCAAGACAGAGGTCGTCGAAGTTTCTGCGATCACGGGACAGGGAATGGATGAGTTGGCCGAGCTTATGGCTTTGCAGGCTGAGGTGCTGGAACTCAAGGCCAACCCCGAAGCAAATGCGCGGGCCGCCGTTATCGAAGCTAAGATTCAGCCAGGGAAGGGGCCGACAGCCACCGTTGTGGTCGAAGCCGGTACTTTGAGAGTCGGAACCCCGTTTATATGCGGTCCCTACGCGGGCAAGGTGAAGTTGCTACTCGATGATCGGGGAGAGAAAGTGAAGGAGGCTGGTCCGGCTACTCCGGTAGAAGTGCTCGGATTTGCGGAACTGCCGAATGTTGGCGATGAGCTCGTTGCGATGGAAAACGAGCGAGCCGCCAAGAAGCTCAGTGATGAGCGGCAGCTGGAGCTCAGGCAAAGCCGACTCGAGCGACCTAAGAAGAGCCGTATGGAGGATATGCTCGCGCGCGTGCAGGGTGGTCAAAAGGTAGAGCTTAAGATTATTCTGAAATGCGATGTCCAGGGGTCAGTCGAGGCAATCCGGGGTGCGATCGGAGATGTTGAATCAGACAAAGTGGATGTGAATTTCATCCATGCGGCAGCAGGTTCGATAAGCGAGTCCGATATTCTTTTAGCGAGCAGTGCAGATGCGGTGGTCCTTGGATTTAATATCAAGGTCGAGAGTAATGCCGTGAAAGCGGCCAAAAGAGAAGGAGTTCAGGTCAAACTATACTCTATTGTATACGAACTCATCGACCAAGTTAAGGACACGATGCTTGGTTTGTTAGAGCCGGAGCTCAGGGAAAAAGTAATAGGTCATGCAGAAGTGAAGCAGGTCTTCAAGGTGAAGCGGGGTCGCGCTGCAGGTTGTCTTGTTGCTGATGGAAAGGTGACGCGGACGGCGCATGCCCGCGTAATGCGGGACGGGACTCCTGTGTTTGACGGGAAGATGTCCACCCTGCGGCGTATTCAAGACGATGTAGAGGAGGTCAAGCAGGGCATTGAGTGTGGAATCCGTCTGGGAGAGTTTAATGAGTATGAAGAGGGTGACGTGATCGAGTGCTACGAGCTGGAGAAGATTGATCAGACGCTCTAGATCGAGTGGTGCTGTCGCGAATTATTGGAATAAGCATACGGTGGCTATGTCGAGACGTATGGACAGGGTAAATGAGCTGCTCAAACGCGAGATCAGTAGTGTTTTACAGCGAGATTTTGAGTGGAAGGGGACGCTGGTGACTGTGAATTCGGTTGAAGTTTCGCAGGACCTTAAGGATGCGAGGGTTTATGTGGGTGTTCTTGGCGGCCATGAGGAAAGGGTTATCGAGCGACTGAATGGGGAGAGAGGGTCTATTCAGAGCCGCGTCATGAAGAGGGTGATTTTGAAAAACACGCCGGTCCTAAGGTTTGTGGGAGATGACTCGGTCGTTCGGGGGGTTGATATTGTCAATCTCCTCGACGAAGTCGCTGAACTGCCTGTTGCGCCACCCCTGAAGGAGGGCGACGACGAGGCCATATTTAAGGAATAACATTCCCCTTCGTGGCAGCTGATGCTGAGGCCATGATGCCCTCTGGCTGGAGAAGACTCTTCTTTTTGGACTACTCTAGAGAAAGCGGACCTTCAGCCCTGTGACACGAACCGCTGAGAAAGAATTGGCAGATAATTAGGTTGGCAGGAAACCCAGTTTTGCTTGCGATCGAGCAGGCGCCGTAGACAATCCGCCGCCTTCCCGCCGCACGTTCCAACCGTTCATGGGTCAACCGATTACAGCGTCTCATCTCTCTGAGATTGTCTCAAACTACGATAATTTCGTGATTGTGAGCCATACGCGCCCCGATGGGGATGCGATTGGGTCGGTGGTGGCGCTCAAGGCGGTCCTTGAGGAGCTAGGAAAGACTGTAGTAGGGTTGAATGAGGATTCGATGCCGGAGAACCTTCGTTTTATGAGAGGTTCTGAGGGTATCGAATGCCCCTCCGGTCCACTTGAGGCAGAGGTGGTCATCGCGCTGGACACAGCAAACAGGGAGAGGCTGGGAGCGAGATGCCTCGACTCGCTGGAAGGGGCGCAGGTCTGGGTGAACATAGATCACCATATTTCGAATGAGAAATATGGTGATTACTGGTTGATTGATGAGAAGTCGGCGGCAACGGGAGAAATTCTTTATGCGATTATCAAGGAACTCAAATGGCCACTCCCGGATAGAGCCCGGGATGCTCTGTACGTTGCGCTATCCACAGACACGGGCTCTTTCCAGTATTCCAATACATCCGGGCGCACCCATAAAATGGCAGCCGATCTCGTGGAGCAGGGCCTTGACGTGGCAGCTCTCACATCACGTCTGTATCACGACTACCCCTTTCGAAGAGTAGAGCTTCTGAGGTCTCTTCTTGAGACAATGAAGTTAACTGATGACGGCAGGATTGCCTGGTGGACCCTGTCGTGCGACACCAAGAAAAGAATCGGGATGCAGGCTGGTGATGGTGAAGGGCTGATTGATGTGTTGCGTGCGATTCAGGGTGTCCTGGTCTGCGGATTCATTGAAGAAATGGATGATGGAAAAATCAGGCTTTCGTTACGCTCTAAGAATCCTTCCGTCAACGTGTGTGACATATGCGCTCACTTTGGTGGAGGCGGCCATGTCCTTGCGGCAGGTGCTAAGACCAAGGGCCCTCTAGAGGAGGCGGTTTTACGCTTTCTCGAGGTGACCCAAGAAGCTCTTCCCCCTAAAAAATATGAATGACCCTAATACTATTCCGAGTGGAGTACTCCTTGTTGATAAGGATCCCGGGATGACTTCTCATGACGTCGTTGCGATCGCGCGGCGATCGATGGGGATCAAGAAAATTGGACATTGTGGGACACTAGACCCCATGGCGACTGGACTCCTCATGCTGGTGGTTGGGCGCGCAACGAAGATACAGGACCTCTTAATGAGCGAGGATAAGCAATATGTCGGAACAATTACGCTGGGAGCGACCACGACAACTCAGGATGCGGAAGGAGAGATTATTGAAGAAAGAGAGGTCGGGTCGTTAGGCGATGAGGTTATCCGGGCAGCCTTTGAAAAATATTCTGGGAACTTTGAGCAGATCCCTCCCATGGTATCAGCTATCAAAAAAGATGGAGTTCCCCTTTATAAGCTGGCGCGGAAGGGCAAGGAGGTTAAGCGGGACCCTCGTCCCGTGTATGTCACTGATTATGAGCTGACGAGAGTGTCACTTCCAGAGATCGATTTTACGGTGAATTGCTCCAAGGGGTTCTACGTGCGAAGTTATGCGCATGATATTGGTGCTACTCTGGATTGTGGAGGTCATCTGTCGGCTCTGCGAAGAACTCGTTCGGGGGAGTTCACTCTCGAGCGTGCGGTCGGGGTGGAAGCGTTGAAGTCCGGAGGCGCTGACGAACTAATCAATTCGATGGTGAGTCTCGCAGAAATCTCCCTGATGCGGGGGGCTTAACGCCGTTCAGAAAAAGGAGTGACTCGTTTTTCGACCATCGCTGAGCTTGCGAATGTCGGGAACCCCCTGCACCTCGCAATGGGAGTTTTCGATGGACTCCATCTCGGGCATCAAGCGGTGATTGAGGCTGCGGTAAAAGGTGCTGAGATCAGTGGGGGAATGCCGGGAGTGCTGACCTTTGAGCCTCACCCGATTCAGGTGCTCTCCCCTGAGAATTCACCACGGCGAATTTTTTCTTCCCTAGAGCAAAAGGAGCGTCTTCTCGCCGCCCTCGGCGTAGAGGTTCTCTTGGTTTTACGCTTTGACGAAGATATGGCCAGGCAGACTGCTGCGACTTTTGCTCAGAATCTGCTGTCAGTGCCTGGCTTGCGTCAGGTAGTGGCTGGAGAGGATTGGAAATTCGGGAAAGGGCGCGAAGGGACGATGACATTTCTTCGCTCCTGCAGTTCGGGCTACAATGTCGAGGTCGAGGAGATCGCTGCAGTCACATGTCGAGGGGAGAGGATAAGTAGTACACGTCTCAGAAGGGCCTTACGGGAGGGGCATCTGAATTCTGTGCGCGAGATGCTTGGCCGCTCCTACAGTATGCTGGGTTCTGTTGTAGCTGGAGAGCAGGTAGGCAGACAGCTGGGAGCACCCACTGCGAATATTCTGGTAGGTGAGGAGCAGCTTCCACCCGATGGAGTGTACGCGGTTCTGGTCCGGATTGGGGGAGAAAGTAGAGAGAGAGAAGCGGTGGCAAACCTAGGAATAAGACCTACGGTTGGAGGAACACAGCGCCTGCTGGAAGTGCACCTTTTGGATTTTGAGGGGAACCTCTATGGTGAGAAACTCGAGATCACCTTTGGTCGGATGATCCGTGGAGAAAAAAGGTTCCAAGGTCATGCCGAGCTGCAAAAGCAGATTCAGCAGGATCTTAAGGAGGTCAGAAGGCTCTTTGATGAAGACAAGGCCGAAGTCAAACCCGATAGCCCCATCGAGAATAGGGGCGATTAAAAAGTGCCGTTAAGCTTTCTTCCGATCCAGAAGATCGCCAGGAGCCCCATGAGGCCGGCCGCAACGTACCACTTGTCCCATTGTGATTCCGGAATGACCTGTGGGCGGGGTTCCGGAAGGTCGTAGATCTCCTGGGCAAGAATCTCCAGCTGGGAGGCCTCAACAACACGCCCTCTGGAAACACGCGAGAGTTCTGCAAGGACGTCGGGGCGCGCAGGGTGCCCCGTCTTTTCAATCTGAGCTCCCTCTGCAATGATTCTTGTCTTTACGGCGCCCTCTTCGCTTTCAGAGGTACGGGCAGCGATGATCCAGTCGCCTGGCATCGTGACCTTGAACCGCCCTGTAAATGAGCCCCAGGTTCCGTCTTCCTTGGCAAGCTCAAACCTACGGACGCTCCCATCGGGGGCGGTGAGGTCAATTAGAACTGATCCCTCTTCCAAGGGCGCTCCATTCTCCTGAAAGGCGTTGGCATTGATGGTTACATTTTCACCCGGTAATGGACGTTCCGGGGTAAAATAGAGCCGGACTCGCTCACCTGCTGCCATGTTTCTCTGGTAGGACATCCATCGGGCTACCTGGCCCCAGAAGCGGTAATGGTAGAGGTCCTCGACTCCCCGACGCCACCGCCAGGCGGAATCGATACCCATGAATAATACTTTTCCGTTGCCGGCTCGACTCGTGACAATGAGTGGTATGCGATGCCCGTATTTTGGGTGTCGCCGGTTGGCGTGCACGGCGAGAACTTCCGTTCCACTCTTGGCCCGGACCACAGGGGCATGCCAGTAAAAGCCGGGAAGGCTTCGCCAGATAGTGGGGTTTTCCTCTTCAGTATCGCCAAGCATCGTCAGAAGTGAGCTTCGGCCTTCCGAGGTCAGAGCGAGAGGAGAGTCAGTAGCTTCCTCCTGGCCACTTTTGAGAGCTTCGTCGAGCACTACAGGCATCAGCCCCCCCAGCTCATTCTCGAGCAGGCTGAACTGATTGCCCTGCCAGCCCGGAATGAAGACAATGCCGGAGGCTTGGTTTTCGACTAGTCCCTTGAGTAATTCGGCTTGCTCTGCGGTCAGCATTCCATCGCCGATGCCGACATCTCCGATGAAAATTACATCGTATTGCTGAAGCTCCTCAAGTTTGTCAGGGAAAGCTGTGATGTAGTCCGGCCCGTCTCCCTCCTCAAGTTGTGGATGGAGCAAAAGGCAATCTACATCGACACCCGGATCTCTCGAAAGAGCATTACGGATGAATCGATATTCCCAGCGGGGCAAGGTCTCGATGATAAGAGCCCGAATGGATTCTGGGCGGCCTGCAATGTTAAATCTCCGACTGTTGTTTTTCTCTACCAGCTCGCCATCGGCGAAGGGGATGGAGAGTTCCAGCGTAGAGCTACCCTCCTTTTGCAGACGCCAAAGGATTGCATCGTAGTGTGTGCTTCCTCGTGGGATCGTTATGTTCTTGGTCTTCTCGACTCCCGCCTGATCTCGAATTCGCACGATAGTCCGGACATCGCGATCCAGAGAGGATTCAATAGTGAACGGGATCTGGACGTTTTCTCCCACGATGCCATATGTCGGAGCCTTTACGGCAAGGAGATCAAGATCTGGCAGACGCTTAGGAGCGCCGGTAACTACCGAGAACAGAGGAATGTCCTGCAGACGCATTTTCTGTGCGGCAGCGACGGGCGCTGGTTTTTCCCGGGCATTCCAGTCGCCGTCCCCAATCATGATAACGGCACGAAGGTCTGGGCGGTCCTCGATCCGGTCAGAGAGAGCGGAGTAAATGTCGGTCACGGCGAGGGAGATGGCCTCGCCGTCATCACTATCCGGAGCTTTTGAAAACGATTCGACGGATACCCGATGCTTCCCATCCTTTTCCAGAAGTTTCCAGAATTCGGTTGCGAGAATTGCTTCGGAGACTTCCTTGCGAGTGACGACTTCTCCGGCACCGCCCTCTTGACCTGGTAGTCGGGCATCTGCAGTAGACATGGAGCCTGATTCGTCATGGAGAATGATGATCTCAGGTTGTTTGACTGGTTCGATAGTTTTTCTCCACTCAGGGTTGAACAGGAAGAACACAGTGACGGTTGCACAGAGCAGACGCAGTAATTCCAGAAGGCCAGTTCGTCCTGGCCTCGCACTTCTTTTGAGAGAGACGATGCAAAGGAGGAGGATGAGCAGCCAGGCGACCAGCCCCATTATAAAAATGGGAAGAGGTGCGCTGAAGTAGAGGTTTTCAATATTGAAACTCACGTCAGAGGCTGGGGTGAGGGTGCACTGTTGGTCACGGGCCGGCGAGGTTGAAGGCAGAGGAGCGCTTCCAGGATCAGAAAGAGGAGCATGGCGATCAGGAACCAGCGCCAGACCGGTCGAGAGAGACTGTTGTTTCCTGACGCATCCTGCTCTTCAAGGAGGCTGTAGCCGGTGTCAGCAAGAGAGCTTCCCAAATCTGCGCCGGTAAGCGCTTCGAGAGAGTCCTCTCCCAGGGGTCGATTCACGGCAATCAGACGTTCGCCAAGTCGGTAGACACCGGCCTCAAAGTCTGCATTACCAGGGTCAGTAATTTCTTCATAGGAGTCTACCCGCGTTCGTATCTCCTCTCCGACCGGGAGAGAAGACTCTTCCCCTGCCACCGCAAAAAAACTGGCTCCGATTCGACGACTGCCTTGCTCCAGACTGCGTTGTAGAGCCACCAGATGCAGGGCGGTCTGCTCAAGGTTGGACCATGTATAGCTAGGCAGGGTAGAGAGAAAAAGCACTTGGCCTGCCTCAATAACGCGACGAGCCAGAAGAGGTTCGCCATTGACCCAATTTGCAAGGGAGGTGAAATCGCCGCTGATTTCGCGACGCTTGATGGCGCGAATACGGTCTATTGGAAGAGGAGATCCGTCAGAGGCATCTCGGAATGCTCCATCCCCACGCTCCCAATCCTTAACGATAAAATACTTCTCGCCGGGGGCCTCCCTGACAGCGCCCCATGAAAGGCCGGCAAATGAGGATTCTGATTCCTCAGAGGGAGGAAGAAAGAGAACCACTCCACCGCTTTTCACATAGTCGAATAGTTGGTCGGATACGGGTGACTGGGGGATTGGCGCCTTCCAGACAATCAGAGACGCGGCCTCAAAGTTAACCTGATAAGCAAGCTCTGGGCTTCGGGTAATCACTTGTTGATTGGCAAAACCCGGGGCCAGAGCGGTGGTAAGAGATTTGAGAGTTTCTTCGTCAGTTGAGCTCTCGGCAATGAGGTAGGATTGCGCAGGAGCTTCGTCGCCGTAGGCGTAATAGGATACATTGTTTCTCTTATTGGCGTTGTCAGTGATGGAAACCCAACCATAGCCTTGTCCGGATGTCCCTGTCAGCGCGATACGTTTCCTGAAAGATTGACTCTGCCCGTTAAAGGCCACTTCGCTGCCAGAGCGCGCTCCCATATGATCCACGTTGACTGTGACTGTCGTAGGCCCGGTGTCTTCCTCCCGCGTCAGCTCCAGATCGAGAACGAGTTCTCCCGACTCTCTACGAGCAGAAACGACCCGGATGGAGAAATCATTTCGCTCGCGACCATTGAGAGCAAGGATTCGGACCTTGGTCTGAAAGTCCTCTTCGCTCAGTGAGGCCCGAAAGGCCTCCCAACGGCTGTCCTCCGGGGCCCAGTTTTCTCTCTGGAGGTCTGAAGCGACCCAGATCTCACTGCGTCCCGCCTTCGCTTCCTTGAGGTAATCAAGGGAGTTAATAAGCATGCCGGGGATGTCTGCTCCGGAGTCGGTTGGAGCGGTAAAGGAGAGCTCGGGCAGGACATCGGGTGAGGGAACCTCCTGCGGCTGCCCTGTGGCACTGTCGATCACGACAAGACGGGCGGCCCCTAGTTCATTCATGGCGTCAGCTACCTTGGTGAGAACGCTCTTCCTCTTGGTTACTTGGATGTCTTTTTCTGAGCGCTCCATGCTGGCGGACCGATCCAGAATGAGGACTACGGTTTCGACTTGTCCACCCCCCCAGCCAAAAAATCCACCCGCCAGTGGTCGAGCGATAGCGAAGACGAGAGCCGCCACAGCAAGGGAGCGCATCAGAAGGATGAGAATATGCTTAAGGCGCTTCTTGCCTCGGGAATCCCTCGTCGCTTTGAGCAGGAATTGCATCGCTCCCCACTCCACGGTGCGAAATCTCCGGCGATTCAGCAGATGGATGATGACCGGAATAGAGACCGCGAAAAGTCCCCAGAGCATAGCCTGTTGGAGAAAGGTCATTTTTTCCCTTTTTTCGGCAAACGGTTTGTCAGGAAATCGCGGAGTACTTCTTCGTAGTCCTGATCCGAGGTGACGAGGTGATAATCGGCCTGCACGTCATGGCAGCTTGCTTCAGTATTCGTCAGAAACTCCCGGATTGCGGAGGTATATTCGTCAGCGATCAGATTAGGCTCGGCGACGACGGTTGTACTGTCTTCCAAGTCGACGAAACGATGAGGTCTCGTGAAATCAAAGTTAATTTCCTGTGGATCCATGAGATGAAAAACAGCCACGTCATGTTTCCGGTAGCGCAGGTGCTGTAGAGCATCAGCAAAGGACTGGGAATCGCAGAAGAGATCCGAGAGGACGATAATGAGTGCCCGTTGGCCGATTTTTTCGGCGACGGTGTGAAGGGCGTCGACCAAGCCGGTTTCGCCCTTGGGTTCGAGCGTGCCGAGAACTTCGAAAAAGTTCTGAAGGTGGGCAGGACGCCTGCTGGGTGGGAGTTCCAGATGAATGGTCTCATCGCAGCATGAAAGGCCCGCAGCATCACCTTGGTTAACAAGTAGGTAGGCCATGGTGGCGGCGAATCTGCGGGCGAATTGAATCTTGGATTCGAACTCTCCGGAAGCGTATTTCATCGACCCGCTGCAATCGACGACAAAGTAGGCGCGCAGGTTGGTATCCGCTTCAAATTCCTTAATATAGTGACGATCGCTCCGGGCGTATGCCTTCCAGTCCAGTCTTCGCGTGTCATCACCGGGAACGTATTTGCGATACTCTGCGAACTCAACCGACGACCCGCGATGTGGCGAGCGATGCTTGCCAACCACGTTGCCCACCATTGCGAGTCGTGCCTCAACTGGCAGAGCGCCAAGGCGAGAGAGGACGTCAGAATCTAGAAAGTCGTATTTCAAGACCTGCGATAGTTCTCGAATTTGTGAGTATTCATTATTGAGGGTTATGGGCCCCTTGGATGGTCCTGAGGGTCCTTAGTCCTCTCGCATTTCCTCGATCAAGCGTTCGACCACTCTCTTGGAGGTCATTCCCTGGCTTTCCGCTGCGAAGTTGGTAATGACCCGGTGGGTTAAAACCGGGACCGCAACAGCCTCGATATCTTCCAGTGATGCCATGTAGTTGCCCCGGAGTGCGGCGCGGCCTTTTGCCCCAAGAACGAGATATTGCACGGCTCGTGGCCCGGCACCCCAACCAACGTATTCCTTGATCCAAGACGGGGCATCGTCGGAGTTCGGCCTCGTTTTCCTTACGAGTTCGACCGCATAGTCATAGATGTGATCGGGGACAGGCATCCGGCGCACGAGTTTTTGAAATTCAAGAACTTCCTGACCTGTGACCAAGGCGTTCAGTCTACTGCGGTCCACGCCAGTGGTCTCGCGTGCAATCCGACGCTCCTCATCTTCCGATGGATAGTCGACTTCCACGAGAAACATGAAGCGGTCAAGCTGCGCCTCGGGAAGAGGGTAAGTGCCCTCCTGCTCGATCGGGTTCTGGGTCGCGAGCACAAAAAAAGGTTGATCAAGATCGTAGGTGTGACCGAGAGCGGTGACCTTGTTCTCCTGCATGGCCTCGAGAAGAGCGGACTGTGTCTTGGCTGGCGCCCGGTTAATCTCGTCTGCAAGAAGCAGGTTCGCGAAGACTGGCCCTTTGATATATTCAAACTCTCGCTTCCCTGTGACCGCGCTTTCTTGGATGATATCCGTCCCTGTAATGTCGGCAGGCATCAGATCAGGGGTGAATTGGATCCGGCTGAAGGAGAGATCCATGCACTCACCCACGCTCGATACGAGCAGGGTCTTAGCCAGCCCGGGCACACCCATCAGTAGGGCATGTCCTCGGGAAAAAAGACAGATGGCGAGCTGCTCGACTACCTCCTCCTGCCCGATGATTACCTTGGCTAGCTCATCTTTCAGGGCTTGATAGACCTTTCCCAGTTCGTCGATTGCGGCAACATCGTCGGGGGGCAGAGTGCTTTCCTCTGGCGAAGCCTGAGGTTTTTCTGGGGAATCCTGAGCTTCGTCGTCTGGTAGAGGATCCTCGGGATCGGGGGTGTCAGCGGGTGCGGAATCCATGAAGTTTGCTTTAGTTGAGTAACGGTGAAGGACGCTACCGGCCACCGTTATTTTGTCTAGCGGGGATTCCAGTGGTGGTGTCTCTCGGGGAGAAAGGGGTTAGTTTCAGGACTATTTAAGCTTTTATGGAAGTGCAAGCGGAGCTTAATGGCACCCAGCTGGGCGGCGGGGATCCCAGCTGGGAGTCTTGAACCCTATAAAATTGAGGATTTCCGCTTGCCAGCATGGGCAACTCTGCTAAATAGCTCGCCCCTTTCGCGTCAGGGCCAATGACGCGGCCACAACGCCTTTTCACTACATGGCACGAATTTTTGGAATTGAAATACCCAACGAGAAGCGGATCGAAGCATCTCTCTGTTATATATATGGAATCGGAGCCACCAGTTCTCTGAAGATTCTGGAGCAGGCTGGAGTCGACGGCAATCTGCGGACGGGTCAGCTGTCAGAGGACCAGCTGGTGAAGATCGCTCAGGTGATCCAAAGCCAAGGGATCGCAATTGAGGGCGATCTCCGGCGTGAAAAGCAGTCTGCGCTGAAGCGGCTTACTTCCATCAATTGCTATCGCGGACAACGTCACAAGCGGGGCCTTCCGGTTCGGGGACAGCGGACAAGAACGAACGCGCGCACGAGGAAGGGTCGAAAGAAGACGGTTAGCAGCAAGAAATAGGGACTGTCGCATAATATTAAAATTTGTTGAAACCCACCATGGCTGAGGAAGAAAACAACACACCAGAGGCTCCGGAAACTGAGCCGGAAAAGGACAACGCCGTATCTGAAGAGGCCTCTGCCGCTGAAGTTGCGATAGACGCGCCTCAATCAGGTGAAGACCAGCAACAAGAGGATGCGCCCGGAGAATCTGAAAAAGCGGAAGCTGAAGGAGAGGGTGATGAGTCGAAGGAGGGTGTTCCAGACGATCAGAAGAAAGACGAGAAAAGGGATATCTTCGCTGAGATCATGGGCGAGGAAGCAGCCGATGCAGTCAAGATCCACAAGGCGAAGTCGAGTAAGAATGTTTCAAAGGGCATCATTCATGTCGCGGCCACCTTCAACAACACAATGGTAACGGTGACGGATCAAACTGGAAACACTATCGGGTGGTCCAGTGCTGGAAAGATGGGCTTCAAGGGTTCCAGAAAAAGCACTGCTTATGCCGCTCAAGTGGTTTCACAGGATGCCTGTCGCCAGGCCATGGGTCACGGCCTGAAGGAAGCTGAGGTAAGGGTAAAGGGACCTGGAGCGGGACGCGAATCTGCGGTCCGTGCGGTTCAAGCTCTCGGAATTGATGTTTCAGCCATTAACGATGTGACCCCTATCCCGCACAACGGATGCCGGCCGAAAAAGGCACGCAGAGTTTAGGCAATTCAGCGACGTAAATAAATAAACTATCTTCTTATGGCACGCTATACAGGCCCAAAAGACAGAATCAGCCGCCGCTTTTTGGTGCCGTTGTTCGGCTCCTCCAGAGCTCTCGAGCGTCGTAACTATCCGCCCGGGCAGCATGGATTGAGGGCCGGTCGCCGGAAAAAGTCCGACTACGCGATCGCGCTTGGAGAAAAGCAGAAACTTAAGTTCCAATATGGCGTTCTGGAAAAGCAGTTTCGCCGTTGTTACGAGGAAGCCGCCCGGCGCCGGGGTATCACCGGTGACATCATGCTCCAATTGCTCGAAACCCGTCTTGATAACGTGTGTTTCCGCCTCGGTTTTGGAAATAGTCGACAGGCTGCTCGTCAGCTCGTGGGACACGGGCATGTTCTTGTGAACGGCAGGAAACTGGATGTTCCCAGTTATCAATGTAAGCCGGGAGATAAGATCAAGGTCGGGCCCAAGCCCTCGTCCCAGCAGTTGGGTCTTCGGATGATGGATCTGACCCAGGCAGTACCCCTCAAGGAATGGATATCCCTCGATCGTGAGACCATGGAGGGTTCCGTTGCACGCCTCCCGGAGGTCGAAGATATCGACCCGCTGGTAAACGTGCAGCTTATCGTCGAGCTTTACTCGCGGTAATACAAACGGGGTTCTTGGGTCCAGGAGATCGCAAAAGGGCCTCGTGGTTAATGCGGGCCCTTTTTTATTTCGGCAATAATCCGGGGGCTTTCTGTGTATCGAAATCCTATCTCGGGCACGGCTTTTCAAGCCCGTAGTTCAACTTGCAACTTCAGTTCAGAAAACTGAAACTCAAAGCGATGGCTGAAGAAAAAGAGCGAAAGACCCTTGAGGAGCGTCACCAAATGTCAGATTTGGATCGGCTTCGGCATTCCTGTGCTCATGTTCTTGCCACCGCAATCTCGCGGATTTGGCCTGAGGCTCAGTTTGCCTCCGGACCACCGGTAGAAGGGGGTTTCTATTATGATTTCGATCTAGAGCACCGGATCACGCCCGATGACTATGAGGAAATCGAGGCCGAAATGAAGAAGGTGGTGAAGGAAAACGCGTCGTTTGAGCGAATGGTGGTGAGTCGTGAACAAGCGATGGCTCTAGCTAAGTCGGGGCGTCTTGCATCCGTGGCTGAGCGGGATGTTGAATCAGTCTTCAAGGTTGACCTTCTTAACGACATTCCTGAAGGCGAGGAAATCTCGATCTATAAGAACGGTGATTTCTGGGATCTGTGTGCGGGTCCGCACGTTGGGCGTACTGGGAATTGCAAGGCATTTAAGATCATGTCGGTGGCGAGTGCCTTTTACAAAGGGGATAAAAACGGCCAATCACTCCAACGGGTTTATGGCACCTGCTTCAAGAACCGAACGCTCCTTGAAGAGCATTTAGAACACTTGGAAGAGGCCAAGAAACGTGATCACCGCCGTCTGGGCCGTGAGCTGGGGCTCTTTGCCTTCGACGAGTCGGTGGGGCAGGGACTTCCCCTTTGGATGCCCAAGGGTGGAATCATTCGGCGTCAGCTTCAAGACTTCATCACTGGCGAATTGGACAAGCAGGGATACTATCAGGTCTTTACGCCACACATTGGGAAACTCGATCTCTACCGCACTTCCGGGCATTTTCCCTATTACGAGGACAGTCAATTTCCGCCCATTGTGGAGCGGGAAGCCATCAAGCACCTGGCAGAGGAAGGAACCAAGTGCTCCGAATTGTTGGATTTTATTTCCACCGGTGAAATCGAGGGATTTCTTTTAAATCCGATGAACTGCCCTCATCACATTAAAATTTATTCCAGCGAGCATCATTCCTACCGTGATCTCCCGGTGCGTTTGGCGGAATTCGGAACAGTCTATCGTTGGGAGCAATCGGGCGAGCTTGGAGGGTTAACGCGGGTGCGCAGCTTTACGCAGGATGATGCTCACATCTTCTGCACGTCGGAGCAGTTAGGTGAGGAAATCCAGGGATGTCTTGGTCTGGTGAAGACAGTTCTTTCGACCTTGGGGATGAACGAATATGCGGTGCGCCTCTCGTTGCGTGACCCAGATTCCTCTAAATATGTCGGAGATCCGGCAAACTGGAACAAGGCAGAGAAGGCTCTTCGCGAAGCGGTTGAGACCCTTGGGGTAGATTATACAGAAGAGCCCGGAGAAGCGGCCTTTTACGGCCCCAAGATTGATTTTGTGGTTAAAGACGTTATCGGGCGGGAATGGCAGCTTGGCACCGTTCAGGTCGATTACAGTTTGCCGGAGCGTTTCGATCTCAACTACGTAGGGTCCGATAACAAGCCACACCGGCCGGTCATGATCCATCGGGCGCCTTTTGGTTCGCTCGAGCGTTTCGTAGGGCTTCTTATCGAGCATTTCGAGGGAAAGTTTCCTGTATGGCTCGCTCCTGAGCAGGTCCGGGTGCTCTCTATCTCTGAAAAGCATAATTCTTATGCGGACACGGTTACACAAAGGCTTAAGGATGCTGGAGTCAGAGTTTCCAGCGATGTCTCTGATGACAAGGTAGGGGCCAAGATTCGTCTTGCGAGGCTCGATCGCATACCCTATATGCTCATCACTGGCGCGCGCGAAGAAGAGTCACAGAGTGTGAGCGTGCGTCACCGGGATCGTGAAGATCTTGGGACC
>NZAC01000069.1 GCA_002686085.1 Roseibacillus sp. | reverse complement strand
TTAGCATTTCCATTGCGGTCTGCCTATTACTCGTGAACTCCTCCTTGCTCTTCTGCGCCTCCTCCTTCTGCGGCAGATAATAGAGTTTGTAGGCGCCCACATTGATGAGCCCGAACACGAGGACAGCTACCACGATCAACAGTCTTTTTTCACGCTCACTCATCACTACAACCCTTCAGAATTCGACACTGCAGCACCCCACTGGAAGGCCCATTTATCACCCTTCTGTTGTGCAGAAGGCATATTCCACTGAAACTCAATCAATCCCCTCGCCCCTTGCAAGGCCTCATCGAAGGCGTTTGCCTGACCCAATTCATCAGTTTTCCCCTGAAGTCGAATATCCAAGATTCGCTGGAGTTGCCCATCACCATCAACGGTGACCTGATTAGTAATGTCCGCCCGATCCAGACGCACTCCCTCCTCGCCCTGCCGTGCTCGGATACAGTGGTAGAGCAATTCCACAGTGCTGTACTCCTGCTCAATCACAGGACTCAGCTCCTGCCACTTCCTGATATGACGCTCCCCTCTTTCAAAGACATTGGCGTATGGGGCGTAGTCGTTCTTCGCCTTCTGAGCCGCTGCCTTTTCTCTCGATAAGCTCACGAAAGAGAGCCCAATCAAAATAATATACACCAGCACCGCAACCCCTGAACCCAGTAGGATTTGCTGCTTTTTCCGCTTTGCGACCCGATCCGCACGAACATCGGCAGGAAGCAATTGGCTGCACCTGTCTGGCACCACCGGAGCTGGCTTACGCTCGACCGTAGCAGGGCCAGGCAAGCCCACACCCTCGCCGAGAGATTGCAGTTCCTCCGGACGCGGCTGAGCTTCACCCTCCCCCACCCAGACGATGCACTGCTGCGGAAGGGTATCGATCAACCCCTGTAACTCCATTTGCATCATCGCTAGACGAATTTCCCGGCCCGCATCCTCACCGAGCTGATTGATCGCGAGAGCCTCATACTCCAGCGGTTGCCCCTCAACAGCCAGAGCAAAGACCCAACGCCCCAGCTCCCGCCACACCACGAGCCCCGTTGAGGGCATGGGGAGACACCGGGATGAGATGTCGAAATTCTCTGGCGCCCGGCGTGGAAGATCTCCTTCAAAGGGAGGCGCAAGCACTACCGGAACAGCGAGAGTTTCCTCTCCCCGCGTGCCAACCTTAAACGTATCACTCAGGACCCCTGCGTCGATTCCTGGACGCGAGCCCATCCTTTCAAGATGGGTTTCTGCGAGATCGCTGAGTAGTGCATCATCCGTGGTCGCAGCACGAAATGGCAAAGCTGAAACATCCCGCACTGGAAAAGCCATCGTTAACTCTCCTGCCGGTATTCCGACGACATCGAGAACCCGGACCACGTCGGAGCGCTCGTGGAGACGAAAACCTGCTCCACCCACTTCTGCTGTCCAAACCTCCCATCCCTCAGAACCGGGCAGCAGGAGAACCTTTTCACCTTTCTTTTTCGCCTTTGAGCTCATGGCACCTGTTCCACTTTTCTCTCTAAAATTGAGGGACGACCTGTCCTGTTTCTGACAATCAAGGTAATCCGACGTTTGATCTGCGATCCCCCTAACCCGGACCAGCCCGTTGATTCAATACGGGTAGTTGGGTCGTTGGCAGTAAGGCGAGGTTCGACGATCATCCGCTGAATCTCTGGAACCCCTAGCAAATCGAGGACCTCTCTGCTATTACTAAAAGGCTGATCGTCGTCTGTTCCTCGGATCATGTCAGGGCCGAGGACCCGATCGCGGATCGACGTCGCATCATCGATGGACACTTCCGCTGCGCGGGCCAGCTTTTCCGGATCTGCCTCGTTGACGTCAAGACCTCCGCTGCTCCAGATAGTGAACCAATCCCTCCATCCGGGATAAATGCGCTCCAACTCCTCCATTCCCCGCACCAATCGCATCTCATCGAGAGAATAGAACGGACGATTGTAGGGCCTGTTAAGGAAACCTTCACCTTCGTAGAACGGAAATTCTGCCCCATTGAGCTCTTCGAGCTCATTCTCATCCACCCAGTCCACCAGGGCGTCCACCACTTCCTGAGCGAAATCATCTTCGGCACCCCATTCTACAAACATTTCCCTCAAAAGAGCCTTATCCGGATCTGCTCCGTCTCCCCGGTTCATTAACAGCGAATTGATGTTGAAACGCGATCCTTCCGATTCGATCGTGGCAGTGAACCCTACGTCACCTGGAAACTGCTGCTCGAGCAAAAGGTAATCAGAGCGTTCAACCACCGGGTTACAGGCCACCGAGACCCCCATTTCAGCCATCTGGCTGGCTCTGGTCCCTTCGACCTGACCCGACACCAGCCGGTCCTCGTAATCGAGCAATTGGATCGCGGTAAAGATATAGAGGGCCATCACGCTGATCAGCCAGAAGACAGCAACCATTGTACTCCCTCTCCGCCCACCGCGCACCAGCACAAAAGCGACTTGTTCCGTCACCTTCACCTGCTGATCTGAAAATTCAATCTTCATCGCCCCGCACCCCCCGGGTTTGGCGGAGCAGGGCGACTCCCGCTTCCTCTACTCGGAGGAGCAGAACGTGTCGGAGTTCCCCTATCACTACCGCGGCTATTACCCCGGCTCTCACGCCTTGCATCGCTTTCTCTACCACGCCCGGCATCGCGGCCGGTCGATGACCTGCCCGAGCTTCCAGCTCTCCCCTGAGGTGCCGCCCGACGTTGTGACCTGACAACACTTTCCGGATTCAATTTGGGCGGAAGCCAGAAATGATGAACAATCTCGTCCGAATTCTCATCAAACTTAACCCTGAGCTCCATCTGGATGGGCAATCGCCCACGGACATCCCAGGTTTCTGTGTAGCCTTGTGCATCGTCTCCCAGAGCGCGTCCATCTCTCGCCCACCACTCAAAAAAGAAAACATCTTTCAGCAGTGTAATCTCTGCCACAGGCTCCGCATTCACGTCCGCCGTAGAATCGCTGTCATCGAGGATTGCTTCCTCGTAGTAACGAAGGACCACGTCGAGGTCCCCGCTTCTTGTGGGGATCGTAGAGAGCTGCACTGCCTCCGCCGATATAGCCTGGCCTGACCACGAGAAGGAGGTCGGCACATTCTGGAACGTAAGATCACTCAGGAAATGGGAACCGGCGTCCTGTCTCTCCAATTCGACCTCGGCGTTTCCGGGCAACTGGCTGAAGTTACGGTCAAGAAAGTTAATGAGCGCCTCCTGAGTCATGTGCTCACGACCATCGTCCGCCATCTCATTAGACATCTGAAGGGCTCCATCGACAATCCACATGATGGAGACCAGAAGAATCCCGGCGATTGCGAGAGCCAGCACGGCCTCGAGCAGCAGGATTCCCCGCCGCCTTCGCCGCTTCATTACCCGAGGGCAATTATTGCTGGTAGAGTCTCGCATAGCGCCACGTTTCGGCAGTTCTCTCGTGCCAGGTCAGATCTTCATACCAGGTGCCAATTACCTGCACGTGAAACATCTGCTGCATGACCCGTCCCTTCTCCGTCGTTATTCGTTGCTCTTCCACAACGTCCTCCAAAGGCTTGATGATCACCTGAATCTCCAGCTCGCTTTTCTCTTCAAGGGGGTAGCTCTCTTCCATCTCCTCGATATTCGGCAGAGTGGCATACTTCATTAATTCACTCTGCAAGATACGCCCCATCTTGGAATCGCGCCGCATCTCACGCAGGATCTCGGCGATTTCGTTGAGCGCCACCATGTAGGACACTCCCACCATGGAGAAGACCGTCAGAGCAATCATCACCTCCATCAGGATGAACCCCTTACGCTTCCGCGCTCTGAGATTGCCTTTCTTCATTGAACGATAACGGCCTCCTCTTCATCGACCCGGGCCGTCAGCGGGTTCATATGCATAATTATATAGCTTTCCTCTCGCGCTACCCGTATCGAAACCGGCTCGCATAGCCCAGTGCTCTGAAACTGCCAGACGATCGATTCCCCCTCCTCGGGCTCAATCCATGCATCATCCTGCGTTCCCCATCGGCGTAGCGCTATGACCGCTTCGCCTGCCTCGAGAGTATCGTATACCTCCTCATTTGACTCGCTGAACTCCTCATCATCAGTCAGCCCTGAGGCACCAATCTGATCCTCTGGCTCCTGCCTGCGCACGTCAGCCCCGGCGAGCACCACCTTATCGTGCTCGATCCGAATCCAGAATGGTTTCTGGTGAAGCACTGACATCGCATGACCTCGTGACGACATTGCCTCAATCCTGATACTAGCCTTCCTGAGCAACTCCTTGTCATTGGAAGTAAACTGGTAGGCCAGACCAACTCCAATAACGACCAGAACAATTACCATCGCTAGGATGGTTTCTAGCAGGGTCATGCCCCTCTGCTCCCCAGCGCGCCAGGCCAGTCTATTCTTGGTCCTGACTGCTGAGGTCATCATCCGTGCCTACTTCGCCATCTTTCCCTTTCGAAATTACTTCTGGGTAGCTTCGGTCCTTGCTCCCCGGATACTTGTATACGAATTCCTGATCCCAGCCGTCCTTTGGCAAACTCTTGAATGTGGCCTCCCAGCTCCTTGGCTCCGGTGCACTGGTGGGCCTCTCAACCAGCGCGTTCACACCTTGAGACTCCGAGGGGTAATGACCAGCCCGGTGCCTATACATTGTAAGCGCACTGTTGATCCGCTGAAGTTTACTCTTGGTCTGAACTTCTCGCCCGAATCCGGTGAAGCCTCCACTCAGACCGATCGCCGCCCCAAGGATCAAACCAATGATCCCCAAGACGATGACCATCTCAAGAAGGGTAAATCCCTGCGAACCTGCGCTATGACTCCGGTGCTGATGCTGACACTTCACTTTCATTAAATGTATGTGGCTTTCGGGGGTTAACTTACAGGGATCATCATCCCTTTCGACTGAAATTTCCGTGGAATTGCGAGTTTTCTCAGACATGCGAGGCCGAGAAACCTGCTCCCATGGCCATATATGCGCTGAACCTACTCCATTTCCGCACATTCCGCTCTTTTTTGACCTCTATCGCTCCTTTGACTACCCGATTCGTTTAGTGGATGGGCTCTTCCAGACGAGACCGGATAACGGGCACGATTGGCCTCCTACCTCTTCAAGCCGGCAACCTCTTTTGCCTCCTCGGAAGGCAACCAGCGGCGGTGAGACGCCCTGACACTCTCGTATTCAACACGATGCGCTAAGTTCGACCACTCATGGGAATCTACGTCATGATCATACAATTCTTCAGAACCATCGGCGTAACGAATGTAACGCCATCGCTCACTTCGGACCGCGTGATTCCCTCGTCCGTAAGTCATAAGGGCGGGACGCTTCCATTCACCCCGCGGGTCGCGAAGCAAGGGCACTGCGCTCACTCCATCACATTCCACTGCAGGAAGCCCACACAACTCCAGGAGAGTCGGGTAGACCACCGAAAGGTCTACGGGCCGTGAGCAACGCACTCCTTTACCCGTCACCCCTGGCGCAACCACGATGAAGGGAACATGGTTGCTCTTTTCCCAAAGGGCAAACTTCTCAATATGATCCTTCTCTCCGAGATGGAATCCATGATCAGACCATAACACCACGATGGTGCGGTCACGTCGTGGACTGGCATCAAGGGCATCAAGCACCCGCCCCAGTTGCGCATCTGCAAAGGAGCAGCAGGCGGCATAGGCTTGGATGAAGTCTCTGTAAGAGCCCGGCAGTCGACGATCGAGTCGCGTCATGCCATTCCAGAACCACTTCGTCCTTCCCATGAGAGACTGTGCTCCATCGGGGAGATCATTCCAATCGTCGACGCGACGCAGTGGAAGGCCAATTTTTTCGGCATCCCTGAAATACTCCCTCGGAGCAAAGAACGGCGAATGCGGCTTAAAGATCCCACAGGCCAGAAAGAGAGGCTTATCCCTGACCGGGGACCGCAGGGCCTCGATACAATAATTCGCAGTCCGAAAATCGATCGTCTCTTTCTCGTCCGGAGGCCATACCCCCCAGTCCGTATTCCGGGACCCATATTCCGGACTCTGGTTGAGCTTCTTCGGCGGCATGTTCTGGGGTGCCATCATCTGAAAATCGTCAAAGGAATCCTGATCGTGAAAACCCTTCGCCTTGTGATGGAAGATTTTACCCGCTCCCCGAACCGAATATCCTGCCGCCCGGAACTGCTGCATGATGGTCCGTCGTTCCGGCAGCGCCTTACGCCAGTCGCTATTATTGGCGTAGACCCCGGAGGTTGAAGGGCGCAACCCGGTCAGAAGCGCACTCCGCGATGGATTGCAGGCCGGAGAAATACAGTAGGCGCGGGTAAAGAGCATACCTCGCCCGGCCAAGCGTTCAAGATTGGGCGTTTTGATCGGCGCCTCAGGATCCAATAACGATATCCAGTCGTTCATGTCATCAATCGCAACAAAAAGAACGTCCGGCCTGGGCTTCGCCTCCCCCGTTATGACAAAAGCCCCCACGAGGCAGACCAGTTGCATTCGCATGGCGTCCCGTCTCACGCATTTCCAAAAGACATCCCAACACCTGATACGCTGATGCTCCGTCATTTTCCGGTATATTGCGGATTAGACGCCATCGCCTGTGCCCCTACTTCTTTCTTCCACTCCTGCAATCGGGTGTTTAGCTCGCTGACAAGATTCGGATAATCCGTAGCCCTGTTTGCCTGTTCCCCTGGATCTATTTCAAGATCATACAATTCGAATTCCGACCGCTCGAGAAACTCGATCAATTTCCACTTCCCCTTTCTCACGATGGACACCGGAGCACTCTGGGGGTGTCTGTTGTAATGCGGGTAGTGCCAGAAAAGCGCATCCCGCCTTACCTCTCCGGAACTCTTGATCACCGGAGCAAGACTCACTCCGTCGACGTGCTGGTATGGACGGGAAGGCAATCCCATCATTTCCAGAACAGTCGGATAGATATCATTCGAAATGGTGGGCACAGAAGAAGTTCGCTCTCTTCCCTTCACCCCAGCCCCCGCCACAATCAAGGGAATCCGAATGCCCCCCTCATAATGCGACCCCTTATTGGCCCTTAGGGGGTCATGCTTTGTTGCGCCGGCAAACCCTCCATTATCCGAAGTGAATATCACCAGAGTGTCCTCATTCAGATTCAGCTCTTCCAGTTTTTTTAACACCCGCCCCACGCTCGCATCGACGCTCGCTACCATGGCTGCATAGACTGGACTTCCCTGACGCTCCGCATTGGGAACCGTGTTGAAACGGGCTATCATGTCTCTTTTTGCCTGCAGCGGGGTGTGTACTGCGTAAAAGGGAAAATAGAGAAAGAACGGCTGATCCCTGCTCTCTTCGATCAACTTGAGAGCCTCGGAGGTCAGTCGATCGGTAAGGTATTCCCCCTTCTTCCCGTCCGGCAGAGTAATTTTCTGCACCCGTTGCTCCGTGGTCGGAATCTTCCAGCTCCCTTTGTAGGGGTAGAAGTAATGGCCGGGTGCTCCATGCTCACTGCCTCCCACATTGACATCAAATCCGTGGTGAGAAGGCAACGAGAAGGGAGGCCCTCCCAGATGCCACTTACCCACGTGCAGGGTCCGGTAACCAGCCTCCCGAAGAGACTCCGCAAGAGTAACCTCTTCCAACGGGAGGCTCCGGAGAAAGCGCCCTTCCTTCATGCGGTGCCCACTGGCGCTCCAGCGACCCGCGGGTAGCCACTGAGTCATCAGGTTCCGCGCCGGATACTTTCCGGTCAGGATGCTCGCCCGCGTGGGCGTGCACACGGCACAAGCGGCATAGGCATTGGTGAAACGAATTCCACTCGCTGCCAAGCGGTCAATATGAGGCGTCTTATAGTAGTGACTGCCCTGACATCCCAGATCCATCCACCCAAGGTCATCCACCAGAAAAAGGACTACATTGGAGCGCTCTGCCAAGCCCTCGGTCCATTGAGCGAGCAGACAGAGGATCACAGCAAGAGCAGAGCGGGACATCACGACCTAGCCTGCATGGTTACCGCTCTCTTGCCATCTCAAATCGGACTCTCTCCTCATCTACCATTCATCTAGGAGCCTGGCACAATACCACTGCATCCGTGGGAGATGAAACGGCCCCTTGAAATGATTCCCCTTCGTGGTGTTGGAAATCCTCCCATTACGATCGGCATAACCGAACCACTCCCCGTACTCCCCATCGGCAAAGGTCCGGTAGGAGTAGTCATGGACAAGGCGGTGCCATTCCGCGTAACGATCCTCCCCGGTCATCTGGTAGGCCAGCAGGGTCGCTGTAATAGCCTCACAATGCGGCCACCAGAACTTCATATCATGCCAGTATTCCTGCACTGGCTTCCCATCGACATCAACAAAGTGGAAAAGCCCTCCACGCTCCTCGTCCCATCCCCGCTTCCACATGTAATCAAGCATCCGCCCCCCGAGTGCGATAAGCTCCCCGTCGCCTCCCCGTCGCTTCGCCTCGTGCATAATGAACCATGCCGCCTCGATGGCGTGCCCGGGATTGAGCACTCGCCCATCCACGTGATTATTGAATGAACCATCCGACCCCACCTGCTCGAAAACACATGCCCTCTCGTCGTCAACGAACAGGCGGATCTCCCCGATGAACTCATCGATCACTTCCTCTGCAAGCTCATCACCCACCGCCTCAACAAGCTGCTGGGCGACATGCAGGAAAATCATGGGGACCCCGATGGAATGGGTCGACCGCTCTTCGCTCCACTTTGCTTCTCCGGTTGGAAGGCGACCCTCAATATACTCCAGACACAGGCGAAACAACTGTCGTGCCTGCTCTGCCGACTCTTCGCACCCTGCGGCCGCTCCATAGGAGGCGAGAGCCATCACCGCGAAGGCCTCGGAGAAAAAGTAACGCCTCTTGCGCAGCGGCTTTCCTTCCCGACTGACCAGGAAAAACATCCGGTCATCCTCATCGAAACAATGATCCCGCAGGAACTCGACACCGCTTCGTGCTGCCTCGAGCCATTCCAGTCGCGGCTCCACTGTGCGATGCAGCGTAGACAACAACCACGAGAACCGCCCTTGAAACCAGACCGGCTTATCATCATCGAGCAGGGCGCCATCGCGTTCCCGCATAGTCAGATAGCCTCCATGCTCCTCATCGAGAACGCGCGGCAACCAGAACGGCAAGGTGTTATCCAGCAAGCCCGCCCGGTAAAACGAAGCGAGCTCGCCAAGCTCCTCCTGTTGATAGCCCTTCATCAATCCCTCAAGTCCTGAGTCGCCATTAAAGGTCTCTGCAATCTACGTCTGGGACTTCCCGTGTATGGACAGCTCCTCACCCTGCTCGGCACCTCCTCCCGTAGCGAGACTGACGAGATAGCCCACTACCAGACAGGAGAAGAACCCGATAAAGCCATTCAGTATTCCGGTGACAGGGAACCCTCCAAACTTGATAATGGCTACGGCGGCTATTCCAACCACCGCCCCCACCATCGCTCCATTTCCATTCCCGCGCTTGGTGAAAATTCCCAACGCAAATAATCCGCCCAGAGACCCACTCGCCAAACCGATTATTGACATGAAAGACTTGAAGGCATTTTCGATATTCGCGAGTGCCACGAGCGCCGCCCCACCAATGCCAAGAATTCCAACGACGACAACAACCCACTTCGCGGCATGAAGGTAATCCTTATCCGTAGCCTTCGGCCGAAGCAGGCGACTATCCACATCCTTGGTCCACGCCGTCGCAATACTGTTCAGCGAGCTGGAGATCGAGGACTGGGAAGCAGCGAAGACTGCTGCGATAATGAGTCCGGCCACTCCTACCGGGAGCTGCTGCATGATGAAAAACGGGAGGATTCCATCTGACTTTGCCATTGCTGGATTCAGCAGTTCCGGCTGCGTCTTGTAGAAGGCGTACAGCGCAGTCCCGAGCAGAAAAAAGACAATAGAAAAGCAGACCGACATCCACATCGTGGTCCAAAGCGACTTGCGGGCCCCACCAATATCCTTGGTTGTCACATAGCGCTGCACGACGTCCTGCCCGGATGTATACTGGTTCAGAGAATTAAAACCAAAGGCTAGGAATATGATAATCCCTGCTGTTGTACCATCCTTGATATTCCAGTCGAAGGTCAGATTCTGTAAGAGCTTGGAATCCGCATGAGCGATCGAGAACAGCTCATCGAATCCCCCATCGAGGCGGACAACAACAAGAATAAAGCAGAGGATCGCACCGCCCAGCAGGACCACCGCCTGTATCGCGTCGGTCCACACCACTGCCTCAATCCCTCCCATCACGGTGTAGATCACACAAAGGATCCCGATAATGATAATAGCAGCATAAATATTGATATTGGAAACTGCTGCTAACGCCACCGCAGGAAGATACAGCACGATCGCAATACGACCGACGTGCGCAACCATGAAAGAGAAACTCCCAAAGAGACGCACCCCCAGATTGAACCGCCGCTCCAGATAGAGGTATGCACTGGTAAGATCGATTTTTCTAAAGAAAGGCAGGTAGAACAGAATAACTACTGGGATCAGGATCAGCATGGCGAGCTGACCGACATACCACGTAATATCCGTGCCATAAGCCCGGGCCGGAATACTCATAAAGGTGATCGAACTGAGCACCGTTGCGAAGATCGACAAGCCTGCCACAAGGAAGGGAATCTTTTGCCCCCCACGAAAGTAGGCCTCAGTCGTCGCCGAAGCCTCTCGCCTCATGAACCAATAACCAACGCCTACCATTCCCGCAAGGTAAGCGCCCACAACAACCCAGTTCACCAACCCCAGCTTGGCATCAAGCTTCTGGACCTCCGCGACCAGTATCTGTGGAGAACGGATCCCTGGCTTAATCTCACCGGTGGGGAGAATGAACTTTTTCTTCCATTCCACTACCGGTGTGGTCACCGGAACGGCGACTGGCACTCCTCCTGCCATTTCGGGCAACTCCCCTGCGGAAGCCCAAGTGTCCGTAAGCGTATCATACGCCCATACACTACGTTCGAATCCAGGATGCAAATCTCCCGCTCCATTCAGATCCGGACGATCCTCAAACTGCTGGCGCCAGTATTGCGCCGAAACTCCGCCCACCATGAGCAGGTGTGAGACGCCCACTGGCAGAGCTGCTGAGGGAGCTGCGCTCATACCCCGCGGAAGATCCGCCAGACGCTTCCACACTGGTTTTGGCCCCTTCAAGCTGAGTACGTAGCAATCAGATAAAATATCGAGCTTCTCCTGATGCACACGCTCGGGGGCGGGATCGGTGGACACGGCGTAATCACGCCCCCCGAAAATGTAAAACTGGTCCGACCGCACTCCGGAAACAGCGTAGGCCCGACCCCGGGCCTTCTTCTCTATTGGCGATAAATAATCCTCCCACGTCTTGTTTTCTGCAACCTCTATCCATGGAAGAGCCTCCCACGCCCAATCGCGCTCGTCTTTGCTCGTATCGAGAAAATACGCTTCCTGCACGGTCCTGAAACCTCCCCCCTCGTTGTTAGTCACGCCCCCTACTACAATCACCTTGTTGCCCACTACTCCGGCCACACCCTCTGCAATCGGCACGGGATAGTTGACCCGCGGTGTAAAACTCAGGGCCCCGGAGCCGTCCACAGCCACTTCCCATACCGCATCGGTAGCGACCTCCGCTTTGCCACCGATAAAGAGCGATGATCCGCGACCGGGAAGAGTCACCGACATTCCATAGCCCACCCGCTGCCCCAGAGGCCCTTCCAATTTCTCCCACACAGGAATACCCTTTCCGTCCTCAGATCCCATCTCCAATTTGAAGGCAACATCATAGTAGACCTTCTCTGGATTCTTCTCCTTTTCCCAAGGCCGCCCCTTGGGAAAGTTCGCTCCCCCGGCCACCACCAGATAGTCCTTCGCCGTCTGCTTACTGCTTACGATTCCCGCAAAAGCGCCTGCAAATCCTTCTTTGTCGGGTAACGCAGGGAGATGCCCCCACGATAACGGACCCTTGCTGTCCTCTTCCGCCATCGAGGCAGGAGAAAGCAGGAATGCGACAAGTAAGGATAAAGAGACGCGGAACTTCATGAGACTTCGGTATCTTGCAAATTAATCCATTCAAACCAGCCCATCGCCTCAAGCCGGCGTCGGAGCTCGGAGAGTTGCTCTGCGGTAGCTGGCTCGATCGGGCGGCGAGCAGGACCGCAGTCGATACCCACCATCGCCATCATCGCCTTGAGACTGGCCCGCCCACAAGTAGACAGCATCGCTTCTAGCATTTCGAGTGCACGGGATTGCCAGAGTCTCGCCTCCACGAGGTCTCCATTTTCAAAGGCCTTCCTCACACGATGATACAACGGAGCCGCATAATTATAGGTACTCCCTACTGCTCCCTCATAACCCTGCGCAAGAGACTGAAGATACGCTTCATCCGTTCCGCTCAGGAACTCAAGCCCTGGCCCAACCCTCTGAAGGGACGACAGATTGTAGGACGTTCCCGCATCCGTATACTTGATTCCGCAAAAGGTTGGAATCTGCTTTGCCGCCAACTCAGTAAAGCTCATGGGATTCATGGAAGCTCCTGACAGTATTGGAATGTGATAATAATAAAACGGCGTGGCTGGAGCCGCTTCGGCAATAACAGCCATAAGCCCGACCAGCCCGCTTTCTCCTTCGGCCTGAAAATAACCGGTGGGCGTCGCCGAGATAGCATCTGCCCCACATTCTTCAGCATGAGATGCCAAGGCTGCCGCCGCCTTCATACTGTTGTGCCCCACCTGCACCACTGCCTTCAGCCGTCCCTTACAGTGCTTAAGATAAGCCGCCGCCGTCGCCATCCTCTCCTCATCGCTCAGGGACATTCCTTCCCCTGTACTTCCCGCGATATAAATTCCCCGGATCTCATTAGCCACGAGATGATCAACGATCCCGGGAACTAACTCGAGATTCAGCTCCCCATCATCAGTCATCGGGGTTACCACTGCGGCCACAAGACCCTGCATTCCAAGAGGCTTCATTGCTAATCTATCTATTCCGGAAAAGACGAAGCTTGGCGGGCAGGAGCGACATTTCAAGTCATTCAGACCGATCCCTCACCTCAAGAGACGGGCCAAAGGGCACCTTCTTGCTCGGCAGAAAGATAGATGCGCTTAAAATGCGGTCCTCGTGAACAGACGCACTCTCTGCCAAGCCGCCTCAGCCGCCGCTCTCTGCGGATCATTAAGGGCAAGAAATAACAGCGGTTCCTTCAAGCTCAACTACCTGGTCTCCTCCGCAATGTATGGGACCACCGCCCTTCACGAGGTTCTCCCCGAGATCCACAAAACCGGGACATCCTTCATTGATATCTGGCCTCGACCGCATGCCAACCATCGCGAACAGGTCGCCATGATGGGTCTGGCGAAATTCGAGGAACTCCTCTCGGAACATAAGATCAAGCTCGGAGCTCTCACCCAATACAAACTTGGACCCTTCGGCCTCGCCTCCGAATTTCCGATCGCCCAGCGCTTCGGATGCCAGATCATCGTTTGTGGCGCCGCCGGCAACCGGGCAGCAACCGGAACAAATCTCAGGTCCGAGGTCAGAAAATTCATTGAGCGCATGAAGCCACATGCTGATGCCGCCGCCGAGCACGGCGTCACCATTGCAGTAGAAAATCATAGCGGTCAGATTCTCGCTACACCAGACGCCATCAAGTGGTTCGCAGAGTTGGCCGCTCATCCAAACCTCGCCCTCGCCTTTGCCCCTCATCATCTTCCTCAGAATTCTGAAATGCAGGGCCGCCTTCTTGCCGGACTCGGCAGCAAAGTTGCCTTCTTCTACGGGCAGCAGCACGGAGCTGGATCCTCGCAGAAACAACCACGTGAAAAGGAACTGCTACAGATGCCCGGCCGTGGACCTCTCGACTTCACCCCTCTCCTCCAAGGCCTCAAGTCCATCAACTTCACCGGCTTTACCGAACCCTTCATGCACCCCTTCCCCCGCGGCATTCCCATTCACAACTCCACCGCAGGGGTAACCGCCGAGATCAAGCGGTCCCGATCCTACCTCGAGAAGTGCCTGCAGAACCTTTGAGGATCGGCCCTTAAACACAGCTCTTGCTTTACACCGGTTCCTGAACTGATCCACTAGCTTCACCACTCACGCCATGTCCCAAGTCCTTATCATCGTCGGTGACGCCACTGAAACCGTCGACACTCTCTACCCCTACTACCGTCTTATCGAGAGCGGCTTCCAACCGGTGATCGCCGCTCCAGAAAAACGCCGCTATCAAATGGTCCTCCACGAGGTTCGGCCGGGATGGACCATTACCCGGGAATGGGAAGGGTATTCCATAGACGCTGATGTCGCCTTCAGCGAGATCAACCCTGCGGATTATCTGGGCATCTTCTTCAGTGGCGGACGCGCCCCCGAGTATATCCGCTACGACGAGAATCTCGTCAGAATTACCCGGCACTTCTTTGACGAAAACAAACCAGTCGGCAGTGTGTGTCACGGGGTCGAAATTCCTGCCTTCGCGGACTGCGTCCGAGGCCGGCGGATGGCCACTGTGCCAAAATGTCGGTTCGATCTCGAGGTCTGCGGGGGCATTTTCGTCGATGAACCCTGTGTCATCGATGGAAACCTCATTAGCGGTCGAACCTACCATGACAATGGCCACTTTGTCGGCCCGTGGATTTCCCTCCTCGAACAGGCCCGTGCCTCTAAGGCGGGCTAAACACCCTTATTCTTCCTTTCCAAGGGCGTCCTATCTCTCTTACACTGAAACAGTGAAAACCATGCGCTTCTCATTCATTCTTACCGCTTTATCCATCCTGTCCTCTCTTTCGGTTCAGGCCGAAAAAGAACCCCCCGTAATCTACAAGGAAGACTTCTCTAAGGATGCCAGCGCATGGAAAACTACCGATGATAGTAAGTGGAAACTTACCACCGTCGATGGCAACCAGGTCTACGAGCTCCTCGGAGTCTCTCGATATCGCCCCCCCTTTCGCAGCCCCCACAGCATTGCTCTGCTCAGGGACAAAATCGTGGGCTCCTTCGTTCTCACCGCCCGGATCCAGACCACCCAGACCTCTCGAGGGCATCGTGACCTCTGCTTTTTCTTCAATTACCAGGATCCTGCCCACTTTTATTACCTCCACCTCGGCGAAAAGCCCGACCCTAACTCGAGCCAGATCTTCATCGTCAATCAGGCTGCCCGGAAAAATCTCATTCTTACCAAGGAGGGGATTCCATGGAAAAACGGACAGTTCCATGACCTCAAGATCGTGAGGGATATCGAGACGGGAAAAATCGACGTCTACTTCGATGATATGGAGAAGCCCGTGAAATCGGCCGTCGACAAGACCTTTACCTGGGGACAGGTCGGCATTGGTTCCTTTGACGATAAGGGCTATTTTGATGACATTGTCCTTCGCGGGGTTGAAATCAAGAAGGGTAAGCCCGAGGGCCTGCACCCTGAGAAATGATCCACGCTTGCCACTTCCGCATCACTTCGCTAAATCCACAATCTGTCGCTCGGTTAACTCAGTGGTAGAGTGCATCCTTCACACGGATGAAGTCACTGGTTCAAATCCAGTACCGAGCACCA
>NZAC01000068.1 GCA_002686085.1 Roseibacillus sp. | reverse complement strand
GGTTCCATCGTTGGCATAGTGGCGACCCCAGTAGTCGAAGCAAACTCCGTGTGGGTTCGGGCTGTTGCCTGCATGAACTGTAACCGTGTACTGCCGTGGATCGAACCGGAACATAGCGGAGGCTCCGCTGTGCAGAGGCGCCCCCCACGGATGTTCGTGAGCATTATGGAAGAAGACCCCGCTCTGCCAGTAGAAGGCTCCATCAGGCCCCATCGCGAAAGCGTTGGCAGCATGGTGCGTATCAGCGGATCCAATCCCCTGCAGAAAGCGAATCCGCACGTCGGCCACGTCGTCTCCGTCCGTATCCTTCAGAAACAGGATATCCGGCTGGGAGGCAACCAGAACTCCCCCGTTCCAGAATTCAAATCCAGTCGGGTTATGAACCTTGGCAAAGGTGATGCACTTGTCTGCTACCCCATCCCGGTTTTCGTCGGGGAAAATCAGAAGTCGGTCGTCCATTTTCTTGAGGGGCTCCCACTTGGGATAGGTTGGCCAGGCAGCCGCCCAGAGGCGACCCTTGGTGTCCACAGCCATCTGCACCGGGTTGATCAACTCCGGGAACATTTTTTCATCGGCAAAGAGATTAACCTCCATGTCCTTGGGAACCGTCAACTTGGCGAGTCCCTCTTTACCGGTGTTATAGCCCGCAAGATTCCCCTCTTTCCCGGCATTTGAACTTCTGCTCTTTCCTCCCACGTTGGACTTTACCGGGATCGGCGCAGGAACATTGCTGTCATCAATCTCATGTTTGTGATTTCCGGCGGCAGCCCAGACGGCCATATCCCGGTTAGCAACCATGACGTCAATCATGGAAAGCTCATGCCAGAGCACATCCTTGTTGCTCTGGCCGTCCACGAACTTCAGACCGGAGCGTCCACCCCAGACATCATTGCCATCAGTCGCACGATAGCGATTATGCCAGTGCCAGTTCTTGTCTAGCACCGCCTTACGAACCTTCTCGAGGCTGGGCGACGCGGGTATCTCCTTCCCGAGGAGATTCTTGGAGATAACCTCCGCGAGGCGCCGGTTTCCCTCCGTATTCAAATGAATCCCGTTAATAGTGAGGGGCACGTTGGAAGCCCGGAAGAGGTCTGCCGAACTGGAGAACAAGTCGACAAATTCAACCTTCTTAGCCTCTGCGACCTCCTTGGTCGCTGCTGAGTAGATCGCAAGGCGCGCATTGTTCGCCTTCCCGTCTGGCAGGTTGGGATTTCCAAGATCCTCATGAGCGATTGGCGAAAAGAGGACAATCCGTGGAGCACTCTTCCCATTGGGCTTCATACTTCGGTAATTGTCCACCAGTTTGCCAAGCTCATCACGATACTTGCCCAGTCCACCCTCGCCGCCAAAAGACTCATTGTAACCAAACATGATAAAGATCACGTCGGCCTTGATGTCTTTCAGATACTGGTCCTGAGAAGGAAAGCCTCTGTTGCGGGGGCGGCTCCAGACCGTATCACCGGTATACCCCAGGTTGCGGATAGTCAGGTAGTGCTTTGGATAAGCAGTGTGGAGAACTGTCTCCAGCCAACCATCATGTTGCATGCGATCCGCCAGACCACTTCCGATAATGCAAATACGATCTTGCTTCTCGAGAGTGAGGGCGGCAGGGAGCGATTGCACATTCGCAAATCCGAAAAGGGCAGCGAGGGCGGCAATCCGCAGGGCGAGTAACGAGCGGGTCATCATGAATTTCAAAGATCTGAGGCGAGAGAACTAAGACAAAATCTCGCAGGTCTCACGCCTTTCCTTCGAAAGTTTTCTATTCCGTCGTCAAAGTGGCTAGAGGTAGCACTTTCGAACGACACCCTGGATCTTTTGAGGGTCCGAATCTTTTGGAACTATCCAGCTTTTCCTCTCAGGACGCAGGATTCTCCTTTTACTTCCTTTTCTGCCACGGAATGGCCCCACCCCTCTGGATATGGACCCTCATGGCCGCCCCGAGTTCCCGGTATTTCCCCCTATTCTTACCCGCAAGATCGGTCGTCTCCCCGGGGTCCTCGGAGAGGTCAAATAGCTCCCAGTTTTTCATGGGCGAATTCTTTACCAGTTTCCAGTCCCCCCGCCGCATGGCCCAGATGCACTCGCCCATGAAGCGGTCTCCCCCCTCACGGCGTGTAAAAAAAAGATCTCGGTCAAAGGCTGGCTGCTCCTTTCCGAGCAGCAGAGGCAGGAAGGATCTCCCATCGATCGCGTGCTCAACCTTGGATCCAGCAGCTTCCACCACAGTGGGAAAAATATCCATAGTGGCAGCGATGAGACCGCTTCTCCCACCAGGCTTGATTTTCCCCGGCCATACCGCACAGGCCGGCACCCGCAGACCACCCTCATACATTTCCTGCTTTTCACCGCGGAGGGCTCCGTTATTCGCCCCGACATTGGCCTGCCCTCCATTATCTGATACGAAGAAAACCAGAGTCTCTTTCCACAGCCCCGTCCTCTGAAGCTCCTTCATCACATTTCCAATGCCTTCGTCCATGTGCTCGATGAGCGCGACGAGCTTGGCGCGTTGACTGCTAATTCCTGCCTCACGTTTCTTCACCTTTTCGAACCAGTCGGTGGGCGGCTGAATGGGTGTGTGAGGCGCGTTGTAGGAAAGGTAGAGGAAAAAGGGCGTCTTTTTCTGAGCCCTCTCGGCAAGGTAGTTCACCGCCCACTGACTGAAAATGTCAGTCGCATGACCCTTGGGGTAAACTGGTTCCTCATTACGCCGCATGTAGTGATTCCCATGCCGGCGATGGTGGTAGTAGTCATCCATCATATCGCCGAGGAACCCATGGAAAAAATCGAAGCCCCGCCTCGTGGGCTGGTTCTCTTCTTCCAATCCCAGATGCCATTTCCCGATGATAGCAGAGTGATATCCAAGAGGCTTGAGAAGCTGAGGAAGCATGACGGCATCCTGCGCAAGGTAGCCCCAGTTATTAGGCGCATGGGTTCGAACCACTCCGGGGACTCCGACAAGCTCTTGATAGCGCCCACTCAACAGCGCCGCCCGGGTCGGCGAACACACCGGACAATTCGCGTAAAAGGAATCAAAGCGCATCCCGTTGGCCATCAGACTGTCAATGTGTGGAGTCCGGAGATCCTTGGCTCCGTAGGATGCAAGGTCACCATATCCGAGGTCATCCACAATGATCACAACGATATTCGGTCGGTTACCAGTGGCCACCGAACACCCGACTAGAAAAACAGCAAAAATACGGACAAGGAGTGCATGTCTCATGTCGGGATCCTATGGACCGCTCCCCCCGGGGCCAGCGCAATTCGCAGTTCTGGCTTCCTGAAGAGTGGGACACAGGACTCCGCCGGGCGGCAGGCTTCCCTTACTCGCGGAAATGATTCCGCTGTGGGAATTCTGGTCCGGCGTTTGCTTGATGGCCACGGCCTCAATGACTCCCGAATGGCTCTTTCCGGGCAACTTCCACTCGCATCAGGTGTTTGCTCTGTTAACAATTCGAAGCCACCCTCTAAAAACAGCTCGAAGCCATGAAACGATCCGCTCTCATCCCAGTCCTCCTCCTTACCGCCGGCCTGGCCTTTGGCCTCGGCTGGATCTCGAAGCCGTCTCAGGAAAATGATGGGAATGATGCCGAGGCAGGCGGATCCAAGAGCGCAGGCTCCGCCTTTCGCTCAAATCGCCCTCTGGGCGCCATCCGCAGCTCGTCCGACGACAAAGGGGGCGTGAAGGAATTCCTCTCTCAATATACCTCCGGTGGGATGATCTCTTCTGAGGACATGACTGCGGCCATCGAGCAGATGCGCAAGGAGAACGACCCGATCCTGAGGCGGAAGCTTTTTACCGAGCTTCTTGAGAATCTTACCCCTGAGAATGCACAAGCCGCTTACGTTGCCCTTCAAAACGGACGGCGCAGGGGGCGCGGTGCAGGAGATGATGAACTCCGCCTGATGGCCCACGCATGGGGGCGCATCGATGGTCCCGGAGCCATTAAAGCTCTTACCGACATGCGTGCCGAGCGCGACGGCGAGGAAGGCGGTAGAGGCAGGGGCCGGGGAGGAGAGCGCGGAGGAATTGATCTTGTCAGTGTGCTGTCCGGATGGGCCACTGCCGACGGGGCGGCGGCCGCCAATTATGTCAGCGGTGTAGAGGACGAGCGGGAGAAAAGCATGCTCTCCTACGGCGTGGTGCGTGGGATGATGGTTAATGGGGTCGACGAAGCGATGGCATACGTCTCTTCCCTTCCCCAGACCGAGGATGGGGGGCGAACTCAAAACTGGTATATGTCCACCATTGCCAGTGAAATGCTTGAAGAGGGCCTGGACTCAGCCAAGGCCTGGGTCGACACAATCAATGATCCCAATCTCAGAGGAGGGGCGCTCTCCCGCGTTGCTGAGTCGGCAGTCCGTGACGATCTGGAAAGCGCGGTCGAGTGGGTAACTCAGTATGCCGGTGATGAAGCCGGTCAACGGGCGGTGAACCGGGTCGCCAACGAATGGGCCGAGAACGACCCGCAGGCAGTTTTGAGCTGGGCTGACTCCCTGCCGGATGCAGCCAAAGCGGAAGCCTATGGAGAAGCCTTTGAGGAATGGACCCGGCAAGATGCAACTGCCGCCGGGGATTTCCTGACAGGCATGGAGCCTTCATCCGCACGGGACTCCGCTGTAGAAGAATTTTCTACGACCCTCTCAAGGGAAGAGCCCGCTACCGCTATCCAGTGGGCGGAGACCATCTCTGACGAAAAGATGCGTACCGATGCCCTAACTCAGGTCGCACGCAGCTGGTTTTACCGCGACCGGGAGGCCGCTAGTCAATGGATCGAAACCAGCGGCCTTCCTCAGGAATCCATCGAATCAATTACCGCCGAGCGCCGGGGCTTTGAGGGGCGCGGTGGTGGCGGACGTCCGGGAGGAGGAGGCCCTCGCGGCCGTTAACCATCACGGCCACAAACAAGGAATCATTCTTCATTCAGGCTCTCTGGATCCATCATTTCCACAGCCAGACGCCGACCAAGGTCCCTGCGCCACTTATCCGCCTTCTTACCCTTGCCCCCCTCGAGGTGCTTGCGACAGAAGCTATTCAGGGCTTTTGCAATCTCCTCGCGCCTCTCCTCCGTCATAAGATCTGCCTGAATAAAACGCTCTGGCTTGGGACTGACGTGCTGGGCGACACACCGGTAGAGGAAGATGCGGTCGTAGCTGCTGCGCAAGGCGAGGGCTCCGAGTTCCGAAAAGGCTGCCCGTAGGCTTTCACGATCGAGTGTAAACTCACTGACCAGATGAACTAGTTCCACCCCGTAGACCCATTCCGGGTCCCGGAAACGATTGGTTCGGTCATAAATCGACGCCGTCTCCCAGGCGATAATTCCGAGCACCTGCCGCACCACGCTCAGAAGATAACCATCAAGGGAGCGCTTCCCGATCTTTTTGGCTCCTTCCCGCACCAGATTCGAGCCAGCAATCCATCCCGCAGCAAGCAGGGGGTTGGAAGCGAGAAGGAATTTACTACCCTGCCAGAGGTAGCGTACTGGGTTAAGGATGGGCTGAAGGTCCTCGTATTTCCTGACTACCTTGCTGGCAGTACGAACCTTATCTGCAACCTGTCGCAGGTTCCAATCCTTTACGTCCAGCAGCGGGACCTCTTCCAGCAGCAGAATTACCTGAAGCGAAACCCGGTTTACCGCCTTGAGCAGTTCTTCCAGATTGGTTTCCAGCAGGGGTCGCTCAGACTGCGGATTGTAGATCCGCGCAATGCCTTCCACGAAATCTCCGAGGTCATTAAGCAACACCCGGGCCTGTAACTGTCCCTGTTCCCAGTATTTCCCCTCCGAAATTCTCCGAAGAGCATGATCCGCCTCCGCTTCCAAGAGCGCCACAACTTCTGCATCCTGAGCCGACCGCTCAGGGGTAGCCCACTCCACCTTGTGAAGTTCCTCAAAGTCGGGGAACTCCATCCACTCCCCGTAAGCCATGAGCACCTTACCGATTTCAGCCCTCCGGGAATCTAGACGTTTCGCTTCTCTCCGGATTGCTTCTTCCGTCAGGAGAAGAACCTCTCCAGCCTCCTCCTCGGCTCCCTGACGCGCTTTCCAAAAAAGGGAAGAGAGAATCCCCGCCAAGACGGCCAGAGCCATCACCCATGTCGCCCCTCCCAATTGTTCCCGCATCACGTAGGCGACAAGGCCAATTACCAGCAGAACACCCTGCAAAACCAGCACGGCCCCCCGCGTCATTCGCGACCTCTGCCCCCAAGACATAGACCGATTATACTCACTGCACTCGTCTCCCCGCAATCGGCGATTCCGGCTTGGAATGATCCTGCACGGGGCGATCGGCGGGGAGGGATTCCTCCTCGAAACACTTATCTAAAGAGTCTTTCTCAACAATCCTGACAGAAAGACGCGTGAGGATCCCGCCTTCTGCGAGCTCATCCGCTGGAGTCCGTCTGCTTTCTACGCTTGCGCTTGATTGCCTCCAACCACGGGTCACCATCCATGGATCATGTCGGCCCTTTGGATTATAGTGCTCATGCTTCTACTTGCTGGATTCCTGTCCCCGGGGATCGCGCAGGAAAAACCCAATATTCTTCTGATCTACACCGATGATCAGGGATCCGTTGACGCCCACTGTTACGGCGCAAAGGATCTTGCCACTCCTGCCATGGACAACCTCGCGGCGAGAGGCGTGCGCTTCACTCAGATGCTCGCTCCAGCGGCGGTCTGTTCCCCTTCCCGGGCTGGACTACTCGGAGGCTGCATCCCGATGCGACTCGGGGCCCCGGGAAATATTTCTTCCTCCCGCGGAGGTAAGGGCCTTGCTCCTGATCTTTACCTTCTGCCCGAAGCCTTGCGGGACTCTGGTTACCGGACGCACCATGTAGGAAAATGGCACTTGGGCTACACCGACGCCACCATGCCCAACGCTCAGGGCTTTGATTCCTCCTTTGGTCACATGGGAGGATGCATCGACAACTACTCCCACTTTTTCTACTGGAATGGACCGAACAGGCACGACCTATGGCGCAATGGCAGGGAGGTTTGGCGGGATGGGGAAGGTTTCGGTGACCTCATGGTAGAGGAAGCCAAGGCTGTCATTTCCAGCGAGGATAAGCGCCCGTTTTTTATCTACTGGGCAATCAACTGGCCACACTACCCGCTGCAGGGTTCAGAAAAATGGCGAGCCCATTACCGCAGCAAGAAACTGGCCCACCCTCGCGATAAGTATGCCGCCTTCGTCTCCACCATGGATGAACTGATTGGCCAGGTGGTCACACATCTCGACACGACTGGCCAACGAGACAACACCATCGTCATCCTGCAGTCCGACCATGGCCACTCGGTCGAAGAACGCACCTTTGGAGGTGGGGGCAGCTCAGGGCCCTACCGCGGCCATAAATTTTCGTTCCTCGAGGGAGGACTACGGGTCCCCGCTATCGTCAGCTGGCCCGGCACCCTTCCCGAGGGTGAAGTTCGGGATCAGTTCGTCACCGGTTGTGACTGGTATCCCACCCTCGCACAATGGGCCAAGACCTCTCTTCCCGAGGACATGAAGCTCGACGGCAAGGACATCAGAAGGGTGATTCACTCCTCCAAGGCGCCCTCTCCACACGAGGACTTCTTCTGGACTCAGGACTTCAGCCGAAATAGGAATGCCCCTTGGGCGGTTCGACGGGGAGACTGGAAACTCCTCCACCGGCCACTCGACCAGGTCACCCCATGGAAAGGCGGTAAGGCCCCCGGCTACCTGCTGATTAATCTCGCAGAGGACCCCGGGGAATCCACCAACCTCGCCGACAGCGAACCCGCCCGCCTGACGGAGCTTAAAGACCTCGCCAGACGCTACCAGGAAGATCTTCTTCCTGATTTCCGGGAGGCCCGGAAGTGACATCCCGGATGTTCCACCCCGCAGATTCTGGATGGTTTCCCCTCTAAAACCTGCAATCTTCCCTTCCAGCTTCTCCCTTCTTCCCATGATTCGATCCATTCTCTCTCTCTGCCTTTTTATATTCCTCAGTGCTGGGACGTTTGCTGCCGAGACGCGGCCAAACATCATCCTCATCATGGCCGATGACATGGGCTACGAGGCCCTGTCTGCCAACGGCAGCGAATCCTGCAAGTCTCCCAACCTCGACAAGCTGGCGGCGCAAGGTGTGCGCTTCACCAACTGTTTTTCCAACCCGATCTGCACCCCCTCCAGGGTGAAACTCATGACCGGACAATACAATGTCCGTAACTACGTCAAGTTCGGCTGGCTGGATCGAGGACAAACCACCTTTGCCCATCAACTGAAAGAATCCGGATACGCGACCGCGATCGCGGGCAAATGGCAACTCGGAAAGGATAAAGACTCTCCTCAGCATTTTGGCTTCGAGCAATCCTGCCTCTGGCAACACACCCGTAGTGGCCGCTCCAACGAAGGCGGCAAAAACATCGATCGCCGCTTTGTAAACCCGCTGTTGGAAATCAACGGAGAGGAAAAGGATCACACCGATGGCGAATACGGCCCGCAGGTATGCACCGATTTCATCTGCGACTTTATCGACCAAAACAAAAAGAAGCCCTTTCTGGTCTACTATCCGATGATCCTTACCCACTGCCCATTTGATCCCACACCCGACTCCACCGACTGGGATCCTCAGCGACTCGGCTCCACCACCTACAAGGGCGATCGTAAGGATCCGCAACGCCATTTCCGCGACATGGTCGCCTATGCCGATAAGGCCATCGGGCAGATCGTGGTGCAGTTGGAACAATCCGGCGTACGCGATAACACTCTTGTCATCTTCACGGGCGACAACGGCACGGACAAGCCGATCGTCACTCCGTGGAACGGAACTAAGGTTGTGGGAGGCAAAGGCACCATGAGCGACACGGGAACACGCGTGCCGCTCATCGCCAGTTGGCCTGCTGGCATCCAGAAGCCAGGGCGCGTCGTGAGTGATCTTGTTGAATTCACCGATATGTTTCCGACTCTCTGCGAAGTCACCGGCGCCAAACTGCCAAAGGACCATCCCGCCGACGGCGCCAGCATCGTCCCCGTTCTTCAGAACAAGGCGGACGCCCGCACGAAGGATTGGGTCTACATCTGGTACCGGAAGCAGGTCATGGTCCGCAATAAGCAATACTCCCTGCTCGCCAATCAGGACGGCACCAACGCCGTCCTCACTCGCTACAAGGGCCCCTTCAAGGGCAAGCAACTCGCAGACGACAAACTCAGTAAAGCCGAACACACCCTCAAGGAGCAGTTCGAAGCCAAGATCGCCGAACTGGCCAAGAGCCGCCTCACCACCGCCAGCACGGAAGGGCGCGCTCAGGGGCTGAAAAACAAGACCAACCGTTAACCTTTCCAAGATCCCAAGGACCCATGAGACTGGTTTTCTCCCCTTTCCTGTTCGCCTCACTTCTCATCGGCCTCGTATCCGGCCTACTCCCCGCGAGTGCAGAACCTGACCGGTCCCGGCCCAACATCGTCCTCATCATGGTCGATGACATGGGTTACTCGGATATCGGATGCTATGGCGGGGAAGTCCAAACTCCCCACCTCGACCGGTTGGCCGAGGGCGGGCTGCGTTTCACCCAGTTCTACAACACCGCCAAGTGTCACACCACCCGGGCAGAACTGCTCACCGGCAACTACGCCTATTCCATTGGAGACAACAACATGGAACACGGAGCCACCTTCGGGGAAGTGCTGCGGCCCATTGGATACCGTACCCTCATTGCAGGTAAGTGGCACCAGAAGCCGCTCCCGACAACCCGTGGCTTTGATCGCTATTTCGGGCTCGCCGACGGGTGTAGCAACTTTTTCAATCCTGGACTCAAGGCCCGCCCCGGCGAGGGACCTCCAGGCAGAAAAGGCAAAACCCGCGTCCGTCGCTGGGCCATAGAGGACAAGGTGATTATGGGCTACACCAGCCCGGACAAGGACTTCTACCATACCGATGCCTTCACCAGTTACGCGATCGACCGCCTTGATGAGTACAAGGATGAGGATAAGCCCTTTATTCTCTACCTCCCCTACACTGCCCCCCATTACCCGCTGCATGCCTGGCCCGAAGACATCGCGAAATACCGCGGTAAATACAAAATTGGCTGGGATGAGATTCGCAGGCAACGCTTTGCGCGCATGACCGAGATGGGCATCATTGGGCCAAACCATAAGCTTAGCCCACGCGCCTCCCGGGCTTGGAACGATCTCACCGATAAGCAAAAGGATGAGGAAGACCTGAAGATGGCAGTCTACGCGGCCATGATCGACCGCGTTGACCAGAACCTCGGTCGCCTGTTTGCCAAGCTCAGGGAACTGGGCAAATGGAACAACACCCTCATCATGTTCCTGACCGACAACGGGGCCTGCCCCGAACAGCCCAACACCACGCCGGACATTCCGCCCGGCCCCGTTGAAAGCTATCGGACCGTCTCCGTCGCCTGGGCCAATGCCAGCAACACGCCTTACCGGAAATTCAAGTCGACGGATTACGAGGGTGGCATCCGCACCCCCTTCATTGCCCATTGGCCAGGCGTGATCAAACCAGGTATGACCGCCCAAGTCGGACATATCATCGATATCTCTGCCACTTTTCGTGACATCACAGGAGCGAAATATCCCACGAAAATACTCGGAAACAGGACCAAGCCTCCAATCGGCAAGTCCCTGCTGCCCATCTTAAAGGGCAAGCAACGCGAACCCCATGCTGAAATCTACTGGCACTTCAACAGAGCCAATGCCGTGCGGCAGGGGGACTTGAAAGTCGTCCGAGCCGGCAAAGACTGGGAACTCTACGACCTTAAGGCCGACCCGACCGAGATGCACGACCTGGCCAAGGAAAGACCGGAAAAAACTGCCGAGCTTGCGCAGATGTGGGAGGACTGGAGACAGAACTATAAGAAGAAGCCGAAGTGAGTCGATCGGTCCCATAGGTTTTGCCTTCTGTTCGAGACCGTTCTTACCTAGGCTAGGCAAAGAACTTGGAGGAAAATTCAGATTACTGAGTGATCACTCTCGATGTCCCGATTCGACACAGGCCAGACGTGCTTGATGCCCCCTGAATCCCCGTATACTTGGCCACCTCCTTGACACAACTCACTGTCGATGGACTCAAATCCGGCCAGAAATAACACCGCGCAAATCCGCCCAAAACCCCGATGACCCCACCGAAAGCTATCTTCCTGCCTGCTGCCCTTCTCGCCCTGGCCCTGTCAAGTCAAGCGGCTGAAAGGCCCAACATCGTTCTCATCATGGCCGACGACCTTGGATTCTCGGACCTCGGTTGCTATGGGGCCGAAATTCGCACCCCGAACCTCGACCAGCTGGCGCGCAACGGACTGCGATTTTCCCAATTCTACAACACCGCAAAATGCCATTCATCCCGGGTATCGCTCCTGACGGGCCTCTACTGCGATCAGGCTGGCAGCAACTCCCTCTCGCGCGGGACAACGATTGCAGAGACTCTCAAGGCAGCAGGCTACTCAACCGCGATGTCAGGCAAGTGGCACCTCTCGGGCAACCCTGTTGAATTCGGATTCGATCACTATTGGGGACACCTTTCGGGGGCAACAAATTTCTTCACCGGAGACAACACCTTCCGACTGGGCAGCAAACCCTGGGAAGTTCCCGCAGATCTGAACGGGAAACCTTTCTATGCCACCACCGCCATCACTGATTTCGCGATCGACTTTATCGATGAGATGGTTCCAGCCGACAAGGAACACAGTGCCCCTCCATTTCTCCTCTACGTCGCATACAATGCTCCTCATTACCCCCTTCAGGCCCCCGAGCAGGAGGTAGCGAAATACAAGGGTGTCTACGATTCTGGCTGGGATGAACTTCGCAAACAGCGCTATCAGAAACAGCTTAAATCGAAGCTGTTCCCACGGGACTACAAGCTCAGTCCCCGCCCCCGACACGTTCCCTCCTGGGAATCACTGCCAGCTGATGAAAAAGAATGGGAAGCAAGGCGGATGGAGGTGTTTGCTGCCATGGTCGACGTCGTGGACCAGAACATCGGCCGGCTCATTTCTCACCTCAAAGAAAAAGGCGAATGGGAGAACACTCTGTTCCTCTTCTGCTCTGACAATGGAGCCTGCCCCTTCGAGCGCACCCGGGGAAAGGATCTGGAACCATGGGACCCGGAAAGCTACTGGTGCTACGACGTGGGCTGGGCTCACATGGGAAATACTCCCTTCCGGCTCTATAAGCAGAACCAGCACGAGGGAGGGATTTCTTCTCCCCTCATCGCTCACTGGCCGAAAGGATTGAGTGCCAAGGCAGGAACCGGCTCTGGTAACGCAGACAAGAGCCTCCGCCAAACCCCTCTTGGCATGGTCACCGACCAACCCGGTCACCTGATCGACTTCATGGCTACCTTTCTCGATCTGGGCAAGGCCAGCTATCCCACCAAGGTGGGGTCGCGCATCATCGACCCCCTCCAGGGAAAATCACTCCTTCCTGTCCTCGAAGGGAAACAACGGACAGCCCACAAAGCCCTTTACCAGCATTTCGGCACGGACCGAGCCCTGAGAGAAGGGGATTGGAAGGTCGTTGCTGCCAAGGGTGGGCGATGGGAACTCTATAACCTCGCGGAGGACCGCACCGAGCTCAACGACCTGCGTCAAGATCATCCCGAACGCGCCACCCGTATGATCAAGGAATGGTTCCGTATTGCCCGGGATGTCGACCGACTCAAGCCCGGTCAGCTCAAGCCAGGCAGCGGCAGGCTCAGCCCTCTGAGGTTTGGTAAACGCAACGAGCCCGGGGAAGGATTGAAAGCTCCACGAAAAAAAGGTTCTGGCAAAAAGAACCAGAAAAACGCCTCTCCTGCCTCCTGAAACCTCTCGCGCACTTTTGACGCATGAAGCCATCTCTCTTATTCCTCATCTGCCTTCTTTCAGGCCTTGCCGTATCGAACGGAGCAAAGCCGAATCTGCTCCTTATCACAGTAGACGACATGTCATGTGATTCGGTCGGCGCCTTTGGCTGCAAGCTCAAGGGAACGACCCCACACATCGATCAACTAGCCAGCGAAAGCCTCCGCTTTCAGCATGCCCACGTCCAGGTCGGCAACTGCTACCCCTCCCGGAATGTCATGTTTTCCGGACGCTACCCTCACAACACCGGGGTGGAGGGCTTCTACCAGATCAAGCCCATCAAATTTCCCGTCCTATGCGATTTGATGAAAAAGGGAGGCTACTACACCGCAATCCGTGGCAAGGTCAGCCATTCCACGCCCTACCAGCCCTATCCCTGGGACGCGGACCTCACCATCGGCCCCGATGGGCGCAAGCTCCACATTAAGGATGTCTCCTCCTACGGGCAGTGCACCCACCGCGGCATTAAAGAAGCCAAGGCTGCCGGAAAACCATTCTGCCTGAATATTAACATCTCAGACCCCCACAAGCCTTTCTGGAAACCCAATGACCCCCACAAGGTCTCCCGTGTGTTCCAACCTGAGGAGGTTCCAATCCCTGGATTCCTCTTTGATCATCCCGATGTCCGCAAGGAACTCGCCCTCTACTACAGCTCTGTTCGACGAGCGGATGACGCGGTGGGCGCGATCCTGCAGGCCCTCGACAAATCTGGCCATGCCGATGACACGATCGTGATGTTCCTCAGCGATCACGGCATGCCCCTGCCATTTGCCAAGACTCAACTCTACCACCATAGCACCTGGACTCCATGGATCATCCGCTGGCCGGGCGTGACCAGAGCGGGCTCCGTTAATAATCGCGACATGATCTCTGCGGTCGACATGCTTCCTACCATGCTACAGATGGCAGGGATAGAGAGTCCCGCCGGCCTCGACGGGGCCTCCTTCGTACCCGTCATCAAGGGCCAGGAGCAGCAAGGCCGCGACGCCGTTTTCAAGGTCTATAACGAGAACGCTGGAGGAAACCGCCATCCCATCCGCGGCCTCCAAACCAGGACCCACCTCTACCTTTTCAATCCGTGGTCAGACGGCACCAATATTTTCAAGACTGCGACCAACGGAACCGCCACCTATCGCCTGATGAAAAAGATGGCACCTTCCGACAAGAAAATCGCCGCCCGTCTTGTGACCATGGATCACCGGACAGTGGAAGAGCTCTACGATATTGAGAGCGATCCTGACTGCCTAATCAATCTCGCCGATGACCCGGCACATCAGGCCGTTAAGAGTCGCCTGCAGGCCCGCCTCCGGACCTTCATGGAGGAGAGCAACGACCACGCCCTCCCAGCTTTTCTCAATCGAGGCGATCCCGGAGCTCTCGCCTCTTACATGGAAAAAGTGGAAAAGGAATCCGCACAGCGCCGCGCCAAACGGCGCAAGGGGAAACAGCAAAACAAGGCCCCGGGGAAAAACTCCGGAAAGAAAGTATCCTGAATCCATTCTTGTGGGCAGCGGCCACAAGCCGTTGGAATAACCGCCGGAGAAGAATACCGAGATTCTTCTTTTGGAATCAGTAACAGTTCGTTGAGGTGTACGCCTGAACCATGAAGTCGTTAACACTGCTGGCCCTCGTATTCGCTCTTCTTCCTGTCTCCGCATCCCCTAAGCCAAACATTGTAGTCATCTTGGCTGATGACATGGGCTATGGCGACGTGGGCGTTCTCAACCCACAATCCAAGATTCCTACTCCCCATCTGGATGGTCTTGCTCGTTCCGGAGCAACCTTTCTCGATGCTCACAGCGGCTCCGCGGTTTGTACTCCTACCCGCTATGGCCTGCTGACAGGTCGATACTGCTGGCGCTCACGCCTGAAAAGCGGGGTATTGTTTCCTCCACGCGACAAGCCGCTTATCGAAGATGACCGCCCGACGATCGCCAGCTATCTTAAGGATCATGGATACCAGACCGCCATGGTTGGAAAATGGCATCTTGGCATCGAGTGGGCCCGTAATACACAGGGCAAGGTCATCTTCGACGAGCCCTTCACCAATGGCCCAATCGAGAAGGGCTTTGAGCAGTGGTTCGGTATCGCCGCCTCCCTCGATATGGTTCCCTACGTTTACCTGCGCGACCACCAGGCGGTGGCCAAGTGCACCACGACCCAGAAGGCCATTGGCTTTCCCAAGTATGTTCGCGCGGGCCCCCGAGACCCCAACTTCGACCCCGGTGACGTCCTCGACGACCTCGCCACGGAAGCCGCCACCTTCATCAAAAAGGCGACCAGCCGGAAACAAGGTCCAGCCGCCCACAAGCCCTACTTTCTCTACCTTCCTCTGACCGGCCCCCACAAGCCGGTGTGGCCCCATAAACGCTTTGAGGGAAAGACCAAGCTCGGACCTTACGGCGACTTTATCTATCAGGTTGATTACACTGTTGGAGTCGTGCTGGAAGCCATTGCAGACTCCGGACAGGAAGAGAACACCATGGTAATCTACACCAGTGACAACGGGTCGTTCATGTATCGGCGCAAGGACGGCCAGAACCATCACCTTAACAACGACACGGATCAGGGCTACCGCCCCGCAGACCATTCTGCCAACCTTCACTGGCGCGGAACCAAGGCCGATATCTGGGAGGGAGGACACCGGGTCCCTTTCTTTATCCGCTGGAAGGAGGGTGGAATCGAGGCGGGCACGCAGGTTCCAAGGGTCACGTGCCACACCGATATCTTTGCCACGATTGCTGAAGCCGTGGGGCAACCCGTCCCCGCAGGATCCGCTCAGGACAGCTTTTCGTTTTTGCCCGCCGCCCGGGGAAAGGCAGAAACGAAACCTAGGCCAGGTGTGATCAACCACTCCGCATCCGGCATCTTCGCGATCCGGAGAGGCCCATGGAAACTGGTCGCCGGCAATGGGTCAGGCGGCAGGCAGGGCCCGAGAGGCAAGCCTTTCCAGAAGCCCTACCACCTCTACAATCTCGCAGAAGACCCCGAAGAAGCCACCAATCTAGTCGAGAGCAAGGCCTCCATTGCTGCCGACCTGGAGGCGGAACTCACCCGTATCCGTAATGCCGATTAACGTTCCCAAGGCCACGGCAGGCTTTTTCTCCCTGGGGAACAAGTCCTTCCACCACTACTTGTAACTTGAATCTAATGAAACGTCTCCTCTGCCTCCTCTGCCTCCTGAGCTGTCTTTCTGCCCCTGCCATCGCCAAGCCACCTAATGTCATTTTGGTCATTACCGATGACCAGGGATATGGCCCAGTTGGCCGCCACGGACACCCGTGGATCCAAACCCCCAACCTAGATGCTCTTTACGACAAGAGCGCGCGGTTCACTCGCTTCCTTGTCAGTCCTACCTGCTCCCCCACCCGGGCCGCAATCATGACTGGCCGCCACCCCCTGAAGAACGGGGTCTCTCATACCATCCTCGAGCGCGAGCGCATGACACTGGAGGCCACCATCCTGCCTCAGGTCCTCAAGGGAGCGGGCTACACTTCCGGAATTTTCGGAAAGTGGCACCTCGGAGACGAAGACCCTTATCAGCCCCACAAGCGCGGCTTCGACGAAGCCTTCATCCACGGTGCCGGAGGTATCGGGCAAGCATACAACTGTTCCTGTGCGGATGCCCCGGGTAACAAGTATTTTGATCCCGTGGTTCGCCATAATGGATCATTCGTGAAGACAAAGGGTTACTGCACCGACATCTTCTTTACCGCTGCTCTTGGATGGATCAAATCCGTGAAGGACGAAGAAGCTCCGTTCTTCGCCTACATTACCACCAACGCTCCCCACGGCCCATTTATCGCTCCACCCTCCAACACCAAGCGCTTTACAGATCTCGGCTTCGGGACGAGGCAAGCCGGCTTCTACGGCATGATCGAGAACATCGACGAGAATATGGGCCGCCTCCACACCATGCTGGAAAAATGGAACCTCTACGAAAACACCATCGTCATTTTCATGTCGGACAATGGTATGACTGGCGGCGGGGGGGGACGACCCGGTAAGGATCTGGCAAAGGGGCATCCTTTCTTCAATGCGGGCCAGAAGGGTCTCAAGGGCTCTGTGGACGAGGGGGGAGTCCGCGTCCCGTTCTTCGTCCGCTGGGATGGAAAATACGCGCCCCGTGATGTCAACGAGCTTTCTGCGCATATTGATATCCTGCCCACCCTTGCAGCGGTTGCGGGTGCCTCACTCCCCAAGGGTCAGGTTGAAGGTCGTAGCTTCCTTCCCCTTCTACTCGGCCAGAAGATCAAGCTCGCAGATCGCTACCTCTTTTCCCAGAAGGCCCGCTGGCCAACCGGATCTGAGCCCGACAAGCACCAGTGGAACAACTTCGCAGTGCGTAACGCCCGGTTTCGTCTGGTGGGCAACCAGCTCTTTGACCTGCTCGCAGATCCAGCCCAGCAGAACGATGTAGCAGCCCAGCACCCCAAGGTGATCGAACGGATGCGCACTGCCTACGATGAGTTTTGGAAAGAGGCACGTCCTCTGATGGTCAACGAGAAGGCTCCCATGTCCAAAACCCGCCCCTTCCATATCTGGTACAAACAGCAACTGGAACAGGGAGGGATCCCGATGTGGTCTCCCCCGAAGCTCTGAGAATTGCGGGCTCCCGCAAGGCAGGGCACGTTTAAGCACCTCTGCCCCCGATGGGGTAATGGATCCGCCTGATCCCGCTGCAGGCGGCCGGATTGCCTGCCTGCTATAGGTTGAAGACATGGTAGGATCAGGTATAGTATCGCTTCCCCCCTCAGCCCCTTCGGCTTATGCGACTCCTAAAAACCCTTTGCGCTCTGGCGCTAGCACCCCTGTTTTCTCTCAACGCGACCCCGCTGATAAGCGAGTTCATGGCAGACAACAAATCTGCGCTCTACGATGAAGATGGAGATTCGAGCGACTGGATTGAACTCTTTAACCCCGGGCCTGCCACCCAGGACCTCGGAGGCTACTTCCTGACCAATGATTCTGCTGAACTTACGCGGTGGGAGATTCCCTCTCCAACGATTCTACCCGTCGGAGGAACCTTGCTCATCTTCGCCTCCGGCAAAGATCGCAGAGTGGGAGAGCTCCACACCAACTTTCGCCTGGGCAGATCTGCAGGGGGATACCTTGGTCTCATTGATCCTGATGGCCAGAACGCCACTCAGGAATACGTGGACTATCCGGAACAATTTGAGAATTTTTCGTACGGTCTGGCACAGACCGGGACTTCCTCTACCGAAATCCTGGTCCCCGAGAACAGTGCCTGTCGCGTTCTCGTTCCCACTGGCAATATCGGAAACTCATGGCGCAATTCCAATTTTGACGACAGCGCCTGGACGAATGCGACCACCGGGATCGGATACGAGCGTAGTGGAGGATACGAGAATCTTTTCGGTAGCCAGGGGGATGTCGAAGATTTGACCTACGGCACGAACGCTACCGTTTACATCCGGATTCCGTTTTCGTCCGCAATCGAGGAAGGATTGTCTTCCCTTACCCTCCGCATGAAATATGACGACGGATTCATCGCGTATCTCAACGGCACGGAGGTAGCCTCTGCGAATCGCCCTGCCAGCGCTCCAACATGGAATTCCAATGCGGGAGACGATCACTCAGATGGTGAAGCTGTAACTTTCGAGGATACAGATATCACTCAGTATGCCGACCTGCTGGAAGCTAATAATGTCCTAGCGGTTCATCTGCTCAACGTAAGCACGACCAGCTCGGACCTTCTTTGCCTGCCACGCCTTGACGCGGACGTTGTAAGCGAACCAGATTTAGGAGAAGCGGGCTATTTTCAACAGGCTTCTCCCGGACGGAGCAACGGCACAGATCAGGGGCTTCCTGCGGGACCTGTGGAATTCAGCCTCTCCGGGCGGGGATTCACTGGATTCCTCTCGGTCGCCCTGAGCACAAACTCCCCTGCTGCGCAGATCCGCTACACCACCAACGGCAATATTCCGACAACCTCCTCTTCACTCTACACCTCGCCCATAAGCATCTCCTCGTCCACCCTCTTGCGAGCCCGCTCCTTCGAGGCCGGTAAGGCCCCGGGGCAAGTCGCTGAGAACGGTTACATTGAACTCAGCAGTGACGCACGAAGCTTCAGCTCTGATATTCCAGTCGTGGTAATGGAGCGCTTTTCTGGTGGAACCAGCGCAGCCAACGGGAAAGCCTTCACTTTCTTCGCCTTCTTCGAACCAGATCCTCGCACCGGAAGAACAACCCTGAACGGTCCCTACTCCCTCGGAACCCGAGGAGGGTGGAAAATTCGCGGCTCTTCCTCGACCGGTTTCCCTAAAAAGGCCTACAGCATCGAGGCTTGGAATGAGGCTAACCGGAACAAGGACATTTCTCCTTTCGGATTCCCGGAAGAATCCGACTGGATCCTCAATGCCCGCTCAACCTTCGACCGCTCCCTCATGCGAAATGGGCTCCCCTATGAACTGAGCAACCAGCTTGGCCGTTACGCCGTTCGCACACGCTTCGTCGAACTGTTCAAGAATGATAATGGAGGTAACCTCTCCTTTAGTAACGACTATGATGGCATCTACACCTTCATGGAAAAAATCTCCCGGGATCCTGAGCGGGTCGCCGTGGAACGCCTCCCTGCCAGCGTTAACAGTGAACCGGGTATCGCAGGGGGATACATGCTCAAGATCGACCGGTTAGACCCGGGAGATTCCGGTCTCAACGCAGGGGGCCGCACTCTTGGGTGGGTTTACCCGAAGGAGAACGAGGTCACGAGCGCACAGGCATCTTGGATTCGAAACTATATAAACGCCATGAATGCGGCTCTTGAAGCGCCGGACTACGCCGATCCTGTCACCGGATACGCCCGATATATTGACGTCGATTCGTGGATCGATCATCACCTTCTCAATGTTCTTACCTTGAACGCCGATGCACTCCGACTGAGCACCTATTTTCACAAAAAGCGAGAGGGCAAGATCGAGTATGGTCCGATCTGGGATTTCGACAGATCGATGGATTCAACCGACAGCCGGGACGACAATCCCTCCTCATGGTCCGGAGGGACGAATTACTTCACCTTTCCTTGGTGGAACCGCCTCTTTACGGACGAGAATTTCTGGCAGAAGTATATTGACCGTTATTTTGAGCTCAGAGACGGGCCCTTCGCCACCTCCAACGTCCACGCGATCATTGACCGGATGGCTGCTACACTTAACGAAGCTCAAACCCGCAATTTTCAACGCTGGTCAGACCAGCCAAGATTCGGTGGATACAATGGAGAGGTCAACCACCTCAAGAATTGGCTCGCCACAAGATTGAGCTGGATGGACGGACAATTCGCACCCCGGCCATCCTCCAGCCGGGCGAGTGGTGCCTATCCCGCAGGCACTACGATTTCTCTCAGCGCCTCCCTTAGAGGAAATCAGAAAATCTATTACACTTTGGATGGCCGGGATCCAAGGCCCTCGACCAACGGAGAGGCCCTCGAGGGGACTACCATTCTCGACGAGTCCCAGGCAGTCCAGGTTCTTGCCCCTGCCAGCAATATCGGAACCGCATGGCGAGGCGGAAGCGAGCCTTTCAACGCCAACGGATGGCGGGCAGGAACCAATGGGGTCGGATACGAAAGGAGTAGCGGATACGACCCATATATCAATATCGACGTCGACAGCGCCATGTCGAACAGCACCAGCTGCTACATCCGCATTCCTTTCAACGTTGCGGGGAATGACCTTGAAACATGGAACTTCATGACCCTCCAGATGCGCTATGATGACGGCTTCGTTGCCTATCTCAACGGGACTGAGATCACTTCCGCCAACGCCCCGGCTAACCCTACCCACCTCTCCTCGGCCACCCAGACCAATGATGACGGGTCAGCAACCAACTTCGAAAGCTTCAACGTCAGTGCCGCCCTCGGGTCACTACGGAACGGGCAGAATATTCTCGCCATTCATGCCCTTAACGAGAGCACCGGGAGCAGCGACTTCCTCAATCAGGCACGGCTGGTAGCCGGGTTCGATGAAGGTGGTGACGGCGGTGTCGCGGGAATCGAATATACGGGCCCGATCACCCTGCAAGCCACCACCCGACTCGTCGCGAGGGTATACGACCCAGCCGGGGGAAATTCCACAAGCTCGGGACGGACACCGGTAGGTACCGGCTGGAGCGCCCCACTTGAGAGAGAATATCTTGTCAATGAGGAGCCAGCGGGCACATCCGACATCATCATTTCGGAGATCATGCATGACCCTTACGATTTAGGAAATGCAGTGACGGAAAACAGTGCCTTCGAGTGGATTGAAGTTCTCAGCACTGCCTCTGGGCCGGTTTCACTCAGTGGCTTACGTTTCACGGAAGGAATTGATTTTATCTTTCCAGGGTTGACCCTGAATCCTGGGGAGCGGGCCGTGGTGGTGAAGGATTTGGCCGCCTTCCGGAGCGTCTATGGTTTCGGCAGAGACATCCTTGTTGCAGGGGAGTTTGATCTCCTACTCGATAATGACGGTGAGCAACTCACTCTCCAGAGCCGGGAGGGTGATACCATTCAGGATTTTTCCTACGGCTCCGACAGCTCCTGGCCCCGCAGAGCTGGTGGCGGATATTCTCTGGTCTACAATTCTGGCAATCCCGCGGATGGACAAAACTGGGCCGCCAGTCGCAGTCTCCTAGGATCCCCAGGGACGCTAGAGCCGGACGTGACAGAGCTTCCGGATGTTTTCGTAAACGAGATTCTTGCTAATTCGGTTACCCCAGAGGTCGACAGGATCGAACTCTACAACCCGGACGATGCAGACCTCTCAATCGAAGGGTGGTTCCTGACCGACGACCTCGGCCAACCCAGAAAGTTTCAAATCCCCCCTGGAACAATTGTTCCCGGCAACGGTTTTACCAGCTTTACGGAACTCGAATTTAATCCCACTCCCGGGGTTGATCCCAGCTTCGCCCTGGATTCTTTCGGAGAAGAGGTATTCCTCATCGCCGTAGACGCATCTGGAGCCCGACTCGATTACGTCACTGGCTTCAATTTCGATGATTCCTCCGCCGGGACCCCGTTTGGACGTCACGAGATTTCCACGGGCGAAGTTCAGGTTGCACCCCTGATCTCATCGACCCCTGATGGGCCCAATTCCAATCCCCTTGCCGGCCCTCTCGTCATCACTGAATTGATGTATCACCCTTCGGCCTTCGAGGCTGAATTCATCGAGATTCAGAATATCTCGGCCCAACCTGTTTCTCTTGCGGGCTCAGAAATCAGCGGGGTCGGCTACATCTTCGGAATGGATGCACCAGATCTTCTCCCTGGAGAGATTCTCATTGTGAGTGACCTCGACCCCTCCACTTTCCGGAGCACCTATAATGTTCCCGCCACCGTCGAGATCTATGGCCCCTACCCGGGCAGACTCGACAACGGAGGCGAGCGTGTGCGCATCCTTCTCCCAGAGCAAAGCGGGATTCCTGACGGCCCCGGTCTGCTGGTGGCAGCCGATACTGTGATCTATTCAGATGACGCCCCCTGGCCCCTCGCTGCGGACGGTCAGGGCTACTCACTGGAAAGATCCGAGACAGGGGGATATGGAGGTGAACCTCTTCACTGGAGAGACTCTGCTAACCCTGGGGGGTCCCCGGGTCTAGCAGACACTCCTCCTCCAGGCGACTGGCGGACCCAGTTCTTCAGCGGGGAAGAACTTAACGATCTACTCCTGTCAGGTGAGCTGGCTGACGCCGATAATGACGGCCTGCCTAACGCCCTCGAGTATCTCCTCGGATCGGATCCTCGCGCCAATTCATCTCGTGCAACGCTCGAAGTTTCCCTTGTAGAGTTGGCAGGGCAAAACTACATCGAGCTTTCACACTCTCTGCGGGATGGCGCAGGTGAATTCCGTGCCCAGATCGAAAGATCCTCCGGTCTGGAGAGCTGGAATGAAGCTGACGATACTCTCATTCAAATCTCCAACAACCCCAATGGCGACGGAACAACAACTGTGACATACAGAGGGAGCGAATCCGTCGACTCCGCCATGGACCTTTACTTCCGGATCCGAGCCATCACGACACCCTGAAAAGCCCAAAAGATCACGAACCTGAGGAGCTGAGCCCCTCTTCCGCCGCCAGCACATCGCTCACCAGCTGAGGATTGTACAAGAATGCCCTTCGATCCGGCTGAGGCATCCTTTCTTCACTTCCGCTTTGGAGTGGCATCCTTGTGGGATGTGTAATACCCATTTTCCGCTAATGAGGATTTTACCCATTCTTCTCTCCGCAATAGCCATCCCGGCAACGGCCTTGGAGGAGATTGATTTTAATCGCGATATTCGCCCCATTCTCTCAGACCGCTGCTTCAAGTGTCATGGCCCGGATGCGAGCAACCAGAAGTCGGACTTCAGGCTCGATTCTCGCGACAACGCACTGAAAGACCTCGGAGGCTACGCGGGCATCAAGCCAGAAGACCTCGAGGAGAGCGAGATGCACCACCGGATCTGGAGCACAGATAGCGAGGACGTCATGCCCCCTCCTGAATCCAAGCTCCGTCTCAACGAAGAGGAGAAGGCCCTTCTTGATCGTTGGATCAAGGAAGGAGCGACCTATGACACTCATTGGTCCTTCAAGAGCATTCCCGCCAAACTTCAGACCCCAGACCCAGAGTCTCTGAAATGGGGGAGCACCCCGGTCGACGCTTTTATCGCAGATGAACTTCAAAAGGCAGGTCTCAAGCCCAATCCCGAAACCTCCCGGAGAAGCTGGCTGCGCCGGGTAACATTCGACATCACAGGACTCCCTCCGACTCTGGCCGAACTCGATGCCTTCCTCTCTGATGAATCGCCAACATCTTATGAGAAAGTTGTCAGCCGGCTTCTTGATTCCGAAGCCTACGCTGAGCGCATGACGAGTGAATGGCTGGATGTTGCCCGCTACTCGGACACGTATGGATACCAGGTTGATAGAGATCGCTTTGTCTGGCCATGGCGAGACTGGGTAATCAATGCCTTCAGGAAAAACATGCCCTACGATCAGTTCATCACGGAACAAATAGCCGGCGACCTGCTCCCCAACGCCACCAAGGAACAGATCCAAGCTACGACATTCAATCGGCTCCACCCACAGAAGGTCGAGGGAGGGAGTGTCCCCGAGGAGTTCCGAGTCGAGTATGTTGTCGACCGGCTCCACACCTTCGGGACCGCTTTTCTAGGACTCACTCTGGAGTGCTCGAGGTGTCACGATCATAAGTATGATCCCATTACGATGAAGGACTACTACAGCCTGAGCTCCTTCTTCGCCAACATCGATGAAGCAGGCCTCTATTCCTACTTCACTCCATCAATCCCAACCCCGACCATGCTCCTCACTTCCGACGAGCAGGATAGACAGATCGCAGAAAAAGACGCCGCGATAGAGGCATCACTCCGAGCTGTCTCTGACGAGAGTGCCAAGGGCGAAAACGCTTTCTCTGAGTGGCTGGCAGATCGGCCCTCGGAGTTTCAGTGGACAGGACTTGAAGCCCATGTCCCCTTCGATGGACGCCAGGGAGGAAATCTTCCTGATCTTGCTCGTAAGGACAAGCCCACCAAAACAAGTGGCAACAACAAGTCGGTTGAAGGCGTTCACGGCCAGGGGCTTCAACTTACCGGAGACGACGCAGTTCATGTTCAGGGAGCCGGAGCCTTTCGCCGGACCCAGCCCTTCTCTATCGGCATGTGGGTTAATACTCCGAAAAAATTTGAGCGCTCGGTCATCTGGCGCCGGTCCAAGGCCTGGACCGATGCTGGAAGCCGGGGCTACGAACTCCTTCTCCTTGATGGAAAACCGAGTGCGGCACTCATTCACTTCGATCCCGGCAACTCGATCCGGGTGACCGCCAAAAACCCTCTGCCTCCCAATGCGTGGCACCATGTCACCGTCACCTACGACGGGTCGAGTTCCGCCAGAGGCCTCCGGCTCTGGTTGAATGGGAAGCCCATGCCTTCAACAATAGTCCGCGACAAGCTGACCAAGAACATCGAGGGAGGAGGTGACCCAGACCTCCGCCTTGGGGAACGCTTTCGCGACGTCGGATTCAAGCAGGGCAAGGTTGACGAGCTTCATGTCTTCAAGCGGGAGCTTACTTCCATCGAGGTTGCACACCTCCACGATGGAGAGAGCCTCACGCGGGCTCTGGCGACTCCGCTCGCATCGCTCAATCCGCAGTTAAGGACAGAGCTTCGAAGCTATTTTCTCTCAACCACGCATCCCCCCCACATTAAGGCGCTTCAAGATCTCCAGAACGCACGGGATGCCAAGCGAAGCCTCATAGAGCCCATCCGCGAAATCATGGTGATGAGGCAGCTCGAAAAACCTCGTCAGTCCTACATCCTTGACCGGGGCCTTTATCATGCACGGGGTGAACCCGTTGACTTTGACACTCCCAAGGCCCTGCCGCCTTTTCCAAAAGACCAGCCACGCAATCGCCTCGGACTTGCACGCTGGCTCACGTCTCCAGATCACCCCCTTACCGCACGGGTCACCGTCAATCGATACTGGCAGCTGTTTTTTGGGAATGGACTGGTGCGCACTCCTGAAGATTTTGGCAGCCAGGGGAAACCCCCAAGCCACCCCGAATTACTGGACTGGCTTGCACGCGACTTCATCCAGAGCGGATGGAATCTTCACCATCTCATCAGGCGGATCGTCCTCTCCGCCACTTATCGCCAGAGCTCTATCGCCCTCGCAGGAAGCCGGGAGAAAGACCCCGAAAATATCTACCTCGGGCGGGGAACCACAGAGCGCCTTTCTGCCGAGATGATCAGGGACAATGTTCTCGCCCTGAGTGGTCTGCTGGTCGAAAAGTCCGGCGGGCCCTCGGTAAAACCCTACGAAGTAGCTGTCTCATTCAAACCATCAAATCCTGGGAAGGGTAGCGACCTCTACCGGCGCAGCGTTTACACTTGGTGGAAACGAACCGGGCCCGCGCCTGTGATGATGACGCTCAACGCCTCCAAGCGGGATGTCTGCCGGGTCCGGCGCGAAGTCACCTCCTCTCCACTGCAGGCTTTCGTCCTCCTGAACGGCCCACAATTCATGGAAGCGGCCCGCGTAATGGCAGCCAAGCTTCTTGCAAAGCACCAGGGCTCACCTGCCTCTCTTGTTGAGGAGGCGTTCCAATCCTTTACGAGCCGCTTTCCCGGGAACAGGGAACGCGAGGTTCTCCTCAAACTCCACGCGCAACAGCTTGCCCACTACAAAGCCAACCCTGCACAGGCCAAAGGGCTTCTTGGAATTGGCGCTTCTCCTGAAGCGAAGGGCTTACCTCCACACGAGGTCGCGGCCGCAGCTATCCTGATCAATACAATCATGAACCTCGATGAGGCAGTTTCCAAACGATGAGAACGATTCACTCCTCCGCCTGCAGCGGTTTTGAGAGCCCGATCGGGCTCAGCCGAAGAAAGGCACTCCAATCATTCGGAATGGGTCTGGGATCTCTTGCGCTTGCCGACCTCGTGTCCGGAGAGCAAGCCCCTGAAACGCCCCAGCCCAAAGCACCCCCCGCAAAAGCGAAGAGAGTCATTTTTCTGTTTCAGGCAGGCGGACCCTCCCAGATTGACCTTTACGACTGGAAGCCTCAACTCAAGGCGGACTCGGGCAAGGAGCTCCCTGCTTCTATCCGTATGGGGCAGCGCCTCACCGCGATGTCTGGAAACCAGGCCAGCCTGCCCTTGGTCGGCACTCCCTTCAAAATGGAGCAGCACGGCGACTCCGGATCCTGGGTCAACAGTGATATTCTGCCTCATATTGCGGGCATCGCCGACGACATCTGCTTCCTCAAGTCCATGCATACCGAGGCCATCAACCATGGCCCCGGGGTGACCTTCATGCAAACCGGCTCACAGTTTCCCGGGCGTCCGAGTATGGGCGCATGGCTGGACTTTGGTCTCGGGTCCATGAACAGCGACCTGCCCTCCTTCGTGGTGATGGTCACCAAGAACAAGGGGGGCCAGCCGCTCGTCTCCCGGCTCTGGGGCAGCGGCTTTCTTCCGGGGAAACATGACGGGGTCCGCTTCCGGGCTGACAAGGATGCGATCCTATACCTCAACAGCCCAGAGGGCATCGACCGCGCGAACCGCAGGAAGGTCCTAGATCACCTCCGAGAGCTTCACGAGATCCAGCTTCAGGAAACAGGAGACCCTGCCCTCGAAACCCGGATCGCCCAATATGAAATGGCCTTCAATATGCAACGGTCGATCCCTGAGGTCACGGATCTCTCCGATGAACCGGAAAGCACCTTCAAGCTCTACGGTGAAGACGCTAGGAAGCCAGGATCCTTTGCAGCGAACTGTCTCCTCGCCAGGCGTCTGGCGGAAAAAGACGTTCGATTCATTCAGCTCTACCATCAGGGCTGGGACCAGCATGGAGGATTACCCGGGGGCATCAAGAATCAGTGCCGAGAGACCGACCGAGCCTCGGCAGCATTAGTCACGGATCTGAAGAATCGCGGCTTGCTGGAGGACACTTTAGTAATTTGGGGCGGCGAATTTGGGCGCACGAGTTACTGTCAGGGCAGATTCAATGCCGGCAACTTCGGGAGGGATCATCACGGCCGCTGTTTCACGATGTGGATGGCTGGCGGCGGGAGCAAGCCAGGAACTACCTACGGGGCCACGGACGATTACAGTTACAATATTGCGCAGGACCCAGTCCACATTCACGACCTTCATGCGACAATTCTGCATCTCCTTGGAATCGATCACGAGAGCCTCACCTACAAATATCAGGGCCGTCACTTCCGCCTCACAGATGTTCATGGGAAGGTCATCCGGGGAGCTCTGGCCTGAATCGCTGTGCCTATTCCCCTTCTAAGAGGCATCTTTCTCGTGACAAATCATCAACCCGGATTCTGAATACCCCATATCTCCGACATCTCTCCCTCTTTTGCCATGAAACGTATCACGCTGGTTGTCTCCCTCCTGCTCGCACTCCTCTATCCTCTCGTCTTCTCCGACAAGAAGAAAGAGGACATCAAACATATCGTCTTCATCGCAGGTAACCGAAGCCATGGCCCCGGAGAGCATGAGTTCTATGCCGGGTGCATGTTGCTGGCGAAGGCCCTCAACGAACAGAGTGGGCTCAAGGTGAAAGCCACTGTCCTGCGAGCGGACTGGCCCAAGGAGCATAAGTCCGTGGTCGCAAGTGCTGACACCGTCGTAATCTATGCCGACCACGTAAGCGCCCACGGGGGCCAATGGGAGTTCCTTGATGAACTCGCCAGTAAGGGTGTAGGTATGGTTTTCATGCATTATGCCGTTCATCCCAGTAAAGAGATCGGGGAAAAATACTACCGCCCCTGGATCGGAGCCGCCATGGAAAGTGGGTTTTCCGTAAATCCTCATTGGGTTGCTGACCTTTCCGTCATCAAGGACCACGAAATTGGAAATGGTGTCCCGGATCAGTTGACCGCTCTCGACGAGTGGTACTATCACATGCGCTTCATTAAGGAACGGGACAAGGTATTGGATCTCTTTACGGCGGTTCCTACCCGTCAGAATATGAACCGCTACATTAACATGTGGAACAAGAACGGAGTAGAGGGACTAGGCAAGCCTCAGACCCTGATGTGGGGCTACGAGCGTCCCGCCGGAGGCAGGGGGATTGGTTTTGTAGGAGGCCACTACCACGAAGGCTGGGCGATCGATGGAATACGCAAGGCCATTCTCAACGCCATCGTCTGGACCGCGGGAATGAAGGTCCCCGCGAACGGCGTCCTTTCCAAGACTCCGACCGAGGAAGAACTCAACGTCAACCTCGATAAGAAGGGCAGAGTGAAACGAATAAAGATACCGGACCCGGCGGCATGGAAGAAACTTCCTCCCGCCAAGATCCAGACGGAACGAGAGGCGGGTTTTAAGAAGGGTGCCGGAGCGAAGGTTCGACCAGCCCCGGCACCCCAGAAGAAAAACTCTCCAAGCGCCGCTTCACCGGAGCCCGCGCTCGCTGGCAAAGAAATTCAGCCTGAGGCAACCCTCGCTCCGAAGGCGATCCCAGACACAGGTATTCTTCTGCCCGGCGATCTCGAGATTACAACCTGGGCTGAAGGGCCAATGCTGGCCCGGCCCCTGAGTATGGATACGGACCACACCGGGCGGATCTGGGTGGCCGAACGACACACCACCGATACACACCCGAACGGGTCTCGCATCGTCATCCTCGAAGACAAGAACCACGACGGCAAGGCCGACACATCTCATGTTTTCATCGAGGATAGCGCTCTGGAGGGGCCTCTGGAGATCAGCGTCTTTGGAAACAGGGTCGTGGCCTTCAATCCCCCTCATCTGACTGTTTATACCGATACGAACGAGAACCTCGTCTTCGAACCAGGGATAGACAAGCGCGAGAATCTCCTCAGCGGATTCAAGCGGGGCAGAGATACTGATAGCGTACCGGCGATCTTCGGAGGTCCGGATGGGAGGTGGTACTTTGGCCATGACCAGGCAGGAGCGGAGTTCAAGGACAAGGGCG
>NZAC01000067.1 GCA_002686085.1 Roseibacillus sp. | reverse complement strand
TCCCGCTCCGTCAGACAGTCATTCACAAAGCCAAACCGGGCTGAACATTTGTCGAGACCTTTTGTCCCACGCGATTCCTGTTCCCTGCTGGAATCCGGGAGTCTCACGTTTTTAAAATTGAGATGCCGGAGTTTCGCGAATCGCCACTCCTCGTCCTTGCGGGACGGCATCGCCAGCTTCTGGGAAAGCTCCCAACCGGCTTGACGGGACTCGTTGAACCAATCGGGAATCCCGTCGATCGGACGGGGCTCCTCGGCCAGAATATTCAACCCTTCAACAGTGGTATCCATCAATTTCAATCAGCTGCTTCTCTTGTTCAGCTCACTCCGCCTACCCCACACTTCCTTCCATCTCCAATTCGATGAGACGTTTCAGCTCGACCGAATATTCCATCGGGAATTCTCTCACGAGGTCGTTCACAAAGCCATTCACGGCGAGACTCATTGCAGCACCTTCACTCAAGCCCCGCTGCTGGAGATAAAAGAGCATCTCCTCAGAGACCTGAGACACACTGGCCTCATGCTGGGTCGCATGCTGGTTGCCCTTGACCGTGATCGCCGGGTAGGTATCCGTCCGGCTATTGGTGTTGATTAGAAGGGCGTCACACTCGGTATTGTTCCGGCACCCCTTGAGGTGCTTCGGGATATGAACCTGTCCACGGTAGGTTGACCGTCCTTCTCCTACAGAGATGGACTTGGAGACGACATTCGAAGTCGTTTCGTCTGCCGCATGAATCATCTTGGCGCCGGTATCCTGATGCTGTCCGGAATTGGCAAGGGCGATTGAGATCACCTCACCCCGGGCCTTCCTGCCCTTCATCACTACTCCCGGATATTTCATGGTCAGCCTGCTGCCAATATTGCAGTCAATCCAGCGGACTTCCGCATTCTCGTGCGCAACCCCGCGCTTAGTCACCAGATTGAACACGTTATCACTCCAGTTCTGGACCGTGATATATTGGAGCTTTGCGTCTTTCATGGCCACCAGCTCCACCACCGCCGAGTGCAGCGTTGCGGTCTCGAATTTGGGTGCGGTACATCCCTCCAGGTAGGTCAACTCCGACCCTTCATCACAGATGATAAGAGTCCGCTCGAATTGACCGAAGTTTTCCGAGTTGATCCGGAAGTAGGCCTGAAGAGGATGCTTCACCTTCAAACCCTTGGGCACGTAGATGAACGACCCTCCAGAGAAAACCGCGGTGTTGAGCGCCGAAAACTTGTTGTCGCCTGCCGGAATGACCTTACCAAACCACGGCCGGAAGATGTCTTCGTATTCCTTCAGCCCCTCGGTTGAGTTGACGAAAATAACCCCATCCTTCTCGAGCTCTTCCTTGACGTTGGAATAGGCCGCCTCCGAATCATACTGAGCCTCCACTCCGGCAAGAAAGGCTCTCTCCTGCTCGGGAATTCCCAGACGCTCAAAGGTTTCCTTGATGTCGTCAGGCACCTCGTCCCAGCTCCGGGTGGGCTTTGTTCCATCTGAGAGGTAATAACGAATGATATCGAAATCGATATTGTTCAGATCCTCGGTGGCCCAGTGCGTGGGCATCGGCTTTGACTCAAAGGTCTTGAGGGCGCGGTGACGAAGTTCGCGGACCCACTCGGCGTCGTCCTTGACGTCGCAGATGTAGTCAATCGTAGCGGGGCTCAACCCCCGTCCCGCATCGAACTTGTGGGACTCAGGGTATGAGAAATTTCCCTTGCTCTGGTCGACTTCAATCGCCGCCTGAGTTCCTGCATCCAAGACTGATTCGCTCATATCTTTCTCCTGTTTATCAAATGATTTAGCCTGCGACCTCGAGCTCCTCCTTGAGGAAATCGTAGCCTTTGTTCTCCAGCTCTCGCGCCAGCTCCTTGGTCCCACTTCTCACGATCTGTCCGTCCGCCAGAACGTGAACATGATCAGGCTCTATATAATCGAGAAGGCGTTGGTAGTGGGTAATCACCAGAAATCCACGGTCGGGGGAACGCATTGAGTTGACGCCGTCTGCTACGACCTTCAGAGCATCAATATCGAGTCCGGAATCGGTCTCATCCATCAGGCAGTAGCTGGGCTCGAGCATCATCATCTGCAGGACCTCGTTTCGTTTCTTTTCCCCACCTGAAAAACCCTCGTTCACAAAGCGCGAGGTGAACTGCCGGTCGATTCCCAGCTGATCCATCTTCTCATACAGGTTCTTGTAATAGCTCACCGCGTCCAACTCTTCTCCCTCTGGGAGGCGCGCCTGTAAGGCGGCCCGGATAAAGTTGGCCATCGTCACCCCGGGCACCTCTGCGGGATATTGGAAGGCCAGAAAAAGACCTGCCCGACTTCTTTCATCTATTTCCAGCTCGAGGAGGTTCTCTCCGTCCATTGTGACTGAGCCCTCGGTAACTTCATAGTCATCATGACCCGCAACAACCTTGGAAAGAGTAGATTTCCCAGACCCGTTGGGCCCCATGATGGCATGGACTTCTCCGGCAGGAATCTCAAGGCTGAGCCCCTTGAGAATAGGATTTCCGTCAATAGCAGCGTGGAGGTTTTTGATGATCAGGCTCATCTTAAATGGAGGAGGAGTAATTTAAAAAGGTATCGGGTCAGGGGTTGGCGGGAAGGTCCCCGCTTATGGTAAGTTCAAGCTCGCTCACTTCTGCACCATCGGGAAGATCCAGCAGATCCGTGATCTGGCACCCTTCCTTGAAAGCTATGTCGTGAATGACTCCTGTTCTCGTATCCCTGAAATGAACGTGAGGCGCGGGGTTCACACAAAATCGCGAGGGCTCCCTGTCAAAATTCACCTGATTAATCAGGCCGTGTTTGGAGAGCGCATCAAGGCAGTTATACACAGTGGCTAGTGAGATCGTAGACATCTCCCTCTGAACTCGGCGGAAGACATCGTTGGCGGTGGGGTGATCACGGTTCTCAAGCAATATGGAATACACCACCCGTCGCTGCTTCGTCATGCGGAGACCTCGCAACACCGAGGGGATGTCAGCCGATCCGGGGGCTTGTTCAGCGATTTTCCTCAACGCAGGGAACCTACGGTAGCAGCCCTCGTTCGCAAGGCCTAATTAGAATAATTCTAAATTGTAATGCCCCGCCCCAGCAGGTGCCATAACGCCTTTGGGATCACTCAGTGCCCTCTCCAGAAAAGAATCGCACAGAGGAGGGTAAGGGCTCCATAGCCCAGACCACTCAACGCGAGGCTCATCCAGCGTTTATGGCTATCAGTTGCCCACTTTGCGAGGTCCCGAAAAGTATACGGCATACCCACCCAGAACAGTCCTGCGGTGAGCAGCGCGTAGGAGAACACAGGAATCAGCAACCGGGTGGCCGGATCCCTGTTGAAGGCGGCCTCAAGAAGGGGGCTACTCGCCATCAGCGCCACTACCCCCAGCGCGCGGACGAAAAGAAACTCCTTTACGCCGATGGCCATTCCCACAAAGGCAACAGGCACTATGATCCGAAGCCAGGGCTTCACCGCATTAAATTCACCAATATCCATCGTCAGGGAGGACAGCACCCCGAGGTTCTCCGGGGCGATCAGGAGCCAGAACCAGAACATTCCGACTGCAAGCGTGTAGATCCCTGCCGCACGATGGCGGGGAAGCCTGTTCAGCCACTCCTTGCAGCGCTCCGCCTTCCAGATCATCAGGCCATGAACAACCAGCAGATATGCGGCAAGTACATAGCCCGCGACGTTGAGTGGAATACTTTCGTAGGGGTGAGGACCCATGGTCTTGTTCGCTAGCTATGCCAGCGGCGAGGTGAGGTAAAGGGCAAAGGGCGTATTTTCACCGAAAGCATCATCCTGCAAAACATTCACGGACAACTTCAGATCCCGGCAGCCACCCGCTGGGTCTTCGGCTGAAGGTTGCCGAAAAGCGTGTAACCGGTGGAGTCCTCGATATCTACCTTGAAGATTTCTCCTGTGAGCTCGTCCGCGTCACCGTCAACGATCACGATCTTATTTTGCGTTGTCCGGCCGCTCAACTTCTCCTTGTTGGTCTTACTCGGACCCGTGCAAAGGATTTCCTGACAGGTGCCAATGAGTTCTGCATTCTTTCGGATCGCGATCTCTCCCTGAATCCGGAGCAACTCCTGATTGCGCTCCTCCTTGACCGTCTCAGGCAGCTGGCCCTCCATCTCAGCAGCTGGCGTATCTTTTCTCTTCGAATACCGAAAAATGAAACTGTTGTCGAACTGCAGTCGCTTCACGCATTCAACGGTCTCCTGAAAATCTGCATCCGTCTCGGTTGGAAATCCCACAATAATGTCGGTGGTAATTGCGAGGTCGGCACGCGCAGCCTTCATTTTCTCACAAATCGCAATGAACTTCTCATTCTTGTAGGGGCGCCGCATCGCCCTGAGAATACGATCACTCCCACTCTGCATGGGAAAATGAATATGCGAACACAGTTTGGGGAGGTAGGTGAAGGCCTCTACCAGATCATCGCGGTAACCAATCGGGTGGGGCGAAGTGAATCTGATTCGTTCGATTCCTTCCACCTCGTGAACCGCTTCCAGCAGCTGCACGAACGGTGACTTTCCATCAACACGCCCGAACTCAGTGCGCCCGTAAAGATTGACAATCTGACCAAGCAGAGTGACTTCCTTGGTTCCCTGAAAGGCCAGGCGCTCCACCTCCTTGACGATATCGGAAATCGGCCGGCTTCGTTCTCCACCCCTCGTATCCGGGACGATACAGAAACTGCACCTCATGTTACAGCCCTGCATGATTGAGACAAAAGCCGATGGCCGCTTCGTCGCCGCCACATGATCTCGAATCGTATTCTGACTTCCCTCTTCCACCCCGGTATCCACCACCTTTCCCTCAGGAGCGGGAGCATGAACTCCCTCTTCCTCAACCGCATTACCCTCCAGGGACATGGAGGGTTCATCCATGCGACCCTCCATCCGCTTGCGCAGAATGTCATCCACGTAGCTGAAGACCCGATGGTATTTCTGGGTTCCAACGACGACATCAAGATGCGGGATACGATCGAAAAGCTCTTCCCCGCGGCTCTGGGCCATGCATCCCATGAAACCATAAACGACATGACTACGCCTTTCGCGGTGCTTCCCCATCATCCCCATCTTACCCAGCGCTTTCTGCTCGGCCTGATCTCTCACTGAACAGGTGTTGACCAGAATCGCGTCGGCTTCCTGCTCTTCACGGGTTAGGGTGTAACCTCCCTCAACGAACATCCGGGCAACCTGCTCGGAATCACGTTCGTTCATCTGACATCCATATGTCTTTATGAATACTCTGGGCATTACGCTTCCCTCCCTTCCGGAGGATGAGGCGGGATCCTTAGCGCCCTCGGCCCGGAAAATCAACCTCGAGAAACAAAACCCTGCTCCCCAACCTGAACTTTTCAGGCCCTCTAACCCCGCTTTCTGTTACACTTCTGCCAGTGGCACCTCAAATCGATAGCTTTATTCTATTTCTCGCCACGGAGCGCGGACTTTCTTCTGCCTACCAGCTCTCGGTCAGACGCAGCTTGGAAACCCTTGCCAACTGGGCAGCAGATGAGGGCGCCACGACCTGGCAAGCTATCGACACCAGATGCCTGCAGGAGTTTCTCTCCAGACAAAAGCAACGAGGACTGGAGGCCTCATCCCTTCGCATTGCGATCGTTCATATCAGAATCTTCTTCCGCTTCCTCGTCCATCGAGACTTCTTGTCGGAAGACCCTTCCGAACCCCTTCTTTCCCCGAAAACGGGAAGCCCACTGCCTGAAACCTTGCAGGTCTCTCAAGTGGTCCAGATTCTGGACTCCATTGATACATCGAAGCCACTGGGCCGCAGGGACCTTGCTATCCTTGAGCTTTTTTATTCATCCGGCCTTCGCCTCGCCGAGGTCTGCTCCATCCGACTGGAAACTCTGGACCTTGATGACGGCTTTCTCAGGGTTACCGGAAAAGGCAACAAAACCCGTATTGTTCCCGTCGGCGGCCGGGCGAACAAGGCACTTGAGGACTATCTCCAAAACGAACGCTCCAACCTCATCAAATCCCGAAGTTCCTCCGAGATTTTTCTCTCGGTCCGCGGTGGCCCCCTGAGCCCCGACCGGGTCAGGCAGATCGTCAAACAAAGGGCAGCTCAGGCAGGCCTCTCCCGGAAAATCTACCCACACCTCCTGCGCCACTCCTTCGCAACCCACCTTCTGCAGAACGGAGCTGACCTACGGGTCATTCAGGAGCTTCTGGGGCATGCCGACATCTCGACAACCCAGATTTACACCCATGTTGATGAGCACCGCCTCCGAAAAGTCCATCGTGCCTACCACCCCCGAGCCTAACGTTCATTTGCGCGCTTCCACCCAGCCCTTAAGGCCCTGAATAAGCCAAAATGGGTATAGAGGCCCTTATTTCTCCCGCGAGGCTTCTTGCAGGATGCCTGTGAAAAGATAAAGTGCACCCAATCTTTTCCGGTTGAAACGTCTCAGCCCATGACCATCCCTCCCCTTATGCCGCTTAATCTCATGTCAGCGGTGGCTTGCTATCGTCATGGCCTGCTCACAGGACTCCTCGTCTCCCTCTTCTGCCTCCCCGCCGCTGGACAAATCAGAATCAATGAGATCGTTGCCAGCAACAGAGACACCCTCAATGACTCTGACGGGGACTCTTCCGACTGGATCGAAATCTTCAATGCCGGATCCCAGGTTAATCTCGGAGGCTACAGCCTGACAGACGATCCTGAAAATCCGGGGAAATGGGTGTTTCCCAACGGTAAGTTCATCGGCTCGAACAGATTTCTCGTTGTTTTCGCTTCCGGAAAGGACCGCGCAGCGCTCCGCGGGCAGCTTCACACCAATTTCTCTTTGGATTCCGCAGGCGACTACCTCGCTCTCCATGATCCCAGTGGAGCCCTTGTAGACGAATTCGCTCCATCTTTCCCCCCACAAAAACGCGACATTGGCTATGGCATAGGTAGTGACGGATCGCTGGGATACCTCTCTCCATCAACCCCAGGCAGCATCAATGGAGCAACCCTGGAGGGTTTCGTGGCAGATACCACCTTCTCTCATCAGCGAGGGTTCTACACGAGACCGATTGAGGTCACGATAAGCTCTGAAACTCCGGATGCGGCAATTCGCTACACCACTGATGGGCGGGAGCCAACCCCCCAATTCGGCCAGATCTATACCGGACCCATCAGGATCAGCTCAACGACTGTTCTACGTGCGATCGCCTACAAAAGCGGCATGATTCAAACCAATGTGGACGCCAAGAGCTACCTCTACGCCGGTGATATCATCCAGCAGCGCGAAATGGACAGCTCGATAGTGGGGTCTCCGATTTACAGCCGCGAAATCCGTCCCGCCCTGACTCGACTCCCGGTGGTCTCTCTCTCGTTTAACCCAACCGATGTTTTTGGAGGTTCGGGCATTCACAGTAACCCCTCATTGAGCGGAACCAGCAGCGAGCGAGAGGCTCATTTCGAGTTCTTTGATCCTTCGGATCCTGAGGATTCCACCCATGAACCTGCTGGAATACGAATCCACGGCGGTAACGCCCGACAGCACCCGAAAAAGAACTTCCGGCTCTACTTCCGATCCGATTACGGAAAAACCCGACTGACCCACCCCCTCTTTCCGGGGTCCCCAGTCGAGACCTTCAAAAGCATCCTGCTCCGCGGCGGAGGACACGATGCCTGGACTTTCCGGGACGACTGGGACAACGCCAGCTTTATCCGCAATGAGTTCCTGCATCGGGTTCAGAAAGACATGGGGCAACCCTCTCCCTGCGGCCGAATGGTCAACCTCTTCATGAACGGCGATTACTGGGGTCTGTATGATCTACAGGAATTCCCCCACGAACACTTCAACGCAGATCACCACGGCGGAGATCCGGACGACTGGGACATCGTCAAGCACGGTGCAGAAGTCGAATCCGGCAATGCCGTTGCATGGAATGAAATGATCAACCTGGCAGAGAATGGGATCGAGTCGGAATCTGAGTATGCCGCCATCCAGAGATTTGTGGATATCGACAACTTTGCTGACGCCATGATACATCGGATATGGTCCAGTGATGAGGACTGGCTGGCACCAGCGACTCGCAACGGCCAATCGATATCGACCTTCTTTGACGACAAGAACTGGTATGTTGCCCGGAAAAGCCGCAACGGAGAAGCTCCTTTCATCTTCTATTCCTGGGACGCAGAAATGTCGATGGGAATACCTTTCTCAAGCAATGAATCTACCGGCCAGGAAAACCCCCGGAGTTGGCGCAATAATTTCACCAGGGTCGACAACCCTAATTCTCCCGGAATCGTCTATGACGCCCTGCGACAAAATCAGGAATTTCGGCTGCATTTTGCCGACCGGTTACACAAGCACATCTACAACCGGGGAGCACTCTCCGTGGAGAGTCTTCAGACCAGATGGGACCAACTTGTCACAAAGGTGCGCACACCCGTCGTTGCTGAATCTGCCAGGTGGGGGCGGGACAGCTGGGGTGGGAACCGGGGAACCCCTTACACGCGAAATACTCAATGGATTCCGGCGGTGGACTGGGTGCGCTCTCAATTCCTCGTGAATCGGAGCAATGAAATCCTGCGGCAGTTCCGCGAAATTGGGTTATATCCCAACGTCGCCGCACCTTTTCCATCCCTCACCGAGACCCAGCTTTCGAGCCCGACTGATCTCGCCCTCAGCACGACCACCCGGGGAGCCAGAATCTACTTCACGACTGACGGAGCCGACCCCCGCAGCCCAAGTGCCGGGGGAATCGTTCCTTTCATTACAAGTGATCATCCCGTGCAGGCATTTGTTCCCTCGCTTGAGAGTGATGCCGAAATAGGCACCACATGGCATCAGCTGGCGGACCCATCCAATATCGACCAGTGGGCCACAGGCCCCAATGGAGTCGGATTCGAACGTTTCCCCGCCAGCGATCCTAATTTTACAGATCTTATCCGGACCGAACTTCCGGAGATGTATAACAACAATGCCTCCGCCTATATCCGCTATAAGTTCGACATTGCCGACCAGGCTACCATTGACTCCCTGGGTTCCGTAGCGCTCAGAATGCGCTATGATGACGGCTTCGTCGCCTACCTTAATGGGGTGGAAATCGAATCTCGGAACGCAGGGGCTACTCAGTGGAATTCCGCCGCCACCGCCACTCACAGTGATGCGCTTGCTGCGACGTTCGTCACCTTCGACCAGACTGAGGCACTCAACCTCCTGCGTCCCGGTGAAAACATCCTCGCCATCCATGGCCTCAACCGCACAACCAGGAGCAGCGACTTTCTCATTCAGGCCGTTCTGGAAGGCGACACCAGTTCTGCCGGAGGATCACTCGCGCCCTCGGCTCAAATCTACAACGAGCGAATCGCTTTGAACCAGACCACCTGGCTGAAAGCGCGCTCCCGAGGTAATGACGGCACCTGGTCAGCCCTCTTGGACATACTCTATCGGATCGGGTCCCCCGCCACTTTCGAGAATCTGAAGGTGACCGAGATTCACTACCACCCTACCGATCCAGAGACCGAGGCCGAGCTGGAGATCTCTGAGTCCGACAACGACTTTGAGTTTATTGAACTACAAAATATAGCGGACGAGAGAATTGACCTGAGCCTTCTCAGCTTCAGGGAGGGCATCAATTTTCAGTTCCCCGTTGGCAGCTTCCTCGATGCCGGCGAAAGGGGCCTTGTGGTAAGTAACACCGCCGCCTTTCTTGCCCGCTATGGCCCCTCGACCGCATCCTCCATCATCGGCGAATTCGCTGATGAAACGAATCTCTCCAACAAGGGAGAACGGTTGGCATTGGACGATTCTGCAGGAGCAAAGATTTTCAGTTTTCCGTATGACGACAGCCCTCCCTGGCCAACCCTTCCGGACGGCGATGGACCAAGTCTTGTATTGATCGATCCCATCAACACCCCGGAGGAAGATCTCGATGAGGGTTCCCGCTGGCGTGCGGCCCATATTGACTTTGGTGCACCAAATGCCTCGGACGACTGGTCTTATGACATTTGGGCTCGCCAGTTTCTGGGACCTCTGGATGGGGCAGATCCTCTTATTTCTGGTCCGGACCTGATCGCCGGACCCGGCGGGCTCAGCAACTTCATGCTCTACGCGCAGGGCTTCGATTTGGGGGCTACTCCGGCGGATCAACTCAACATCGTAGAGATCCAAAATCTCGATAACTCCAGCTACCTGACCCTCACCTACCAATTACGGTCTCAGCTTCCGCTCGCCACGATCACTGCAGAGGTCAGTGACGACCTTCAAAGCTGGAGCCCGAATGTAGTGATCCTCTCACAACGGGATAATAATAATGGAACCGCAACCATCACAGTGAGAGATACGCAGCCGACCCTGAACGGCCAGCAACGCTACATCCGTGTGAGAATTGAGGAGTAGAAAGAGCCTTCCGCCCGCCCACTACTTTGGAGGCCTGGCTTGAATGTCCGAGCAAATTACTACCTCAATTTGACCCGGACCTTTTTCTTGGT
>NZAC01000066.1 GCA_002686085.1 Roseibacillus sp. | reverse complement strand
TGCGCGCTCTCTATCTGCATCGGCGCGGTGGGGGCAACGAGGTCGAGTTGGCGACAGAACATCCCTGTGGCAATCATCGCTGGCCACTTGGTGCCCGGTCCCTGATAGCCATAGAGCCCACCGTGTTTCCCTCCTCCAGCAGTGTCGAGCCACTTGCGAGCCCTTTCAAAGTTCTCTTCGGGAACCTTCAGTCCAGCGAGCCGAGCGCTGTGTAGAGCCATATACTGCCAGCCTGTGATCGAGGTGTCTGAATCCTCACCGGGGTTGTAGCGCCATCCTCCCTTGCTCTTGCTCTGGGCTGCCAGTGTGTAGGCGATTGACCGTTCCGCAGGTTCCCGCAGGCGTTTGTCTTTGCTGATGCCATAGGCCTCGCAGAGAGCGATAGACGCGATGGAGTGACAATACATCTTGCCTCTCCCGCTCAAATCTCCGTCTTCCTTCTGGATCCTCAGGAGATAATCGAGGGCCTTCTGTACGTGATCGCGATATTCTCCGTCCCGGTCATGGCGGGCACCCCAGCCGTAGAAGCACAGCAGAGCCAGTCCGGCATTTCCGGTATCGAATCTACCCTTGGCTCCATGTTTACGTGAATCCCAGCGGCCGTCTTCCTCCTGGTTCTGCGCCAGCCAGCGCAGAGAGGCGCGGATGGCCTTCTCGGTTCCGTCGGATCCGCCTAACTGCTGAATGACGTCCATGGAGGGGCGGCCCCGCTGCTTCTTGATGAAATCGCTGGTGCCAAGGTCTGCTGGAGCCTCCAGTTCTCCTGGGAGAAGAGATCCTGCGAGCGTTGGTTCAAGGCTCACCGGTCCGAGTGCCCCGGGATCGGTGACGGTTTGGGAGCTCCCTGCTTCAAGGCCTTCCTGAGGATTGGTCAGGTCGGCCTCGTTCTCGGTCTGACCGTTCGAGGCGATGGACTCAGCCTCTACCTCGCTGGCGGAGGCGGTTCCTCCGTCGCTACCGGAGTCAGGAGTCTTGGTGGAAGCCATTCCTCCGGTGCTGGGTGTGAAGGATTCATCGGCATTTCCCTGAACGGCAGTCTGAGGGCCCTCCTCAAGGGCAGGAGCACCTGTGTCTAAAAGGGCAGTTTCCGGAAGAGCTCCCTCGAGATTTGTGGCATCGGTGGGGAGTCCTTCTGTCGAATCGGCCTCACCTACGGCCCCGGCTGAGCCGTTGCCGGGTTCCGATGAAGCAAGTTCTCCCTGGCCCACTTCCGAGGAATCCGCCTCGGAAGATTCGGCCACGTCGCCCCCGGATTCCGCTCCTTGCTTGGCTACCATGGATCCACTTTCCGGCTTAAATTCACCACTTCCCCCATCTGCGGCGGCAGGAGGGCCTTCTTCAAGAGCCGGGGCACCTGGGTCGAGAGTGGAAGCTTCAGGGAGATTTCCGGTAAGAGCGGAGGACTCGGCAGAGAGAGCTTCCTCGCTCTGAGCTTCTCCCGCAGCAGAGGCAGATCCTTGCTCTGCCTTGCTGGAGGTCAACTCGCCCCTGCTAATCTCGGAGGGGTCTGCTGCAAAGGCCTCCGCGGAATCATTTGACGTTTCACCTGCCTGGCGGGATGCCAGAGCAGAAGCGGACTCCGGTTTAAAGCTTTCGTCGCCGGGGTTACCCTCAGTCTCCGCTTCGCCTTCATCCAGCGCGGGGGCCCCGGGATCAAGGAGGTCGGTTTCTGGGAGGTTGCTTGCAATGCCGGATTCGAGCTGAGACTGGGGAGCGTCTTCAGACTGGGCTTCTCCTGTAGCATCGGCAGAACCTTGTTCTGGTTGACTGGAGGTCAATTCTCCCTTGCTGATTTCTGAGCTCTCGGCTTCGTAAGCTTCTGCTGTATCATTTGACGTTTCACCAGCCTGACGGGATGCGAGAGCAGAGGAGGATTCGGGTCTGAAGCTTTCGTCGCCAGGAGTTGCGGCTGGGTTGGTTTCGCCCTCATCCAGATTAGGCGCACCAGGGTCAAGGAGATCGGTTTCAGGAAGAGCGCTTGCGAGGTTGGATTCCAGCTGGGACTGGGGAGCTTCTTCTGATTGGGCCTCGCCGACCGCTGAAGAGGGTTCTGAGACAGTCTCTGTCTCGGTGATGCTTCCTTCGGAGACCTCGGCAGCCTGAGTCTCTTCGGGGATTGCGGAATCCAGTAAGGGAGCTGTATTTGCGGGATTGATTGCGCTTGAGGTCGTTGCGCTGTCGGGGGCGAATGTTTCCTCACCTGGATTGACAGGTTCTGCCGCAGGTTCGGGATTTCCCTCGTCAAGCTGTGGCGCGCCCGGATCAAGGAGGTCGGTTACTGGAAGAATGCTGTCGAGGCTCGAGGCCTCTGGAGTATCAGTGAGGGATTGCTCTGCTTCCGTTGCTTCGATCGCGGACGCGGTCTCAAGAGCTGCATCCTGAGAAGGCTCTCCAATATTTACCTCGGCGACCTCGGCTTGATCTGCAACGGCAGAATCGGAGGCGGGTTCACCCTCGGCCTGTGAACTGGGGTTTGCCGCAATGGCTTCCTCGGGAGTAAATGCTTCTTCCGCGCTGTCCGCAGGAGCGGTGTTGTCGAGCGGGGTTCCTTCTTCAAGTTCAAGGAGCCCGGTATCGACAGGAGAAGAGTCGGGCAGCTCCTGACTTAGGGTGGAATCAGCCAGAGACTCAGTTTCCTCGTCCTGATTGCTGGCCTCGCCAACCGATGAGGCGGGGTCGGTGGTGGGAGAGGGAGTCTCAAGCGAACTCTCACTTACTTCGGTCACCTCGGCTACGCTCTCTGCTGGGGCATCCGAGGGCGTCTCGGCAGGAGAGTCATTGCTCTCATTTGCCGCGAGAGCTTCTGCGGGATTGAAGAGGTCTTCTGCTGGGTTGACTGGTTCCGCATTCTCGGTCGGATTGCTCTCTTCAAGTTCAACAGTTTCGGTCTGGAGGGGTGAAATTTCGGGGAGTTCAGAGAGTAGTGAGGAGTCCAGAGACTCAGGAGTTTCAGGCTGGTCGGATTCCGCTTGGGCCGGGGAAACCTCCGCCAGAGGTGGGGGGGAGGGACTGTCGGTGACAGTTTCAGAGGGTTGGATTTCGGCGGCCTCAGCCGTGTCGGTAATCGCAGTATCTGCAACGGTTTCTGTCTCACTCTGTTCACTTGTTGGAGCAGTTTCCGCAGGTGCAAACTCTGAGTCGACCGGGTTTTCCGCATCTGGGGCTTCGGCGAGAGCGAGTTCTTCCAGAAGGGGCTGATCGGGTTCCGGAAGCTCGCTCTCAGATAATTCACTGAGAAGTTCCGATGGCTCGGCGGGCTCTGCTATCTCATCGCTGGCATTGGCTGCTGAAGCTTTCACGGCTACCTCCATGGCTTCCTGCTGGAACTCCGCATCAATCGGAACTGCTTGAGCATTCTCCTGAGGTTGCAGCTCCGGAATATCGAAGTTGGCGGCAGCTTTTTCAGCTTCCTGGGCAAGGTCAGGCTGGGCGATTTCCGTTTCCTCAGGGACGCTCTCTAGGGCGAGTTCCTCCTCACTCATTGCGTCGATGCTGATAAGAACTTCAGAAGGGGGATCGCTTTGTTGCTCGATCTCTTTAGCTATGACGAGAAGGGCAAAAAGAATCAGAAGAAAGAGGTGGGCCGCGGCTGAACCCGCAAGGCACTTATGAAAAAGGCTGGTAATATCACGCCAGCTTTCAAGGAGATAGATCAGGGCGATGAGAGCGATAAGGGCGAGGAAAATCCACCAGCCGATGTTGCCAAGGAGCTCCTTGAACTGCTCCCATCGTGACAGGTCAGTGAAAGCAATTACTTCCCGGGTGGTTGAGCTGTAGAGTCTGTAAGAATCGCCTTTCGTGCCGGGGCTGCTCTCATGGTCCGCACTGAATAGAAGATCGAACCCATCCATTCTGACCGTCGGGTCGGTGACGTTCCCCTTGTTTATGTAGAGATCGACCTTTTCCGGCTTGAGTGATTTCCCTTTTACCACCCGGCTCAGGAAAACCTCGTAGCCTCGGCCGTCGCTTTCATTCCGGTTTGAGGCGAGGAAGACATGCTCTCCTCTCCTCGTAAGCGCAGCTTGGATGTCGTGGTCTTTCGAATTGAGGTGATCAACGGCCTCGGCCTCGATAAAGATCGGCGGCTTCTCCGGGTCGTTATCAGGTGCAACTCGTTGAGCGACGAAGATATCCTCTTCACGGGTTCCTTCCCTGTTTGATGAGAAGTAGAGCCTGCTGTCATCAGAGGATGCAGAGGGTCCACTTTCGTCTTCGGCGGTATTGATTTCGGGGCCGAGGTTCTGGACCTTCCACTCCCCGTCAGTGATAGTGGCAACGTAAAGGTCATAGCCGCCACGCCCGCCGTCGCGATCAGAGCTGAAGAACAAGTGGCGCCCATCGCGAGAGTAGGCAGGCCCTCTCTCGTTGGAGTTTGTATTGAGGCTCTCGAGAGGAAGGGGTGGACTCCAGCTTCTCCCGCTCCAGGTCGAAAGATACATGTCGGAGCCGGAGTCCCCATCAGAGCGGACCAGCACCATGCTGGTTCCGTCTGGTGAAAATGCAGCTTCGAGGCGTTCCGAAGGTTGGTTCGGAGATGGACGAGAAGGGTCCTTGGTGTCCTCACTCTTGTTCTTCTCCGGCTCGGGTTCGTTGAAGACATGAAGCTTTGGGTCCTGCCACAGGACAAAGCGGGTTTTCTGGTCGTTGACCTCTGCTTCGACTCCATCGTCGTCAGTATAGTACGTCCATACGTTTTGGCGGAGATCGCCGAGGAGGGAGAATCCGACAATGACCCCAGTAAGAAGTAAAGCGGCAGGGGTGGCCCAACGGTTCCACTTTCTTTTTCCTCCGGTGCCCAGAAAGGACTGCAGATGGTCGCGGAAGAGGCTGTTCTTAAGGGTGTTTTTTTGCTCTGCGGGTATCGGGACAGGTGATGAAGAGGTCACTACCCCTGCGTTGGATGCCGCAAGTGCGGACTGACGGGATGGGGCTGTTGCAGGTGGCTCCGTGACTGGAGGCTCTGCAACGGGAGGTTCGTTATCCGGGACTATTTCAGCTTGGAGGATTCCTTTGTTAGAGAGAGGAGGAGTGGAGGCGAAAGGGGTTTCGGCGTTACCAATATTAGGATTCTTTGAAGGGTCCCTGTGTGCCGAGCGGGTTGAATTCTTTTTGCGGAACCGAGCGGTAGATACTGCCGTAGCCTCGGCGAGTTTCTGGCATGCACGCGCAAATCCCCTCGCAAGCCTTTGCTTGATGCTCGGTTCGGGCGGCAAGTCGCTCGGCATTGGGTTCGTCGCGGCGGGGAGTTGACCTCTTAGTTGGCCTCAGGCGCTTTCAAAAACCCAAGAAGTTCTTTGGCAGCGGCTGCCGCTTCCTCTTTGGCAAAGCGGGACAACACCTCCTGAAAGCGTTCTTTCGCTTGGTCTGGTTTGTCCTGTACGAGGAGAATCTTTCCAATTTCAAGTACTGCCTGAGCTTGCCACTGGGGATATTGCGGATAGCTGATCTCCACCTTGACGAATTCGATCACCGCTTGATTATTTTTTTCGAGGGCAGCGTGGCAGGATCCAGTTTGGAATCGGCTCCGTGCTGTCCAGAGATCTGTTTTGGGTTCGTCCAGAATCTTGGCGTATTCCACCAGGGCAGCTGTAGGATCGCCACTGTTCTCGGTAGCGAAAGCAAACCCAAATCGCGCATTGCGAGTCCAACGGCTCTCGGGAAACTTCTCAAGGAAGGTCTGGTAAGAGGCTGCGGCATCGCTGTGTTGGCCAGTAAGAGCCTGTGTCTCAGCAAGGCGCATCGTGATAGATTCAACGAGAGATTGAGGGCTGCCCTCGATCCCGACTGCTGCTGTGAATTGTGCCTGTGCCTTTTCGACTTGCTGTAACTGAAGTTGAGATTCACCAGCCTGAAAGTGCATCGACGCCAGAAAACGAGATTCAGGATAATCCTCAAGGAGGGTGATAAATTGTGCGGCTGCAGACGAGTAATCCCCCTTCTTAAAGTGGGCGCTGGCAAGTTGATACCGTAATTCTTCACGAAGGGATGTCTCCTCCACTGTCTCGAGCGTAGCCGAGAGATCGGCAATGATCTTGTCCTGAGCGCCCTTGTCCAGGTTGAGTTCGGCGAGTTCACCCTGGACCTTCGGAGCTAAACTGCTGTCGGAGTGATCCTTGAGTAGAATCTGGTATAGTTTTACGGCCTCCTCCTGCCGCTTGTCGCCCCGCTCGCACCAAGCCCACTCATAGAGTGCATGATCTGCGAAATCTGATTCAGCGAATTCCTCGCTGATACGCTGAAACTGCTTGGCTGCCTCGGTGTAAAGTTTCTGTCGGGCGAGTGAGAGGCCGAGATGGTAGACTACCCGAGCGAGCTTTGGGTGCTTGTTATAGCCTGTGAGCACTGCTTGGAACTGGGCAGAGGCCTCCTCGAGGTTGCCCCCGTTGAACAGGGCAATCCCGTGTTGCAGGGCCGCGTCGGGTGCGAGGGGATGGTTGGCTTGGGCATCAACCACCGCCTTAAAGCTCGCTGCAGCTGCAGGGTATTTGCCCTCAAGGGCTTCGACCCAGCCAAGGTAGTAATTTACCCTGGGACGCTGTTTTGCAGCGGACTCGCTGAAGAGTTTGTTCTCGGAGGTGTCCAGCTCACGAAATTTTTCAAGGGCCTCGCGTGCCAGAGCCAGATCGTCGATTTCGTAAGCAAGTCGGCCCTGCTCTGCGAGGGCCAGCGGTAACTGGCTGGTTGTATCCGGGTAGTTGTTAATAACGATGTCGAGCTGAGCAAGAGCAGCTTCCTTTCTGTCGCCCCGGTCGTGGCAAACGGCCAGCTGTATGAGAGCAATGTCGACGTTTGCTCCTGTCTTCACGGTAGTTTCTTCGTCGGATGTAGTCACCCTCTTGGAGAGAAATTTTGAGAGTGGTTCAACGGCCTGCTCCCATTTCTCCTGCCGGAACAGGGAATCTCCAATCATGAATGGCAATTGGTCATACAGAGAGCCTTTTGGGTCGGCGGCCACAATGGCGGCTGAGGTTTCGATGCATTCAGCCCAGCGCCCCTCCGCATGGTGAATTTGAGCCTGCCTGAAGATCGCAGCCAAGCGGTTGGGGTGTTCAGCGTGAGCATCCAGAAATGCAGCGTAGCTCTTGGATGCTTCATCGCGCCTACCAAGGAGAAAAAGATTCTCTGCCTTCATGAAACGTGCTTCCGCAACTAGTCGGTGCTCTGAATGCTCAGCCAGGAACTTGTTGTTTGAAGCGAGGCTCTCCTCGTTCTTGCCGAGCTTTTGCTGGCAGACTGAAATCTGGCTGAGGACTTCGCCTTGCTGGCCAAAATCGTTCTCGGCCCTCAGAAGGGTCAGAGAAGCAAGGGCTTCTTCCCAATCAGGCTCGGTCCGAGCCATGAGGGAGTTGGCATAATCAAAGCGTAAATCATTAATAATGAGAGACTCGGAGTGCGCCTTGGTTGCGGTGCCAAGAATCGCAGATGCGCGGTCGTAGTCAGCGGGTTCAGCCCGAGTGAATACTCGGGCATACCAGAGGGAACTACGGGCAGCGACCTTTCCTTCGCCTGCGACCAAGGAGGCAAGCTGCTCACCTGCCGTCTGGAGGTCTCCCTGCTCCAGATGAGTCCGGGCGAGATAGAGTTGTGCTTCGCCGGCATGCCGGCCTTTAGAATCAGCAGTGAGATAGGCGGACAGATCCTCTGCTGATTTCTCGTATTGCTTGAGGACGAATCTTGTGAGTCCCAGTCGATAGCGACATTCAATGGCATCTTTACCTTTCAGACCGGGTAGGGCCTTCTCAAAAGCCTGCATGGCTTCCTCTGATTTCTTCAGTTGGTTGTAGCAATCTCCTGATAGGTAGAGGCCCCGGGTCGTCCAGACGGGGTCTGCGTCCAAAGATTGAATCTTTGAGAGTGATTCGATTGCCAGCTCAGGTGCTTTGAGCTGATAGTGGGCATATCCCTGCTGGTAGTGACCACGAGCTGCACGGGCTTTATCGGGATTTGTGGCAAGAAGCTTGGTGGTCCAGTCGACTACTTCATCCCAAGCTCCGGCGCTGAAGCTTACATCGGATATCGAGGCAAGAGCCGCGTTGAGATAGGCGGGAGTCTTGAGGTTGCTAATTTCAGCAATGTAGAGGGCCTTGGATTGTTCCTTCTGATTAGTGATAAGAAGGCACTGACCCTGCATCATCACAAGGCGTTCCCTGCTGATTGTGGGGTCGAGGGCCTCCTTGGCGAGAAGGGTCGCAAGAGGGGCGCTGGCTTCCTTGTATTGTTTTGAGGCGTAGTGGCTCAAGGCGAGGCCACGTCTGGCAAGGTCGCCCTTGGGGTGTTCCGGGTGCGCTTTTAGAAATGCCTGGTATTGTTGAATGGCAACCGGATAGAGCTTGCGATTGTAGGCCCCGTTCGCGACGAAATACTGCTCAAGAGTTGGGTCTGTCTTGGGCTGCGCCTCTGCCGCCGCAGGGTCTGTTTCTTTCTCTTTCTGCGCGTAGCCCGCGAGCGACAACAAAAGAGGTAGCAAAGAAGAGATAACGAGAAGACGGAAGGGTAAGGAAGATCTCACAAGGTAAGCGCGGCGTTAGATTCTTTAGGAATACTGAAATAGGTGCGGTTTACGTTCAATAGGAAGCGCACGAATAACAAATAGGTCACATCGTCTCAGACGGCAAGACTGACCGCCGCTCATGGGTGCTCAGCGAGATTGGATCTCTTGTGATGCCTCTAAGATGTGAGGCTGGAGAACCAAGTGGCCGAATACATTTCATCGTAAAGTATTGATAATTAATGAATACATTCCTTTTGGCTCGATTTTGCTCGCATGCGACGAAGGTGGGGAGAAAATGCAGTCCAGTTAGAAGATTGTTCATATGAACATAATCATCGTCGGAGCCGGAGAGATTGGCCGGCACTTGGCCATAGAGCTTTCGCAGGGTCTTGCTCTTCTCGGGACCCAGGGCGAAAAGCTCCGCGAGTCCTACAGCGTCACAGTGATTGACTCGGATCCGCAATTGGTAGCGGAAATGGAAAGAGTTATCGACGCGAAGGTGATCTGTGCTGACGGCGGCACGGTTGAAGCCCTCGGCCGGGCCAACATCGCGAAGTGTGACCTTTTCCTCGCTCTCACCAGCAAGAATACGGTGAATCTTGTCAGTGCCTCCATTGCCAAGGCTCATGGCGTGAATCTCGTGATGTGCCGAATCCATCCGGAGTTGCAACGTGATCTTCCGATGTTTGACCTCGCGGGTCACTTTGGGATCGATGATTTGTTCAGCTCCGAGCGGCTTACTGCGATCGATCTCGCAAAGTTTATCCGGAACCCAGACTCGCTGTGGGTGGAAGAGCTTGCCGGTGGTAAGATCGAGGTTCAGCAAGTGAGAGTTGGAGCGAAGAGTGACGCCGTCGGTAAAAGTCTGAATAATCTCAAGTTCCCAGCAAGAACTAGAGTGGCGGCGATTACGAGAAAGGAGGAAGGCTTCGTGCCAGACAGTGAGGCGGTCATTGAGGAGGGAGATGAGGTTACCATCGCAGGGGAGAGTGCGCGGCTTCGAGATCTTGCCGAAATTCTCCAGAAGGGCGGCAAAAAAGCCGAGACCATGCGGGTCGTCATCTTCGGTGGCGGGGAATATGGGTTCGCGTTGGCTCAGATGTTGCAGAGCTGGGAGCACTGCCGCGTTCGAATCTTTGAAAAAGATGGTAAGATCTGTAAGCGGCTTACCGAACGCCTTGGAAAAACCACGGTAATTAATGCTGATGCCACTGAACTTGCCGCACTGGAGGAGGAGCAGGTAGGGCAAGCAGATTTCTTTGTGGCTGCCAGCTCGAGTGACGAAGATAACGTGATGACCTGTCTGCAGGCGAATAACCTGGGCGCCAAGAAGTGCCTGACGATTATTCATCGTGCTGACTATGCTCGGGCGATAAGCTCAGGGGGACGGCAGTTCGGCGTGGTAGCGGCGGTCAGCCCCCGGGAGGCTACGAGACGCTACATTGAGCGGCACCTGACGGAGGAAAAATACTACGTCGTGCGAAAGTGGATGGCCGGAAAGTTGATTGGAACCGATGTGGGGAGAAAGGCGAAGGTGGTGGGATCAACTGTTCGTGACATTCCTTGGCCGGTCGGGTCAGTGCTGGTAGGGCTCATTCGAGAAGGGAAAGCCATTGTTCCCGGACCCGACGATATCATAGAGGCTGGAGATCATATCTACGCGATGGTTTCGCTGAAGGCCGTGAAGAAATTGCTCAAGCTATTGCACTAAACAGATCTTCTGGAATTGAGACGGAATACTTGAATGTTGGACGAATCGAACCCTGCTGAGCTCTGGAAAGAAGCTTCCAGTCTGTTGCCAAATGGTATGGTTAAGCCTTCTACGCTACCGAGCTTTTTTGAAGCGATCTTGATGAAGAACGCTTGGTTGAGCCCGCAGGGATCGAGGGAATTTCGTGGAGAGAAAGTATGAATTTTCGAGTGATGGCGAGGGTTCTTGGAGTGCTCTTCACTTTGGAGAGCGTGGCCATGCTTGTTTGTGGGCTCTTTGCCTATCTTGACCCTCACGATGCTGGGAGCCGGGGGCTTATGCCCTTATTGGTTGCCGCAGGTGTCAGTTGTCTGCTAGGGCTGATCCTTATTTTGTCCGGAGGTAAGCTGTCGAACAGAATTCCGCGCCGGGAGGGAATCTTAATTGTTGGGCTGGGTTGGGTTTTCAGTGCGGTGCTTGGGTCTATACCTTTTGTGATTGGAGAACCCAATCTCTCGCCTGCAGCAGCTCTCTTCGAGTCGGTGTCAGGGTTTACGACGACGGGGGCGACCGTGATATCTGATCTAACCGAATGGCCCCGCGCAATTCTACTCTGGCGCTCTGTCATGCAGTGGTTGGGAGGGTTGGGAATCCTTGTGCTGTTTGTCGCACTCCTCTCCGGAAGTGGAGGCGCCAAGTTTCTGTTCAGGAACGAGTCTTCCTTCCAGTCGGAGCAGGCCAGCACGGCGAGGATTCATGACACCGCGCTCAATTTTCTGATAGTGTATGTTGCTCTCACGGCAGTTTGTCTGCTCGGTCTCAAGGGGCTTGGGCTCGGCTGGTTCGACGCTGTCGCGCACTCGTTTACGACGGTAGCGACCGGGGGATTCAGCCCGCACAATGAGAGCATTGCCTATTTTTCCAACTTTGCGAACGGGTTGCTGATTGAGATCTGGATTGCAATCTTCATGTTTCTTGGGAGCACGAGTTTTCTTGTCTATGTCGTGATTAAGTCAGGCCGGTGGAAGGAGTTACGGCGACTGGAGGAAGTGCGGTGGTATTTCTTGCTTGTAGTGATGGGTATTCTGGCGGCTTGGGCGGTGGGAACGATGGGCGGCGGGATGGGCGCCCTGGAGGCCCTGCGTGGTGCCGTTTTTACCATTGTTTCAATCGCTTCCACGACGGGATACGTGACGGCAAATTATGAGCAATGGCCCGTGGCAACCTATTTCATCATCCTTGCCCTGATGCTGGTTGGTGGGTGTGCAGGATCCACCTCGGGGGGGTTGAAAGTTAGTCGACTGATTCTTCTCATTCGGGCTGCCTGGCAGGAAGTTGTAAAGGCGTTTCGCCCCAATCAGATCATGGCGATGAGGGTGAATGGGAACCAGATCGATGACGTGGCTCGTGCTCAGACTGTTCTATTTATTGCAATCTTTGCTCTGATGTCTCTTGGCTCAATGGTCGTGGTGGCGGTAATAGAGACTTCTCAGGGGATCGATTTCGCCACGACGGTATCTGCGGTGCTAGCCACCTTTGGAAATATCGGTCCGGGCTACGGTGATGTTGGTCCCACGGATAACTACGGGCAATTTCAGCCATCCACGCAGTTATTTCTTTCGCTCCTTATGATCATGGGCCGATTGGAGCTCTATGCGATCCTCGTATTTTTTGTTCCAGCCGTCTGGAAAAAGTATTAGGTCGAAAAGGCTGTAGACCACGGAAGAGACGTCGTGGTCAGGTGAGTGCTTCTCTTACGGGTGGAGGGTGAGTCTGTGAGGATCGTAGTGATCATTCGGATGAAATAACCATCCGGGATTCGTTTTCAGGAGTTCATAGTTCTTTAAGAGAAATTCCGGTAGAAATTGGTTGCTGTTAGGCTCGTAGACCGTTTCTCCCGTGTAGCTTCCCCAGATGCGATACTCGTAATTGTGGTCAAAGGCGTAGCGGGCATCGGTGGGACCGTCTTGAGGAAGATTGTCCGGAGCCCGCATGAGGCTCTGGTTGAAAACGGTAAGCTTAGCCTTTGACCATGGTTCCCCGGGTCTGCGCAGATAGCCCCACCACCATGTTCGATTCACGTGATATCGTCGTCCGATGTAAAAATCTCCTGTTGTCTCCGAATTGATGGTTTTCCTGCGCTCCTCCTGCTCGGGTCCTCCCATGTTGGCTGGTCCGTAGTTAGGCCGCAGGCTTCCACAGGAACTCAGAATGAGTCCGGCGGCGAGGATGGGTATGAAGCGGCTCAAGCGCATGCTGCAGAATGTCCTGCCGGGCATCATGTAGGTCAAGTTGGATCCTGTTTCTGCAGGGAAAACCCTTGCTTGCCCTGCTCATTGGCGTTAACCGGCTCTCGGAGAAGGTCATCGCCACTTCGTCATCATGAATATTGTTTCGCTTCTTTCGGAGCGCCGCGTCATCCCCGAAATGAGCGCGGGCACGCGTGATGAGGTTCTTGACGAGATGGTTAGCCATCTTGTTGCTGCCGGAGATCTCTCCGTAACGTCGCATGGAATAGTGGTTGAAGCTCTCGCTGCGAGGGAGGAGCGCGTCAGTACTGGTATTGGGCACGGGGTGGCAATTCCCCATTGCTATTCGGACAGCTTGAATGAATCAGTTGCTCTGTTTGGTCGGTCGCGGAGAGGAATTGACTTCAATGCCTGTGACAACGCAGTGGTTCACTTCTTCGTTCTCCTTGTGGTGCCCCAAAATCAGCCCAATTCCCATCTGCAGACTCTTGCTGGTATTGCGCGATTGTTCTCCCAACATGCCGTTCGGGAGAAAATGACAGAGGCGTCTACCGCCAGCGATCTGCTGAGGTCGCTGGAGCAGTGCGAATCGGAACTCGATTGAATTCTGATCGCCGCCCAGACAACTAAAATGTTAGCCTTCTCACGTTACAGGAACGCTCGATTTCAGCGTGCATTAAACATAGCGAATTCCAGATGACACTTTTACGGGTTCTTCAAGAGCGGCTGAGAGCTGCATGTGTAGATTGCGGTATTGACGAATCAGACGCAGGGAAGGCGAGTCTCAGTCATGCTGCTGACTTACGTTTTGGCGATTACCAGTCAAATGTCGCCATGGTTCTCTCCAAGAGTGCAAAGCGTAGCCCCAGAGATCTCGCAGAGGCTCTGAAGGCCTCTATCGAAGTTGGGGATATTGGAGAAGTGGAAATTGCGGGGCCCGGTTTTCTTAATTTTCAGGTAAGTGCTCCTGCTTATGCGAAACGGCTCAGCGGGTTGATGGATGACGATCGGCTCGGGGTGGAACCGGTGGAGAATCCACGCCGGATTGTGATTGATTTCAGTGCGCCGAACGTGGCCAAGCCCATGCATGTCGGGCACCTCCGCTCAACGTTTATTGGAGATAGTCTGGCCCGCATTGGGCGTTTTCTGGGTCATGATGTTATCAGTGACAACCACATCGGAGACTGGGGGACGCAGTTTGGGATGGTGATCTGGGCGTGGAAGCGGTCGCTTGATCGGAAGTCCCTTGAAGACAATCCGCTCAACGAGCTCCTCAGACTTTACCGGGCTGCCAGTGAGAGATGTGGTGAAGATGATGTGGTAAGGGAAGAATGCAGGAAGGAGTTGGTTGCCCTGCAGCAAGGGGACGAGGAGAATCTTTCGATCTGGCGAGAGTGTGTGAGCCTTTCACGGGAGGGGCTTGAGGTGATCTACGATCGACTGGGAGTGTCTTTTGATCACTGGCTGGGAGAGAGCTCCTACAACGACCGCCTCTCCGATGTGGTTGATGACCTCGTGGAGGAGGGATTAGCACGTGAGAGTGACGGAGCGACGTGCGTGTTCTCGGCAGGGTTAGAGGATCCCGGAGTTGATCCGTTCAAGATTCAGAAGGATGGAGATTGGGAGGATAAGCCCATGATTGTAAGGAAGAGCGATGGAGGTTTTAATTATGCCACTACTGATATCGCGACAGTTGATTACCGGCTCGAGGAGCTTAGGGCAGATGCGGCTTGGTATGTCGTTGATCATCGACAGGGGGATCATTTTAAGCAGCTTTTCGCCGTTGCGGCGCGCCGCGGATGCCGAATTGAGCTCGAACATGTCTCGTTCGGAACAATTCTGGGGAAGGATGGTAAACCGCTGAAGACCCGCTCGGGTGATCTGCCTCTCCTGAGCGACCTGCTTGATGATGCAGTCGAAGCGGCAAGGAAAAGTTCGGAGGGGCGCTCCCGGGTCGAAAAGCAGGAGGAACGCGATGCTCTGGCTGAGTTAATAGGAATCAGCGCGATCAAGTTTATGGAGCTCTCCCACCATAGAACTTCTGATTATATATTTGATCTCGATAAAATGGTATCCATGGACGGAGACACGGCCCCGTATCTGCAATACAGCTATGTGAGGTGCCGTTCTATTTTCGCGAAAATGGGAGGGGATTATGTTCCTGATGGCTCTGCTCTTGAGCTTTCTGAGGAGAGAGAGCTGCATCTTGCAAGAATGCTGGTGCGCTTTGGCGAAATTGTTCCCATCGTGCTGGAGGGATTTCGACCAAATTTTCTTGCAGGATACCTCCTTGAGCTCGCACGCGCCTACCATTCGTTCTTTCAGTCGTGTCCAGTTCTGAAATCCGAGGGGGTCATCAGGGATACGCGTCTCGCCCTCTGTGAATTGACTGCCCGTGTTCTCCGGCAGGGGCTCGAGTTGCTCGGTATTGAAGTTCCTGAGAGAATGTAACAGGTGGGAGGACCGATGAACGGAAGGGATGCGATTGTTGTGAAAGTGGGTACGGGTGTTCTCACCCGGCAGGATGGGACATTGGATAGCGCTTCGCTTGCTCGCCTGGTCAATGCACTCGCGGATCTGCCCGACCAAGGTAAGCGCGTAGTCCTGGTCTCGTCCGGGGCAGTAGGAGCTGGTATTTCCGCCCTCGGCCTCAAGGAGTATCCGGATGATGTATCTGCGCGGCAAGCAGCTGCCGCCGTGGGGCAGACCCGGCTCATGCATGCCTACGAAAATCTTTTTCGAAGCTTTGACCTTAGTGTGGCTCAGCTTCTTCTCACTGCGGCTGATCTTGAAAACGATGATCGCCGTAGCCGGGTCAGCGCTCTTCTTGGTCGTCTTGTTGATGAGCAGGGGATCGTTCCGGTGATCAACCAGAACGATTCGGTCGCGGTGGAAGAATTAAGTGTCGGAGATAATGATATGTTATCCGCTCGGGTTGCGGGCCTTGTGTCGGCGCGGATGCTGATACTGTTGACGACTGTGGATGGGTTGTACCCTCCAGATTCAGAGAAAATCGTGGAAGAGGTCGCCTCTGTCGGCGAGGTCATGTCTTACGCCAAGGAGGAAAAGGGAAGGTTTGCGATTGGAGGAATGGAATCAAAGCTCAGGGCGGTTAAGTTTGCCGTTGAACAGGGAGTAGAGACTGTCATTGCAAATGGGCGCCGCCCGGAGCGACTTGCCCAGATTTTGGAGGGCGGTGGCCTTGGAACAAGGTTCCCGGTTGGCGAGTGAGAATTTTGAATCTATAGAGTGCCTCTCATGAGTGGAACTGAAAGTCTGAGCACAGAAGCCATCCACGAGAAGATTTATGCGATGGGCAAAAGGGCCAGAGCAGCTGGACACGCTCTGGCTAATCTGGCTGCCGATCAGAAGAATACCATTTTAAGGGCGATGGCGGCTGAATTGCGGTCTCAGGTGACTGGGATTCTATTCGAAAACGCAAAGGATCTGGAGGCGGGTCGGGAAAACGGACTCAGTAGTGCGCTGCTGGATCGACTGCGACTAAATGAATCTCGTCTGGAGGCTATGGCTGACGGGATCGAGCAGGTAGCTCAGCTTTCCGATCCGGTCGGCGATGTTCTTGATGAAAGGGAACGGCCGAACGGGATGAAAATCCAGCAGGTCAGGGTTCCGATAGGTGTGATAGGGATCATTTATGAGAGTCGTCCCAACGTGACCAGTGACGCTGCGGTTCTCTGTCTCAAGTCCGGAAATGCGACTATTTTGCGGGGTGGTTCGGAGGCGATTCACTCGAATCGGGCGATCTGTGACGCGTTGCAAGCCGGAGGCGAGGCTGAGGGGCTGCCTCCGTCCTCTATTCAACTGGTGCCGTTCACTGACAGGGAAAGCGTGAAGGAGATGGCCTCCATGGATCGTTATCTCGACCTGATTATTCCACGGGGAGGTAAGGGTTTGATCGAAACGGTGGTATCTCTTTCGCGAATGCCGGTCATCAAGCATTACGACGGCATCTGCCATGTATTTGTCGATGAAGCGGCAGACTTGGAGATGGCTCGCCTGATCGCGGTCGATGCAAAGACGCAAAAGCCCGGCGTCTGTAATGCTATGGAAACCCTCCTCGTGCATGAAAAAGTAGCTGAGAGACTACTTCCTGATGTTGCCAGCTCTCTTGCCCGCCTCGGTGTCGAATTAAGGGGATGCCAGCGAACAGAGGAGATTCTGGGCGCAGTGGTGGGAGTAGCAACCGAAGAGGACTGGCAAACCGAGTATCTCGATCTGATTCTCTCGATCAAGGTGGTCGCTTCTAAAGGGGAGGCAATCGAGCATATCAACTTGTATGGCTCTCATCATACGGACTGTATTGTCACAGAGGACCGGGAGAGTGCAGAGAAGTTTCTGAGGGAGGTCGACTCAGCGTGTACGTTTCACAATCTGTCCACCCGCTTCAGTGATGGGGAGGAGTTTGGATTTGGAGCAGAAATTGGAATATCCACCGACAAGATTCATGCGAGAGGTCCGATGGCTCTCCGCGAATTGACGTCCTACCAATATCGGGTCCGAGGAGATGGGCAGCTGAAAGAGTCCCCATAGTTAGGCTGTGAGCCCCGGCTCAGGTCCTGACAAGCTTGGCGGGTAGGTTCTGTGAGAGGCCCTTACTTTGAAGTCACAGGTTTCTTTTTGGGCGACTTTCCATTGCTCCACATATCACCCCACAATCCCTTGGAAGACCACTCTTTGCCGGGGTATTTGCTTGTATGCTTGCTAGCCATACCAAAGTAAAAGGCCATCAGGACGAGAAAAAGAAGCCCGATCGTAATCGCAAAATTCGAGCCGCTGGATGTTTGAGTGCTGGCAAGTGGCGCCGGAACACCGGGGCGAACGGAAGGAGTGGCAGACGGTGTGGGACGTTTACGGGGTTCGCTAGTCTCCTTGTTTTTTGGAAGAGGAGCTCGCTGCTTGGGGACGTGGTCCTCGTCCGCTAGTGCATCCTTCTCCTTGTCGGTCAGTTCGAACTCCAGGGCAGCGTCCCCAACGAGGATATCGAGGTCGTTTTCGAGGTCGATAATCTCCATTCTTTCATCATCCAACTTGATTCCGTTAGTCGAATCCTTGTCCTCAAGAATATAGCCTCCCTCAATGCGCTTCATCTCACAGTGGTGGGAAGAAACGGATGGGCAATCGATTACGATATCATTGTCTGTCGAGCGCCCCATACGGACAACTTTCCGGTCGAGAGCAAATCGGTAGGGTTGGGCATTCTTGCCTTGGACGTTGATGCAGACTCGGGGCATGATTTCGGAACGGGAAGGTTTTCAGCAATGGTGGGCTTTCAGCCCGGTTGACAGCTGCGCCGTCTCGGGTTAGTTCCCGCCAACCAGAGTTCTATCATGAGTAAGAAGGACAGTGAAACCAAAGAATTTCACGCAGAAGTTCGCCAGCTTCTGGATATCGTTATCCATTCCCTCTACACCGACAGGGAAATATTCATCAGGGAGTTAATTTCCAACGCCTCCGATGCCTTGGAGAAGCTCAGGATGACTCAACTGACTGAGAATAAGATATTTGAGGGAGATCTTCCTCTTGAGGTAAACGTCACTACTGACGAGGCTGCGAGGACAATTACCATTGCGGATTACGGGATCGGCATGACCCGCGATGAGCTCTCTGAGAATTTGGGCACAATTGCCCACTCTGGAACCAAGGCGTTTCTAGAGAAAACGAAGGATGGAGCCAAGCCAGACGTGATCGGTCAGTTTGGGGTAGGGTTTTATAGTGCTTATATGGTTGCTGATAAAGTGGAGGTGTTTACCCATTCGTGGCAGGAGGATGAGGAACATCTGCGCTGGGAGAGCGATGGAGCCAGTGGTTATACCATTGATGAGGTAGAAGGGCAAAGGAGGGGTTCCCGGATCGTGGTGCACCTGAAAGAGGAGCATGAGGAGTTTGCGAAGACCCAGAGAGTCAGGGGAATCGTGGAGCGCTATTCAAACTTTGTCGGCTTCCCGGTGAATTTGAACGGCGAGCGGGTCAACACAGTCGAAGCCTTGTGGTTGCGTTCCAAGAAAGAAGTGACCGAGGAGCAATATAAGGAGTTCTACCAATTTACGGCACACGCGATGGACAATCCTCGCTACACCATGCATTTTTCCGCAGACGCTCCGCTCGCAATCAACGCGCTTCTATTTGTTCCTGAAGAGAATGCGGAGCGCATGGGTCTGGGAGCGCAGCCTCCCGGGGTTGCTCTCTACTGCCGCAAGGTCTTGATAGATGCGCAACCGGAGGGTCTTCTGCCAGAGTGGTTGCGATTCCTAAGAGGGGTTGTCGATAGCGAGGATCTGCCACTGAATATTTCAAGGGAATCCATGCAGGATACTGCCCTGGTTCGAAAGCTCAACGAGGTGATCACAAAGCGATTCATCAAATTCCTCGTGAAGCAGGCGGAAGATTCTCCAGGAGACTACAAGCAATTTTACGAGAGGTTTAACCGCTTTCTCAAGGAGGGCATTGTCGCATCCCCGGCCCATCAGGAGTTGCTTGCAGGGCTCATGAGATTTGAAACCTCCATGACGGATTCGGGAGAGGTTACCTCTCTCGATGGTTATCTGGATCGGATGAAAGAAGGTCAGGAAGAGATTTATTTTCTGGTTGGGCCCAGCCGTGAGGTGCTTGAGAAGGGGCCATATTTTGAGGGATTCCGAGACAGGGGCCTAGAAGTGGCATTCTTTACTGAAGCAGTTGATGATTATGTGCTCGAAGGTCTCAGAGAATATAAGGGGAAAAAGCTGGTAGCTGCTAATCGGTCCGGGATTGAATTGGAAGACCTGCCTCAGGAGGGCGGGGAGGACTCACTGAATGAGGAAGAGACTGAGGGGTTGATCTCGTGGTTGAATTCAGCGCTCGAAGGCCGTGTCGCGCGGGTTGATGCTGGAAAAAGATTAGTCAACCATCCGATGGTGGCATTGCTTCCTGAGGATGCTCCGAATGCGCAGATGCGGGCAATGATGGAGGCGATGGGGCAGGAGGCTCCTGAATCGAAGGCCAAGCTTGAGGTGAATCCTCGTCATCCACTCATTCGCCGGCTTGCATCCATGCATGAGGACCAAGGAGAGCTGGCGTCAAAAGTTGCCGATCAACTTACGAACCATGCGTTACTTGCAGCAGGTATGGAGGTAAACACTGCAGAGATAGCGGAGGGAATGGCAGAATTACTTGGGGAGCTGCTTGAATAATCGAGCAGCTCGCTCTGCTATTCGGCGCTGTCAGGATAACTGCCCAGGAGCTTGACGAGAGAGCAATGTTTTTCAAGTTCTACGAGGGCAGAAGACACCTGTTCTGTCTCGCAATGCCCGGCGAGATCCACGTAGAAAATGTATTCCCAGTCTTTCTGCTTGGAGGGCCTTGATTCGATCTTGGACATGTTGATTTCAAAGGAATCGAAGGCCTTCAGGGCAGCAACAAGAGATCCTGGGCGGTCATTAACGGAGAACAGAATAGAGGTGCGGTCACGGCCTGTGGGGGGGCATGTTTTTTCTCCGATAACGAGGAAACGGGTTGTGTTGGTCGCTCGATCCTGAATCGACTCTTCCAGAACATCGAGGCCAGCTAGCTCGGCAGCCAGCTTTCCTCCAAGTGCCGCAGCTCCCTCAGGGCCTTTTTCTCTCGCGAGGTGAGCAGCCTTGGTTGTTGATGAAACTTCCACCAAGTCAGCATTCGGTAGATGACGCAGGATCCAGTTTTTGCATTGGCCAAAAACCTGAGGGTGAGAGTATAGAGTTGTGATGCTCTCTCGTGGAATCGCTGCGAGAAGATTGTTTTCGATCCGAAGAAGAATTTGGGCGCAAATCCTCAGTGGGGAGTCGACAAAAAGGTCAAGCGTATGTGAAACTGCACCTTCCGTAGAATTCTCAATTGGAACGACACCATAATCGGCTCGCCGCCGGGCTACATCATCAAATACCTCTGCAAAGCTTGAGTGCGAGTTGTAGTTGACCGAGTGCCCGAACTTCTTGATCGCAGCTTGATGAGTCCATGTGCCTTCCGGTCCAAGGTAGGCAATTTTGAGGTCCTCTTCGAGGGCGAGTGCGGCCGACATGATTTCCCGATAAATCGCCCGGATTGACTTCTCCGGGAGAATTCCCTGGTTCATTTGGACCAGCTTCCTCAGTAGTGCATCTTCTCGGTCCGGCGCGTATATCTGGAGGCCGTCGCGCTTCTTGATCAGGCCGACCTCATGCACGAGATCAGCCCGCTGCGAAAGAAGTTCAAGCAGCTGCTGATCGATTGCATCGATTTTATTTCGGATTTCGTCGAGAGACACTTTTTGGTAGCTGGTACGGATAGGGATGAAACTCTACCCCGAAAAGAGTTAGCTGCCGAGTCCTCCTTTCCCTGAGGGGACGTTTTCCTCAGAGAGCTCAGCGAGTGTAAGTTGTTTTTCTCCTTGTGAAGCTTCGCCCGTCTCCGTCCCTTCAGAGGGTTCCTCAGCGGGTGGAGGCTCCGGCAGCTCGACGGCGCGGAGTTCCTCGGAATTCGGAAGTTCGTCGATAGATTTAATCCCAAAATGCTCGAAGAAGAAATCTGTTGTGCCGTAGAGGAGAGGCCGGCCGGGCAAGTCCGCTCTCCCAGCGATTTTAATAAGCTCCCGATCAAGTAATTTTTGAAGAATACTATCAGAGGAGACGCCCCGCACATGCTCAATGGAAGCCTTGGTGACTGGCTGGCGGTAGGCCACAATCGCCAGCGTTTCCATTGCAGGAGGGCTGAGGCGTCGGGGCTTCAATCCAGGAAAGAGCTGGCGGACGAATCCTCCATATTCAGGCCGGGTAAAAATTTTCCATCCCTTTGACCTTTCCGTCACTGAGAAGGAGCGCTTGCCACGGTCATACTTACGGTTCAGAGCATGAATAGCTTCAATCACCGCCTCCTCGTCGACGTCAGCGCGCTCCTTGAAGGTTTGGGCGAGGGCGCTTTCTGCCTCGCTAGGCTGTTCCTCGTCAGCCACTCCATCCTCAAGTTCTGCCAGTCGATTTCGGATCAAACGGGCAATTTCCGAGGAGCTCAGGGGTTCTTCGGAGGCGATGAGGACTGATTCAATGACCGCGGGGAGATCCATAGCGAGGAGGCACCCTAGGAGGCCAGAGGTCAAATTCAAGCGCAGGACGATCTAGAGAATGTAAATATCAAGGGAGAAGAGAGGCACTTTCCTCTTGCAGCATATGTGGAAAGCCAGTAGGCAATCCCGCCCCCGCTTTGAAGTTCATTCCTCTGGCGGGTTATCACAGCGCAATTTCCGTAATTAGATTACCTCATGGCCGCGAAAAAGAAGGCTGCAAAGAAAGCTCCCGCGAAGAAGGCTGCAAAGAAAGCTCCCGCGAAGAAGGCTGCAAAGAAAGCTCCCGCGAAGAAGGCT
>NZAC01000065.1 GCA_002686085.1 Roseibacillus sp. | reverse complement strand
GGATTTGGCGAGCTTCAGAAAGCGCTTCCATGGCGCCACCTTAGGATCCGGGGCCGTCCGGTCAAGCTAGGTGTGAAGCTCATGAGTTCCCGCTGTAAATTTGCGGGAGAGGAAAAGAATTCTACCCTCCTGTCCGAGGGCCTCTTTTCTTCGGTTTTTTGGGCCCTTGTCCTCCCATCTGCCGGGACCTCATTGCCTTTTGCGCCTTCTGGGCCTCTTCAGCTCTCTCCTGCATTTTTTGCATAAAACTCTTTTTTGCGGCGCCCTTCTTCTTTTTGAGTTCCGGGTCAGGCAGTCGCCGGGTGATTAACATCTGTATGATCGCGAAAATATTGGAGGTGGTCCAATAGAGCGCAAGAGCAGAGGCAAAGTTGTAGCAGAAGAAAAAGAAGATGACCGGCATCATCATAAAAAGCCGGCGCTGCATCTTATCGCCCGTCTTCGGCGTGAGTGCCATCTGAAGCACCATCGTAACTGCCATGACGATCGGAAGAAGGTTCACTCCATCCCCGAGGAACGGAAAAGCGAAGGGCAAGGTTGCCACCGTATCTGGAAGAGCCAGGTCCTCCACCCAGAGGAAAGGCTGCTGCCGAAGCTCAACGGCATACTGGAGCATGATGTAGAATCCAAAGAAAATTGGGATTTGCACCAACAGAGGCAGACATCCACCCAGAGGATTGATCCCATAATCCCGATACATTTTCATCATCTCCTGATTCATCCGGTTAGGATCATCAGCGTACTTCTCACGAAGCTCCTTGATCTGGGGCTGCAATTTCGACATCCGCTTCATGGCACGGGTCGATTTATTCTGCAGAGGCCACATCGCGCCCCGAATAATGATAGTCAGTACCACGATGGAATAACCCCATCCCCACGAATCTGATATGTTGGAGAAAATGCTCGAAAACAAGATATTCAAAAGCCAGTTCAGAAACTTGCTGATCGGGCTGAACACCCCGTAGTTCATGACCTTCGCGTAATCCCGATCATGTTCCTCACCAATCAAGCCAAGGAGGCGACTGTTTTTGGGGCCGATATATAGATTGAAGGAAAGAGCTTCCTTGTTATCTCCCTTGGGCGTCAGTTTTTTTTCAGGCAAACTCATCCCCAGTCGAATCGACTCCCCTGATCCCCCACCGGCGATCCCAGGCAGTTGAACCGCTCTTCGATCTCCCCAAACCCATGCATCGTAAGGATTCTCCGGCGAGATGATAGTGGCGAAAAACTGGCTACTCACTCCAGCGTAGCCAAGCACCCCAGCATCCTCCTTAAAGTGTGGCTTCTTGCCCTTCTTGAACTTAATCACCCGCCGCTTCTTGTAATCGCCATCTTTCTGGTAGAAGAGAGTGATATGACGATCCCACTCTCCTTCCCAGAGAGGCGCAGCTGAACCCGCAAAGAGGCCATAATCCTTAAGGTTCAATGGGCTCTCCCCGGCATTCTCGAATTCGAGGTCAAGCGTCAGACGAAATGAGGCGCCCTCTTCTTCTGATGCGGCCGCGCCGCCCTCCTGCTTTTCAATCGTCCACGTCTTGGTGATCTGTAGACCATCCCTTGTTTTACCAATAAAGGTGATACTGGCATCGGTATCCAACGCGGGAACATGGGCGTAGACGAGATCCAGATATTGGTCGACCCCGTTTGTCAGGCGACCGATGGGCTCCGATTCACTTTCATTCAGGCTAACGAGATTCTCCTTATCCTGCACCGCGAACTGACCACTCATTTCGGCGCGTTTGATCCCTCCCCCGAAATTCGTGAAGGTGAACACAGCGTCCCCGCTGGAAAGCTTGAAGGTCTTTTCTTCCAAAACTGGATCGGTCTCCGGCACCTTTGCTTCCTCCTCAGACCTCTCCGAGCCAGCAGCAGCCCCCTCACCTGTGGCGGGAGCTGTCGCTGCGGGCGAGCCTCCCTCTTTCCCCTGGGCAGCCTTTTTCTGAACCAGAGCCTCTCGCTCCTGCTCCCTTAACGCCTCCGCGTTCTTGCGGCTAAAATTCAGATTGAGGTACAGCCCGAGGCAGCACAGCGCGATAACGATCCAAGCCTTACGATCCACAATGAAACTCCTTTTTTACTTTTGATGGGATGTTGAGTCGATGACAGAAGTCTGATCAGTAATTGAGGATTGATCCCTTTTCTCCCCAGTCACCTTCTCCGTCATCGGCGGAACGGGGTCATAACCGCAGCCCCCCCACGGATGACAGCGTAAAATCCGACGAATCCCCAGCCAACTCCCTTTTAACCACCCGTGCACCTCGGTAGCCTCCAGAAAGTAATTTGAACAACTTGGGTGATACCGACAATTCCCCCCTCCCGATATCGCTCTCAAAAATGGGCGCAGGAGCTTCTGGTAGCTTCTGATCAGAGTGTGAATAGCCCACTTCATGACCCCTTTTCCTATGATGGATGAAGATTGGTCTCGAGCGCATCTTTCCCAAAAACGCCCAATCGCTGGCCCAGCCGCAGCCAGTCGGCCTCCAGCTCACTGAAACTTGCTTCTGATGCTTTGCGCCTTGCGACGATCACCAGATAGCGACTCTGATCAATTTTCTCTCCATGCTTGACGAGAATTGCCCTGAGGCGGCGCCTGATCAGGTTTCTGGTCACGGCCTTGCGGGCCGATTTTCTCGAGGTAATAAACCCGAACTTTAAATGCTCCAATGAAGGACTGGGAAGAGTTGCCATCACGAAATTGCGTGTGGCCATTGATCGTCCATGCTTTCTTACAGCGGCGAATTCCTCTCTCCGCTTCATACTGAGTCGGCGCGGAACACGCATAATCCAAGGGATTTTCCCCTACGGAAGGCCCAAGCCAGCCCGCGCTACTTCCCGTGCTGCACGGTGTGCCGCTTGTAGGGAATCTCGGCGCCCTTGGGGAGGAGACGCTTCCGGCCTTTCTGACGGCGACGCTTGAGAATACCGCGACCCGCCTTGGTCGCCATCCGCGCCCGAAAACCGTGCTGACGCTTCCTGACACGTTTGGAGGGCTGGTATGTGCGCTTGCTCATGGTTTTAAGGCGTTTTCAGGGGCAGCTAACGCTGGCGGGACGCGGAGACTAGCTGGAGTCCTCCATTTGTCAATGCACCAGAGGACTTTCCTGTCTCACCGCAGCAGAAAGTAGCCACCAACCACAACATACACCCCCAAGTCCCATAATTCTTGCACAAATCCTGCACCTCCCCTCGTTTTCTTCAGCTTCAAAATATCGCGGTTGCTCCTTTGAAAACGCTGCGCATATAGTCCTTCTCCGATGAATTGTATGGAAGTCGCCGCCCTCGCCCCGGGGGACATGCTCGCTATCTCCATGACCGCGCTGGTCAGCTTCGCTCTGGGAATGATAGCAACGATTCTTTTCACGATGGCTCGCAGCGGGGCGTCTCCCAGTGACATCGAGAGCGAATTAATAGAGGATGAGGACCAGAAGGCTATCGACCAGCCCCATGAAGCCGCCGGAGATCTGTCCGATCCCCCACCGCAAGAAGCTTGGGAAAAGGATTCAAACTGGTGGAAAAACCAGTGAGGGTCACCTTCACCTACTCTCCCAAAAGACGACATGCTTGATCCATGTCCTTATCCCCTCTTCCGGAGAGGTTCACAACAATGATGTCTCCGGAAGGCAACTTTGGAGCAACCTCTGCCGCGTAAGCCACCGCGTGCGCGCTTTCCAGCGCCGGTATGATTCCTTCTATCTGCGAGAGTTGCTGAAAAGCCGCAAGTGCAGCAGAATCGGTAGCATAGGTATACTCCACTCTTCCTAGCTCTTGAAGGAATGCATGTTCAGGCCCCACTGCCGCATAATCCAGACCGGCACTTACGGAGTGGGTAAGATCTATCTGTCCATCATCATCAGCTAGCAACCAGGTCTTAGTCCCCTGCAGGACACCAAGTTTGCCTCCTTGAAAACGGGCGGCATGCCTTTTGGGCATGATTCCATCCCCCCCGGCTTCCACTCCCACCATTCGCACATTTTCATCATCAAGGAAGGGATGAAAGAGACCGATTGCGTTCGAGCCGCCGCCAACACAGGCCACCAGGAGGCTCGGGAGGCTCCCTTCCTTCCGCAACACCTGCTCGCGGGCTTCCACCCCGATCACCTTATGAAAATCTCTCACCATCATGGGAAACGGATGAGATCCTAACGCTGAGCCGATGATATAGTGAGTAGTCTCAACAGATGCAGTCCAATCACGCATCGCCTCGCTGACCGCTTCCTTCAGGGTCGCTTGCCCCGCGGTAACTGGAACCACCTTGGCCCCAAGCAACTCCATTCTCCTCACGTTCGGAGCTTGCCGCTCCATATCAACCTTTCCCATGTAGACAGTGCAATCAAGGCCGAAACGAGCACAGACTGTTGCAGTAGCCACACCATGCTGGCCGGCTCCGGTCTCAGCAATGATTCGACGTTTTCCCAACCTGCGTGCAAGCAAGGCCTGTCCGATAGCATTGTTAATTTTGTGAGCGCCGGTGTGAAGAAGGTCCTCGCGCTTCAGATACACTTTGGCTCCTCCCATCAATTCACTCCAGCGTTCAGCGTGATAGAGAGGGGTAGGCCTTCCGCAGTAATCAGATAACAAGCCTTTCAGCTCTCGTTGAAAATCCCTGTCGACTCGGGCCCGTTCATACTCCTCCGAGAGCTCATTCAGGGGAGCCATCAGCGTTTCCGGGACAAACATGCCCCCAAACCGCCCAAAATGGCCGGTAGAATCGGGGGCGGAAGGTGTTGCCTTCATCTCCTCAAGGGTGCCGAGGACGGACGAAAAGTCAAAGGCGGAAACCAGCACTTCAATCTAAAAAAACTCTCTCAATCCCGGAATCCTCCGTTTCGAAAGGCTTGCAGAAGCTCCTGCAAAAGCACGCTACCAGCCAGTCCATCACCATTCTCAAGGCACGAGACCGGACTGGCAATCAGATCTTCGAGGACAACCCGGTTGGTCGTCATGGCAATATCATGGTCCTCGATAAGATGGTTAATGATGACGCCAGCGAGGTGCAATCCACGATCTCGAATCGCATGCTCGGTGAGAAGCGTGTGATTGAGCGCACCGAGGCGGTTCGCCACTACCAACACTGTAGGCCAACCGAGACCTTCCGCCATGTCAGCAAAAGTTTCACTCCCACTCATGGGAACTTCCCATCCTCCCACGCCTTCCATAACAAGTATTTCGTGGCGCTCTGCCATCGATTCTGCATGAGAACGTATATCCCCAAGAGCAACCGGCTTGCTCTCCAACTCCGCCGCAACCGACGGCGTCACCGGCGCCTGATACCACACCGGGTTAATTGCTTCAATGGGCTCCGCGTTTTCAGAAGCCTCAAGCAAAAGCTCTGCGTCCTCCCGGTCTCCACAGCACACTGGTTTGTAGCCCACCGCATCTATTCCCTCTTTACGAAGCGAACGCACGAGCTCAGAGGTGACATACGTTTTCCCAACTCCGGTATCAGTTCCGGTAACTATCAATGGAAAAGACATTTTTCAGCGAGAGGAAAGGATTTACGCGAACGAAACATGGCCAAGAACCATGAGAGACTAACGACTCCCCGGCACCGTGTCGCCGATGACTGGATTATCCTCCTGATATCCGCTAATCAGAAACCATAGAGCGATCGCCACCAGCAGCGACGCGATCTTGGGAATCCAGTTGTTCACGAATAATTTCTTCATCAAGTCCTTCTTCATCAGGTCCTTTTTCATTGTCGTCAACCTCACTATCACTGAGGAAAATTTCTTCTAATCGCTCCCTGAATGCATCCTCTTCTAGATTTCTCTCAATCTTGCCATCGATACATATGGAGACCTGCCCGGTCTCTTCACTAACGACAATCGTCACCGCGTCACTTTCCTCGGTAAGACCAATTGCCGCTCGATGCCGCAAGCCCATTGAACGATCTCCGACCTCGGACTGGCTTACCGAGAACACACACGAGGCCGCCACAATTCTCTCTCCAGACAAAATAACTCCCCCATCGTGCAGAGCGGTTTTCGGATGAAAGATGGTAAGCGCCAACTCGGGGCTAAGCACCCCTTTAATTTCGACTCCGGTCTCAATATGATCCTTCAAACCCATGGTCTGCTCGATTGCAAAAAGAGCTCCATATCTTTTTTTAGAGAGCTGCCAGACCGCATCCGAGAGAGTTCCCAGAAACTCCTGCTGCTGAGTCGAATTAAAAGACCACAAGCGGGAACTTCCGAGGCGCGCGAGAGCCATCCTTAATTCTGGCTGGAATATAATCAGGAGAGCTAGGGCGGCCACCACCGCCACCCGTGTAATGATGAATTGCATGACCTCGAGCTGCAGAAGCTGGGAAGCGAGTGTCAACACCACGAAAATCATCGCTAGCCCTACAAGGATTCTAGCGCCCCGAGTTGCCCTGAACGTACGGTAGAGCTGATAGATGAAGACCCAGAGAATCAGGATCTCTACTGCACTGCGCCAGTGCTCTTGCAAGAAATTTAACACTTTGCCCTGAAAACCTTAGCCTTAAGGTTAGCTCAGGCAACGGTAATCGTCATCAGGGTCCCACTGGGGCGCCTGAAGAAGGCCCACCCCTCTTTTCGGCAGGAGATAACAGAAGCAATAGCTTTCCGTCGCCACTCTGAGCACTTAGACTCCCCGCTCTGTCCTGAACTGCATTATCTGCTAATGAAAATTTTACCGATTTCCTCCTCTCTCACTCTCGGATTTTGCACCGGCTCCCTCCTCTTAGCTGAAGCTCCATTCAAAGCTCAGACGATCGACCCACAAATCGCCATCGGTTACGGTCTGGCTGTCGGAGATGTCGACGGCGATGGCGATCAGGATATCCTCCTCGCGGATAAGCGCGATTTTATCTGGTATGAAAACCCCTCATGGAAAAAGCATTTATTCCACACCTTCCATCAGGGGGATAAGCGCACCCAACTGCGGGATAATGTCTGCATCGCAGCGCGTGACATTGACGGAGATGGCAAGGTGGAAGTAGCCGTCGGTGGAAACTGGAATCCAGGGAACACCGACAGCGAAGAACAATCCGGATCGATCCATTATCTGGGATCTCTGGGCAAGGTAAAACCAGTCCAACTTCCCCACGATCCGACGACCCACCGGATGCGGTGGGTTCATGTCGGCGACAAAAAATATGCCCTCGTAGTCCTCCCTCTCCATGGGAGAGGGAATCGTGGAGGTGAGGGAAAGCCTGTTAATGTGACCGCCTACTTCCCTCCCAGCAATCCATCCGCAGGCGGAAGCTGGAAAACCGCCATCATTAATAATGAACTCCACAAGACTCATAACTTTGACTCGTTTGACATCTATCGAGATGGCTCCCTTGATACCGTAATCATCGGGGGAGCCGAGGGAGCCCGATCGGTCTCACTTACCGAAGGGAAATGGCAATCGCGAGATCTCGCCTTACCCGACATGAATGGAGGAGCGGGCGAGATACGTATTGGTAAATTCGGCAAGGGTGAGCCTGCACGGCAAAGAAACACCTTCGCGTGTATCGAACCCATCCATGGAAACACAGTCGCCGTTTACGAGGGAACTGGAGGCAAGGGAACAGGAAAGACAGGGTGGAAGCGAACCGTCCTTGATGACAGCCTCAGCCAAGGTCATGCATTGGAATACGCCGACGTTCTCGGCACGGGAAGCCTTCAGGTCGTGGCAGGGTGGCGCAACCCCAATAAGGAGGGAAAGGTAGGCATCAAACTATATACTCCGGGCAAGCGACAAGGCACGTGGATCACACACCTTATTGACGACAAGATTGCCTGCGAGGATCTGAAAGTTGTGGATCTTAACAAGGATGGAAAGCCCGATATCATCGCCTGCGGCCGATCTACTCGAAACGTTGTAATTTACTGGAACAAGGGGTAAGTGCAGCTCTCTGTGCTCAACTTCAGGGCGTAGTCGGGGTGCTCTCGTCCGAGGCCAGAACAGCTTCGACGACCCTGAGGGCATCACGATTCCCTTTTACCGAATGAACTCGGTGAAGAAGCACACCCTGCATGCGGCTCGCTGCTGTCAAGGCCACCGTGGACCACTCCCGGAGGTCAGGCGAGTCATCATCCAGAACCTTTCCGAGGAAACTTTTTCGGGAAATCCCGATGAGAAGTGGGCGACCCCGCACAGCCAGCTTCTCCAAACCGCTGATCAGGGAAAGATTGTGACCCAAGTTCTTACCAAACCCGATCCCAGGGTCGAAAACCAAGCTTTCGGCATCTATTCCTGAAGCCGTTAGGGTCAGGAAACGCTCCTCAAAAAAATCCCGGACTTCGGCCCTTACATCGGCATAGTTCGGATCGGTTTGCATCGTCCGTGGCTGCCCCTGCATATGCATGACGACAATTCCGCAACCCGCGGTTCTACAAACCTCCAGCATCTTCTCGTCTGCCCGCAGCCCCGACACATCATTGACTATATCCGCCCCGGCGGCCAACGCTTGCTCCGCAACAACGGCTTTACTCGTATCGATGGAAATAAGGCCCGCCCACTCGGAGCGGAGCCCCTCTATCACCGGAATCGTTCGGGCTAACTCCTGAGATACAGTAACTGGAGATGCTCCTGGGCGCGTTGATTCCCCACCAACATCGATTATCCCGGCCCCCTCGGCAATCATGGCGCGCGCCCTGCTCAGAGCCTGGTCGACTGCAAGATAACGTCCTCCATCCGAGAAGGAATCGGGAGTCACATTAAGAATTCCCATGACAACCCCCTGATCCAATTGGAGGGTATTTGTACGTGCTTTCCAAATCACCGCTTTAAAGAGAAAAAACCCTAATTTCCCGCCGACCGCATCAAAAAAGCTCATGAGACAATCTTACTCATTCCGGGGTCACATCCCGGGAGCTTCTCATTAGCCGTTGCTATCCTATAAACTCACAGCTACCTCTTGTGCTTATGCTTTCTCACCCGGCGTTTCCCATGGTGGTCCTTTCCGCTATCTCGATGCTCTTGCTCACCCCGGATATCGGAATGAGCCAGAACGAGAAAAAGTCTTTCCCAGACAAGTTTCAGGAGAAATGGGAAAAAGACGGGCCAAACGTGCGTATCAAGCGCCATCAGGATGGATCGCGAACAGTGTTTCGGCGTAGCCCCGATGACCGCACACTTGTCAAGCGAACCTGGGGCACAAACGGAGCGGTAAAAATGATCGTCGTCTACCGCCTCAACCAGAAGGGAGACCCTCTCGCCTGTAAGATCTACGATGGCCGTGAATCCCTCCTCTATAAGGTCTCCTATGGCTACAGCAGAACCACTGGCCGCTTGCAGGCGGAAAGAATGTTTGATGCACGAGCACTTCGAACAAACCCGGAAACAGGCAAAGAGACTCCAATAAGGATAATGTACTACAACTATGACGCCCAGGGCAACCAGACCGCACCCGAGGTCTACACGTTCAAGGAGGGCAAAAAGGCAGAGGAAGTCTTCGGAGCACGAGGAACCTTTCCCAAGGATAATCCCTTCAAGCCCTGAATACTTCACGGTTTAACAACCAATGAGAGGCACCGGAAGCCTTCTTATCCTTTTGATTGCTGCCGTCGCGGCGGGAGTTCTTCTTGTCGTATTCAAACCGGATCAGCTACCCCGAACGGACACGCAGAATGGAGAAGCCCCCAGCGCAGAAGCCTATGTGGAGGAAATTCTCAGACTTCGCTTCAAGGCCGCGCCTGTTCTTCTCCCGGTTCCGAGGGAGACCTGGCTTGCAAGAGTTGATGCGAATCTCTCTGCCCAGTTCGGGCCGGGGGGTCTAGCCAGGCGGTCTCGGGCTCTCGACCTGTTGGGGTTTCGTGAATTCTCCGGACAATCCCTCAGGCAGGGACTTTCCGCCCTTCATTCAATTGGGTTGAGAGGCTGGCTTGATGCTGCCGAGGGCGCTCTACTTCTCGCAGAGGACTTCGACGAAACACAGACCGAGGATGAAGTTCTCCTGCATGGATTACTTTCGCAGCTTCTGATCGAGCAAATTAGCCCCATGGCGATCGGTCAACTGAGTGACGACGAGTGGATTGCCGAGTCTGCTCTACGTTCAGCCATATCAGAGTCAATTACCGCAAAGCTTCGCGAGGAAAAGAGAGAATCCTTCCTTCTGCCGACCTCCCTGGTTACTGAGAGGGAATCCCTCCTCGCTGGACTTCCCATCTACCTTGCGGCTCTGGGCGAGCTCCCTCAGGAACGCGGCGCCGCCCGAATTTTTGTCGAAACACGTTTGCGGACGCAAAGCCGTACTCTCCCGGACCTTATTAAGAACCCGCCCCGAAGCACCCTCGAACTGCTCGGAGGAGACCATTCTTCGATCGCACCAGTCACCCTCCCTGTCCTTCCGCCTGACCATGTCAATCAACTGGAGGAGTCCCTCGGGGCCCTGCAGGTTCAGACCCTCATCGAGTGGATGGAAAGCTACGAGCAGGCGCAGGCTCTTGCCCTTCTCTGGCGAGGAGATCGCTACCGTCTCTTCGCGAATTCAAGTGGCGATCACCTCATCTGGATATGCCGATGGGAAACGGAAACTGCTGCCAACAGAGCATCCGAAATACTCGCCAAACTCGACGATGATTCCCGCACTCCAAAGCGTTTCATCTCTGCCTCTGTAGATGGGAACACGACTACTTTCACCAACTGTGCAGACAGCGAGACCCGGGATTTTCTATTGCAGACCCCGCATGAGCCAAGACCTCGCTAGTCCTCTCAGGCTAGCTGTTTCGCACTTTCCCCACCGGCACGGCCTCTCCACAGTGGACAGACCCTGCATTCAGCGAGTAACCTTCTAGAAGATGATCGCAAAGAAAATCATCTTCTCCGGACGTGTTCAGGGAGTTGGGTTTCGCTATACCACCAAGGAGGTGGCCACAGGTTACGATGTTGTGGGCTCGGTGAAAAACCTCCCAGATGGCTCCGTAGAGCTGCTGATCATGGGGGAGACCGACGAGACCGATGCCTACTTGTGCGAGCTTACTGAGGAGAGCGCAGTCGCTCACTTCATCAAGGAGATGCACGCCGAGGAGATTCCTCTCCTTGAAAATGCAAAAGGATTTGTGATAAGCAGATAACAGGGCCGCTAGAAGGGTAATCCCCCGTCACTCCTCTTCGACAATACGGTAAAGCTCCGTTTCTCCCGACGGAAGGACAGCCCACGTGGTTTCGGAGCTTTGTGCCTGAGTTGAGCTTTTTTCACGCCAGCAGAAGTCCTCAGCGAGATATTGAATCACGTAGAATCTGCCTGGGACACTACCCCATCTCAATACGACCTCGTCAAACTCGGCGTCATAAGTGACTTCTCGTAATTCAACCAATTCCAAGTTCGGCATTCGCGTCCTGATACTTTGCGGGTCGACTGTAAAATCAATAATGTCACCGGAACCACTTGAGATGAATCCCCTCGCCGCAGTAATACGGGTAAAGCTCTGGGACACGCAGGTAAGATCCGTAGAATCGAGGTAGCTGGGCACTGCATCACCACCAGACGATGAATCGCTAAATTCAATTTGAATTCTGGGATTATCTGTCGCCACCAATTCCCCCGGAAACAACGGAAAACTACCTCCGTCATCTTCGGCAACTGTCAGCCTGAAACGGTCAACAGTATCCCCCGCAACCTTCACATCCTGCACCTCGATAGTGTAGGGAGGTCCGGGGGAGCCAGACTCAAGAGTTCCTCGCCAGGTGTGCTGCCCTATAGTAATGACAATGTCCAGGTTGACGGATTGGTAATACTCCTCTTGCTGCCAGAAAAGCTGATCATTCAGATCAAAGATCTGCCTGAAAATCTCTCCCTCACTGCCGTTGTTATAGCTTAGTTCAACTGTAACCGAATCACCACTGGCAGCCATGGAGAGGAAGTCCTCTCCACGCACAACATTGACAGCCCCCGTTGCGTTCCACTCCACCTCTGCGGCATTACTGAAGAGAATAACCAACGCAAATAAGCAAAAAAATATGGTGATTTGACGACTCATTTCACATTGTGAAATCTAAGAGATTTAAAAAGCTTCTCAAGTCTCTACCGGACTAACGATCTCCGATTATCACCTACGGGTCACAGCCTCGACCCATTTGAGGTAATCCTTCCTGCCACCGTCTACCGTCACAATCAGGAATTCGGGGACCTCATAGGGATGCAGGGCAACCACCTCATCCTCAAGCTCGCCAACCCGGTCTGATGTGGTCTTGAAAACGGCAACAACTTCCCGCTCCGATGTGGTTTTCCCCTCCCAGCTGAATATGGACTCCACGCCAGGAATCAGATTTACACAGGCAACCAGTTGCCTTTCTATCAGGAGTGTGCCAATATGTCGCGCCTTCGAGATGTCTGGGAAACTGCAGAGGACAATCTGAACTTTGCTCATGGCCCCTCAGTAACCTAGACCGGTCTCCCGACAACCAGCAAAAGAGGATTGAACACTGGATTCATAGAAAAACTGATCGCCAGGCTAGACCGTCTGAATTCTCGTCAGGTCCAGACTCTTGTTGACCGTCTCGTCCGAGAAAGAGGGTTCCTGGAGAACGTCTTTCAGTCCCTGGAAGAGGGCGTCCTCATTCTGGATCCGGACGGAGCAGTGACTTTTCTCAACAGAGCTGCGTGTGGATTTTTTGGGCTGCACGAAGAGGAGTCTGTGGGACAACCGCTGGATGGCCTAGTTCGGGGCCTCAACTGGCCCTCTCTCGCCGGGCCCGGGCGCCAGTCAGTCAACCGAGATCTTGAGGTCTTCTACCCTGAGAACCGTTTTCTCAACTTTTACCTCTCGCCACTGGTGGAGGATGTTGACGGACAGGAAGAACTTCTTGGCTACGTCATGCTTGTCCGTGACATCACCCAATCACGCAGGGAAGCCGAGGAGACCATTGAAAGCGAAAAACTGAATGCTCTCACCCTTCTCGCTGCGGGCGTAGCGCACGAAATAGGAAACCCTCTGAATTCGCTTGGAATCCACCTCCAACTGCTGGAGCGCAAAATAACTGACATGCCCGCTTCGGACAGGAGTAATCTCGCAGAGCATCTTACAACCGCCCAGAACGAGATCAAGCGACTGGATAGTCTTTTGAAGGAATTCCTTCACGCGATCCGCCCTGCCACGCCTATCCGGAAGTCAGCTAATCTCAATCAGGTTATCGAAGATACGCTCGCATTATTGGCTCCCGAAATGGAGGAGAGAAACGTCGCTGTTCACATCAACCTTGATGAAAATCTGCCCGCCCTACTTTTAGATGGCGACCAAATGAAGCAGGCGTTTTTCAACCTTCTCAAAAATGCCTATCAGGCTCTCCCGGGTTCAGGTGGGGAAATTCACATTGACTCTACCAGCAATGAATTTGAGATCGTGGTCTCCGTTCGTGATAACGGGTCGGGAATCTCGCCCGAATTGATGGGATCTCTCTTTGAACCATTCCGCTCCGGACGCAAATCAGGAACCGGACTCGGCCTCCTGATTGTCCGACGTATTGTGCGCGAACACAATGGCGAGATTAAGTTTGAAAGTGAAGAGGGCAAGGGAACAAGCGTCCACATTTACCTCCCACTTATTGAGAAGCGCGTCCGTCTTCTCGAGGACTCCTCACCTAGGACCAAATCTATTATCGAGGTCTGAAAAGACCTGAATAAACCTTTCAGAGGATTACCTTATGAATGCAATCATTCTCATAGTTGACGACGAAAAGCCGACTCGTGATGGCTTGCGCCTCGCCCTCGACGAGAGATTCGAAGTATACGTGGCATCAGACCTCCGGGAAGCACGGCAGGTTCTCAAGAGCGAGCCCGTTGATGTCCTCCTGACTGATCTGCGTCTTGGTCCAGACTCCGGCATGGACCTCCTGGACGAGGCTCTCACTCTAGCCAAGCCTCCCGTCTGCATTATGATGACTGCATACGGCTCGGTAGACACAGCCGTTGAAGCAATGAGGCGAGGAGCGTGGCATTTTGTGACCAAGCCTCTGAATCTCGAGGAGGTCGAACTCCTTGTAAGCCGCGCAGCTCGAGGAAGGGAAATCGAGAGCGAGAACCGTCGCCTTACAACCGAGAATTATGCCCTTCAGAAAAAAGCTGAAATCCGAAACGCAGGCCTTGATCGTATCATAGGGAAATCGCCGGCCATCATTAAAATCGGAGAAATGGTTACTCAGATTGCACCAACGCGGGCAACTGTATTGATTGAAGGTGAATCCGGAACGGGTAAGGAGCTCGTCGCTCACGCACTGCACGACCTAAGTGGTCGGCCGGCCGACAAAATGGTCATCGTGAATTGTGCTGCGCTCTCTCCGCAGCTTCTCGAGTCCGAACTATTCGGACATGAAAAAGGAGCCTTTACCAATGCGCACCAGCGGAGAATCGGGCGCTTTGAGCAAGCAGATGGAGGAACTCTCTTTCTGGACGAAGTTGGGGAAATCGATGCCGCCACCCAAGTAAAACTCCTGCGAGCCCTCTCCGAGAGAACGATTGAAAGGGTAGGTTCTAATGAACCGATCAAAGTTGATGTCCGGGTTGTCGCGGCCACGAACCGAAACCTTCGAGAGATGGCGGCAATGGGAAGGTTCAGGGAGGATCTTTTCTTTCGTCTGAACGTAGTAACGGTTCAGATGCCTCCACTCCGCGACCGGGCAGAGGATATTATCCTGCTTGCGAACTCCTTTCTTCGCGAATTCGCGAAGGAAAACGGACGCTCTCTCAAACCCCTGAGTGATGGCGCACTCAATCTCCTGCGGCTCTATTCGTGGCCCGGGAACGTGCGTGAACTACGAACTGCCATCGAACATGGAGTGGTGATGTCCAATGAAGAAACCATCGAGGAGCGACATCTTCCCTCCTTTCTCGGCCTCAGGGCTCCCACTGGCACAACAGAACCGGGGAATCCCCCCTCCGACGCGGAAAAGGACCTTGCGCCGGGAGGCGAATTTAACTTGCATGACATCGAAATGGCCACGATCCGGAGCGCTCTTCGCTATACGGATGGAAACCGCACCAAGGCAGCCGATCTTCTGGGTATCAGCCGCCGGACTCTCCAACGTAAATTGAAAGAAATCTCGAGCCCCAAGGGGGCAAACTGACTCCAGATTCCCACCATGAGTGCCGCAGACCCCTCAAGCTCAATCCAGGCTGGAATCATTATCCGGCGCGTTGTTTTCTTCATCCTGCTGATCGGTCTTTCGCTCCTTTACCTTCTGGTCACGTTCCGGGGATTGGACTCTCCCAAGGGAATGGACCAGGCACAAATTGCCAGAGAAATCGCAAGGGATAAGAGCTTCACAACGAAAGTTCTGCGCCCCGTCTCAGTGTGGCAGAATGGAGAAATACGAGAAGGTGCCCCAGTCATAAAAAATGCCAACCGTGACACTTACCATGCTCCCTTGCATCCGATCCTGCTCAGCTGGGCTCTCAAACTTGTCGGTGGTGATGATGCAGATAAATGGCGCATGACTGAAACTGATACGGTTTACAAGTTAGACCGGGTTGTGGCAGCTACGGCGGTAATCTGTTTCCTGATGGCAATCGGGGTGAATTACCTTCTGATTTCCAGAATTTTTGATCCCAAGATTGGTGGCGTCGTCGCGCTGCTCATGCTCCTTTGTGATCTTAACTGGAAATTCTCTCAGACGGGGCTTCCTCAGATGTTCATGCTTCTGCTGTTCTCCTGCGCCTGCCTTTTTGCCTACAAGGCAATTGAGTCAACATCCGAGGGCCGGATAGCTCTGATCCCCGCTCTCCTGGCTGCTGGGTTCCTCGGCCTTCTTGCTCTTACCCACTGGCTCGCGATCTGGATTGTTCTTGGTTTCGCCATATACGCGGGGTTTTTCCTGCGCCCGAGGGGTGCAATTGGACTTGCTGCCCTGGCTGTAGTTCTTCTGCTAGCGATCTTCCCGTTACTGAAAAACAAGCAATATAGCGGCAGCATGGGAGGAACAGCCATCCTCGCTGTATTTAATGGACTGGGAGGCAGCGAAGACTCGGTCATGCGGACCTATAACCTGCAGGATGCCTATCTCCCCCTGCAGAACCTTCCTTTTAAAATCGTTAGAACCACGATCCTGCAAGCTGGCAATCTCTTCACGAACCTCGGATCGCTACTGACTGCGCCTCTCTTCTTCATTGCTTTACTGCATCCGTTCAAACGAAAATCCATCGCAAACTTTCGATGGTGTCTTCTCCTGATGTGGCTCTTTGGGTCGGTCGGTATGGCGATCTTTGGCTTGAAGGAAGGAGCAAGCACGGACCCTAACCAACTCCATATTTTGTTCGCGCCTCTATTTGCAGGCTACGGCCTCGCAGTTGTCGCAATTCTTTGGAGTCGACTACAGATTGTTTCACAGATTCCGCCTCTGCGAAATGCGCACTTTGTAGCGGTCATTCTGATCAGCGGTGGCCCCATGGTCCTCGATCTTCCCCGACAAGTCCGGGAAGTAGGTCGAACTGGCACGGTCCCTCCACACTGGCCACCATATTACCCGGCAGCTCTGAACACAGGACTTGCCCCGCAGGTTCGTGAGGACGAAATCGTCGTGACCGATCAACCTTGGGCAGTTGCCTGGTATGCTGACCGAACTGCTCTCTGGTTACCCAACCGTATCAGCGTATTCAAGGAACTGGAAGAGCTCTCGGCGACCCAGGACAGCCCGTTTGCAGGGCTCCTGATCTCACCCTACTCCCACAGCAGCAGAGTATTGCCAGGGGTCTACAACGAGTATGAAGAATGGGCGCCTCTGGTCCTAGACGGCTGGGCGTCGGTCTCAGCCAGAAGCGGACCGGGAACCTTGGCCAAGCTTGATCCTGAACTTAGGACAATCCTCACACGGTATCCCAATCCTGTTCGATTCGTGGATAGCCTACTGGTGTTCTGGTCTGTATCCGGCAATCAAAGCACACCCTAACGACACGATAATGGCGGCTAAAAAGAAGGCAAAAGGCTCGGAGGCTCACACCTTCGAAGAAGCCATGGAAGAACTGGAGAGCCTCGTAGAGGCCATGGAAGGAGATCAGCTCCCTCTTGAAGAACTGGTTGCCCACTACGAGACGGGTGCAGGACTCCTTCAACACTGTGAAAAAGTGCTTGCAGCCGCAAAACAGCGAATAGAGTTGATCGAAGTAGGAAACTCCGCAGAAAAGAACCTCGCACCCAACTCGGAAGATGTTGAGGATCCCCCGGCAAGTAACGGCCCAGCCGCCGAATCTCTTGAAGATGACATCCGACTCCTCTAACCCTCAGCCCCATTCCGATACGAGCCTTCTACCGGGGCTCCAAAGTCCGGACGACGTCAAGGTTCTCGACGACGAGCAACTTGAACAGCTCGCAGTGGAAATTCGAGACACACTGATTCGGACGTTGGCCCGGACCGGAGGCCATCTTGGGCCCAATCTCGGGGTAGTGGAACTCACTATCGCCCTCCACAAAGTTTTCAATACGCCTGTTGACCGATTTGTGATGGACGTATCCCACCAGGGCTACGTTCACAAAATGCTGACCGGCAGAGCTGGCCAAATTGATTCCATCCGGCAATACGAAGGCCTCAATGGGTTTCTGCTTCGTACTGAATCGGACCATGATTGCTACGGAGCTGGTCACGCTGGCACTGCATTGTCCGCAGCCCTTGGAATGGCAGCAGCTAGAGACCTCAAGGGAGACGACGAGCATGTGGTCGCGATTGCAGGCGATGCAGCATTCACCTGTGGACCTACCCTTGAGGCGCTCAATAATATCGCAGAGACGACCAAGCGCTTCATCGTCGTATTGAATGATAATGAATGGTCTATCGACAAGAATGTGGGAGCTATCGCGAAATACTTCAACGCCCTGCAGACCAACAAGGCCTACTCTGACGTTCGTCAAAAGGCGGCGGAGTTTGTTGAACGAGTAGGAGGACAGGGCGTGCGTCGCCTCGCTAAAAAGATCGAGCGTAGTGCGAAAAACCTGCTTTTCCCCAACGTCCTATTCGAAAAATTTGGCGTCCGCTATTTTGGTCCCATTGACGGCCATAACCTTCCCCTTCTGGTCAGGACCTTCGAATATCTCAAAGAGCAGGAAGAACCTGTTATCCTCCACATCATTACCGAAAAAGGCCGCGGCTACAGACCGGCGCTTGAAAAGCCAGGCAAGTTCCACGGACTTGGCCCCTACAACGTTGTCGATGGATCGACCAGTAGCGGCGGAAATCCCACCTACTCTGAGGTTTTCGGAAGAACCGTGACCAACCTTGCAAAGGAAGACGAAAAAATCGTTGCGGTCACAGCAGCGATGCCCGGTGGAACCAAACTTGAAATTTTCAAGGAAGAGATTCCAGCTCGCTACTTCGATGTCGGCATTGCAGAGGAGCATGCTGCCCTGTTTGCCTGTGGCCTCGCGACTCAGGGACTGAAACCCTTTCTGGCAATCTATTCCACCTTTATGCAGCGGGCCTACGACATGATTATTCATGATATGGCGCTGCAAGGGCTTCCTGTCCGCCTCTGCATGGACAGGGGGGGGCTCTCCGGTGACGATGGCCCCACTCATCACGGCCTGTTTGACATTGGCTACCTGAGACACATTCCGAACATTGTGCATATGCAGCCGGTCGATGAGGATGAGTTTGCGGATATGCTCTGGACGATGGCCCAATATGAAGAGGGCCCAATCGCAGTCCGATATCCACGGGGAGTGGGAACCGGAGCCCAACCCAAAGAGAGTCCACGCCTTCTGGAGATCGGCAAGGGAGAGCTTATCAAAGACGGCAATGATGTTGCTCTCATTGGCCTCGGGTTCGTTCACGATCTTGCTGTAGAGGCCGCTGAGGAGCTCGAAAAGCAGGGTCACTCCGTAGCCTTGGTCAACCCCCGCTTCATCAAACCTCTCGACGAAGAACTGATCCTTGAAGTAGCTAAACGTTGCAAAGTGATCTGCACGTTTGAGGACCATGTCCTGAAGAATGGATTTGGTGCATCCGTCATTGAGCTTTTACATGATGCAGGAATCAACACTCCTGTTGAAAGGGTGGGCTGGCCTGACGAGTTTGTCGAACACGGCAAGGTGGATATTCTCCGCGAAAAGCACGGAATCACCGCAGAGTCCGCATTGGAGAAGATCCTTCCATATCTACCGACAAAAGCTGCCACAGCCTGACAGCCTGACAGGCGGGCAGGCGGGCAGGCAGGTTATCCACAGTCCGGGCGACTATCGGTCATTTTTGACTACAGCTTGAGTTAATCTGCGACGTTGGACAGCCCTGAGTTTATGCATATCGTCGCACTATGCCGGGCGCTGTCAAAGTCTTGATCGATGGACCGTCGGAGCTCATTTTTGATTATGCGCTTCCGGAGGGGGTCTCTGCCCGCCCCGGCTGCAGGGTAAAAGTACCTCTTCGCAATACTTCTGCTACCGGGACGATCCTAGACATTGGCTCAACGCAAAGCTCTGCTTTTAAACTTAAGCCTGTAACCTCGCTTATCGATCCTGAGCCTGTCGTAACGGAGAAACTGATTCAACTCGCTCGATGGATGGCAGGCTATTACGGAACGCCGCTTGAGCAGATCATGCGTTCCATGCTCCCAGGGGCCGTGCGTCAAGAAACTCACTCTGCCAAGACACACCTTGTCGCGACACTCGTTGAAATGCCTGATCCAGAGGCTCTCGACAAACTTTCACGGCGGGCGCCCCGGCAGCATACCATCCTGAGCTTGCTGGAGAAATCGGGCCCGATTTCACTCAATGACCTTGGAGGCGCCTCGGTAAGAGGCAGCGTAAAATCCCTTGAGGATGCAGGCTACCTTTCTGTCCAGCCTCATGAGATCCGACGTGACCCTGATGCTGGCGATGTCTTTCTTCAGAGCACCCCGCACAAGCTGAACCCCGGGCAACGATACGCCTACGAGGAGATCTGCGCCTCAGTGGATTCCTTCCTCGATCCAGATTTGGACCCTGAGGCTACAAGTAATTTCCCCAAACCGATCCTCCTCCATGGAGTTACCGGATCTGGAAAGACCGAAGTATATCTCCAAGCAGCACAACATTGCCTTGACCGCGGGAAAAGCGTCCTCGTCCTAGTTCCTGAAATCGCATTAACGCCCCAGACCGTCCAACATTTCAAATCAAGGTTCTCTGCCCTTCATGATCAAGTTGCGGTTCTCCACTCCAATCTATCTCAGGGTGAGCGGTTCGACGAGTGGCACCGAATCCGGAAAGGAGAGGCCATGGTAGTCGTTGGCGCCCGGTCGGCAGTATTTGCCCCTCTCCCCTCACCCGGACTGATCATCGTGGACGAGGAACACGAAAACACCTACAAGCAGGAAAATCCGCCCAAGTATCAGGGTCGAGACCTTGCAGTGGTCCGGGGAAACCTTGAGCGATGTCAAGTGGTTCTGGGTTCCGCAACCCCCTCTCTGGAATCGTTCCAAAACGCCCAGTCAGGAAAATACAATCTCGTTCGACTTACCGAGAGAGCAGATGGCCAATCTCTCCCTCTCATTCGGGTTGTAGACATGCGCAACGAGACTCGGAAACAAAAAGGTGGACCTGCAATTCTTTCTGAACGTCTCAGGACTGACATGGAAAAAAAACTGGAGGCCGGCCAGCAAGTAATTCTCTTTCTCAATCGCCGTGGATTTGCCCGATCTCTGCAGTGCCCGAGCTGTGGTCATGTCTGTGAGTGCCAGCATTGCGCCGTACCTTTGACCTACCACCGGACGGAAGAGAGATTGATCTGCCACCTTTGTGGCTACCAGTCGATCGTGCCTCGCGCGTGCCCCAAGTGCCATGATCGATCAATACTCCTGCAGGGCTATGGAACCCAGAAAGTCGAAGAGGTTCTCAAAAAGGTGTTTCCATCTGCACGGCTTGCCCGCTTGGATGCCGATACTGCCCGGAAGAAAAATGCTCTTAGGAACACGCTGCGCGACTTTCGGGCCCGGAAGATCGACATCCTGCTAGGCACGCAGATGATCGCAAAGGGACTGGATTTTCCTAACGTCACCCTCGCAGGCATCTTGAATGCTGACCTCTCGCTCCATGCACCCGACTTCCGGGCTGGAGAAAGAACATTCCAGCTGCTTACTCAGGTAGCTGGCCGTTCCGGACGGGGAGAAATGGAGGGTGAAGTAATCATCCAGACCTTTACTCCTCATTCTCCCTCCGTGCAGTTTGCAAGACATCACGATTATGAGGGCTTCGCCGACCAGGAATACGATTTTCGCCAGCAGTTCAATTTTCCTCCTTTTACTCACGCGGCCTTGCTCACGAGCAAATGTAGTCACGAACGTCTGGCGGAATTCACACTCCAGAATCTTCATCAACGCCTCTCTACCAATCTACCGGGTGGAATAGAACTGGGCGCTCCAAATCCTGCTCCCACTCCGAGGTCTCATGGCCTTTTTCGTTTCCAACTTCTCATAAGATCAGACAATCCTCGGGTGCTCTCACGGCATGTTCAGCAGGTACTTTCCGCAACCACCTTACCCGAGGAAGTTAGCTTGGTCTTTGATATGGACGCTTACGATTTCGGGTAATTTGCATAAATTGCCCTGAGATTCCTCCTTAGTTACCATCCTCCTCCATTAGTTCGTTTCCTATCTACCTGTAATCGAGCCCTGAGGTAACTCCCGTTGAGGCCGCATTCTTGCAAGAATGTATAGCACTCTACCAGATACCATTAGCGAATAATCGTATTTGGACTACAGTATAGTAGATTTTATCATGGCGAAGCATGGAAATTGGCCGGCCACCCGAAAAGCGTTACCCGAGCCAGCCCGGGGATCAACGGATTGGATCATATGGGCCGCCTGGGCCGATCGGATTACCTTCGAAGAAATCTATCAGGTCTCGGGCCTTCGCGAGCCCGCGGTTATCAAGCTGATGCGGCGACATCTTAAGCCGGGGAGTTTTCGGCGCTGGAGGAAACGAGCAAACTCCCGGAGCATCAAGCACCGCAAGCGGTTTCAACGGCACCGGGAATTGAGCAGTCATCTATTCTCTTCCGGCGAAGCTTTGCAAGATCCCGAGCCAACGAGAAAGATTCGGAGAAACCGGACCATCCTGTGAGTTACTACCTCCATTTGGGACTGCCATACTGCTTTCATTAGCCCTTTAAGCACTCCCCCTGTTGCTCTTTGGTCACCATCATTCAAGATTGTTACATAGGTCCCTGCTAAGGGGCACGGAAGTACAATCATCTCATGTGGGCAAGCCTCTAGCTCAACCCCCGAAGCAATGTGCGGGATTTCCTGTAACACCCAAACCAGACAAAACAAATAAACGGCCCGCATCCTCCTCAACCCCATCCGCTGGTTGACCTGTCGTCACATAGAGATCCTCGAGGCCTTTTCCACCAAAGGTGGGGGCTGTTACCTCCCGGCATGGAAGCAAGATCCGCTCTAACTCATTGCCCGACTGATCAAAGCAGACCACACAGCCGCCGTGACAAAATGCGATCCAGAGGTTCCCTTCAGTATCGATTGTCATTCCGTCTGGCACCCCAGGCACCCGCCCCGCAGTTGAGAAGGCCTCCCGCTGATCGAAGAGAGAGCCCGTCGTCGCTTCATAACGGAAGGACAGCACTGATAACCGCGGGGTATCTATATAAAAAAGAGTCTCCCCATCCTTTGTCCAAACAAGGCCATTGGAATTCGTAATCCCTCCGAGTATTCGCTCTATTTCGAGGTTTGGATCTAATCGATAGAGGCCGGCATCGCCCTTGCGTTTCGCTAGACTGATCGTACCCGCAAAATAGCGCCCATCCGGTGAACATTTCCCATCATTAAAACGGTTCTCATGTTTGTGGGGCTCCGGGTCTCCCACGGCCCTGACCTCCCCGCTCTCGGCATCGAGAAAACCGAATCCTGAATCTCCCGCAATCACAAAACCTCCGCTCTCCCGAGGGACCACCGAGCCAACCCTTTCCCCAACATGCCAACACTTTTCCTCCCCCGATTGGGGAGTAAACTCCACCACTGTGCACCCTTCAATATCAACATAATACAGTTTTCCCTTCCACCATATGGGCCCTTCACCCCACTGAGCGCGATATTTCCCAGCTAGCTCAACATTCACAATGCTGCGATCCCTAAGCCCTCTCCTTGCCGGTGTCCAGCAGCTTTCTAATTGCGAGGAACCCGCTAACAAGCCAACCTTTCATCATCGAGCCGGCAGTTGGATTCAGACCCTACCATTTCCTCCATCGCGGCTTCCTCATCAATGAAATCTGCCTTCCGGCCTCCCATCATTTTTTTCCTCGCGGTAATACTGCTTGGAGGGCAACTCCTGTCCTCGGCATATGCAGCGCCTGGATGGGAAACCGTTCGCCATAATGGGCAGGACTATGTCACAGCCCGCAGCATTAAGGAATTCTACGGATTTCAATCCCTGACCGTTAAAGGCTCATTTCTTGAGCTGGAGAACAAGGCTGTCAAAATTCGATTTACGATTGGCGGACAAGAGGTGTTCATGAACAATGTAAAGTTCGTGTTCAGCTTCAAGGTCGTCCCAGTAAAAGGGCGTTATCTTATTTCGCGGATCGACCTTAGCAAGCTGGTGGATCCAGTCCTGAGACCGTCCTACATCAAGACCGCAACCCCCTTCGATACCGTCATTATTGACCCGGGTCACGGCGGCAATGACCCCGGAGCAGTTAATCGCCACGGAGTAGAAGCGAAATATAATCTCGCTGTATCGCGTCTCTTGAAACAACAGCTTGAGGCCCGCCGCTTCAAGGTCGTGATGACTCGAAACTCTGACCGATACCTCTCCTTGAAGGAGAGGGTAGATCTCGCGAACCGGTTCCAAAATGCGATCTTCATCAGCGTCCACTTTAATTCGGGTGGGCGCGGACGCGCCGAGGGAATCGAGACCTTCACCCTCTCGCCTGCGGGCGTTGCCCACTATGGGAGAGGATTGCGCCAGGATGATTTTCAGCTTAGAAACGGAAACACTCAGGACTCCGCCAACATAGCTCTAGCAACCGCCATTCACAGCACCTGCCTCATCAAAACCGGGAGACCCGACCGAGGCATTCGACGCGCACGTTTTAGCGTCCTGACTGGAGTAAAGCATCCTGCTATTCTCCTTGAGGGGGGCTTCATGAGCCACTCTTACGAAGCCCGGCTGATTGCGAACCCAACTTATCAGCAAACCCTCGCCGGCGCTATCGCAGACGCCATCATGAAATACCGGATAGCGACCATGCGCCGGTCACAGCGATAGGGTAATCCATGCATTGGCTTTAATCATTGCTCCTGACCCCACCTGCAGGTGATATCGGGACGCTCCCTTCATTCACTTGATTTTCTGACAATTTCGGGATCGACGGCAGCCTGTTCAGCGCATGCAATCTCGACGATGGCAGATGAATCTACTCCCCCGGCACAGGGAAACATCGTTCTCCGCCACGAGCATGATGCCCCCCGCGAACGTAGTGCCTGTGGGCACCGCCATCGACTGATCAGCAAGGGAGACAAGGGAGTATCTGCATGGGCACATACTGTGGATATCGACGGGGCTCGAGCTCACTACCACAAGCGTGCAACCGAACTATATTACGTTCTCGAGGGAGAAGGCTCAGTGACCCTTGACGGAAAAGAACAAAAAGTTCTCCCCGGAACAATGGTCCACATTCCCCCAGGTGTCGTTCATGAGGCAACAGGGAAAATGCGGGTTCTTGTTGTAGGCATTCCCGATATAAATGATGATGATGTATTCTATCCCGACTGCTGAGTAATGAAACCCACTCACCTTGTTCATTCTGTTTTTCTTATCGCGGCCTGCATCAATCTCCCTGCTTTAGCCGAGGTGGACAAAGACGCTCTTCCCTCAGTTGAGCAAGGCTTTTCAATTAACTTTTTTGTGCGGGAGCCCCATATCATAAATCCCTCCTCGCTATGCTTCGACAGGAAAGGGCGCCTCTATGTTGGAGCTGGCCCACAATACCGGCACCCAAAGGAGGATTCGCCCACCGACTATATCAAGATCCTGATCGATAACGACAATGATGGGGTTGTCGACAAGGTAAAAACATTTGCCGAGGGATTGAACTGCGTCCAGTCGATGGCTTGGAAGGGTAATGAACTATGGGTTGCTAATGCCCCTGAATTGACCGTGCTGCGTGATACCGATGGAGACGATGTCGCAGACGAATATCAGATTATTTATACCGGCCTCAATAACCTCCGCCATAGCGTTCACGGGCTGAACTGGGGCCCTGATGGCTGGCTCTATTTCACGATGGGCAATACCTGGGTAAAGCCAAATGCTCCCAAGCCTATTCGTGACCTGCAGGGGATCGCGTCTGATGACGTGACGAAATATCCGCTGACAAAGATCTACACCAGGGACACCTACCCGAAAAGCTACCACCCGCTGAACAAGCAGGAAATGGAAGGTGGCATTTTCCGCTGCCGTGCCGGCGGCCACGATCTGGAGCTTTTCGCCCGTGGCATGCGGAACCCATGGGATATGTGCATGGACAGTGGATTTAACTGGCTTGCCACTGACAATGACCCGGGGCGTCCCGGGGAGCGCATCTTCATGCCAATCCGTCACGGCCACTATTCGATGCGCCACCCTTGGAAATTTGACTGGATGGGTAAACACATCGCCATCGCTCCTTCTTCGGATTTATTTCCCAGCGTCAGCGGTTCAGGAACGGGAGTTGCATTTTACAGCTCCTCTCACTTCCCAGCGCGGTATCGCAACCACTACCTGATTGCTGACTGGACCAACAACTGCATCTTCCTCTATAATCCAAAGTGGGTTGGGGCCTTACAGGTGCCTGCGGAAACCAAACGGAAGATTGTCGACGGCGGCGCTACTCGTGGAGGCGACCTTGGCTACAAAGGAGGCAAAGGGCGCTCACTTTTTCGGCCCACAGATATCGAAATTGGTCCAGATGGCGCCCTGTATATCGCCGGTTGGGGATCGGTCTACGGCACCGAGTATGTTCCAGCAGAAAAGTGGACCCCGGAAGAGAACGCAAAGTATCAGGGCCGGGTATTCCGCCTTACCCACGAAGAATCGCCGCTCATACCCCCTTCAACGTGGGATACCGCAAAGCGATCAAAGGACATCAGCCAATGGAGCTTCCGTGAACTACTCGAAGATCTAGGCTCCAACCTCCAAGTCTGGCGAGTTCATTCACAGGACGAGCTTGTCCGGCGGGGTGATGTGGTTCGGAACGACCTCCTTGCAGCTATCCGGTCCGGCGACCTTAATGAGACTCAGGCGACTTGGGCCATATGGGCAGCTGGTCATATCGAGAAAGACCTCGGTGGAGATCATGCTCAGATCGTAGATTTTTCCAGCAATCAATGGACGGTATCTGGGACGAGCAATCAGGCGTCTGCTAAGGGCTACAGACTCAACGTCCAAATCCAAGCGACCCGAATTCTTGGCGAAAATCTAGCGGTAAACACAATTCCAACACTTATCAAGCTGCTCGACAGCGAGGAGCCGCGCATCCGTCTGGCAGCGATGGGCTCACTGGATCGTATCGGCTGGGACAAATATAGCCCCGCCATTCTCGATGCCATTGCCAATGAGACCGACCGGGTAACTCACTACACCAGCTGGCAGGTAATGCGGCGCCAACTCCCTGAGGACAAGCGCCGAGAGCTTCTCAAAGACGACCGTCCCGGTATTCGCCAAATGGCTGCCCTAGGCCTGATGGAGGAAGGCGATCGCGAATTACAGCGCCGTGCAGACGAATTCTTGGGTGGCAATGGCTCTTCTCCCGGTAATCCATTGAAAAGCCTCACCCTCCATACAGATGAGGAGTATTTTCGTACATCCACGGAAGTAGGTTTTTCGGCGGCAACTCCCGGGACAGTTCGCTATACCATGGATGGATCTGAGCCTTCTGCAGAATCCCCGGAGATGATGAGGCAACTCACGGTTACTGAAACCGCCACCCTCAAGGCGGCCGTATTCATGGAGGGGCGCCGCCTTTCTGCAGTCGAAACATTGTCACTTCACCAAATCAGTGACTCGGAATGGAAAGATCGCCTCTTTATCCGTAGCATTCAGGGTAAGGGCATGGCGGAATCCTATCGTGCACAGCTTGACGCTCTGCAGAGGGGCACCCTTGTTTATGCTGATCGTAACTATACCTTTACTGACATTCCAGACCCTCTGGCAGGTGCGACGCACATCCGCACTCACAACGATGACAAGAGCATTACGGAGAGAGAATTTCTCCGCTTTAATATCAATTTGCCTGCTACCCTCTACCTCGCCTACGACGGCCGCGCTACTCCCCCAGAGGCGCTCGTTGCCGGTATGGAAAAAACCGCGATGGCAGTGGGTATTAGTAATGGGGAATTTTTTCCACTCTACCGTCGTTCCGTAGAGGCTGGAGAGGTAATAATAGCGGGTAACAAGATTGGCGGCGGTGGTGGCGATTCCATGTATCACCTCTTTCTCACCAAGACCGGCCTTCGGAAAACCAATGTAGCGGCCGCGGCTCATGCCATCTCCAAGGCGGATCCTGAGCACGGAAAAGAGCTCTTTTTCGGCCGAGGCACCTGCTTTGCCTGTCACAAGGTTCAGGGCAGGGGGGTGGTGCTTGGTCCTGACCTAGTTGGAATCCACAAACGTCAGGATCTCAAATACGTCATCAAGTCTATTCTCGAACCGGATGCCTACATCGTAGAGGGATTTCAGCAGACCAGGCTCAAACTGAAGGACGGCCGTGAACTTTTCGGTATGATTCAGGAAGAAACGGCGCAAATGGTAGAGATCTTCCTGCCCACCGGAAAACGGATCGTAGTGAATCCCGACGAAATCGTAAAGCGTGTCGACGCTAAGCACTCGGGAATGCCGTCCAGTTTCGCCTACACCCTCAGCCCGCAGGACATCGCCGATCTTTCCACTTGGATCATGTCGCTAAAATAAGAGAGGACAGGGACAGCCCCCTCCTACCGCTTCCATATCTACTGCGACATGCTCCTCTTAGAGAGTCACGCCCAGCTGCTCAGGCAGCGCGGTTCGGGGACGCCACGTTAAGATCTCTGGGTCTCCATCCGTCACGAGAACGGTGTGTTCGAAATGAGCAGACGGCTTTCGGTCGGCAGTCACAACAGTCCACCCATCATCAAGCCAATCCACTTCTCCGACCCCTGTATTCACCATGGGCTCAATGGCAAGAACCATGCCCGCCTTCAATTTCGGCGTAGAACCACTGGGCCTGAAGTTTGGCACCTCGGGCTTCTCATGCAGCTCCTTACCTACCCCATGACCCACTAACTGGCGCACCACGGTAAACCCGTGGCGATTGACATATGTTTCCACGCTCCCACACAAGTCAGCAAGGCGGACTCCCTCTCGCGCATGGTCAATCGCCTCAAAGAGGCTCTGCTCGGTAACGGCCAGCAATCTCTGACTCTCCAGACTGACAGGGCCGACTGGAACGGTTACCGCATTATCACCAATCCAGCCTCCAAGAGTAACGCCTATATCAATACTGACAAGGTCTCCAGGTTGGATTCTACGGCTCCCCCCTATTCCATGGACTACCTCCTCGTTAATCGAGATACATATATTTCCTGGAAACCCTCGATACCCGAAGAAGGTTGGTATACCCCCACGCTCAGCAATTAAATCCGCGGCAAAGGCATCAACTTCTGCAGTAGTCCGTCCGGGCTTAATGAAAGCGGCACTAGCCTGCAAAACCTCACTAGCAGCCTCGCCCGCAACCCGCATTTTGCGAATCTCCGACTCGGTTTTAATCGGCATCTTAATGCGTTTGGCCATAACGTTAACTTAGCTTACTTTGGAGTCGGTTGAACACTTGCTCCTGCGTGCCAACTCCACACACCTTCAGGAGGCGGCCGGAGCTCTCATAGTAAGAGGCCACTGGCAATGTTAAATCCTGAAACTCTTTGAGCCGCTTTCGAAAATTCTCAGGAATGTCGTCAAAACGTCGCTGAAGCTGCCCACCACAACTAGGGCACTTACCTCCAGATTCAGATGCTTCAGTAATATTACCCGTCCAGGAGCATTCTCCGCATTCTCTTCTCCCGATCACACGCCTCTCAAGTTCATCGGAATGAACATCAAACAAGACTGCCCTCAGAGAGGGATCCTCTGGATCAAGGATTCGGTCCAGCTCTTCAGCTTGTGAGACAGTACGCGGAAAGCCATCGAGGACCCAACCTCTACTTGCTTGACCAAGCCATTCATTTACCAGGTCCACTACGAGGTGGTCAGGGACATACTGGCCCTTCTCGAGAAATGTTTCCGCAAGCCGGCCACGTCGGGTATCATCCTCGATCTCCTTCCTCAATTGCCTTCCGGTGCTGAGGTAGGCGCAGCCCTGCGCTTCTGCTAGACGCCGCCCCTGAGTGCCCTTTCCCGACGCGGGAGGCCCCATAAGAACTGTCGCCTGACCTAGCAAAAGACCAAGGGATAGATCACTTGCTCTTCACCCACGCAATTACCGCAACCAGGATCAGGCCAGCTGCAAAAATCAAGAGAAACACAAGTCCCCGTCCACTAGCAGCAGCACCGGTTCCCTGCACTCGACCACGACCCTTGATCTTACCTTTTCGTAGGAACCCATCATAGTGCCTCTGCAGGAGATGTGTTTCAGTCTGCCGCAACATATCCAAAAGAACGCCTACAAGAATGAGCAGACTCGTCCCCCCAAAGAAGCTGGTTACCACAAAGTTTAAATCAAGGGCCACAGTCAACAACATAGGAAGAATGTAGATCATGGTGAGGAAGAGGGCCCCCGCGAAGGTCAACCTCGTCATCGTAAAATCAAGAAAGTCCGCAGTAGGTTTTCCGGGTCGCACCCCCGGCACGTAGCCTCCACTCCTTTTAAGGTTTTCTGCAACCTCGCTCGGCTGGAACATTGTCGCGACCCAGAAGTAACTGAAGAAAAAGATCATCGCTGCCGAGATGATGAAGTAAGGAATACTTGGTGGATTTAGATTGGTGGTAAGCCAACCAACCCATGCCTTATCACCAAAGGCGGGAATAGAACTGAGCAACATCGTCGGCAGAGAAAGAATCGCACTTGCAAAAATGATAGGCATGACACCTGAGTAGTTCACCTTGAGTGGAAGATACTGGGTCTGCTGGCCTGTCAGCTGCTTACCGCGAACCCGCTTTGCGTATTGGATTGCGATTCGACGCTGCGCCTGAGTGATGGCAATTACCGCTGCTATAATGACAAGAAGTAGCGCAAACAATCCAACAAGAACCATTGGCTTAAAGGGATTATCATCAGCACCTTGCACGTAAGTATTGAACGCCTGAACAAGTGCCCCGGGTAGCGCTGCGATAATATTAACCGAAATAATCAGTGATATTCCATTTCCTATCCCACGCTCTGTGATCTGGTCACCTATCCACATCAGGAACATTGTGCCTGCAAGAATAGTGAGAACTGTCAGTCCGACAAATCCTCCGCCCCCTTCCGGAACCAAGTCTCCACCCCCATGTTGGGAAATACCTTCCATGTATGGAATATTCTCAGGATTCTGGAGGGTCTGCGCCAAGAGAAATCCCTGAACGACTGCGATCACAATGGTGATGAATCGCGTGTATTGATTGATCTTCTGCTGACCACCTTCTTCGCGGCGCAGCTTCGCCAAGGTTGGCACCACAGCCGACATCAACTGCATCATAATCGAAGCAGAGATATACGGCATGATACCCAGAGCAAAGATCCCGCACTGCTGGAGCGCGCCTCCGGAAAACACGTTCAGGAGAACTCCGATTGCATTACCACCTTCATCATTTTCCACTCTCCACTCAAGCCAACGATCAATGACGCTGGCATCTACTCCCGGGAGAGTGATCGCCACGCCGAGGCGGACGATCACAACCATGGCAAGCGTGAACAGAATCCGGTCCCGAAGCTCGGGAACCTTCCAGATGTTAGCGAATGCCGTGATCATGTCTTGGGAATTAGAGAAATGTAATTTTGGATTTCCGTCGAAGATCTATTCCGGAAGAGCACTTCTTCCGGAGAGATCAAGCACCGGTGTCAGCGGAGCCTCCGGCTTTTTCAACCTTGGCGCGGGCTGAAGCACTTACAGCATCAACAACGATCTTGAGTTTTTTTTCAAGATCACCCTGCCCGAGTATTTTAATTGCATCACATCGCCCGGAAACCAGACCGGCAGCGCGTAATGCTTTTTCATCAACAGTAGCGTCATCCTCAAATTTCTTGTTGAGTTGACCTACGTTCACAATGGCGATCTTATCCTGGAACTGGACGTTGTTGAATCCCCGCTTCGGAAGGCGACGATGGAGTGGCATCTGCCCTCCCTCAAAACCAGGGCGAACACCGCCTCCCGATCTGGACTTCTGTCCTTTGTGTCCGCGTCCACAGGTCTTTCCCAGGCCAGAGCTTTCTCCATTACCGAGACGTTTACGACGATGCTTAGCGCCGGGATTGGGTTTGAGGTTGTGAAGTTTCATACTGTGTGTTGAACGATGAGTTTATCAAGTTTTCAGGATACTATCCTGTGGGCTCTGAGGAAAATGCGGATCATGCACTCCTCCCCGAAATTTAAATTTATTACTTCTGTCAGAATTTAAATCGCCTTCGCCTTCTTCTTTCCTCGGAGACTCATCACTTCGTCGCGGTTGCGGAGAAGCGAGAGCGCCTTCAATGTGGCTTTCACAACGTTAGCGTGGTTGTTTGAACCAAGAGATTTACCGAGAACATCCTTAATGCCCACCGCTTCGCAAACGGCGCGGACACCGCCTCCTGCGATAATTCCCGTTCCCGGAGATGCCGGCTTAAGAAGTACTCTCCCACCGCCAAATTCAGCGGTGATCTCGTGAGGGATGGTGTGACCCGCCAAGGTCATACTCTCAAGATTTCGTTTCGAATTGTCGCTGGCCTTACGGATACATTCAGCAACCTCGTTCGCCTTACCGAAACCATAACCGACTTTCCCGGCATTATCTCCCGAGACCACTAGAGCTGAGAAGCTAAAGCGTCTACCACCCTTGACCACTTTGGCACAACGGTTGATGAAAACCACTTTCTCCGTGAGCTCCTGACCGTCTTCGTCATCAGATGGCGTCTGACCACCAAATCCAGATTCCTGACGGACCGGAGGTGCTGCTGCGAGAGCTTCTGCTGCTGCGGGAGCTTCCTTTGCTGCTGCGGGAGCTTCCTTTGCCGCTGCGGGAGCTTCCTCTGCTGCTGCGGGAGCTTCCTCTGCCG
>NZAC01000064.1 GCA_002686085.1 Roseibacillus sp. | reverse complement strand
CTGCTACCGAGCCTGCTACCGAGCCTGCTACCGAGCCTGCTACCGAGCCTGCTACCGAGCCTGCTACCGAGCCTGCTACCGAGTAGCCTTGATAGCTTCTTTTTGAGCTCTCTGGGACTTCCTTTCGTGGCGTCCGCCTCGCAAGGGCCCTGCTGAAAGGGCATGACTAGCGATTCTGAACAGACAGTTTGGTCTCGCCCGGAAGTGTTTCCGGGCAAACCTAAAGCCGCACCTTACGGTGCCGTTTCGCCAAGAGGCAGGCAAGTTGAGTTCCAGACCCTGGAGGAGCTGACACATCATATCCATCATGGCCGTGACGGAGTAGAGGCGGTGTGGATGCCAGGGCAAGAGCAGCTCATGCCTCCGGAGGCAGTCTCAGAGTTTGTGGAACCTTTACGGGCAAGGCTTCTCGAACAAGCCAGATTAGACGCCTATAATGCCCGGCGTAATACCCTCATATTTGCGCTTCTTGTTCTTTGGGCGCTCTACGCGAATGTAGCAAATGGCACCGCACCTACCGAGTCATTCGCAGTGGGTCTCGCGGGAATTTTGCTTACAGTTCTTGGTCTAGTGCCTTGGTATGATGCCTGCCGTGAACGCAGATCGGCGAAAGCCTTGAACAAGCAGGCGATGGCAATGGAAGAGCAGGAGGCACGTTTCGATTACTGGTTGAAGAATCATCGGATTTGGTTCACCCGGGTTCTTATCTGCCTCTTGGCGGTATGCGGAGTCATCCAGCCATGGGTTGGTTTAGAGACTGCCGTGGATGCTGCAGGACTTCGAGCGGGTGGTTTCGTTGCGGCGGAGTCCTACCGCCTCCTGACTGCGCCATTTTTGCATGGGCACCCGCTGCACTGGGCGCTGAACGTATGGGGCATATGGTATCTTGGCAGACGCGTGGAGTCCTTGGCCGGCTGGCCTCATCTTTCTTCCGTGATGGTGTTTTCCATGCTCGCGGGAGGGTTAGCTACGAGTCACTTCATGCCGGAGAAGGCATCGATTGGGGCGTCGGGGGGAGTATTGGGCCTGCTGGGGTTCCTACTTGTTTTCGAGACCCTGCATAGGGGGCTTGTTCCCCGGTCTTCCAGACGGCGCTTGCTGGGCGCTCTGGGGGTAACGTTGCTTGTCGGATTTATCGGATATCAGTTTATCGACAACTTCGCGCATGGTGGAGGATTACTGGCTGGGATGCTTTACGCCGGAATAGCCTTCCCTTGTTCGGGTTCCAACCGGCGCCCCCGGGCGAGTAAGCGGGATACGGCGCTGGGAGTGACCGGGCTCCTCATATTGGCCGCTTCCTCGGTATGGGCCGGGCTGCTACTGATCGGTGCCTAAACATGGCAGTGTGCGGTCAACTGGGAGGTCTGGGCCTCAAGGAGATGGCTCCGAGAAGTGATATCGCGCCCCCAAGAAGAATGTGCGAGGGTGGACAGGCGAGGCCCTGCGCTTACGGTCACGCTTTCCAGTTCAGGGCTCCTTTCTTGAGGACGTAGAGGTAAGCTACTCCGAGAATCCCAACGAATGAAGCCATAGACAGTAGAGCCATGGAGTTTGTGAGGATAAGCTCTTTGAATTGGACCGCCCATGGATACATGAAGACAACTTCGATATCGAAGATGACGAAAAGCATGGCGACCAGATAGAACTTCACACTGAAGCGCGGAGCTCCTTCCCCGATCGGAAGCATGCCACATTCATAGGGCACGTCCTTTACTCCTGTCTTTCGCCCGAGTTTACCGAAGACGACGCTCGCAATCAGCATGGAAGCACAAAACCCGATCGCGACCAGGATCTGCATCAGGACTGGAAGATAGTCAGGAAGCATGGACTAATTATGAAATAATAAACCTGCGCCAGAGACTGGCGCAGGTTTTAGAGAATTACTAGCGGGAACCTGTCCAGCTGATGAAATGATGGCAGCAGCTCAGGCCTGCTGCTGCTGAGCAGCAATGTTGTCGCTGTGGGCCTCCTCGATACGGTCAAGGCCTTTGTATTCCTTACCGCTCTTCTCAACGAGACCCCGGGTGACAAGGTTTTGCAGCTTCTCGTAAGCGCGGAGCCGGAGCATTTCTTCACCGCCGCTCACCGCATTTCGCTCCTTCAGCCGATCATAAACCAGCTCAAAAAGGTCGTTAAAGCCGAAGAACTTGTCGTCATCTCCGAGCACATTCACCAATTCATCAGTGACGTGATCAGGGAGCCGACGTGAAAATCGCGTTCTTTTCGTGGTAGCCATAGCGAAGACATTTTAGCAGCGATCGGGCAAAAATGCGATACGAAAAAGGGAGTAGCTCATATTTTTTTCAAATTCCTTACAAGTAAAATGTTCATTTATATTAGAAATAAACCTCAAGACGTCTCGTTTTCTTTGGGTTTTTGGCTTGGAGGGCATTTTTTGGCGCCATAAGGGTATTCATGTGATCGCGCGTTTGCGAGGCGAGGTGGTAGAGGCTCTTCCCAGCCGATTGGTGGTGGATGTTGCCGGAGTTGGCTATCAGGTCCTTGTTCCGATTTCATCCTTCGACCGCCTGAGTCCAAGGCAAGGTCAGGAAATTACCCTCCTGACACACCTCCATGTCCGTGAAAACGCCCATACTCTCTATGGATTTGCGAGTCAGGAAGAGAGGGACATTTTTCTCCTGCTGGTAGACAGGGTCAGTGGCATCGGACCAACTATCGCTATGGCGGTTCTGAGTGGCATGGCCGTCGAGCGTTTCAAGCGGGCTGTCGTGGATGAAGATGCGAAGGCGCTCGCGGCAATAAAAGGACTCGGCAAAAAGACCGCGGAGCGCATCGTTCTTGAGCTCAAGGATAAGGTGGGGGTCGCCGAGACTTGGCAAGTAGAGGGGGAGGGGAACGAAGCAGGGGTTGCGTCCCGGGACGCGGAACTCGCGCTCCTCGCGCTTGGCTTCAAACAGGCAGAGGCCCGGAAAGCAATAAAAGTGGTTCTGGAGCAAGATCCCGGAATGGCTGCGGAGGACCTTATCCGAGAGGGATTGCGAGAGCTAAGCTAGGGCCCTTGCCGATCCATGGGACTTGAATGAGGAGGCTTTCCTGTTTGCAGTCCTAGCCGGTCCTCGGTCAGATTGCTCCCCGATGGGGCTGGGTCTTGATGACTTCATGAGTGATGCCGGAGCGGTGGGCTTCCGTGACGACCGTGGCTGGCTCTTTTCGCCTGAGCCTTTGAAGCTGGCTCCCGCCGAAGTTTCTCAGTTGGAGCGACTGGGCCATCCCTTGCGGATGTTTCAGCAGGGGTGCGATCGAATTTATCGCCGGAGTGTAAAGGGGACCTTGCCAGGCTGGATTGCCGGATTACTGGATAGCGGGAAGCCTGAGTGGTTGGTAAAGGCTCAGCAGTCTGACGAACTGCGAGATGTGGCCCCCCGGGTTATCCGCCCCGATCTGCTGATGACCGAAAATGGATTCGCCCTGACGGAATTAGACGCAGTGCCGGGGGGAATGGGAATCACAGGGTGGCTGTCGCAGCATTATGGAGCAGAGGGTTACAGGCTAGTGGGGGGGGCGGCGGGAATGGTGGAGGGCTTCCGCTCTCTCATGCCAAGTGGCGGAGAGGTTCTTATTTCGGCAGAGTCTGTGGATTACCGCCCCGAGATGGAATGGCTGGTTAAAGCTCTTAATGATTCCGCAGAGGGACCTTGGGGAATTGCATCGGCAGAGGCCTTTCAGGAAAGCGACTCATCGGAAAAACTTTACCGCTTCTTTGAGCTGTTTGACTGGGAGGCGATTCCTGCTCTGCCCTCCCTTGCGAGGTGTCGGAATCTTACTCCACCCTGCAAGCCTCACTTTGAGGAAAAACTCTGGTTGGCCCTCCTTTGGTCGCCGAGTTTGCGAGAGGTATGGGATGCAGAGATGAGAGGGAGCCATTTGCAGAGGATCAAGGAGCTCGTGCCTTACGGTTGGGTCGTCGACCCGATCCCGCTGCCCCCTCACGCAAGCCTGCCCCGTCTCGATATACATTCGTGGCAGCAGCTGGGAGATTTCAGCCAGAAACAGCGGAGGCTGGTTCTCAAGGTCAGCGGTTTCAGTGAACTCGCCTGGGGTAGCCGGGGAGTGGTGATTGGTCACGACGTCTCCCGGGAAGAGTGGGTTGAGGCCTTGAGTGCGGCGTGCGAGGGATTTGAAAACCAACCGCATCTTCTACAGGAATTCAGGGAGGCAAAACTATTGGAGCATCCCTACTTCGACCCCGTGACTGGTTCTCGGAAAATGATGAGGGGTCGAGCGAGGCTCTGTCCTTACTACTTCGTTGACGAAGAGGGAGGCATTAAGTTGGGGGGCTGCCTTGCAGCCATCGTTCCTGCTGACAAGAAGAAGATCCACGGAATGCGGGATGCGATCCTTACCGTCTGCGAGGTAGGCGAATGAAAGAGCCTCTGAGGGAAGCGAATTGTCCCTCGAGGGAAGAGGAACAGATGGCCTTTACTTAATCAATCCAGCCTTCTTGAGGGTGGAGTAGGCGCCATTCTTGTTGATGGTCTTGAAGGCCTTGCAGCTTGCCTTTACCTTGACGTAGCGCCCAAGTTCCGGGACCCAGACCCTCTTGGTTTTCAAGTTTGGCGACACGGAGCGCTTAACCGTTTTCGTCACGTGACGACCGATACCGCCCTTTTTCTTGGCCAATCCGGAACGGTGGATTCTACGCCCCATGCGGACGCGGGAACCTCTAATGCTGCAGACTCGTGACATTGTGTAGGGGGATCTGGGTTGCGGGGCGGGGAGGAAAGCGGTGATTCGCCAGCCGGTCAAGGAATTTCGAGGGCCCGGGAGCACCAAAACCTATCAGATCAAGCCTAGGGGAGGGCCAGTTCAGTCTGGGAAAGTTCAGGGATTTGAGGGTGGGTAGCTCCATACAGTGTCTTTTGCAGGCCCGGTGCCAGCCGGCCACTCGATTGAGATCACCGGGGTTCCATCCTTTTTCAGCTGATAGACGGTCTTCTGCCCCTTCGTTACGGCCGCCTCCAGAGTTTTCAAGGCTGTTGGCGTCAGGGCTTCCAGCGTGGAGGGGTAGGATCCATGGATCGCGCGATGAAGCTCAATCTCGATGGCCCACCGTGCGGCGAGGACTTCTCCGTCCGATTCAAGAGTGCTGGAGAACGGGCCGCTGAAACTGGTAGCCATCATCAGGCTTGGGGCGTTGATATATTTCGAGAGCCCTTGGGCCCGATCCTGAAGTCGTTCCTCATAATGCCTGAGGCCGGAACGGGTGGTTTGTTGGGCGAGCTCTCCTCCTGGTGCCAGAATGCATTCTTGAAGATCCCGGCAGTAGGAAAGTCGATTCGCGGCGAGAAAAAAACGAGTGAGTGCGGGGGCCTTCCCACTGCCACCTCCCGCGGAGAAATCCTGAAGTTGATCAATAAGTCCTAGAACCTGTGCCCGGGATACTCGGATGACATTAAGAAGTCGGTCGTGTGCTGGGGGAATAGTCGAGAGCTTCTTGCCCAACTTTCGAAGGTCTTCTTCACTCCAGCTCTTACCTGCGAGGCCGTCCCACAGAGCGCTGAGAGCGAGTGAGCGGAGTTTGCATTCAGCAAGGAGGTTCATCAGCAAGGGATCCTGTCCCACCACGGAGGAGAGGCGAAGGCAGCTCGTGATATCGGCAGCTGCTCCCGATGGGTTCTCGGAATGGAGATGCAGGGTTGCGCGAAGGAGATAGCCATGGGCTGCACTCAGGATCTGCAGACCAGAGCTCTCCGTCTCTAATAGAAGGAGGGAGTCATGCCATGGATGTGGGACGTGGTAGTGCGGCCGCTGGGCAAGGGCCTCCGAGAGTTGGTCGAGTTGTTCGCTCACGGGCTGATTGAGGCGAACGAGTTCGGCAATACGTTCTTTCTTGGAGTCTAAGAGAGCTACCGAGGCGATTCTGGATAGATCAGATCGCTGCATTGTGGCGGGATTGGCCCTGAAGTCATCTTGGGCGCCGGGGCAGGCAGGGTTTGCGCGAAATGAGGCAAACCAAGTGTGTGCGGGAGATCCGCGCTTTTCGAGATTCTCGAAGAGGGGGTGGAAGGCGAGATTCTGCGATTTCGGGACAGGAGCGGGTAGGTAATGGCTTACAGAGAACGGATCACGAGAGTGCCACTCGGCCTCGTATTGCTCCCAGGCTTTCTCGGTGCTGGCCTTGAACACAAGGAGAACAATCACGGGGGTCAGGAGTGCAAGAAGTGTCAGAGAAAGAAGCCATTTCCACCAAGAGCGTTTTCTTTTCTGCTCAGACATGTCCTCCCATAGGCATGGGAGCGTGTAGTGATAAGGGCAAACCGTGATTTTCTTCATTTCCACCCAGCCTTCCAACTGTGACGGGAATGCAGAATTGTCTCGTGGGGCGGAGGGACAGGCTCTAATCGTGCGCCATGCTCGATCAGAGAGTTGCATGGATTACGGGGTGCTCACGCGGGTTGGGGCGGGCAATGGCTGTTGGCCTTGCTGAAAGAGGATGGGTTGTTGCCGGGCTGGCAAGGAGTGCCGGCGCCGTGAAGGAGGTGGCAGAGCGCCTTGGAGAGGGGCACTTTTTAGCTTCGGTTGACGTGGTGGAAGAAGACGAGGTGAAAGCCTTCTGCGGGGCTGCCCTGCGCGAGGTTGGTCCGCCACGGCTTCTCCTCAACAATGCGGCTCTCATTCATGAGCCGGCTCCGCTATGGGAGATTCAGAGCGATGAATTCGGGCAGGTGATTGATGTGAACATCAAAGGGGTAGCGAATGTCTTGCGTCACGCAGTTCCGATCATGATTGACCAGAATAAGGGGGTGATCGTGAATTTCAGTTCTGGGTGGGGTCGGTCTACCTCGCCAGAGGTAGCTCCTTACTGCGCGACCAAGTGGGCGATTGAGGGGATGACTCAGGCTCTGTCCAGCGAGTTGCCTGAGAATCTCGCAGCAGTAGCATTCAACCCTGGAGTCATCGATACGGATATGCTGAGAACCGTATGGGGTGGGGGCGCATCCGAGTGCCCGGACCCGCAGCAGTGGGCAGAGAGCGCCTTGCCGATTCTGGAGAAACTTGACGCTGGAGACAACGGTCGTTCCCTCTCTGTATGATCAAGGCTTTAAAAAAGGCCCTTTGTCAGAAATAACTATCGCTAGCGATATGAACCTGTGTCTCCCCGAGCGAAACTTGAGATTTCCAAGACGCTCGCTGTTGATGGGGATCGTTAATGTGAACGATGATTCTTTCTCAGGTGACGGCACGCTTGATGCCACCGAGGCTCTCGATCAGGCCTGCCTTCAGGTTGCAGCAGGAGCTGATATTGTGGACATCGGGGCGGAGAGTGCGCGGACGAACCGGGCTGCGATATCTGTGGAGGAGGAATGCGAACGGCTCCGGGGAGTCCTCGGGAAATGGAAGGAGGCTCTCGCGAGGATGCAGCCTCGGGATTCTGAGCAGGTGTGGCCACCCGTTCTTTCAGTGAATACGTGGCGGCCGGAAGTGATCAAGGTTGCGCTGGAGCTGGGGGGAGAATTGATCAATGACATGAGTGGATTGCCCGATGACGAGAATGCTCGCCTCGTTGCAGATTATGGAGCGGCCCTTTTAGTGATGCACACGGCAGGTCCTCCCAAGGAGGAGCGGACCGGCCAGCAATGGGAGGACATCATGGGCGAGCTGGAGCGATTTTTCGGTGAGAAGATGAACCTAGCCACGTCCGCGGGCCTTTCCGGGGACCATCTTGTTCTCGATCCGGGAATTGATTTTGCCAAACAGCGAGAAGACAACCTGCGTCTAATTCGCGAGCTGGGGCGGCTCCACCAATTCAATCGGCCGATTTTACTGCCGGTCTCAAGAAAGACGGTGATCGGGGACGTCCTGGGCCTTGAGGACCCGGTCGCGCGGGATGCCGGAACGATCGGGCTTCTGGCCGCTGGGATGGCAGAGGGAGCCCAAATCTTCCGGGTGCACAATGTGGATGCCACGTGGCAGGCGGTGAAGGTTTTAGCGGCGGTGAAGGCAGCAGGATAAGGGCTCTCACGTGCACGAGATCTTCAGGAGGCGCCAGAACTACGCCGGCAATTAGATCGCGCTCTCGTCATCTCCGAGGCAAGATCACCGGATGCGTTCAGAATTTCTCATTCACTGCCTTAGCTATGCCGTGATCCAGATCCCGTTTCTGGTAGGGGCCTTTCTCTTAGTGCGGGCGGTCAAGAATTGGGCGACGATCACGCTTACGGTAGGAGCTTCCTGTCTGACTCTTGCCCCTCTGATTGCGGCGGTAGCAGCCGGCATCAGTTCCTCACCGAGGTGGGAAGGACTTTACTACGTCTTTGGAGGGGTCGTACTGGCAGGGGTGGGTTTGCTGTGTTGCCTCGTTGGGGCGGTTGGAGTGGGGATAAAATACTCGGTGACTGTGCGGCGGGCCAACGAACTGGAAGTGCTTCTCCAACAGGTTCAGGAGCGGATCGATTCGGGTGAGAGGATTTAAAAAGGGCTTGGCTTTGTGCCCCAATGAGGAGAGTTAGTCGAAGGCCCGAAGGGGGGTAATGGGGTTAGCCGGCAATGGAAATTGTCGGGCGAGAATGCCGGGGGCGAGCTCGTTATTGGCCTCGTAGGCCATGGCGAGCATTTCGTATTTTGCATCGAGGTTATCGATATAATGGAGGGCGAAGGCCTCTGGTGTTGAGGGTAGAGTTGGTGAGCCAAACTCGCGGGTGCCATGGTGGCTGGCAATGAGATGAAGAAGGTGAAGGCGAACGAGGTCGCTGGGAGGGTCAAGTGTTCCCCAGGAGCTGGAAAGAGGCGATTCTAGAAGATCTCGCCAGAGCTTGTTAACGAGCTCAATACCGAGTGCGATGTGCCCCATCATCTCGCCGTGTAGGTTGATGTTTTGAGCAAATCCTGCTTCCGGGTAGTTGTTTTCCCATAGCTTGCCACAATCGTGAAAAAGGACACCGGAGAGAAGAAGGTCTTTGTTGAGGTCCGGGTATGCGCTTGAGATCGCAGAGGCCGTGCGCATCATCTGTGACACATGCTCGATGAGGCCACCACGGCGGGCGTGGTGGTTCCGGCGAGCTGCGGCGGCGCGGCGGAAGCGCTCGCCAAAGTCCTCCAGAAACTTGTTGGCGAGTGCGAGCAGGCGAGGGTCCTTCAATGCGGCACAAGCAGCGATGATATGATCCCAGTCCTCCTGCTGTTTACGCGCAGTGGCGGGATCGCCCCGGAGGAAGTCCTCGGTTTCTGATTCGTTGAGAGAGCGCCATCGCCAGTTTTTGCCATCGATTCCGTATTGATTCTGACTCCAATGACCCTCCGCCCGGATAGAGGATCCAGAGGGGAGTTCACTCAGCTCTGTGAATTGAGAGTGGTTGCTCCATACCTTGAGGGTAAAGTTGCTGGTAGCATCGGCGAGGGTAAGTTCCATGTAGGGAGAACCGCTTTTGGTCGTCTTATCCGAGCGGTCTTGGATCTGGGCGTAGAAAAACGCTTCCTTGGGGGTCTCACTGGCGGTTTGCCTGAGCTGGGCGATAGTAATCAATTCCACGGTCCCACTTAGCAGTGAACGCCCCGGCCTGACCAGCTTGACCTCTCGCTTTCTTGTCCCGCCAGTCTTTCCTCGGAGTGTTCCCAGCCAATTCTAGAGGTTTCGTTCCTTGGGTTTTCGAGAGGTCTTCTTAAGATCCAGAGATGATTGAGCCGTTTGAGGACCACTGGCCACAAATTGATGAGAGCGCCTTTGTGGCATCGAGTGCTGATCTCATCGGCAGAGTGAAAGTTGGTGAGGAAGCGAGTGTCTGGTATAATTCGACCCTCCGGGGAGATATTCATGAAATCGAGGTGGGCCCGCGGTCAAATGTCCAGGATAACGCGGTTCTGCACGTCGAGAGCAACCAGGGCTGTTATCTAGGAGAGCTCGTCACGGTAGGCCATGGAGCTATTGTCCATGCCTGCCAGATTGGGAATGAGGTCCTTGTGGGAATGGGAGCGACCGTGCTTGATGGCGCAATCATTGGAGAGCGATGCATCATTGGAGCCAACACTCTTATCACTATGGGTATGAAGATTCCACCGGGTTCTCTTGTGCTTGGTTCTCCTGGAAAAGTGGTTCGCCGATTGAGTGTCGAGGAGCAGGCTGGGGTTAAGGTGTGGGCCGAGAAATATGTCGAAAATAGGCGGAAGTTCCTCGCCCGAAACCTGGATCGTCGGTAACCTTTCGTCGTGCCTGATCTAGTGAAAGTGGACCCCGTGGCGCTCTTGCCCACGCAGGCAGGTTGTGCGGTATTTCTGGGTGACGGGAAGAAGTCGATCGTCTTTTACATCGAACCAGCGATTGGGGCTTCCATCAATGATGCGCTTTCCGATCGTAAGCCGCCGCGTCCTCTTACCCATGACCTCTTCAATGATGCACTGAGGGCCTTTGGGGCCGTGGTGCAGAGGGTCGTCATCGTGAGGGTCGAAAATGACGTATTCTTCGCGCGACTGTTTATCGAGGCAGAAAATGAAATCAGCGAGAAGCTGATTGTTGAGCTCGATGCCCGCCCAAGCGATTCGATCGCATTGGCCGTTCGCCAGCAGGCCCCGTTGTATGTCCTGAGAGAGGTTTGGGAGGGCTTGAAGGATATGACCAGCGTCCTTGAGGAGCTGAGGGACAAGGGGATGGAGATGGAGGGAGGGGATTCCTGAAGAGATAATAGCGTTTGTGGTCTCCTTCTTCTCTTGCCCGATTTTCGAATGCTCGTAGTGTGCCCTGCCATGCAATCCATCACCCGAATGCTCCCGCCCTACCTCGACGAGGCAATTTTGCAGAATCCCTCGAGGAGAAAGTTTCCTCCCTTTGACCCAGCGCGGCTCCTATCGACTGTTTTCGAGCCGACGCAGGGGTGCCGGGTCTGTATCCTCACCGATTTTCAGGAGCCGCAAGAACTGATACGAAACTTTGCTTTTCTCGAGCAGGAAGGATTTGAAGTGCAGAAAAACGCTCACAAGTACTTCTACGAGACACTTCACGCGGGGGTCATGGACCAGCTTGGGATGACTGGGGGAGAAATGTTTGCCTATCGGTGCACCAAGGGGTCGAATCTTGATCTTGACGACGAGGTTTGGAACACGAAGGGAGAAGAGCTCTCCCTGGACCGGGATATCTATGCAAATTACGATCTGATTCTCTGCGTTTCCACGTATTCTGCAACGGCTCCTCTCACCGCCAAATGCAAAGAATATGGGTTCAGGGGAGCAACCATGCACGGGATGAATGAAATCATTCTCAGTTCTGGACTTGCGGTTGATTACGATGAGGTGTCAGCAGATGCCGAAAGGATCCGTCTGGCGATGACCCGTGCTGAAAAAGTTGAGATTGAGTTCGGCCTCGAAGATGGCCGTGTTCTTGAAGCCTCCCTTGACCTTGGAGAGCAGGAGGCTCAGAAGTCCCACGGGTTGTGTAAGGGAACAACCCCGGATATTGCGAATCTTCCCGCGGGAGAGGTGTATTTCGTTCCAGAGGACGCCCAAGGTCAGTTCCCCATGAAGTATGAAGATGGCACGCTTGGAATTCTCGATGTGGTGAACCGAGATGTCGTCAAAGCGACCCTGATCGAGGGGAACCAGGATACCATCGACCAACACAACAGACGTCTCGCGGACGACCCTATGACGGGAACCCTTGGAGAACTTGGGTTTGGGACGCAAGTTCTCCCAGTGTCGTATCAAGATATTCAGGATGAGAAGGTGCTAGGAACCTGTCACCTCGCCACGGGAAGAGATGATCACCTTGGTGGTGATATCGTGCCGGAAATGTTCAAGAAGCACGAAAACAGTACTCATGACGACATTCTTTTTGCTCCCCATAAGACCCCGAATTTCAACCTGAAAGAAGTGCGGATGAAGAGGGGGGGCGAATGGCATGTGATCATCGAAAACTTCAGGCCAAGCAAGTATATCATGGAGGCTCTGGCTGGCGGATAATGCCCGTGAAAAGGTACGAGGAAGTCAATTTTGCCGGCCTTGCCGAGCAGGATTGCTGCTGCGGGGTCGTCCGGAGGGCATTTGCGGATGGTCAGGACGGTCCTGCATCGGTGCACCTGTTGGACCTCGCGGACGAGCCAACGAGCCACTACCATCGGAAGACCACAGAGATCTATGTTGTCCTCGAAGGGGAGGGCTACCTAGAGTTGGACGGTGAGTTGATTCCGGTGAAACCCCTCTCGGCGGTCATGATCAAACCTGGGTGTCGGCACCGGGGAATAGGAAAGCTGAGGTTGTTTAATATCTCCGTGCCCAAATTCGATCCTGATGATTTCTACTACGATCAAAGTGACGTGGCCGTAGAGGGAGTTAAGCCCGTCCACTGAGACCCTGTGGATGGAATGAGTCAATTTGAACAAGAATGGCGAACATATACGAGTCAGAGCGTCTGAGGGACGAGTATCTGCTCTTCCATTATGGGAGACCTGAACAGATTCATGGTTGGGAAGGTGGCCCTGACCGGGCCCTCGATTTTCCAAAGAGAATCGTTGAAAAGTTCTCGTCGGGACTTGTGGATAGGGCCTTGGACCTTGGGTGTGCAGTGGGTCGATCTGCTTTCGAAATGTCCCGGTTGGCTGGAGAGGTGGTAGCCATCGACTATTCACACTCCTTCGTCGAAGCGGGGATAGATATGCAGAAGCGAGGGAGATGCCAGGTGTCCCGTCTTACTGAGGGCAGTCTTTTGGAGTCTGTTGATGTCCACGCACCTGCAGATGCGCGGCCCGAATGTATTTCGTTCGAACAGGGGGACGCTATGAACCTTAGAGCAGACCTTGGAGATTTTGACCGGGTTCTGGCAGCCAATCTCTTGTGTCGCCTGAGGGACCCGTCCCTTTTGATTGCGCGCCTGCCGAGTCTTGTCAGGGCGGGTGGGGAATTAGTTTTGACTACGCCCTGCACTTGGCTGGAGGAATTTACCCCGAGGAATCACTGGCCGCCGGGCAAGACTTTGGAGTGGCTCAAAATGGAACTGGGTGGGTCCTTCGACCTTCTGGAAGAGCACGATGAACCTTTTCTAATCAGGGAGACTGCACGCAAGTTCCAATGGACTGTAGCACTTCTGACCAAATGGCGGCGGACTTAGCAAATACCGCCGCAAAGATTACTCGTCTGCAGCAAATGAGGCCCAAGCCTCTTCGATCTTTGCGCTCTCCAAGCTACCTTCGTGAAGGAGAAGTTGATAGCGTTGTGTCAGGCTCTGGCCCTCGTTGAGGTGAAAGTCGCCGCTACCTTTTACCGAGTTGTCTCGAAAGGCCCGGATTCCAAAGGGGTTTGCGGTCAGGAGACCGTAGTTCCGGGCATGCCACCAAGTGGGATGGCGTAAATTCTTGTTATGATCAAGAATGGCGATCACCTGGGGTGTACCAGCTGAGTCAGGGCCGTGATAGGCAACCCAGCGAGCCCTTTTTCCCCATGCGTCGTTATCCTTTACTCCTTCGCTGTTCGTAATTTTTCCCTTGGCCACTTCACCCACAAGGCGCAGAGAAGGAGCCGTCCTGATGGCGAAACTCCCTTCCTTGGTGTCGCCAAAGGTCACCTTGCCCTCAGCGGGCTTCATGGTGGAGGTGACATCAATGTAGCGGGCGGTTGCTGCAAGTGTGATTTCATAGCGGCGGTTCTCCAGGAGGATGGGATTCCCTTTTGCTTCCCAGGCGAGCTCGGTGGTAAAGCTAACGGTGGCTTGATCTTTGCTTGAGCTCACCTTGGTCTCGCCGACACTGCGTGTCACGATCTTGCAATCGTCCTTATGCCAGAAGTCATGGCCATTCACATTTCCGTGAGTGAACCAGAAACCGGTGTGATGAGGGTGATCTGATTTCTCCCCTGCTACTTCCTTCACGAAGGGATACTGCCTTGTGAGATGGGTGCCGGAGGGGCTCATCAGGGGGTAGAGGCATGGAACCCGGGTATCTCCGTGATATTCGGTGAAGAGCTTCCCGTCTACGAGCACCTTCAGGTTTGTATTATCCTGTTTAAGACTAATCTTAATGTCGGCGGAAATAGAAGCAGCCGAGAGCAGTGCGAGGGCGAGAGTAAGGTTGAGAGTGCGCATGTCGTCAGGGCAGAAGTGAAGCAGGGAGACTTGCCGGGGGGAAGGAGGAATGCAGATTGCTTCGCGGCTCGATCCGGGCCAACTTGTTCCCCTAAAGAGCGTTAAAGGCCTCTGAATTTTTGCATCTGCTGCTAATCACAGAATGTTGAAAAGGTGAGCCCTCTCCGCAATTTAGAGAAGCAGAGAGTCAAAGCCTGTGGAGCTATGAACCAATTTGAGGAGCTCGTCGATGCCTACAATCAACCCTTGTACAGGTTTGCTCTTTCACTTGTGCGGGACTTGGACCGTGCTGTCGATCTGGTAACCCGGACGTTCGTGATCTGGAGTCTACGGCAAGGAGAGGGGGTAAAGTGCGTGAAGGCAAATGAGGGGCTCTTCTCAACTCTTTACCGGGAACACTTAGGTCGTTTTGGCTCGAGAGTTGATAATGTCGGAAAGGCGATGCTCTCACCCGCTGTAGTTGCGAAGGTGCCGGGGGACCTCGTCGAACCGCTTGGTTCTCTCGACGCCGACCTGCTTCCTGCCCTGACATTATTCTATCTTCAGCGACACAATTATAGAGAGATAGCTACTATTCTTGACCTTCCGATCGGGACTGTGATGTCGCGCATTGCCAGCGGTAAGGATCAGCTTCAGGAAAAAGCCAGAGGGGGGAAGAATGGATAGGGAGCAGGCACGCTTCATTCTTCAGAGCCTTCGTCCTGATGGAACGGACGAAGAGAGTGCGGATTTTGAGGAAGCCTTGGGCGTTGCGTCAGAGGATGCAGCCCTCGGGGCGTGGCTATCAGCTGAGCGCAAGCGGGACGCCGCGATCGCAGCAACTTTTGAGGATATCCCGGTTCCTGCGTCCCTACCGGAAGACATTCTGGCTGCAGTAAGATTGGAGAAAGGGTCGAGAGCTTCTTCCGAAGACCTTGCGGCGGATCAGGCAGGCCTCCGAGAGGTGCGGTCTCCTGTGCAGGTAGGGGCATCTGATGAGAAGCAGATGACGGTATTAAAAGTGGAAGTCGCAGGTAGGGCCAGTGGTCTTACAAGTCCGGGATATTCTCTGGACTACACGAGTTCCGGGGAGCGAAAGGAAGGAATGATGAAGGTCGTTCTTCTGACGGGGTTGCTTGTGGTCGGTGCCTTTGCCGCCTTCGAGTTGACCTCCAGTAACCCCGATTCCATGGCCAGTGGGAGGGAACCAATGACTTTGCAGGCCCTCGGCCGGGAGGCCCTCGTTGTGGTTAGCCAAGAGTTGCCATTCGAACTTCAGGGGAATGGCCTTTATGGCTATCAGGATTGGATTCGGGCTGAGGGAGGGCCCCGGTTTGATTTCATGGCTCTTCCTAGGAAGATTTCTGGAGGGCAACTCTTGGGTTGCCGGGTATCTACGGTCGGAGAGGCTCGAGCGGCCCATCTCTGTTTCGAGGTGGAGAATGTTCCTGTTCACGTCTTCGTGGTTCCGACCATGCCGGTCAAGGATGCTCCCTCTGGGTGGCGGGTCGCTGCCGACTGTTGGACATGCCCCGAGACCGGCGTCGCAGTGGTCGCTCAGAGGCTCGAAAGTAGGATATGGTTTTTCCTGAGTGAGCACGAGGAACAGGTACTAACAGACCTTGTCAGGGCGACAGGGCCCTGACAGCTTTGATAGGAGGCGCTCAGTTCCGGCTCCGTGTCCTCGTGACGCGCCACCCTCCATCTGGGTAAATATCCACCTTGATGTCAGCGAATAAGGCTGAGCAGGCCCCTTGGTTCGAGATGACCGTGTCGATCTCCGGAGGGAGGGTGCCGGCGGGGTAGGGGGTGAAAACGCTAAGAAAGCGGGCAGGCTTCCCTGGTGTGACCGGGCGGTATGCGTATGAAGTGATATTAGGATCGAGATCCTGGGAGGCTTTCTGAAATATCTGGCCGAATTTGAGATCCTTGCTTGGGTGCAGGGTAAGTCGAATACGCTGCGGGGATTTCTGCCACCAGGCGTGTTCAAAAGCAGGGGCATCGAACCACGGTTCCTTCCGGGGGCCATCTTTCTGACCGTCCTCACGTGCCAGATGCCATATCGGACCGCCAAGGTATCCGCCTTCCATTTCGGAAGAAGGAGTGTAGATGTCCGATACGACTAGAAAGCCCTCTTTCGTCAGGACAGTACGGCGAATCCACTTGCTGCCTTTTCCATAGTAGTTTTCCCAGCCAAACTGGCCATAGGAGTCACCATGCCTATTACTTCCTACCTTTAGTGCTGAGGGGATCAGCTCGATGGATCCCTTTCTGATGAAGTCGCCTCCTTCGGCCCGGTCAGGGTGGAGCGGGAAAGGGTTCTTCCCCTGCATGACGAGAAGAACATCGAGGCTTTCTTCCCCTGTGCCACCACCTTTTCCAAGCATACTGTATTTGCCGGAGCTGTGGAGAAACTTGGCTCCATTAGCAACGTATTCGTAAAGCTGCCCCGAGAGGCTATCGAGGTGCTGGTCTTTTTTTGGATACAAGAAATAGGAGACGAAGGGGGTCCCGGCCTTGCGATTGGCCCCAAGGTAAAGACGCTCCGGAATTTTATATTTAAGGGCACTTAGGAGTCCAATACGAGAGGTGTCCTCCGGGACCTCGGGGTGAATAGACCTCTGCAGGAACCAGCCGAAGCGCTTAGAGTAGGCGGCTTTAAAGGATTCTATACCAGGTGATTTCGCCGGATCTCCACCGAAAACACTCTGCGTTGCTGCCCACAGATAGTGGCCATTGCGGTAATGTTGGGCGAGCCGATACCAGAAATGGCCGTCCCGTCCGGGGCTTTCAACCCGGTAGTTGCCTAGGTTCCATGGATCACGATAAAGAGCAGCGCGGTCTGAAAACACTGAACTGCCACAGTTGGGCCCCCCCCGTAGCCCTCCTCCATGGATGAATCCCAGCACGCGTTTTCCTACGGCGTGAATCAACTCGGCTTCCGTTTCGATCCAGCCCATGGACTCTGCGATATCGATCATCCCGTGAAGGAAGATTGGTCCGTAAGGGAAATAGTTCCATTCCGTCCAATCACCAAAATCAGCGAGATGCTTCCAGATTCTTCCGATCCATGCGCGGGCCTCCTGTGCCTGCGGGGCTTCGGGAAAAAGTTTCAAGGCCATCGCAATGCCTCCGGCATTTCCGAAAGAGTGATTGTCTGCCGACTGTGAGCCCTTGCTGAAGTCGAGGAAGCGGCGGCTCATACTCTGGTAAACGATCTCCTTGAATCGAGCCTGTTCCTCCGCGGTGAGCATCTTCTGCTTGACGAGTTCCTCGTAGATCCGCATTCGTGCCCCACCCCCCCAGCCGCCATGGTAGCCTCCACCATGATAATCCCTTTTCAGAACCGCTCCGTCGGGAAGTTTCCGCTCCACCTTGCTGCCCGGAGCAGTGGTGACAAAGAAGATAAACATGAGCTCCTCCTCTCCTTGTTTCTCAAGTTTGGCATGCCAGTCGAGAATCAAGGCGCGGAACACAGCTTGGAGGATTAATATTTCGTTCCGATCGCGGCGCCCTCCGTCGATGTAGCGCGCACGAAGGCGGTCCCACACCCACCATCCCCGAGAAAAAGAATAAGTGTTCCTGAGAGATAGTTCCCGGCGAAGAGCTTCGGCCATCGCGGTGATGTTAGGAACCTCCCGATAGGTGGCCCGTGGATGTCCTGATGCTAATTTCACCTCGGCCTCGGTAAGCTGGCCTGCGCCGGCGAGTAATGAATTACAAAAGAGGACAAGAAGAATGAGCCCGGCGAATTTCATATGACCGGGCGAGATTGTGAGATGCAGAGAAATCGGGGAACCAAAAACTGCAATTGAGATGCAGGGTTGGCAGGGTTCAATGGAAGTTTGGTTTTTGACCGGTATGTAATTGAGACTGCTTCGCTTGAGAAAGGGGGCGAGCAATGGTATGAGAAAGCCGAACTATGGGATATGCCGACAGAGAGTATTTCAGGGATGGGGGAGGGAGTTCCTCTGGACGTCTGGCTCGTACTCCGGTTGTTAAGTGGCTCCTGATTCTCAATCTGGGAGTGTTCGTTCTAGGACTTTTGGTCGATTTGAGGGACGCGTTTGAAGCAGTGGGCTGCTTCACGGTCGAAAAGGGTATTATGGGCTTCCAGATCTGGAGGTTCATCACATTCCAGTTTCTTCATGTAGATTTTGGGCACCTCCTCTTCAATTCCATTGCGATTTATTTTTTTGGTGCATTTGTCGAGCAGCAGCTCCGAAGCCGGGCGTTTCTCGCCTTTTATCTCCTCTGTGGTGGGGCGGGTGCCCTCGGTTACGCCGTTCTCGTTTCCATTAATTCAGACCCGGATATCGGCGTGGTCGGAGCATCTGGAGGAATTTTTGGTATTCTGGCTGTTGCGGCGTTGATCGCGCCGGATATGCGGGTTCAGCTCCTTTTTCCCCCGGTGACTCTCACCATGCGGCTTCTTGCCATTATCATGCTCGCCTGGGGCGCGTTCGTGGTTCTTTCTGGAGGGAGGAATGCAGGGGGAGAGGCCGGGCATCTCGGAGGGGCGCTGGCAGGGTTTCTCATGTGGAAAATTCCCATGCTCCGTCAATTTCTTCAGAATCTTGCACGCTCCCAGGGTGGAGCCTCAAGGAAACGAGGAGGCTTTGGAATTCGTATCACCAAAGAGAAAAAGAGCTACACCCGTAAGCTTGGGCCAAAAATCAAGGACCGCGGGGGAGACGCCGCCGCCGTTGACCGGATTCTTGATAAGATCAACGAGCATGGTCTGCAGTCGCTTACGGAAGAGGAGAGAAGGCTTCTCAGTGATTCAGGCAATAAATAAGCAGCGAGGGAAGTCGTCGGCAGGGAGCGGCCTGTGAGGTGTGGCGATATTTTTTAAGGCTCTCTTTTCGCCCTGATTTCGCTTTCACTTCCCCTGTGACGGATGAGGAAATGATCAATTGCGCGGTTCCTGGGCGTCAAATGGAGAGGCTGCGGGCCATCATGCATAGGCTGCGGGCTCCGGGGGGGTGCCCCTGGGATGCGGAGCAGTCTCATGCCAGTCTCATTTCAAATTTAATCGAGGAAACGTATGAAACTGTCGATGCGATCCGGCGGGAAGATTGGGTGCATCTGGAGGAAGAACTGGGAGACCTGCTTTTACAAGTCGTGTTTCATGGTGAGCTCGCTGAGGAACAAGGGAGATACAACCTTGACGATATCGCGAAGGGGATTTGCGATAAGCTGGTGCGGCGTCATCCGCATGTCTATTCCGATGGCGAAGCCAAGAGTACGGGAGCGGTTCTAAACCGGTGGGAAGAGATCAAGCGGGAGGAAAAAGGAGATGAGGCGAAGCCCTATCTATATGGAGTGGGGAAGGGCCTCCCTGCTGTCCTGCGAGCGGGAAAGCTCCAGAAAAAGGCCAGTAAGGTGGGCTTCGACTGGCCGGACCTTGTGGGGGTTGTGGCTAAAATCGATGAAGAGCTAAAGGAGGTAAAGGATGAGTTGCCCACTAATGGAGAGGAGGCAACTCGTGCTCTCGAGGCCGAAGTGGGAGACTTACTTTTTTCCGTTGTGAATCTGGCCCGCAAACTGGGGGTCGACCCCGAAGCTGCCCTGGAGGGGACGAATGTAAAATTCGAGGACCGGTTCGCGGTGATGGAGAGGGAACTACTTGCAAGAGGCAACTCGCTTAAGGATGCCAGCCTGGAGGAGATGGAGAGCGGCTGGGTGCGTGCGAAATCGTTGCCGTCGGAAAGATAGGGTCAGAATCCAGGAGATTTTTCCCGGAAGGACTGGATGATCGAGAGTGCATCTTTTTGGAGCTCTGGGGTGAGGGGCCGGGGAAGAGCCGCCTGCATGAGGATTACGGAATCCTTCGCATCGATGAGGACAAGATAATAGGTAAACCTGACGACCATGCCCTGAGCGGTTGCCTCCACGGGGACCACTCCGAAGATTGCGGGTTTGCCGTCGAAGTTCTCCTGCTTTTGCGATTGGACCTTGGCACTGAGCTTCAGACCAGCCTTTTCAAACGCTCTGATTCGTGCCGTGAGGGTCCCTTCAAGGTCGGCCTTCCTCTCTTTCACTACCGGGAGTTGGTAGGTGGAAAAAGAACCTGAGCCGCCCGGGGCATCGAATTGCAGTAGAGCGGAGCTTTCTTCCTTTAGTGAAGATTTTTTCCATCCGGCAGGAATCTCGACAGAGAAGCGGCCATTCGAAAAAGAGAGCTTACCTGCCTGAAGGATATTTCCAGAGGTGAGCCAGAGGAGGAGAATCAACAGAGGGGAAAGCAGTTTGGAGATCACAGTTAAGCGCCTAAGCGTGCGGAGGAGGGAAGGCCAGAATTATTTTGGCTTTCGGGGAAAGCGAGCGAGCCCGATGCAGAACAAAAAACCCCGCGGGTAAGCGCGGGGTTTGCATAAAAGGTTGTGGGTTGGGCGAGCGTTACTCTCCTAGAGCGTAGCGCACAAACCGACGAATTGACAGGGTATCACCAAGTGACTTTCCCGTCGTCTCAAGGAGTGCTCCCACAGAAACGTCTGGGTCCTTAACGAAAGCTTGCTCCAGCAGGCACCGCTCGGCGTAGAATTTGCCAAGTTTTCCCTGGGCGGCTCCGTCGATACGTTCTGCGGGGACTCCGCGGGCTTCCAGCTCCTTCCGGGCGATTGCCTTCTCCGACTCAACGAGTTCGGCGGGAATATCGTCGCGGTTGATCCCTGCAGGAGAAAGTGCGGCAATGTGGAGGGTCAGGTCCTTGACGAGGGCCCGGAAGTCATCGTTTGACGCGGTATTGTCGCTTTCGCACCCGACTTCCAGCATGACCCCGACCTTGCCTCCGAGGTGGATATAGGAACCGACCAATCCTGATCCCTCCATATCGTAGCGTGTCATCCGGCGGAACTGCAGGTTCTCTCCAAGTTCAATCACCTTGGACTTTACGAAGTCCTCGATACTGCCGTCGGCATGCGGAAGTGCGTGCGCGGCCTCCACATCGGTAGCTCCCGACTCTGCGACGGCCCTGACCAGCTCCGCTACAAATGCCTGAAAGTTGTCGTTCTTGGCTACGAAGTCGGTCTCGCAGTTGATCTCTGCAAGGATGCCATGCTTGGCGTCCGGGTCAATTTGTGCGGCAACGATGCCTTCCTTCGCGGAGCGATCCGCCTTCTTGGCGGCCTTGATAGCCCCGGCTTCCCGCAGCTTTTTGATGGCAGCCTCGATATCTCCATCAGTTTCCTGTAGTGCTTTTTTGCACTCCATCATGCCTGCATTGGTGCGGTCGCGGAGTTCCTTAACTTGAGAGGCGGTAATAGACATTGGGGTGGTAAGCTTGGTGTTGATCGGTTCAGATGAGCCCTTTAGGGGCGGAGCTTAATGCAGCTTCTGCCTGAAAGGGACGCGCTCTAGCCCTTGCTGGCAACTACGATGGAGTCGACAAGGTTCTGCAAGATAATCCGCACTGAGCGGATCGAGTCGTCATTTGCGGGAATGGGGTAATCGATGACGCTGGGGTCTCCATTGGTATCAATGATTCCTACAATGGGAATCTTGAGCCGCCGGGCTTCGGCGACTGCGATGGATTCCTTGGCGGTATCGACAATGACGACAGCCTGGGGAGGCTTATCCATTTCGCGAATCCCCTGAAGGTTGCGAAGAAGTTTGTTTTTTTCGCGGTTCAGAGCGGCCAGCTCTTTCTTTGACATGGCCTTATACTCCGGGGCCTTCTCGATGCCCTCGAGATATTTCAGACGTTCAACAGATTTCCGGATGGTGGCGAGGTTTGTCAGAGTGCCACCCAGCCACCGGTGGTTGACGTAAAATTGTCCAGCTGTCTGAGCTGCTTCGCTGACTGCCTGCTGAGCCTGCTGTTTACAGCCGACAAAAAGAATCTTTCTCTTCTTGGCGGCCAGCCCGGAGATGAAGTCCGAAGCCTTGTCGAGGCAGCGAACGGTCTCTTCGAGGTTGATAATATGAATGCCTCCTTTATCCCTCATCAGGTAGGGGCGCATTCCTGGGTTCCATTTGCGGGTCTGGTGTCCGTAATGGACTCCCGCCTCTACCATTTCCTTTATTAGGTCGTTTATCATTTCGGTGTCTTCCGTTGATTCACAGAAGCTCTTTTGTCAGGAGGCCCGCCGCGTATTGTTCCCCTTCGGCTCTCCATTGTTCTGCGGCGGCGCGAGGAAGGGGCGGGGGAAGTAGGCAATTGAGACCTCCTTGGCAAGAAATTTCCCTTAAATTGTAGTCTTGGGGGCGCGAAAAGGGAATGGCTGCCTCTGGGACAGGCTCTGTCGGTTTGAATCTCTCGGGCGAAAATGTACGCTGGTTGCCGTGAAGAGTAAGGCGAAGGAGGTTAAGGCTCACCGGGGAGCGGGATCCCCGCAGGGACGGGGGTCCGCCTATCTTGCTGTTCTACGACTGGCCCTGCTGGGTGGAGGAACCCTTGTGCTGATACTCTCTTCCGTACTTTTTCTCCGCGAGATGTCGGATCTCGACAAGGGAACGGTCGCAACAACGGGTATCTCGGAACTTGCTTGGGGAGTTTGTTGGCTGATAGCCCTGCTCCTCGTGGCACTTTACTCGAGTCTGCTGGCCTTGCATAAGGCGCGCTCAGATGGCACGGCATTTCCCCTCGGAGCTCTCAAAAATATTCTCAGCACCTTTGGTATCCTCATGGTGATAGGAGGTGGGGTGGGGTTCATGCTTGTGCTCTTGCTCACACCTGCAATCGGGGCTGCTCTATGGGCTGTCTCCTTCGGGATAGCCCTTCTCGCAACTCGTAGGAGGGCGCCAAGATCAATTGCACGCTTGGGATGGCTAGTTCTTTCAGTAGGCGTGGTAGCTCTCGCCTATGCATGGAGTGATGGAGCATACCCCCTTCCTCTTGTTGGCGTTCCTGAACATTTGGAGAGCCCAATGCTGGAAGCGGATTTGATCATTGGAGCATGCTTTGGCCTTATTCCGGTTTTCTATAGTATTTTTTTTATGAGGGCTTGTGGGACGTTACGGAAAACAACTGGATAGAGGCGAAGACGCACTCTTCAGAAGGGAGCCTGGTCTCCGTCTGATGCTTTGTATGGGAGGAGTGATTTTGGGTTAAGGCCGGGAGAAGAGGATCTAGTTTTAGTGACACGCAGTTTCCGTAGTAGATTCGGTCTTTGGCTTAAATTTTAGGCGCAACGAATGGGAGAGCTCCTAAACCCACCCGAGGGGGCGTTCTGGGACACAGGTGGGCTGTTCATGATTGTGCTCACGGGGTAGTCGTGAAGGCTACGTCTCGCGGTTGCAGCCGCTTTTACCCGTCATGAGGTTTCCCCAAAATGTGGGAGGTTGGGCAAGTCTCTGTAAATTCCCTTTGATCCGTTGCTTTAATTGGTTGAGGGTCAGGCAACGTTTCTTTTTTAGCCATGTCGAGATTTGCCGCTTTTCTGTTGCTCCTAGTATTTTCTTCCTCTCTCTCCGGTGAGCCGGAGAAGCTGAGTGCGCTCGACGTTCAGCTTCTCCTGGAGAAGATTAAGACTCTCAAAGAAGGGTCTCAAAAGGCTATTGGGGCCCGCTATACGACTGCCCGTTCCGCATTTCGATCCGCAATCCAAAGTGACTCCGCGGCATACGCTCTCTTTGTGAATTGTACGGAGAAAGTGAAGTTCGAGGAGGAACAGAAGAGTGGAAGTGAGTTTCGTGATTGGAAGAGGCGCCATAAGGAGCGTTCGGATAGCCCGGCTTTTCGCCGCGCTCTCCGGCATCAATTGAACTGGCTCCTTCTCACGCTCGAGGCCGCCTCTGAGCCCAAGAAGAGGGATGAAATGTGGGCAAAGGCTCTCGATCATATCGATACGGTCCTCAAGGACGCGGAGGACCTGGAGGGCGCACAGGCGATGCTTCGCCAGAACGTTCTGGGCACCGTCTTCGCCGAGGCCTATTCCGTTGATAATATTGATATTACCGATTGGCCTGGTTCGCCTTTGCAGTTGGAAGCGGTGTACGAGGGGCTAGTGCTGCCTTCTTTGCGCAGCAAGAAGACTCTGGCTGAGCTGGGGCAGGCTTGGGATCGAAGAATCCTCCATGAGGGGAAGATGATAGAGATATGGAACAAGCCAAAGAAGGGGCTTGGCCGCCCGGAGCATTCCGCTCCGATGGAAAAGTTTCTTGGAGTTCGACGGCCGCAGTTGCAGTGGAAGAAGGAAATGGACCTGTTCGGCGTTGGGGACCAGAAGCAGGCGGCCCTCCGAATGCTGCAACACATTGAAGCCCATCCGTCTCACCGGGACATAGCGACTTGGATTACGGAATTTCAGGCTGCAGTTAAGGGACAAGTTGCCACTCCGCCAGCAGAGGAGCCCGGGGCCTCGGAAGGAGCTTCCGATTCTTCCGAAGAATTGGGCTTCTAGCCTAGGAAGGGGGGGTGCAATACGCGGGGTGCCTCAGGGGCGCTTTTTATTTTGGGTCTCAGGGGCTTCTGTCGCTTCGACTTCGCAATCCCTGAGGTAGGCAAAATGTTGCCCATCGATCAGTTCAAAGGCGACTTTCCCTTTGGCGGTAATCCATGTCTTGTCTGCGATTGCCGGAAGAGAGGCGCTGAACTCGAGCGGCACGCCCAGCACTTGGGCATCAGCTGCGCAGCATGTCATTACAACCCTGTAGAGGCGCTTGCGGTTGTTGTCAGGATTGAGAGTGGGCTCCTCCTCGATAAGACGGCCTTCGAGCTGTGCGGGAAGGCCATCATAGATCTTCATGATTTTTTCATCCCCCGCCGACCAATATAGCTCGGTGAGCTGAAGGAGAAAATTGCCCTCTGAGGTCTTGGGGGTGCGCTTTTCGAGAAGCTCACGAGTAAATTCGGTATTGTAGGTGGAATACAGCGATTTAAGGGTGCGCTGTTTGTAGAGGCCCTTCCACCGGAGAGCTTCCTTGGAGTATTCATGCTTGGTAAAGCCAGTGCACAGGATCACCGGAATGATCATCAGGCAGATCGCAGCAACTGGATTCTGCTCATGATGGTCGTGGCTGTGATCGTGGTCGTGGCTGTGACCATGGTCGTGGCTGTGATCATGGTCGTGGCTGTGATCATGGTCGTGGCCGTGATCATGCTCGTGGCTATGATCATGTCCGCAACCTACCTCTCGTCCGGCGTGAAGGAGATTGAAAAGACCGAGAACAATCATAGCCAGCCCTCCACTCAGTGCAATGAGGTGAAAGGACTCACTCAGATACTCGCCAATAAGGCCTTTGGTATAGAGATAGACCGGAACTACTCCCCACGAGATTGTAGCGAGACTGGAGATGATCTGATTGAAGGTCGCCTTGGTCATAGGTTCGAGGCGTTAGTCCTGTGCCGTCTGGGCGAAGGGGGGGGGCTTATTGCGTTCAAAACCTTCAAAAACCGGCTCAAGGAGAACACTCAGTGCTCCTATTCCGATGAAGAGACCTGCAGCGAGGATAAGGATGAATTTTCGGGACAGGATCGTGCTGTAGAGGAAGAGTAGTTTTACGTCCATCATTGGCCCAAAGACGAGAAAGGCGAGACGCGGTCCAATACTGAAAGTGTCAAGGGTGGCTGCAATGAAGGCGTCCGATGTGCTGCACAAGCTGAGAAGGAAAGAGAGGCCCATAAGGGCAGCCGGAGCGCCCCATATGCTTTCTGCGGTGCCGTCGATGTAATCACGTAGGGGGATGGTCTGCTGGTCGACAGGAGGGGGCGTGTTGACGATTGCTACGATGGTGATTCCGATTACGAAGTAGATCCCTACATCTACGAAGTCCCGCATGGCGGCTCGGAGAGCCATGATAAGGCGATTGTTTTTTTCTACGAAGTTGTCTCCACGGTCGTGGTGGTGATCGTGACTGGACTCAACTTCCTTGAGCTCTTCCACGAGGCGCGGCTTTAAGATTCGCCCGACTCCAACTTTCAGGAGAATCAGGCCGACTATGACCGCGATCACGTAGCCAAAGAGAAGTCGTGATCCTGCCATTTCGAGGGGAATTTTTTTAAAGGCACTGTATGTGCTTAAGAAAGTGACGGGATTCACGATTGGAGCGGCCAGCATGTAGGTGATGGCACAGGCAGGAGGCAGGCCTTTCTTGACAAGTCGGCGGATGACGGGAACGACGGCACACTCGCAAACCGGGAAAATAATGCCCAGCAGGCCGCTCATCAGTACGGCTAGACCACGGTTTCGGGGAAGAAGACGATCAATCGCTCCCGAGGGGAGGTAGACATCGATGAAGCCGCTTATGATCGTTCCCAGGAGGATGAAGGGAGCTCCCTCGACCAGAATAGAGAGGAAGAGGAACGAGAAATCAGGCAGCCAAGGATCAAGAAACACGGAGGGCCGATCAAAGGCGCTGGGAGGGACTTTGCCAGTATTTTCTACCGGGGAAGTCGTGGTAAAAATGCCTCGCGGATTTACCCAAGAGACAGGAATGGCGTTCTAAGGGCGGGTTAAGGTTGGGAATTGCCGGGTTCTCTGGTCAAAGGGGCCCTCCCCAAGAGTCACAATTCGGCAGGAAATCTCTCCGGCTGCAAAGATCTTGGAGGCGAATTGTGGCTTGATGCAGCAGAAGGTGGCCAGAGGGTCGCTTTGGACCGCGGTGGGTGCGACTACCGTGGCGGCGATTCGCCGGGTGAGCCCAACGCCCGTCTCGGGGTCAATGATATGCGAGTAGCGGGTTCCCTCGATATCCACAAAGCGTTCAATATCCCCCGAGGTGGAGACAGCACAGTTGGCTACGTGCATGATTTGCTCAACGTCGGCGCCCAGGGTCCTGATGCCAACGGCCCACCCGGATCGGCCCGGGGGAGGAGAGCCCAGTCTGACGTCTCCTGCGACAGCTACCATCGCGGAGGAAATCCCGTGGGACTTGATGACGCGCAGCATTTCATCCGCAGCATAGCCCTTGGCGATGCCCCCAAGGTCGAAGAGCAGGTTTTCGTCTTTTATAATTACGGTCTGCTGTTCCAGAAAGACGTCGAATTTTGTCCAGCCTGCCGCATTGCGAGCTCTCTCGAGTAGAGAGGGATCAGGCAGCGCATTTTTTCGCTTCGACCTTCGCCAGAGCTTGGTAAATCCCCCAAGAGTGGGATCGAAGGCTCCTTCGGTGGTTTCTGCGATACTGTGTGCATGGGTCAGAACTGTCGCCAGCGTACGGGAGACTGGAATTGGTTCATTAACCGGCCCCCGGCACAGACGCATAAGTTCGCTCTCCGGATTGTAGTCGCTGCAGATAAAACCGATCTCATCAGCGCGATCGAATGCGGCCTTGATGGCGACCTCTCCTTTCTTCAGATCTGTCGCATAGACCACAATCCGTGCTGTGGTGCCCATCATGGGATGGTCGCTGGAGTAGACAGGAACTGTCTCTAAGGCTTGTTCTTGCCCATGCCGGGGAGTTTGGAGCCTTTCCCAAATTCTGGGACCGACCAGGAGGGAGCAGGCACCGGCCACGATGATGATGAGGGCCACGAAAATCCTTCTGGCATTCCTGCTCGGGCGGGATATGGGTCGAGTCATGAAGAAAAAACTTTCGAGATGGCTAACGGGGCTTGGGTCGCTGTTTGCCTTCGCTCAGCCAACGATGGCGGAAAGCTTGGACCTTGGCAAAGCCCTTCCCAGGGCTGAGGCGAAGAACCATAAGGGAGAGCTCGTCCGAGTTCACGAAGTGGCAGCAGAGGGATTGGCGTTTTTCTTTTTCTATCCCAAGGCCCTGACCGGGGGATGAACAAAGCAGGTGTGTAGTTTACGGGACGTAAACGAAAAGTTACTGAAGAAAGGTCTCAGAATTTACGGAGTGTCTTTCGACACGGTATCCGCTCAGAAAGCCTTCGTGGAAAAGCAAATGCTCCCCTTTGAACTTCTGGCAGACGTGAAAGGAAGGATTATCAAGGCCTTTGGCGTTCCACATCTGGGGAAATTTGCCTCTCGGCAGGCTTACTTATTCAAGGATGGGAAGCTGGTCTGGAAGCAAGAGAAGGTGTCTGCGGGTAGCCAAGGGGAGGATTTGCTTCAGGCCCTGGAGGCTTTCGAATAGCCCCGACCCGCCGACAAGAAAGGCGCAGCACGAAGCTGCGCCTTTGATGAGATAAGAAGGGGCTGGGCGGATTCGCCCTAAAGGTCCTCGGCATTTCTGGTGGGTTCCCACCAGTCGGTGTTCCAGTAAACGTGCATCTCTTCGGCGGTCGGAGTTTTCAGGGGCCGTACGATGCGGAAGCCGATGAACTGACCGTCCGTGTGATACCAGATACTTTTTGGTACTTGCGGGTCAGTATCTTTCCAGTCCTTCACGGATTGCGCCCGGGCTGCACTTCGGCATTCATCAGGGTTCTGGTCCCATGAGCCCCCTTTTACGATCCGAGGATAACGAGTAAGGGAAATATTCCAGGGATTGACGGCTCCATCCTTGATGGTGTCACGATATCCTTCGCTGAATCCATCAAGGACCCACTCGCCGACATTGCCGTGCATGTCATGAAGCCCCCACGGATTCGGCTTTTTGGTGCCGACGGGATAATAGGTAAATTCGGAATTATCGCCGTGCCACGCGTAGTCGTCTAGCTTGGCGATGTCGTCCCCGAAGTGAAAGGCGGTGGTAGTTCCCGCACGGCACGCATATTCCCATTCGGCCTCGGTGGGCAGTCTGTAAAAGTGCCCAGTCTGGGCGCTAAGCCACTGGCAGAACTTGGAGGCAGCGTGGTGGGTGGTGCACATGGCAGGATAGTTCAATTCGGAGGCGTGCTCTCCGCTCCCGAACATGTCGTGGTATTGGGGCGTTGGCTGTGAGACCACGTCTACGATGTTACTGCTATCACCACGGGCGAGAGCATCTTTCACTGCTTTCTTGCGCTGTTTTCCGCGGACGGTCACTTCCTTGTCCTTATCGGACGCAAGCAGGCTGCCGTCCTTGTTACGGGCAATACCGTTTTCGTAGAAGGGCTTATAGAGAGCCCAGGGAATTTCAGTTTGTCCGATCCAGAACGGCTCGATTTTTACTTTCTTCTGAGGGCCCTCGTCATCCGTGCGATTTTCGTGTTCGCCTTCTGGAGATCCCATGACGAACTCTCCCCCCTTCAGCGCAATCATCTTATATTTCGCATCATTGGCTCTGGGCGCTACTTCCTCGTAGTCCTTCATTTCGGGAGCCTCACCAGGCCCTCCCTTTTTGGTGACGAGCTCGTGAATCTTCTTGCTGACGAAGAGTCGGTGAGTCGAAGGAAGGTCCCACTGGGCCGGAGTAGGGGTAGAGTTGGTAAACTTTGCCGGGGCTTTGGCGGCCGGGGATTCCTCTGACTTGGAGTCATCTGCAAGGGCAGCGATGCCGACCAGCACGATGGCTGCAGTCGAGGGGAAGATTAGGTGGATGCTTTTCATGGGGTTGATGGAAAAATTTGGAAGGCAGGGCCGCTGCATACTCGGGGGCGATTCTGCCCCGCCGGCTACTGCTTTGATACCCTCCCGCCTGTGGCGTGTGTCAGGCTTTGGCGAGGGAATCGGTCCCGGGAATGGGCGGAGCTGGAATCGGCATCTTGCCGCTCATCGGAGGATTGTCCGGGGCCTGATCCTCACTCGTTGCCCAGAGGTCGTCCCAGGTGATACGCTGGCCGGTGTGAGCGGCCTCTCGGCCGAGAATGCCGACTGCGGTCGAATTGGCCATGAACTCGCAGGAGTTGACGATCTTACCCGCCCTGAGATTGGCGAAGAACTCGTTGTGACATGTTTGGTACATGTTCTGTTCCACACCCTTCTCCGCCCGGTATTTCCAGTTGGTCTTACCCTTGGCGTCCTTGGTAGAGACCTTCCATGGGCCGACCACGGTGCCGCCTTCGCAGATAATGCGGCTCACGTTTTCGTTAAAGGAGTTACTGTACTGGCGTTGCTGGATCTGGCAGAAGACGTTGCCAGGATACTCATAAGTGATTGAGTAGTTGTCGTAGACGTTTCCGGCGTCACGGCGCTGACCACGGCCTCCGTTACCAAAGGCCGCAATTGGGGCAACGTCGTTCATGGCCCATGCCATCTTATCGACAGCGTGAATACACTGTTCAAGGAGTGGTCCGCCTGAGAGCCATTCGAAGTTGATCCAGTTGCGCAGCTGCCATTCGACGTCTCCCATTCCCTCGGGCTGCTTGGCGTCGGGGGAGAGCGCACGCACGGTGCCGCCGAGGTAGGTGCCCACGAAACTTGTGATCCGACCCAGCTCTCCACCAAGGGCCTTGGCGAAGCCAACCCGGTTGGCTGGACTGTAGCGCCAGCAGTAACCGTGCTGGATAGCGAGTTTCTTATCCTCTGCGATCTTGGCGGTTTCCATCAGGTGATGGATGCCGGCCATGTCGATAGCCATAGGCTTCTCAGCGAACACATGCTTTCCAGCTTCAATACACTTTCGAAGCATTGAAGGTCGATACCCGGGAGGAGTCGCCATCAGGACCACATCTACATCGGAATTGGCCAGCTTCTCGAAGGCATCAAGCCCGGTGAACTGGCGGCTTTTGTCGACCTCGACACGCTCTTTTCCGAAGGCTGCTCCGAGGGTCTTGAGAGGGCCCTCGATTTTTTCGGGGAAAGCGTCAGCCATGGCCCAAAGCTTGACCTTGTCATCAGACTTCAGGGCTTGAGTAGCCGCGCCTGTGCCCCGGCCACCACATCCAATCAGACCAATCTTGATGGTATTGCTGCTGCCGATCTCGGCACGGCCGATGTGGGGGAAGCCAGCGACGGCCGTAGCGGCTGTGGCGGTCTTGACAAAATTACGTCGGTTGGAGTTGGTAGTCTCGCTCATTGGATGGTCGGGTGTCGTATGGGCGGATACGGTAGGGTTTCGGCCCTTTCTTTCAAGGTTTTAGGCCCGCTTAGGGGCGAAATGAGTCACCAAAGCACCAGTGCGGAGCATTTGTTTACCCCGACGGTAGGGCTTTTTCGGGAAGATCAGCTTTCGGCTGGTTCTGTTCTCCGGTCTTTAAAGAGGATTAAGAAGGCAACCATTACGATGGCGGCAAGAATAGCCGGGAAATACCAGATCGCTGGCCAGTCAGGGAGGCCCGCTTCTGTCTTGCTCCTGGCAGCCCACCATCCAGCGAGTTTGCCGCCTATAAACATCCCAACCCCAAGTGTGACTACCGCGATGAATCCCTGAGCACTGGAGCGAATGTCCTCCGGAGCGCGTTTGTCGACGTAGATTTGTCCGGTGAAAAAGAAGAAGTCATAGCATATGCCGTGGAAAATAACCCCAAGGTAGAGGAGCGCGTGGGTTTCGGGTCCGGCACTGGCGAAGAGAACGTATCTCAGGACCCAGAATCCCATTCCAATTAGCAGCATTTTCTTTACGCCAAGCTTCCGGAAGAAAAATGGAATGAGGAAGAGGAAGAAGATCTCTGAGACCTGTCCAAGGGTCATCACTCCCTCAGAGTTACCGACTCCCATCTCCCCAAGATATCCATTAGCGAGTTGGAAGTAGAAGGAAAGAGGGATGCAGAGGAGAAGGGAGCAGATGATGAAGATCGCGAAAGAGGGATCCTTCATGAGCCGCAGGGCCTTGAGGCCAAGCACGTCTCCAACGCTGACCGGTTTTCCCTTCAGTTCGGGTGGAGTGTGGGGAAGGAAGAATGCGTAAATGCCCAGAACGATCGATGCGCCAGCCCCGAAGTAGTAGGGCCATGGAGTTGCGCCAAGGCCGATCCATTCTGCCGGGGACTTTTCCCCGCCGAGGAATTCCGGCCATACGACCTTGAGTGAGCCGGATGCCAGAAAGCCGCTACCGATGAGAATGCCGGAAGCAATCCAGCCGATGGTGCCGAGGGTGCGGATAGGGGGAGCATCTCGCTCGACGTTGTCCGAGTTGCGGAAAAGGAGCGAGTTGGCGAGTGCCAAGGTAGGCATGTAGCACAGGAGGTGCCCTAGAAGCAGAGGGTAGAATGCTTCAAAGCTATCTGCCCTCGAGCATCCAAAGAGGAGAAGGCCACCGAGGAGGTGTAGGACGCCAAAAACTATCTGGGTTGGGAAGAATCGATCCGCAACCATTCCCACGAGGAAAGGAGAGAATATTGCCGCCAAGCCCGTGGAGGCGTAGGCGGATCCGATCTGTTCGTCGGTCGCGCCCATCTCGGATAGAAACTTCCACATTGGGACATACCAGACGCCCCAGATGAAGAATTGGATGAACATCATCACGCAGAGGCGCGGTTTCAAGGCGGAGGTGGATTGAGACATGGCTGGGATGTATTTTTTAGGATGTTTAGCGAAAACTCACTGGGCTGGAAGGAAATATCGTGCTTCCGACTTGAAATAGATGTCCAGTGCGTTCAGTAGGAGAAGTCATGGAAAATCAGCATTCGCTCCCCCGTCGCAAAGCCCTGAAGGGACTTGCGGCCCTTGCCACCATTCAGGTCGTTCCCAGCCACGTCATCGGGGCCGGCGGGAAAAAGCCTCCCAGTGAGCAGATTACCCGGGGAATCATCGGGTGCGGGGGGATTTCGGGATCCGGGGCACACGTGGGTCAGCAGGGCCCTTTGCTGGCCCTCTGCGACGTGGACAAGAACCATCTCGCCAACCGGACCAACGACGCCAAGAAGCGAGGGCATGACCCGAAGGGTTATCACGATTTCCGCGAGCTATGCGCTCGTGATGATATCGACGTGGTCCACATTTGTACGCCCCCCCATTGGCATGCTCTGCAGGCTATTGAGGCAGCAAAGCAGGGGAAGGACGTCTGGTGTGAGAAGCCGATGAGCCGAACCATCGGGGAGGGCATTGCAATGATGAAGGCGGTGCAGAGGCACAAGCGGATCTTCCGGATCAACACCTGGTTCCGCTTTGAGGGAGGCTTTTATGGAATGGGCACACCTGTGACTCCTCTGCGCAAGGCGGTTATGCATGGCCTCCTCGGGGATGGGCCGCTCACTGTGACGGTCGGTGGCAATCAGGGCTTTAACTGGAAGTTCGGCTGGTCCGGCAAGGTCGACCAGCCCGAGGAAAAGATTCCTGACCATTTCGATTACAATATGTGGCTCGGTCCGGCTCCTGTGAAGCCCTACACCCGGCACCGAACGCATGGGTCATTTCGTGGCTACTGGGACTACGATGGAGGTGGGCTGGGAGACATGGGCCAGCACTATCTGGACCCGGTTCAGTATATTATCGGGAAGGACGAGGAGAGCCCCGTGGAGGTGTTTATCGATGCGGACAAGCAGCACGATGATGCAGTGGGACGTTGGCGGCGCATCGAGTATAAGTATGAAGATGGGACGAAAATCGTTCTTGATGGAGATAACCGTGAGAAAAATACCCCCTATATCAAAGGTTCAGAGGGGAGTATCAGTCGGGGGATGGCTTCTGATATCACGGGCTTGAAGGAAAAGCTCAAGGCCCTGAAGGACCCGGATCCACAGGTCACCGACTTTCATCAGGCGGTGCGGGAGCGCAAGACCTTCGCCCTTAATGAAAGCAATGGATTCCGTTCCGCATCGATCGTGAACCTTGGTGTAATCGCGCATCGCTCGAACAAAAGTTTCCGCTATGATCCGAAAACCTTCAAAATTGATGAGCCGGAGGCGGACCAGTATGTGCACCAGGAGATGCGGGGCCCTTGGAAAGTGTAGCTTAGTCTTGTGGCTCCGTCTCGACTGGACATAGCGGAGATGATAGTGCGAACGTCTGTCTGCAATCTATGAGTAACAAGATTCGTATTCTATGTGTTGGCGCTGGTAACATGGGAAGCTCGCATGCACGGGCCTATCACAAGCTGGAGGAATTTGAGATTGCAGGCATTGTCACCCGGTCGCCTGAATCGCGCGGAAAGCTCAACGAGGAGCTGGGAGGGGGCTATCCGGAGTTCGGGGATTTTCATGAGGCCCTCGCTGAGACCAAGCCAGATGCAGTAAGCATATCAACCTATCCCGATACGCACGGCCCCTACGCGGAGGCGGCTTTCGCGGCCGGAGCTCATGTGTTCATTGAAAAGCCACTGGCAGAGACCGTGGCGGAAGCAGAGAGTATCGTGGCGAAGGCGAGGGAAAGTGGCAAGAAGCTGGTGATTGGCTACATTCTCAGAGTCCATCCGAGCTGGATCCGTTTTATTGAGATCGCCCGGACTCTGGGCAAGCCGCTGGTGATGCGGATGAACCTGAATCAACAAAGCTCAGGCTCGGCCTGGGAGACCCATCGGAACCTGATTTCCTCGATCTCTCCGATCGTGGACTGTGGTGTGCACTACGTCGACGTGATGTGCCAGATGACCCGTTCCCGGCCAGTTCGGGTGTCGGGCCTGGGGGCGCGGCTTACGGATGATATCCCTGAGGATAAAATCAATTACGGGCACTTGCAGGTGGCCTTTGAAGACGGAAGTGTTGGGTGGTATGAGGCAGGGTGGGGTCCCATGATGAGTGAAATGGCCTTCTTCGTGAAGGACGTGGTGGGCCCGAAGGGTTGTGTGACAATTGAGGCCAAGGATGCGGGTGGCGCGGGAGCCTCCGCGGATGTGGACGCGCACAGCAAGACCGAGTCGCTGCGGATTCACCACAGTGAGCTGGATGAAAACAAGGAGTTTACGAGGGAGGATGAGTGGATCGACATGACCGATGAACCAGATCATGACGAACTTTGCTTCCGCGAGCAGGAATACTTCCTAAAGGCCATTCGTGAGGATCTCGATCTGGGAGATCACATGGAGGATGCCCTCAATTCCATGCGGATCGTGGCAGCCGCTGACGAATCCTATCGGACCGGGAAAACCGTCGATTTATAACCTCTCTCAGTTTCTTCGCTCAAACGAACCAGATTCAACATTATTCAAACCAACTATAAGACCGTCATGAAAGCACTCGCTGCCTCTATTCTCATCCTGTCCCTTCCCGCCTCCGCCGAATGGGTGGAGCTATTCAACGGCAAGGACTTCACCAACTTTGGGGCACCCGGGAAAACCGAACAGAATGGATATTTCGTCAAGGACGGGGTCATCGAATCTTCCCGCAAGTGCAGGAACCTGATTACTGAGAAACAATATGCGGACTATATTCTGGAATTTGAATTTCAACTTACTCCCGGAGCCAACAACGGGCTGGGGGTTCATTACCCGGGTAGCGGGGATGCGGCCTATACGGGGATGGAATTGCAGATTCTGGATAATACCGCCGACAAGTACAAGAATCTCAAGGAATGGCAGTTCCATGGCTCGGTCTATTCCCTGGCGCCGTCCCTTCGCGGGCACCTTGCTCCGGTTGGGGAGTGGAACAAGCAGCGGGTAACGATCCGGGGACCTCGTCTCACGGTGGAGTTAAACGGGGTCTGCATTACGGATGCCAATCTGGACGAGCTGAGCAAAAAGAAGCCCAAGCACCAGGGGGTTAAGCGCAGAAAGGGTCACATCTGCTTTGCCGGCCATGGCGATATCATCAAGGTGAGGAAGATGCGGATCGCGGAGATTTCCTTCGGAGAGGACAAATCGGAAGCTTGGTACCAGCCGGCCGGAAAGGCGGATGACACGCTGGTAGCAGAGGGTTTTATGCCCATCATGGCGGGCGGGTCTCTCAAGAACTTTGCCGAGGACCCAAAGAACAAGGGACATTGGACGGTCAAGGATGATTGGATCCTGCACTATGACGGAAAGGGCACCAATCTCTGGACCGGCAAGGAATACAAGGATTTCACCACTGTGGTGGACTGGCGCTGGACCGGTGATCATAGTGGAAAACGTAATCAGCCTGTCCTTCTGCTCAATGGATTGCAGAAGACGGGACCCGATAAGAAGGGTGTTACTGCTGAGATCGATGAGTACGACAGCGGCGTGCTCTTACGCGGAGCGGTCCGGACCCAGGTCAATCTCTGGAATTGGACGGTTGGCTCCGGTGAGGTCTATGGGATTCGTAATGATGGGAAACAGCCCCTTCCAATCCGGGCTGCGCTTACTCCTCGGGTTCCTGCGGACAACAAGGTGGGAGAGTGGAACCGTTATGTTATTACCGTGAAGGGCGACCGTCTTACGGTGGTCCTCAATGGGAAGGTGGTTCTCCATGAGGCACAGTTACCCGGCGTGAACCCCACTGGCCGGTTGGGATTTCAGCACCACGGGAATCCACTTGAGTTCGCTAACATTTTCGTGAAGGAGCTTTAGCGCTACCTGAGGTGAGAGAGTGATGAGGGCATCCTACGGTTCAACTTGTGTTAGGGAGACCGGCGTGTCTTGAGAAGGTGCGGGAATAACTGCAGCACTATTTTCGAGCATACCGTAAACCACGTTCTCCCGGAGCGTGGCAGAGGGGCTGTTTGCATCCTGATCTTCGGAAAAGCCCTTTTCCATGGAGGCTCCCTTTGCTGGACGGGTATTTTCGGCCCCGCTTACCTCACTCGCTTGGAGAATCCGGAGAGAGGCTGACTGAAATCCCTGAAGAATCCGGGATTCGGACTCTCTTAGAAGCTGCTCCCTGTCAGCGGTGCGTTGTTGCTCCGCTTGGAGGAGGGTCTCAAGTTTTACTTCACGCCGAAGGGATCCGGCCTCGCTGCTGCGGAGCTTCTGAACTTGTGCTTCCAGCTTGGCGCAGCAGGCCTCGAGCTCTGCAGAAGATTTAAGGAGAGCCTTGGTGCGCTCGCGGTGACGAATGCGCGTCGCCTGCTTGCTGTTGTGGCACAGGAACCAAGTCAGGGATGCCCCCAGCGAGGTGCCTAGAATAAGGAGGAGAAGAAAGAGCGAAGGTTGTAGTTCCATGGTGAAGTTGCCCTTGCGGAATGGATGGAAGCTGCTTTCTTACGAAGGAAGAAGCTTTGGGTGTCATTTATCCGGAAATCTCCGGGAGGCGCAAAGCAAACATGCTAACATCTATCAACACATTATTCCAATGGCTCATACACTTCCCGATCTTGGCTATGCATATGATGCGCTCGAGCCGCACATCGACGCGCGCACGATGGAAATCCATCACAGCAAACATCACAATGCCTACGTAACTAACCTGAATGCGGCAATCGAAGGAACGGAGCTTGCGGATAAGTCCATCCGTGAGCTGGTGATGAATATCGGGGATGTTCCCGAAGCCATCCGGGGGGCTGTGCGGAACAACGGAGGGGGCCATTTCAATCACAGTCACTTCTGGGACTGCATCAAGCCAGGTGGGTCCAACGAGCCGACCAGTGAGGTTTCGGACGGGATCAACGCTGCATTCGGCTCTCTTGACGGTTTTAAGGAAGCCTTCACGAAGGCGGCGATGACAAGGTTTGGTTCCGGATGGGCGTGGCTCTGCTCAGATAAAGAAGGCAAGCTTGGGGTCTGCTCCACCGCGAATCAGGACAATCCCCTCATGGGTGAAATCTCCGGATGTGCGGGGTGTATTCCAATTCTTGGCCTTGATGTGTGGGAGCACGCTTACTACCTGAATTACCAGAACCGACGTCCTGATTACGTCGGGGCTTTCTTTAACGTTATCAATTGGGACACAGTGGCAGAGGGCTTGAACAAGGCCGTAGGATAAGCTTCGGGGAAACGAGACTCCTCATGAATCAGCCGGGCCAGTGGGCCCGGCTGACTTATTTTGGTCTCAAAATTCGCGGAGGGAACTCTGGTGCTTGCGAGTTTGGCTGATGCCAGCTACAGGGTGCACGCCATGGCTCGAATCAACGAAAATTTCCTGAAGCTCCAGGCGGGCTACCTCTTTCCTGAGATCGCGCGGCGGGTGAACGCATTTTCTGATGCTGAACCTGAGAAAACGAAGCGGCTTATCCGCTGCGGAATCGGGGATGTAACCGAACCACTGCCTCTCGCTGCAAGAACGGCAATGAAAGAGGCAGTAGATGAGCTGGGCGAGAGGGGAAGTTTCCGGGGATACGGCCCCGAGCAGGGATACGACTTTCTACGGCAGGCTATCGCGGACAATTCCTACCAAGGATTAAACGTAGATGCGGACGAGGTATTTGTCTCAGATGGGTCAAAGTGCGACAGCGGGAACATCCTCGATATTTTCGGGGTTGGACAGAGGATCGCCATCACGGATCCAGTGTATCCTGTGTACGTGGATACCAATGTAATGATGGGAAACACCGGAGAAGGAGACGAGAGCGGTCAGTATGAGGGGCTGGTTTACCTGCCGTGCACCGCAGAAAACAATTTCACTCCTGCAATACCGCAGGGAAAAGTAGACCTGATCTACCTCTGTTACCCGAACAATCCGACCGGAACGGTGGCAACCAGAGAGCAGCTGGAACAATGGGTAGCCTACGCGCGTGAACATGATGCGGTCATTCTTTATGATGCGGCCTATGAGGCCTTTGTTCAGGACCCTGGCCTGCCGCGGTCAATTTATGAGATTGAGGGAGCCCGGGAGTGTGCAATCGAGTTCCGATCCTTCTCCAAAAATGGTGGATTCACGGGAACACGTTGTGCCTTTATCGTCGTCCCAAAGGAGCTTACGGGGTCTGATGGAAGTGGGGAAAGAGTGTCTCTGCACGGTCTGTGGGCCCGTCGACATTCCACTAAGTTTAATGGCGTGAGCTACCCGGTTCAGCGCGCGGCGGAAGCTCTCTATTCGCCGGAGGGCAAGGCCGAGATCAGTAAGCTGGTCGAGCACTACATGGGCAATGCGGCTCTTTTGAAGAGCGCCTGTGAAAACTGTGGATTGGACGTTTATGGAGGAGAGCATTCTCCTTATGTCTGGGTGCGCTGCCCCGAGGGGGTTGATAGCTGGGCGATGTTTGACCGAATGTTACACGAAGCACAGGTGGTGGTCACCCCGGGTGCCGGATTTGGCGCTGCAGGTGAAGGCTACTTTCGGATATCTGCCTTTAACTCGCGAGAGAATGTGGAGGAAGTGTGTACCCGCCTGGGGGCGATGCTCGGATAGTGGGATGCTCGTGAAGGGCTCCGGCCGAAGATTGTGATTTGCGTATCAGCGGAAACCCGTGATTGGTGCGGCGATGAAGAGGAGTGAAAGGGCCTCGACATTTCAGGGGGCCCAATGATGAACTGCAGGATCAGATGCAAACGTTACGCGGTATTGCAGGGATATGCGCCCTCGGTCTTGCGATGGCAGGTGCCTTGGCTGGGGCTCCCCCGAATGGGATGCCAGCCTTTGGCGAGGTTTTGAGGAGTGATGGAGGAGGCCTTAAGGCTCTCATGTTTCCTCGACCCGTTATCGGTGTGCCACATGGGCAACTTCCATCACGCATGGCAGCTCCTCATTGGAAGGTCGCACAGGGGCTGATACTTGGTAGATGGACGGAGTCGGCGATACACCGTGCAATCCTGCAGGGAGGGTCCGATATTCTTTCCCAGTTGTTGGCCAGGGGTGGGAGTTGCAACCTGCGGCATCCGAGTGGATGGAGCCCGCTACAACTGGCCCTTCATTGTGGCAATCAGGAGGCCCTGAGAATTCTAATTTCCCATGGGGCAGATCCACGCGAGCGAGGCCCGGGAGGGGAGACCTCCCTCGGGCTTGCGCTCGCATTGAATTCGACTCCGATGGAACTCGAAATACTTCTTAAGGCTGGGGCTAATCCGAACTTGCCGGGTCCTGGAGGCCGTCCTGCGATTAGCGCCCTGTTACAGGTAAGAGACCTTGAGCGAGCCGAAGTGATTCTACGGTACGGCGGCGTGGCAGGGCCGGCTCTCTACAATGCGACCGTGGAGGGAGATCGTGAGCTCCTGCGGTTTCTTCTCCAGCATGGAGTAAAGCCCGACGAGGATTCTACGGATGCGCTGTTGGTAGCGGCGGTACGCGGAGGAAGGTGTGGTCTGGTGGAGGATATTCTGGAGGCAGGCAATTTGAGTGATCAGGAACTGAAAAGCCGGGGGCGGGAGGGTCAGGGCCCGCTTCATCTTGCGGTTGCAATGGATCGCATAGACCTTTGCCGTGCTCTGGTCCGGAAAGGAGCCGATGTAAACGAACCGTTTGTGTGTCCGGTGACGCCCGCATTTCTCGCATGGGTGCGACCAGTGGGATTTCTCAAAAGTCACTTGCAATACGATTCAGGAGTGACGCCTCTGATGGCGGCAGCAGATAGCGGGAATCTCGAAATGGCCAAGCTTTTGATAGATCATGGAGCACGGCGTTCGGTGCTGACCAGTGGTAAATCCTTTTGTGCGATCGGATTTGCAGCGCGTCGTGGGGACGTGAAGATGATGCAGCTACTGCTGGGTGTAGATCCGGAACATGAAGAGCGCTGGATCAAGGTCGATTTGTCTGAGCAGAGGGCCTGGGTTTACGGCACTGAGGACCAGATGCTGCTGACCACAAGGGTATCAACTGGAAAGAGGGGGTTCCGGACAGAACCTGGGGAGTTTGTGATTACCGACAGGCACCGCGATCATGAGTCGAATATATATCAGGGAGTGAGAATGCCCTTCTTCCAGCGCCTTAATTGCAGTGCGATTGGTTTTCACGAGGGCTACTGTCCGGACCATCCGGCTTCTCATGGGTGCCTGCGGATACCCCCCAGAAGTGCTGGACGGTTCTGGGATCTCACAAAGCTAGGAGACCGGGTTGTTATTACCCCCTGAGGATGCGCCTCTTGCCCTCCGCCATGATCGCCGGGGCGGGCCCTGAAGAGTAGGATAAACCAGAGGCACCCGCAGGGACCGCAGCAGAAGTTGCTGGCCCCGCTCTTTCTGCACGCACTGAGCAGAGAGGCGATCTTTGACCCCAATACTTTCTGGGAGCTTCTTGCCCAGAACGCTAGTTGACGGAGACAGCGTCTCCACCAGTTTCGCCTGTCCGGATCCGAATTGCCTCCTCGATACCGGAAATGAAAACTTTTCCGTCCCCGATCTTGCCGGTGTTGGCACTTTTCACAATGGCTTCGGCAACGGCGCTCGCCTCACTGTCGTCCACTACGACCTCGATCTTGACCTTAGGGAGAAAATCAACGGTGTATTCACTGCCACGATAGATCTCAGTGTGGCCCTTCTGGCGTCCGAAGCCCTTTACTTCGGTGACCGTCATCCCCTGCACCCCGATTTCAGCGAGTGCCTCTTTGACCTCTTCTAATTTGAACGGCTTGATGATGGCTTCAACTTTTTTCATAGACGTTGCTTGTTGCGTAGAAATACAGATAGCAGTTTCCATGCCACTTGGCTAGTGGAAGCTGCCAAGGGAGGTTTGAACTGAGGCCTTAGCGAGGAAATGTCTCGCTGTAAACATGGCCGAGATAGCGAGTCGGACCCTCCCAACGCCCTCGAAATCCTGAGCTCTCGTGCGAGGGGCAGAGTGGGACAGAGGAGTTCGCTCGCAGTGTGCAGTTCCCGGCCCTGTGTTGGCCCACTACTGATTTGTGCGCACGAAGAGTCGTTTGCCCCCGAAATCAACAAGGGCGTTGAGCTTTTTGAGCATGTCCCCACCGATAGCGCCGATCGTGTTGGCGGGAACAGCTCGGAACATTTTAGCGACCTCGATTACCTCGAATTCATGTGAGTTAACGGAGACCATCCCAGCTTTGAATTCCTTGACCGCGCCCCGCTGTGACCGGCTGCTTTTACCGGTATTGTCAGTAAAGTTGATGCGACCCTGAGTGAGGGTCATTCCGATTTCCTTCGCGGCAGCAGGGTCGAAAGTCGACCATCCCCGACTGGGATCGAGTAGGAACTTCCCGGTCTTCCCATCAACGGTAGCTGTCACAAAGAAGGTGCTTTCGACAACGGTCATGTCCAGAGCACTGTAGCCCATCTGGTCAAGGACGTCAGGGAGCTCGGCCTTCTTCAGATTAAGAATGGAGTCGGGTTCCCAGAAATCGAGAAAGAGCTGGTCGGACCGACTGAGATTGCTGGTCTTGATGTTGAAGATCCTTCCTTCGGGATTCTGAACCTTGTAGGTCTCATCGTCGATGCGAGCGACAACCTTGAGCTGCAGGGTTTTGTTACCTTTCGCGGAGGTGAAGGTCCTAAATTCGGATAGATCGGGAGCTTTTTTGGGTGCATCTTCCGCTTTCTCCTCTGCCGGAGGTCCGTTTTCCTCGTCCGCGAAAGTTAAGGGACCCATCAGTTGAAGAAGCAGATGTATGGCCAGAAGGCGCGAAATGAAAAAAGCCATGATCTACAAGGAAGGGCTGGTTTGGCGGAAGCGCCAGCGAAAAATACGATCCTGCGGGGTTCGCCTGACGAAATGAGAAAGCCGGCCCGCTTCGGCGTTGCGGGGATCGCGGGTGGGCCTATGCTGTCCCGGCCGGAATTGCTATGGCCGCCTCTTTTGTTCATCTTCACCTCCACACGGAGTATTCGACTCTTGATGGCGCGGTGCGTTGCAAAGAGGCGGCAGCAAGGGCCGCAGAGCTGGGGATGCCGGCGGTTGCGATGACCGACCATGGCAACCTCTACGGGGCTATCGAATTTTACGAAGCTGCACGCAAAGAGGGAGTCAAACCGATTCTGGGTTGTGAGATTTATCTAGCCCCAGAGTCGATGGCGCACCGGCAGGAAATCCCGGGTCGCAAGCGAGCAACCCACCTGACTCTTCTCGCGGAAAACAATACGGGCTGGGAGAACCTGGTTCAGCTTGTCAGTAAGGGACACTTGGATGGCTCTTACTATGGGAAACCCCGGGTGGACCTCCCGCTTCTGCGCGAGCATGCGGAAGGAATCATCTGCCTCAGTGGGTGCATCGCAGGGCCGGTGAACGAGTGGCTCTTGCAGAAACAGCCTCTCCAGGCGCGCGAAACACTTGAGGAGCTATGCGACATTTTCGGGCGCGACAACCTTTACGTGGAGCTTCATGACCACGGATTGGAGATGCAGCTTGAGGTAAAGCCCCAGTTGATTGCGCTGGCACGGGAACTCGGGCTCAAACTCGTTGCCGCCAACGACGTGCATTTCCTATCTCGTGACGACCATGACGCTCATGACGTAATGATCTGTATTGGGACTGGGAAGCTGGTCTTTGACGAGAAGCGAATGCGGTATCCCCCAGAGGTGTATTTCAAGACCGCGGAGGAGATGCGCGAGGTCTTTGCAGACGTCCCTGACGCTTGTGACAATACTCTGGAGATCGCGGAGCGCTGTAATGTGACCCTCAGCCTTGATGCTACAAGCTCAGAGAAGTATCCAAATTTCGAAGCGCCCGGCGGCATGTGTCGTGACGACTATATTCGCGAGCAGTGTTTTGCCGGCCTTGAAATGCGCTACGGCAAAGAAAAGGCGAGCAAAGATGAAGAGCTGAGGAAGCGACTGGATTACGAGATCAGAACTATCAGCGACCTTGGGTTCAGCAGCTATTTCCTGATCACTGCAGACTTCATCAACTGGGCCAAGGAAAACGGGATTCCAGTTGGCCCGGGACGAGGATCGGCAGCCGGTTCTCTGGTGGCTTATACGCTAGGAATTACAGACATCTGTCCGATGCGCTTTGGTCTGCTGTTTGAGCGGTTTTTAAATCCGGAGCGAGTCAGCCCCCCCGACGTTGATATTGATTTTTGTCAAACGCGGCGCCCTGAGGTCATAGATTATGTGAGGCGCAAATACGGTGACCGTTGTGTGTCTCACATTATCACCTACGGAACTCTGGGTGCGAAAAGTGTGATTCGAGACGTCGCGCGGGTCATGGGAGTGAGCTACGGCGAAGCCGATATGATCGCCAAGATGATCGAGGCACGCCCCGGGGTAAAACTCAAAGAGGAATACGATAGCAAGGCGGAGCTCCGCCAAACAATCGAGGGTAATGCCAGTTATCGTGAGCTCTGGGGTTACGCCACCAAGCTGGAGGGTTTAACAAGAAATACCGGAGTTCATGCCGCCGGAGTGGTGATTGGGGACCGCCCTCTGGATGAGCATGTTCCTCTCAGTCGAGGTAATGAAGGAGAGGTGGTTACCCAGTATGATATGGGTGCCATTACGGAGGTGGGCCTTCTGAAGATGGATTTTCTAGGGCTCAAGAACCTGACCGTAATTCAGGAGGCCTCAGAGTTCATCCGGAGCGCAATTCCAGACTTTGAGATTCACCGGGTTCCGCTTGATGATCAGCCCACCTTTGACCTGCTAAACAACGGGGAGACCATGGGGGTTTTTCAGCTGGAGTCAGGTGGAATGACAGAGACCTGCAAGCGTTACGGTATCCGCCGAATCGATGATATCACGGATCTTCTCGCGCTCTATCGCCCAGGCGCCATGCAGTTCATTGACGAGATGATTGAGGTCAAGGAGGGGCGCAAGGAGGTGGCCTATGAGCACCCTATGCTGGAGCAGATTTGTGGAGATACCTACGGGGTCATGATTTATCAGGAGCAGGTTCAGAATGCAGCAAAGCTGCTGGCCGGCTACACTCTTGGGGGTGCGGATATCCTTCGGCGGGCGATGGGTAAGAAAAAGCAGTCCGAAATGGACAAGCAGCGGGTCACCTTTGTTGAGGGGTGTAAGGCGGAGAATGATATCGACTCTGTTCTGGCTAACCGGATCTTCGATAAGATTGCGAGCTTTGCCGGGTATGGATTCAATAAGTCGCACTCGGCCTGCTATGCCCACATCTCCTACTGGACGGCGTATCTCAAGGCGAACTTCCCTGTCGAGTTCATGGCGGCTCTCCTCTCCAACGAGTTTAGCAACACCGACAAGATAGGCGTTTTTGTCTCGGAGTGTCACCGGATGGATATTGAGATCCTTCCGCCGGACTTGAATCGGTCCCAGTTACGGTTCGCTCCGGAGCAACTATCCAGTGGGAAAATGGCGATTCGGTATGGGCTTGCGGCAATTAAGAACGTGGGAGAAGGCGCCATGGCGCAGGCCATCGCCGAACGGGAGTTGAACGGGAGGTTCTCTACCATGGATGATTTTACGAACCGTCAGGATTCCAAGGTCGTGAACAAGCGGATTCTGGAGAATCTGGTGCTCTCGGGGGCGATGGACTGGACCGGTGAAACAAGGGCAGGTATGCATGCCCGGGTCGAGGAGGTCACTGCTGCTGCCAGTGCTGCCCAGCGTGACCGGGAAAGTGGCCAAGTTGCGTTGTTTGCTGACGAGGAGCTGGCTGCGCCTGCAGCGAGAAAGCAAATCCCTGAATGGCCAAAGGATGAGCGTCTTGAGAAAGAGAAGGAATTGCTGGGTTACTATGTCACCGGACATCCGCTGGATAAATACCGTAGCCTCCTGGATTCAGACCGCTTCTGCAAGTTAGGCTTGCTCGATGACCTCGACATTGGCGACCGGCGTGCCCGTTTCCCATTTGCCGGGATGATCCGGAAAATTGATCAACGGCTTACCCGAAAGGGGAAGCCATTTGGGATACTCGTGATTGAGGATTTTACGGGGAGTCAGGAAGTGCTCTGCTGGGGGGAGTCTTATACCCCGGCACGAGATGCGGGTATTCTCGAGGAAGGGGCTGTCATCGCCTTGAAGGGTGAGATCTCGATTGATGACAGAACCGAGAGTCGGAAAATCATGGGAAGTGGGCTCAAGGAGTTGAAGCTACGCTCGAACCAGAACGGTAGTAATGGGGGAGGTCCACTAGAGCTCTCACTGTGGGTTTCGCGCAGCCGAGTCGAAGACCTCAGAAAAATCGAAGAAGTGCTAGCCTCTCATCCAGGGAAAACACCGGTTCTCCTCCATTTCCAGAGCGGGACGGGGAAGAGGGCTACGGTTGAGTGTGGAGAGCAGTTCCGAGTTCAGAAATCCGAGGCCCTGTCTGCAGCGCTTGGCCGGTGGGTGGATTAGTATCACGGAGCGATGCGCAGCCGGTAAAACGATTTGCCTGATACAGGGTCTGGCCTTTCCAGCCACTGGAGAGCCCCCAAGGAATTTAGCTGGAAATTTTCAGGGACATTTTCCCACGTCGAAAGGTCGGACGACCTCTCGAGAGAGAGTGGATACGTATGCCACGCGCGAAACTCCGCGGGGTTAACGCGAAAGTCAGGAAAGGTGAGGGTAAATCCATCGGGAGTTGGGTCTACTTCAAGGGCGCTACTCACGAGGCGCCTCAATTCTGTGCTACTTTCCTCGAAAGGGTGAAAACCAAGAGGGAGAAGGTCAATTTCGGTCTCATCAGGTAATCCATCCCCGTCTCTGTCAGTCTGTCCCAGATCCGGTTTACCTACGTAAAACATGTTATCAATGAAGGGAATCTCCGCTACGGCCGTCTCGAGGGATCTAAGGGCCTGAGGGGTGATCCCGTTGGGGAATGTTCCAAAATGCTCGAAGGGATCATCACGGTGGTTCATGACTCTCCGCAAAGAGGGAGAGAAAGGCCCTTCGATCAGCTTCCACGGACCAACCTGCCCGATCCGGAATCTTGGTTTCGAGCTATCTCGGTAGGTCAGACAGGAGAGCGCAGGCGTTTCCCACTCCCTGTCGGGGTCTGCCTGCAGCGGCGCAAGAGATCGGCCGTCCAGATGCTTCGGGTAAGGCTCAATTCCGGCTAGCTCGATGAGGGTTGGCATAAGGTCAACCAGTCCTACCTGGCGATCGCAGAAGCGGCCTTCGGACGTCATTGCCGGATGGTGAATCATCATCGGGACGTGGATGGATTCACGGGAGTAGTTCCTTTTCGAGTAGAGGTGTTGATGCTCCATCAGGCTAAATCCGTTATCGCTGATGAAAGCAATTACCGTGTTGTCCCAGAGATTGTGTGAATTTGCAAAATCGAGCAGGCGCCCCAGATTATAATCCATCAACGTGACTGCACTGTAGTAGGCGTGAAACAGGGAGCGAAGTTCGTCCTCCGTAAGGTAGGGCCTGGTGTCACTCGCTTTGCCGTAGGTATAGGCGTAAGGTGGCCAGTAAGCGTTGTCGTAGGAGCCCGGAGGGGATTCCGGTAGAACGAAGTTCGCTGGATCATGGAGATCTGCAATGCTGGCGGGCACAATCCAAGGGGTGTGCGGCATATAGAAACCCGCCGCGACAAAGAATCTCTGGTCCCTGGCCAGGCATTTTTCCATGGCGGTAAGGGCGTTGGTGGCTGTCAGCCCGTCCATAAAATTTTCTGGCTCCCCGTCCTCATAAATCAGGAAGTTGGTGTTACCGCTGATACCCTTGTGGGCGCTGAAATCCTGAACGGATTGGAGGGTGCCATCTACGGCGAGAGCGCGGGGAATGAGCTCATCCCATCGTTCGGCACGTTCGTAGTGCTCAACTTTACCGTAGCTGCCAGTCCAATAGCCTTGGGACTGGAAGAATTGGGACATCCGCATTCTCCCTGGCACAATATTTTCTCCGTTGGCCTGGTTACCACCGGCGGCGTGGATGCCCAGGTGCCATGGGTGGAGGCCGGTAAGGAAGGACCCTCTGGAAGGGGCACAGAATGGGTATTGGCTCACACAATTCCGGTAAGTCACCGAGCGCTGAGCCAGTCTGGTCAGGTGAGGGGTGACCGCCTGCGGGTCTCCCAACGGCGCGATGCGACTATTCAAATCATCCGCAATAATAAGCAGGACATTGTAGGGTTCTTCAGCGAGGGCTGATAGAGGGCTTAGAAGAAATCCCACCCCGAGAAGAGCTTGGATGCGGCGACTCCTCATTCCGGAACTTATCATCAGTTCCTAATTTGCATCCCTAGGCGGGGGATCTGCAATGGGAATTTTTGTCGCACGCAGTCGGTAGTAAATTTCTGGAGAGCGAGCGCTCGGGGAGTATCGTATCTTTAGTAGGCTGCTGTCATTAGGTGGGGATAGAGGAATCACGGACAAGTCCGGGCTATGCTCAGGAACGATGGTCCAATCGCGGAGATTCGAAGAATATTCAACGGACAGGATAACGTCTGTAGCGTTGATATTCCGATTGAATTCCATGTAAGGGGCGGCGGCTTCGGGGGATGAAATCGAGAACAGAGGGCCAACTGTGGGCTCCAAGGCGTTCGAAGAGGTGGCGAATTCCAGCAGATTGACAATTCCGTCTCCATCAGAGTCCTCGAGACTGCCTCGCCTTTCCGGAGGCAGGTTGTCGCGTGCCCATTGGTCGTAGGCTGGGAGGGAGTAAGTAAGAGGCTGCCCGGCACGAGCTGTCTCGCCGTTTCTTTCGGCTGTAAGAGCCAGAGAAACGGGCCCAATCGGGAGTGTACTCAGATCTGAAGGAGCCAAATCACCATGATTTCCGGAGGGCGGTAAGAAAGGAGAGATAAAGGTAGCGGTTTGATCGTCCAGAATAGTCACCGATTCAATCAGTTGGCCCCCGAGATAAAATCGAGTTGGGTCTTGCAGACGGTTAGTTTCCACTACGCCCCGGGCGGTATTGCCTATGGCATATTTTCTCTCGAGGTATTTACGGATTCGATCCATTCCCACTCCTGTCGAGTTACTCTGCAGATTGGCGAATACGAGGAGTTCCGCGACGTCAGCGGTCATGTAGTGAGAATGGCCCGCGAACCGCCGACCCGATCCAATAGCTGTGATGTTATCACTATAGGCTCTCTTGACTCCAAATACCCTCCACCCACGTTCTCCGCCCTGCCTCACATTGTCTGTTTCTCGGTCGCCGTTTCCAATACTGATCAGCCGTCCTTGAGGGTCGTGGCCGGGGTCAGATTTGATGACAGAAAAGACCGTCAATCCTTCAGATACCTGCTGAGGAAATCCATTGATTTGCAGGTAAGCGGAGCCGTTGAAGTTGGCAGCAGGAAGCTGATTGAGTTGATTGAATATCAGGGTGGGTGTCGCCGAGGGATCCGCCTGAGTCAGGGAATTCGGGGAAGCAATATTGTCCCACGAGCTTATCGAGTCACCATCCTGGTGGGTTTCTGCCAGACGGTTTGCTGAGATCCACACTTTCAGACCCTCATCAAGTAACTCAGGAAAGTAGTCATACACGATGGCGGGGTCAGTGGCGGATTCTCGGCCAGATTCCCCAAATGATAAGTAGTAGCCGGATTCATCAAGGTGACTGAATCGATTCATCAGGGGGGAGTCATCTCCGTATTTTACCCAGAGGAGCGTCGCTTCGGAATTTCTACCGGACTCAATCCAGTATTTAAGTTCTCTTCCAGTTTCCCAGTGCAGGACTCGAAGATCAGAGCAGTCAGGGCTCATTCGGCCTGTCTCGATGTGTTCTCTGGTGTTGAAGATGACGGGTACGGGCGCATGGTTCAGGTCCTCGCCGGTGGTGTTTTCCATCTTCAGGGGGAGCGTCCACCCGGTTGAGCCAAATCCTCGGCCTGAAATCGTATGCATCGTGCCCCCTGAAGGGGTGGTGGTTTCAACGTCCACGTCGTTGATGGACAGAGAGGAACCCTGCAGGTCCATTACCTCGCCATTATTTTGAAAGGCTTCTCCATCGAGGGAAAAATTAACCGGAATGTTTCCCGAGAGGTCCTCTGCTTCAATCTTGAAGTAGGCCTCGGCGTGATGGGTTTTGGTCGAGTAAATCAGGCGATGGTCCTGAAGAACGGCTGGGCCAAGGCGGATGGTGAATTCTCTGGCTGGAATTCTTCCCTCAGGCATTCCCGAAACAACCAGATAGCGCTCACTATTTGGTTTCACGAGCAGGGAAAATCGTAGCGCTCTGGCATCTTTGGGACGGAGCAGGGCACCTGCGCTCCAGTGAGGGTTGGAGGAGCCGTCATGCTCGAGGGCTCCCACGTCTGGAGCCTCTCCAGCATAGTTGGTAGTGATACCGGAAATGTGCTCTCCGGCATCGATGGCAGCAGCGTCCCCATGGAGTTCAAAATTCCCGGTGGTGGCCGATTTGAAGAGGGAGTTGTCGGCGGTATTGCCGGGCCATCGCGATTCAAATTTCCCGATGGTCATAAAGTTGTTCCGAACGATGTGCGGATCTATTTCCGCACCAAATTCTCGTACTTCGCTACAGATATTGTTGCGAATATCGATGCCGCCGATGCTACCGCGATTGGCGATATGGATCTGCCCGTCGATGGTATTGTTGTACACTCGCTGCATAGAGTTCCGGTAATTGATCTGGTTCGGGTCCAGAGCCCATAAGGTTAAGCTGAGATTCGGTGCGGAAATGCCCCAGATGAGGTTGTGATGAATGAAGACATTCGAGGGACTGGTATCCATCCGGATGCCTCGGCCTCCTCCCCAGACTGGCCGGCTCGCTCCGTTCTCCTCCGTTCTAGTCAGATTGAATCGTGCTACATTGCTATGCACCCAGTTGTAGGCAATCTCCATTCCCTGCAAGTCCCCGTTGTAATTCGAGTTCATACTCGCCGAGTCCGTGACTCGCATGCCGGCGTGATAGCAGTGGTTGTAATTAAATCTGCCGCGAGGAGAATACATGTGGATGTTTACTCCCTGATTTCCGAAAATGGTATTGTGGTGAGCGTGAATGTCGGAGCTATCAAAAGAAGCTATTCCGTAGAGCATGCAGTCTCGAATGACGTTGTTCGCGATTTCGGTATTTGTGCCCAGTGTGATGGCTCCTCCTCCGTAGGAATATTCGACCTGGCTGTTGAGTAGTCTGTGTCCGTCGCCCTTCAGCCAGACTGCCGCTCGTCCGGTTTGCAGCGCATCAAGACCGGATCCGCAGTAGCGAAGATGAAGGTCGTCCATGACGATGAAGGAGCTGGAAACAGGACATTCGATTCCTCCTCCAATAAAATTGAGCTGCGTCAAATGGATGTGACTCGTCCAATTCATATCAAATCCATACTCCCGGCTCTTGATCTCGACAGTGGTTTGGTCTGGAGAGATATTGCCGGGAGGGAAAAGATAGAGGGTGTAGGCTGGTCCGCTGACTCCCTCGATATCGAAGAAATATTCTCCCTCTTGATCGAGGGCATTGAGGTGGTTCCAGAGAAAATAGGGATCTGCTTTTGCAGCGTAAGCACCAGGTTTACGAAAGGGGCGGTAGCGAAAAGTCACGGAACCCTCAGCGGACTGAGTGACGATGCCAGTGTCACGAAATACTCCCCCTCCGGGGCTGGTATCAATCCGGGCCCCTCGCCAACTGTTGCGTGCGCCGTGTGGGAGAGCCCGATCCTCGTAGGTTGCGGTAAAAAAAGTGCCCTCGTAGGGAGGCTCCGGCCCGGCGGAAGAGGGATCGTGGGTGGCACGCTGAGGAGAGGCCATGCCCTCCCAATTAAAGTCAAAGGCCATGGGAGCATCAGGCCAGCGGGCGATCTTCTGTGGCGCCCCGTCGATCAGGACACAGGATTTCCCAAGGCCGAGGCCATACTCCGGGGTGAGTTGGATTTTGAAAATTGGCCCATCGTGTCGTTCCCAAATTCCTGCGCCGTTGATACCCGGTTCAATGATGGTGAAGGCAGAAATACAGACCTCGGCTGGGTTCTGGCCCGCGTGGTAGGGCTGGTAGCGAATCGGGGCATGCGGAGTTCCGCTCCGCCGGAACCTGACAGATTCGCGGTAGACACCCTCGTGAAGAAGTACGGTATCGCCTGCCTGAGTCTGGAGTTCTGCGTGGGCGATGGTCGCGAAGGGTTGGGAGAGGGTTCCGGGGTTGGAGTCGTTCCCAAGGGGAGGGGGGGCGACATGAAGCTCATTTGCTGCCTGCGCCAAGATACAGGCTGTTCCGAGGAGAATTAGGGTCCAGAGAGATGATGGGAAGCGGCACATTGATGATCGAGAAAGAGAGCTAACTTTTTATAAAAAATCAGAAAAGTCGACTTATTTTTACATTAAATATTTATAAATTATAAGGTCCCGGTACGAGCGGCATGGTTTTAGGTTACCTTCTATTTGGCGATATAGCGTTTACCGTTGCTGCACTGTCAGTTCATTAAAAATTGAACAGTCGAATTTCATGTGTTGAGGTGGGCCTGTGTCCGACGCTAAGCCCAACACCCTTGTGGAAATTGAACGACAGGTAGTTTCTCTCTTTGCCGATGGAGTTCGGGTGGCAGGTTTGCCTCGATCAGTAGGGGAAATCTACGGATTGCTGTTTGTCTCGGCCGAACCCCTGGCCATGGACGATCTCGTGGTGCGTCTCAACATTTCTAAGGGCTCTGTCAGTCAGGGGCTCAAATTTCTCAGGACCTTGGGCGCAATCAAGGAAGTGGAGGGACCTGATGTCCGCCGGACGTATTACGAAGCGGATATCGAGCTGAAGAAGCTGGTAGGGGGCTTCATCCGGGAGCAAATGCGGCCGCACATGGAGAGTGGAAAAGATCGCCTGAAGGCCTTGGAGGCGGAGGTCGCGAAGGAGGTGGACGGAGCCAAGCAGGCATTTTATGACGAAAGAGTGAAGAAGTTGGAACGGTGGTTAAAGCAGGCCAAGCTTGTCCTGCCCCTGATTCAGAGAGTCCTTGGGGAATAGCAGCAATGAGAGAGACTGAGGGTGCAGCGTGGTATTGCTTGCGAGCGCAGCCCAAGCGGGAGCACATCGCAGCAGCCTCTCTCAGGGCGATTGGCGGGGTGGAGGTTGTTTGTCCTCGTCTCCGCTACAAGAAAGTGACGCGCCGCGGAAAAATCTGGTGGATGGAACCATTGTTTCCGGGCTACCTCCTTGCTCGTTTTAGACTCGAGGAGAAGCATCGGGCCGTCAGCTACGCAGCTGGTGTAAGCGGGATTCTTCGTTTCGGGGAAAGCGTTCCTGTGGTGGCCCCGGATTTTATCGAGGAACTGAGAGCAGAGCTGGCCAGAGAGGAGAATCAGGGAGAAGTTCTTACCCTTCAGCCAATCGCGGAGCCGGGTGATCAGGTGGAGCTGGCCGACGGCCCCCTGCGGGGAATGACCGGAACAGTTCTCGAGGTCCGGCCGGCGGAAGAGAGGGTCCGGATTTTCATCGAGTTTCTCGGTCAGGCTCAGCCAGTTGATGTGGACCTCTATTCACTTCTCCTGCCTAGAAAGGGCTCACTACGCACCGACGAGACAGGACCATAATTTTTTATAAGTTCATTTTTTAATGAATCAGTTCATTTTTTCTTGAACATTGCTCAGATTTTGTGTTTTTCGACCATATCAAGCGGAAGTTGAGAAGCTTATTCACACCGCCTCCGGAGTGCGATGCAGGTCTTGACGGAACATTCCGCCAGATGACCAAGGGCGGCAGCTTGGGAAGCGATCTGGCCAATATCAGCTTATCCACAGATTACTCACATCAAATCTGATTTGGGGGCCTTTTTGCCCGATGTGGTGATCTATTGCCTCAATTCGAATTCATTCCTTAGCGACCAAGGCTAACCCTGAGCCGATTCGCTCTTAGCTCAAACCAAGAAAACAACATGTCCCAAAACCAACCAAAAAAAATTCTAGTCGCTGGAGGGGGAGGCTTCATAGGCGGGCACCTTGCGGGTTCCCTTCTCGCCCAAGGGCACGAAGTGGTCGTGGCCGACGTCAAACAACTGGACAAGTGGTATCAAGTCCATGAAGGCGCGCAAAACCACGTAGTCAACCTCGAGGAAAAAGAAGCCTGCTACACAGTGATGGAGGGATGCGATGAGGTCTACAATCTCGCCTGTAACATGGGTGGGATGGGCTTCATCGAGTTCAACCGCGCCCTGTGCATGATCAGCGTTCTGATCAATACCCATCTCCTGATGGCGGCTCGTGATCAGGGGGTCAAAGGCTTTTTCTATGCGAGCAGTGCATGTGTCTACCCGGACTACCGGCAGGACGATGCAGACGTAATGGCCCTAAAGGAATCAGATGCCTATCCGGCACAACCTGAGGATGGCTACGGGTGGGAAAAACTGTTTTCCGAGCGGATGTGTCAGAACTTCCGCGAGGATTTTGGAAGTAATGTCCGGGTGTTTCGTTTTCATAATGTGTATGGGCCTTTCGGAACGTGGACGGGAGGTCGAGAGAAGGCTCCGGCGGCTCTTTGCCGGAAGGTCATTGAGGCCGTCGATACGGGTAATCACGACATTGAGATCTGGGGTGACGGTGAGCAAACCAGATCATTCATGTATATCGATGATTGTCTCAGCGGGATGGCGAGGTTGATGGAATCCAGTTACACGGATCCGTTGAATCTTGGGCGAGCCGAGCTGGTGTCTATTAATGGACTCCTCGATATCATTGAGGGGATCGCCGGGATTACCCTCAAGCGGAACTATGACTTGAGTAAACCGCAGGGGGTAAGGGGTCGAAACTCTGATAATGCCCTCATTCAAAGCACTCTTGGATGGGAGCCGGAAGTCAATCTCGCCACCGGCTTGGAAAAGACCTACCGTTGGATTGAGGAACAGTATGAGCGCCGGAAGAGGGGCGAAATCGTGGTTGATTAATTCAGGCCTTGGCCAGGAAAAGTCCGTGAGCGAAGCGAGTCCCAGTGAGGTTCCGCGTGTCAACGTTCTTGGCGTTGGCATCAGTGCCCTCAATATGAACACTGCCCTCGAGCAGGTGCTCGAGGGTGCTGCCAAGCCGGGCTTCGCCGGCTATGTCACGGTTTCAGGAGTGCATGGCGTAATGGAGTCTAGCCGCGACCCAGAACTCAGGCGCATTCATAACCGTTCCTATCTCTCTACTCCCGATGGGATGCCTATGGTCTGGGTCGCGAAATGGAATGGCCAATCGGAGGTGGAACGAGTCTATGGCCCTGATCTGATGCTGGAGGTTGTTCAGGCGACGGCTGCGACCGGGCGAACACATTATTTCTGGGGTGGTAACGAGGGAGTAGCGGAAGAACTTGCGGAACGGATGGTGGAACAATTTCCCGGGACGGAGGTGACTGGTACCTGCTGCCCCCCCTTTCGTCCTCTGACCAATGCGGAAGAAAAGGAACTGGTGAGGCTACTCAAGGAAAGGAGGCCCCATTTCCTCTGGGTGGGGTTGAGTACTCCGAAACAGGAGCGCTTCATGCATGACCTGTTGAGTCGAAATCCAGACCTCTGTGAGGGGTGGGATCACGGGCTCATATTATTCGGAGTGGGTGCGGCGTTTGATTTTCATACGGGCAGGGTCCGGCAGGCCCCCAGCCTGATGCAAAGATGCGGTCTGGAGTGGTTATTTCGCCTTGCGTGTGAGCCGCGCCGCCTCTGGCGACGCTACGCCTTCAACAATACGGCCTTCCTGCTTTCCATTCTTCCCCAGCTGATGGGGCTCAAGAACCATCCGATAGAGAAGTAGTCATGATGACGGAAACTGTAAGGGAATCGAGGAGGCGAAGCCTTCTCAAGGCGGTAAGCTGGAGAATTCTGGCTACCGCGACCACCATCCTGATTGCGTGGGCCGTATATCGAGATATCAAGCCTGCCCTCGCGATCGGGGGGATTGAGTTTCTAGCCAAGTTTCTTGTCTATTATCTCCACGAACGGGCATGGCAGATCTTTCCGCGCTCCCCGGCGGCGCACTCCTAACCTCCTGCATAAGCGATGCCTGAGACCAATATTCATACCGAGTTCCACCGGTTTCTCAAAAGAGAGGACAAGGAGCAATTGCTGGGGCAGAAGGGGATCGTGTTATGGTTTTATGGGCTTTCGGGATCAGGCAAGTCAACCATCGCGAACATTGTCGAGCGCGAGTTGAATCAGGCGGGTCGCTTCACCGTAATACTCGATGGCGATAACCTCCGTTCCCGACTGAATGCGGACCTTGGTTTTTCTGATGAGGACCGGGCGGAAAACATTCGTCGTAATGCAGAGGTCGCTCGGCTCTTTTCCGAGGCCGGAATCATCACCATCGTCGCCGCGATCACCCCGCGTGGGTCCCTGCGATCTATCGCAAGAGAGATCATCGGGAGCGATTTTGTGGAGGTATTCGTAAAAGCAGATTACGCGACCTGCGCGCAGCGCGATCCCAAGGGCCTCTACGCCAAGGCCAGTGCAGGAGGTATTGCAGACTTCACCGGCAAGGATAGCGGGTTCGAGGAGCCTCAGAGTGAAGCGGAATTGACCCTTGATACAAATTCTCAGAGCGCAGAGGCCTGCGCACAGATCCTTCTCAACTACCTCGCTGCGCGTTCCGCAAGGCACACCGGAGAGTCTCATGCCTGACTACCAACTAAGCCACCTCGACCAGCTTGAAGCCGAATCCATTTTCGTGCTGAGAGAAACGGCGAGCCAATTTGAAAATCCTGCCCTCCTTTTTTCCGGAGGAAAGGACTCGATCGTGATGGCTCACCTCGCCTGTAAGGCCTTCTGGCCAGCCAAACTGCCCTTTCCACTGGTGCACATTGACACAGGGCACAATTTTCAGGAGACCCTCGACTATCGGGATGCCTTTGTAGAAAAACTGGGCGCTCGCTTGGTTGTGGGTTCGGTTCAGAAGTCGATTGACGAGGGGAAAGTTGAGGAAGAAAAGAGTGCGAACGCGTCCCGGAACAGCCTGCAGATTACGACCCTTCTGGATACGATCGAAGAGTATGGATTTGATGCCGCGCTGGGTGGAGGACGCCGCGATGAGGAGAAGGCTCGCGCGAAGGAGCGTTTTTTCTCCCACCGAGATGATTTCGGGCAGTGGGATCCGAAGAACCAGCGCCCCGAGTTGTGGAATCTTTTTAACGGGCGGAAACACGAAGGAGAGCATTTCCGGATATTTCCCCTCTCCAATTTTACCGAGATGGACGTTTGGATGTACATGCAGAGAGAAGGCATCCAATTGCCCAGTCTCTATTACGCTCATGAGCGTGAAACGGTCTGCCGGAATGGGACCATTCTTGCCGTCTCTGAATTTGTGCAGCCTCGAGAAGGCGAGGTGGTGGAACAGAAAATGATCCGTTTCCGGACCATGGGAGATGCCACCATCACTGGTGCGGTGGAGTCAACTGCCGACACGATGGAGAAGATTATCGAGGAAGTGGCAGCAGCCCGTCAGACAGAGCGCGGTAATCGAGCGGATGACAAGAGGTCGGAGACCGCGATGGAAGACCGTAAGAAAGAAGGATACTTTTAATCGCTCCGGGGGAGAGTCTTGCCTGGAAAAAGGAGATAGAGCTCCTGATTCGGGTGGCCATGACACACGCAAAAACGATGGATTTATTGAGATTTACCACAGCAGGTTCGGTCGATGATGGAAAGTCGACACTGATTGGCCGCTTGCTTCATGATTCAAAATCGATCTTTGAGGATCAGCTTGAGGCGATTGAGGAGAGTTCCCGCAAACGAGGCGATGAGCATGTCAATCTGGCGCTCCTGACTGATGGTCTGCGGGCCGAGCGAGAGCAGGGCATCACTATTGATGTCGCCTATCGGTATTTCGCAACGCCCAAGCGCAAGTTCATCATCGCGGATACTCCTGGGCATATCCAATACACCCGAAATATGGTGACCGGGGCTTCCACTGCAAATGTGGCGATCGTTCTTGTGGACGCACGGAAGGGGATCATCGAGCAGACCAAACGGCATTCCTTTATTGCTAACTTGCTTCGTATCCAGCACGTCGTTCTAGCGGTGAACAAAATGGACCTCGTGGACTACTCTCAGGAGGTCTACGAGAACATCGTGCGGGAGTATGAATCCTTTGCCTCCCGGCTGGATTGCATTATTGGAATTCAAGCGATCCCGATCTCTGCTCTGGAGGGAACCAATGTGGTAGAGCGCTCAGGGGAGACTCCTTGGTATGAGGGCCCGTCGCTGCTCTATCATCTTGAAAATGTCTACATCGGGGGTGAGGAGAACCATATTGATCCTCGCTTTCCTGTTCAATGGGTGATCCGCCCGCAAAGTGATCAGTGGCATGATTTCCGTGGTTACGCAGGGCGGGTTGCGGGGGGCGTCTTCAAGCCGGGGGACGAAGTTGCTGTCATGCCGTCCGGATTTACCACCCGGGTGAAGGGAATTCATTCAGCGGATGGTGAGCAGGAGGAAGCGTTTGCCCCGCAGTCGGTGTGCCTCACCCTGGAGGACGAGATTGACCTTTCGCGGGGCGACATGATCGCCAAGCCCAACAACCAGCCTGCAGTCGGCCAGGATATTGATGCCATGGTATGCTGGTTTTCCAAAAAGCCCCTGCGAACTAGAGGGAAATATATCCTTCGGCACACCACGAGGGAAACCAAGGCGATCGTTCAGGAGGTTCGCTACAAGGTGGACATCAATACCTTGCGCAAGCAGGAAGAGGTAGATTCCTTTGAGCTGAATGAGATAGGCCGCATCAAGCTGAGATCCGCGGCTCCCTTGTTGCATGATCCTTATCGCCGGAACCGGCATACCGGATCGTTTATTCTAATTGATCCGGGCAGCAATGAAACCGTTGGAGCGGGAATGATTCTTTAAACAAGCTATGAATGAATTAGAACAAGCATTTCAAAAAGTGACCGACAAGTCGGCAGTGATCGGAGTCGTGGGGCTCGGCTATGTGGGTCTTCCTTTGGTCCTCGGTTTTGTGGATCGAGGATTCCGGGTTCTTGGGATGGATATCG
>NZAC01000063.1 GCA_002686085.1 Roseibacillus sp. | reverse complement strand
GGAAGTGCAGGACGCTCGGGGCGCTCTGGAAGTGCAGGACGCTCGGGGCGCTCTGGAAGTGCAGGACGCTCGGGACGCTCTGGAAGTGCAGGGCGCTCGGGGCGCTCTGGAGGTGCAGGACGATGTCCGCCGGGCTTCCGGTGGTGGCGGAGGCGGGCGGTGAACTCCTCGAGGCTGACGCACTCATCTTCATCAGAGTCAAGTCGGTCAAAGATTGCAGCTACGCGCTCAGCATTTCTGCCCTCCAGTGGAGGGAGAGCGGCAAATTCGTCTGCATCGAGACAGCCGTCTTCACCAGCGATCTCGGCAAATTTTGCTTCCCTTCTCTCCTGCAGGGCTGCCCTCCGGGCGTCCCGGGCTCCTTCCCGCTCTTCGTCGGAGAGCTCTCCATCACCATCCGTATCGAATTCTGCAATGTGTGCTTCACGACGTTCTGCCCGGGCGGCTCTGCGAGCTTCCTTGGCAGCTTGGCGCTCTTCCTCATCAATAGCCCCATCTTCGTTGAGATCGAACTGCTCGAGCATTTCAGGCAGCTCTCCGTTACCGAAGGTCCGGTCACGGTCAGCGTTGGCAAGGCCAATGCCAAGGGTAAGGCTGGCAAGGGCTAGGTAGTTTAGTTTCATGATAATTGAAGGGAACTGGCGTTCTTTTTCCGTCTGACAGGCCCTAAGGGAGTATGGTTACACCTTAAATCGGTTCATTCGTCAAGCAGGTCAAAAAGGTTTATTCCTTGCTGGGGCTGAGGTTCAGCTTGAGGGGTGGTGCTCTGGCCGGGCGAGGGAGGAGCTTGCCCTGCTGCTACTGCGTCCTCGTCAGTGGTGACCGAGGCATCAAAATCTTCTTCCAATTGAGCGACGATTTCCTCCCACCAGGCCTGATCGTCCAATTTTTGCTGGATGAAATCATCTTGTTGCTCGGGATCGAGGGAATCGTGGATGGCTTCGTCCGGTGTTTTCTCGCTCTCGGCGAGGCTCTCCGGCGGCGCAGCAACTTGAGGGGGGTAACTGATGATCATTGCCGGGTGGTAGCCATTGGTCGACCGGAGGAGCTGGGGAAACACCTTTTGGCGTTGTGCCGGGGTAAGGTCCAGTCGATCTGTCATCCGGCTCAGGCGTGAGAGCGCATTTTTCCTCACCCATGGGAGGCGTTTGGCCACATCCTGACGCTGTGCGGGTGTCATCCCTTGGGTTGCCGGGCCATCATCGATCGTTACTTCCAACTCTTCGACCTTGGGCAGTCGCGGCTGTGACCCGCGGGTTGGGTTAGAGCGCATGGCTGCTGGGCTCGCTGAAGTTCTTGAGGGGAGAGATCCCGTTTCGCGTTTGGAGTATTTCGCCTTCCCCCAGGTAGAGCGACGTTATCTCCTTCATCAGGACTCTTCCTGAAAGTGATGGTCAGAGCTAGCGTGGCCGCGACCAGAAGCAGGGCCACGCCAAATATTAAGTTACTAAGCTTCATTGGTTAGGGGGAAGTGCATCATTGCCTAAACCGGGGGCGAGTGTCGAGGACAGGTTGCGTTAAGGTTTTGTAAAACAGGAGGTGCTCTCAGGGCTGCGTGGGAGAGTTTCTACCCTTTCAGCCCATGTGGGGATTTAGCTGAAAGGGCAGAAAAACTCCTCAGATAAGGCTGACGAGTAAGTTGCCGAGGGAGTTACAGATGAGCCTCGGGAAGAGTATAAATGTCTTCGAGCTCTCCCTCAATCGGGGGAGGCCCCGGGGAGCTGGGTCTGCTGCTCCGGAGTCAGGTGTTGCCTGAGGCGCTCGTTGAGGTCCCGGAACTCCTTTCGCCCTAATTGCCTTGCAGCCCTGATGCGCTCTGAGGTTTTTGCGATCTCAACGTGGATTGCCTGCATCTGCTCCGGGGTCAAATCGCGGATCGCGTTCTCAATGACACGACTGGTTGAACGTTCCCAGGTCGCCCAATCGAAATCGCGGCTGCTGGGACTGCCGGACACCTTGGTATGGGATGTGGACTGGGGCTGGCTTCCCTTCCGTTCGCCCAGAAGAAATCCTATCCCATACCCGCAAAGGAAGATCGCGAGCAGGGCAAAGGCAATACTGAGATAGTGTTTAAAGGTGGGCTTCATCTATTCAGGATCGGGTGGCTGGGGAAGGAACAAAGGTGCTGGGGATGGAATAGAGCTGGGTGAAGTAGATCGTAAAATCAGGAAGAAGGTTAGGTAGAGGAGCAGGGCCAGAAGAGCCGCGACCAGCGACCAACGTCGCCAGAGTACGGTTCTCGCAAACTTCCAGAGGCCCTTCCTCAGTGTAATAACTCGGGAGATGAAGGTCGAGGGCGCAGCATCGTGCTGTTCTTCCCGGGTTGTCGCACCTGCGTCTCGAGCGGCGTCTACAAGACGGCTCCATTGATTTTCTTTCTCTGGCTCAGGCATTGATTACTGTGGTAGTGGAAATTCAAATGGTTTCGGGGTCTCCCTGAGATTGCATCTCAAGTTGTTTGATCTGCTCCGCCAATTTGCGGCGTGCCCTCATCGCGGTTACCTTGATTTTGCTCGAGCCCCATCCGGTGAGGGCCTCGATCTCACGAACGGAGCGCTCTTCCAGGTCGAGAAGCCGAATGACGATCTGCTCCCTTGGCTTCAGGGTAGCGATGAGTTTTTCAAGAAGGCCGGAGAAAAGCTCTCTCTGGGTATCTGAGGTTTCTGCCTTGGTTACTTTCAGGCTGTTCTCAATGACAGCGACCTCGGGCTCACTCAGGTCAGAATATGCGACCAGAGGGCGTACTCGTTGTTTGCGTAACCAGTCGTAGCAAGTGGTGACTGCGATACGAGACACCCAGTGGACAAATGGCTGGGGTCCCCGATACTGCTCAATTTTCAGGAAGATTTTCAGGAAGATTTCCTGGGTGACATCGTCGTGATCTGCCCTCTTTCGGAGGTGGTTGCGCACATTGGCTCGAACTGCAGGATAGAGAATTTCCACCAGTGACCTGTTAGCAGATTCGTCTCCCTCTTTGACTGCAGCAAGCAGCTCTTTTGAGATCGTGGGAGGCTCCGGTTCCATGCGCAGGGGGTCAGTCTGGAAGAGGAGCGGGCAGAGAGCGGTTCGGCAAGTGACAAATCAGGGGATGCCCTTAGACCAGAGAATTCGAGGGAAGAGGGGGACAATTGCACTGGCGCAGAAGCCATAAATATGGAATCTCGGCTCGACCTTCTAATGACCCGGTGCCTTATATTTTTCTCTCTTGGCTACCTGCTGGGGGCACCTCTCAACGGGCAGCGAACGGCCACACCGGTGGAACGAATCAGAGTGGCAGAGGGCTTTTCCGTCGAACTGCTTTATTCCGTTCCCCGTGCGAAGCAGGGGTCGTGGGTGGCGATGTGCCAGGATGACAAGGGGAGGCTGATCACCAGTGATCAGTATGGAGGCCTCTACAGGTTTGCTCCGCCGCCTCCGGGGAAGCGCCTCGACCCTGCTTCGATCGAGAGGATTGATCTTCCAGTTGGGCATGCTCAGGGGCTTTGCTACGCCTTTGATAGTCTCTATGTGGTTGTGAATTCGCGTCACAGCGAGACTGGGTCAGGCGTATTCCGCCTCCTTGATACCAATAGCGATGATAAGTTCGACAAGGTGGTCGTTATCAGGAGACTGGAAGCGATTGGCGGGGAGCATGGTCCCCATGCGATTCTGCCTTCTCCTGATGGGAAAGGCCTCGTGGTGCTGATAGGAAACCAGACGCGGCTCCCCAAAGACTTTACTCACTCCCGCGTTCCCGAGCTCTGGGGCGAGGACCAGTTGTTGCCACCGATGGAACACTTCATGAAGGGAGTAAGAGCTCCCGTGGGACATATTGCACGGATTGACCCCGAGGGGCAGACCTGGGAGGTCATTGCTACTGGGTTCCGGAATCAATACGATGGCGCTTTTAACGAAGAGGGGGAGCTTTTCACCTACGATGCGGATATGGAGGGAGACTTGAACACCCCTTGGTATCGTCCCACGCGAATTAACCATGTTATCAGTGGAGCAGACTTCGGGTGGCGGACTGGATCGGCCAAATTTGCCGATCATTTTCGGGATAGCTTCGGTGCAGTTGTAGATATTGGGCCGGGTTCGCCAACGGGAGTTTGTTTCGGGTATGGAGCTAAGTTTCCACGAAAGTACAGGGAGGCTCTGTTCGTATGCGACTGGTCCTACGGCAAACTCTACGCTGTGCATCTCAGCGAGAAGGGTTCGACCTACGAGGGCCGCTTTGAGGAGTTCGCGAGCGGAGCCCCTTTTCCGCTAACCGATATCCTCATTCACCCGAAGGATGGAGCCATGTATTGTATCGTCGGGGGGCGGCGGGTGCAGTCTGGGCTGTATCGGGTGACCTATCGCGGCAATTGGAATGCCGCGGGAGAGGTGCAGGAGTCCGCACTCCGTCCGGGGCAGGACCTTCGAAGAAAGCGCTTGGGATTAGAATCTCTTCTTCTCGAGGGGGCGAGGCGGCTTTCACGCAATGAGCTGGCCGATCTCTGGCGCAACTTGTCTCCAGATGATGATCGTGCGCTGCGGCACGCAGCGAGAGCCGTCCTTGAAATGCACCCGGCCGGAATGTGGAGAGAGCTGGTGATCAAGGAAGAAAACTGCCATCGGGCCGGCCTTGGGCTGATCGCTCTGGCCCGGGCTGGAGCTCCGGGGTCTGCTGGAGATGTAATGAACAAGGTGATGGATTTTGATTATGCGGCTATTAAAGCGGAGCAGAATAGACTCAACCTCCTGCGGGCTCTTACTCTGGCCTTGACCCGTGGAGGGAAGCCGGAACCTGAAATCCGTCTTCGAGTCCTGAGGTGGCTGGAAGATATTTACCCGGCAGCATCAGCACGAGAAAACCGCGACCTGACGGCGTTGCTGGCGTCGCTTGAAAGTCCCTCGCTAGTCCCGAGGGCCATGATGCTCCTCGAGACCTCGACGAGTCAGGAAGAGCAAATTACGTATGCCATGAACCTTCGGTTCATCAAGGAGGGGTGGAATCCTCCCTTGCGCCTTCAGTATTTCCAGTGGCTTGCCAGATCGGAAAACTATAACGGGGGTCCTCGGTTCAGGGGCTATCTCTCTGATATTCGGAGAGACGCCATTGCTTCTATTCCGGCAGGGGAAAGGACCGCAGAGCTCAAAAAGTGGTTTAGAGCCCCGGGAGAAAAGGGCCCAGCCCAGTTCAGCAGCAAGCCTCGTAAGGTAGTCAAGGATTGGGCCATGGAAGATCTGCAGGGGCTGCTGGGTGCGGGGCTGGAGGGGGGCCGAAATTTCGCGAATGGGCGGAGGATGTTTGGAATTGGGAGTTGTCATGCCTGCCACCGCTTTGATGGAGAAGGAGGAGCTGTGGGCCCCGACCTCACAGCTGTCCATGGTAAGTTCAGCCCCTACGACCTTCTGGAATCTATCGTGGTGCCAGAGGCTGAAGTCAGCGATCAGTATGGCGCCAGTGCTTTTACCCTCCAGGATGGGAGCCAAGTGGTGGGTCGTATTATGAACCTTAACAGGAGGAGAGATGGAACGGGAGGTGACGTCTACCGAATCACTACGGATATGATGCGGCCGAACGAAACCCGGGCAGTCAAAGCAGATGAGATTGTGTCTATCGAGCCGTCAGGCATTTCGATGATGCCTCGTGGATTGCTCTCCACAATGGAGGATAGTGACATCCTGGATCTCCTTGCCTACCTTCTCTCCTCCGGGGATCGCGATGACCCGATGTTCAAGAATTGAACCTTTGAGTCTGGAGCGGGTCACCTGAGACCGTGCTCAATTGGAGAGGGTCGCTCCGGACTTGGTGTCGGCAGCTGCGGTCATACTCTCACGGATCGGACCAAACCGGAAGTGCCCCGCGATTTCGTATTCAAACAACTTGTCCTCCCATTTAGGGCCGGATCCGATATTGTGTACTACCCATTTTTCACCGCTGCGGGCACCGGGTCCAGGAACGATAATCCCAATGTGACTCCCGGCCTGTTCGGCTGCACCGTAAGGAAGGCTCCAAGTAACAACGTCTCCTATCTCGTAGTCGTCAAGTGAGTGGGAATTGTTCAGGACCTTGCCGAAGCGGGAGAAATAGCGTTGCAGGTTGGGAACTCGACGGTGGTCGATGTTACGATCCGGACCCTTACGCTCCCAGAGCTGAGGATAGAGCCGGAAGTGTTCAGACATGTCCTCATGGACAAGCTGCTGTAGATCGACACCGAGAGCGCGGTAGCTTCGGACGATGAGATCGGTTGAGACCCCTTTGTTTGCTGGGAGATCCCCTCCCGGGTAAGCGATATCGTAATACCCGGGGTCATATTCGACGTCTTCCGCAGTTCGCTTAAGAGCGGCGGCAGCGAGTTTTTTTGAGAACTCATCAGAGTTCTGCAGGGTCTCGATAGCCTTGACTTTATTTACTGTAGTGGCCTCTGCTCGCTGGGATTGAAGGAAGGGAATAATCGGACGAAGATAAAAAAAGCTGATCCCGATCACGAGCATGAGAAGGAACCACCCTCCTAAAAAGCCGCCATTTCGTTTTCTCTTCCGCGGTTTGGTGCGGGGTGATTTGCCGACATATTCGATGGGGCGCAAATTCAGCATGGATCGAAGGTCCTAGGAGGGTCTGCACTGTATAAGTTTCAGTGAATTTCGGCGAGTTAAATTATTCACAATTATTAAATATTTATTAAATCAAAATAGGTCAGATGAACACCAACGAATTGATCATCCATGAGCCCTGTGACCCCGGTCACCCTCCGCTCTCCCTTGTGAGATTGGACTGGTTCGGTGAGCGCATGGATCCGCCCGCTGAGTTCAGCTTCTCATTCGAGAGTGAGCTGCTCGTATTTCGTGCTCTCCGGAAGGCGGAAGCGCGATCTCATCCGGACGCTACGCCGGGTCGCTTCATGGAGAGTCTGTGGACCCATGACGTGGCAGAGTTTTTTGTCAGCGATCCAGTGACGGGCCATTATCTGGAGGTAAACCTTTCTCCCAATGGGGCTCATTGGGCTTGTTTGTTTGACGCACCTCGTCGCCAGCTTGCGGAGGTGAGGGACTCGGGCGCAAGTTCCCGCGGCAGATGCAGGGAGGGGGGATGGGAAGCCCGGTTTGATGTGCCGCTTGCGTGGATGAGGGAGCATCTTCATTTCGGAGTGGAAGCGAGGCTGAACGTTACGTTCATCCTCGACTCTCCGTCACAGCGTTTTCTCAGCGTGGCAGATCTTGGGGGTGGAGATCCGGATTTCCACCGTCCGGATCATTTCTTGACCTGGCGTCAGGAGGGTCAGCAAGCCGAGTGAGGCTCCTATTCAATCACATGCTCCAGAAGAACGCTTTGCAGGGCGGAGTAAAACTGGCTCCGGATAAAGGCAGATCTCTTTGGCGGAGGGAATGATTCAACTTCCTCGATCTCCTGGGCAGGACCAAAGCGGTAGTAGCCTTCGAGGGCAATCCGCGCTTGATTGAGCGCTCCGTACCAAATTGGCCCGTCCTCCTGGGATATAAAGAGATGGCCAAGGCCCGGGTCCTCCTCGGAGGCTTTCTGGGCCCCTTGAACTGTTTCCTGCACACAGTGTAGCTGTCTATTGAAGAGGTCGCTTAACTCAGGAACGACCATCTCATCCCATTCGGAAGCCTCATCCATGAGTGCGCTGAGGCGAGAGGCAAGGCTTTCCTTTTTCATCTTCAACGCATCAGGCGCAATCTGCTCCAGCACGAGCCAGTCCGTAGCGGTTCCGACTTCGATGCGAAGGCCGCCTTCCACAGTAGGGACGACCTTCATCATGAACTAGCTTTCTCGAGACTGGCTTGCAGCTGGAAACCATGCAGCTGCTGGACGTAAAGCTCTGCGGGTTCCCGGGCACCGGTCCATACCAGTGCTTTACCCGCGGTGTGAATGGTTAACATGAGGTCTTCCGCCTGCTCACGGGGGTAGGCGAATACCTTTTGCAGAACCTTAGTCACATACTCCATCAAGTTCACGGGATCGTCGAAAACGAGAATATTCCATGCGCTGGCAAGTTCCGTTGAAGCTTTCGTTTCTTCTTCGGTGAGAGTGGTGGCTGATGTTGCTTCGAGAGGATTCATGCCAGGCGCCTTGGGGTGTGAATCGGAGCAGGTGCAGATATCACCAGTGTTTCTAGGGATCTAGATTTCTGCGGTTTCCCGGACCGGAGGATCAACCCACTTTCCGTGCTCGCTGATCAGGCCGATGAGGCGAGCCACTGCTTCTTCCTCCGGAATATTGAATTTCACCGCTTCTCTTCCTACGTAGAGATTGATCTTTCCGGGAGCCCCCCCAACGTAGCCGAAATCAGCATCAGCCATTTCTCCGGGGCCGTTGACGATACACCCCATCACCGCAATCCGAACACCCTTGAGATGTCCGGTAGCTTCGCGGATTTTCTGAGTGGTCGTCTGAAGGTTAAATAGCGTGCGGCCGCAGCTGGGGCAGGCCACATAGTCGGTCTTGAAAATCCGGGCTCCTGCAGCCTGGAGAATATTGTAACTGATGCGAAGGCTTTGTCCGGGAGCGTCCTCTCCTTGAATAATAATAGCGTCTCCTATCCCATCACAGAGGAGAGAGCCGATATTTCGCGACGCCGTAAGCAAGGTATCGAGGAAATCCCGGGATGTTTCTCCATGTGTCCGGAGGGTATCCTTGAGAAGAATCGGATGAGCGGCAGTCATCTTCGAGGCGAGGAGCCGGAAGGCCGGAACGACCTCCATGTCGATGCCGTCGAGGACAGTTATCAGAGCCGGTATCTTCAGGGCATCGATTTCCTCGATCGCCGCAGGATCTCTTGGGTCGATGGCCCTGACCCCACTTTCCTCGATGATTATCTCGGGCTGAAAGTCACCCAGTTTGTCGAGCTTGTGGGCGAGGGCTTCCCATTTGCGCCTGCTGGTAAGCACCCTGAACACCTTGTCTCCACCTAGTTCATGGCCATTAATCTCAACTACATCACTGGTGCGCCTTCGATACGAGAAGGGATCCCATGAGGGAGCCGTGGTCGCGGCGGTATCTTTCCGTAGAGAGCATGAGCCCGAGTCTCGGTTCTGGTTCTCAACGATCGCCTGGGCCACTGGGATTTCGTGGACCGGGTCTTCGGTCAGGGAGACTCGGATCGTGTCACCGATTCCATCGTTAAGTAGAGACCCAATTCCAATTGCGGATTTGATCCGGCCATCCTCGCCATCTCCGGCCTCCGTCACTCCAAGGTGTATCGGATAATTCCAGTCCGGGCCCTGCTCATCAAGGCGCGCAATCAGCAGGCGGTAGGCTTCGATCATGACCTTGGGATTAGAGGCCTTCATCGAAAAGACGAGATCGTGGTAGTCAAGATCCCGGGCAATCCGGACAAATTCGAGGGCGCTCTCCACCATGCCGAGGGGGGTATCCCCATACCGGTTCATGATTCGATCTGAGAGAGAGCCGTGATTGGTTCCCACCCGCATGGCGCGACCCAATTCCTTGCAAAGCTCGACAAGTGGAACGAATTTGAGCCGGATTCGGTCTAGTTCTTCCTCATACTCGACATCCGAGTATTCGCGGACTTCGAATTTTTTCTTGTCCGCGTAGTTCCCCGGATTCACCCGGACCTTATCAACCCACTTGGCCGCTTCCAGTGCGGCATCTGGTTTGAAGTGAATATCTGCGACGAGGGGAACTTGACATCCTGCAGCTCTTACCCCGCTTCGGATATGCTCAAGATTGGCTGCGTATTTTCTGGTCTGGGCGGTGATTCGGACAATTTCACATCCAGCATTTGCGAGTTCGAGAACCTCGGCGACACAGGATTTAGTATCGAGCGTGTCTGCGGTGATCATGGATTGAACCCGGATTGGATTCCCACCGCCCACGCCGACGCCCCCAACATTCACCTCGCGCGATCCTCTTCGCTGGTAGCGAAAGAGGTCCGGGCAGTAACTGAGATGAGAGGATTCGGTCATCTGGAGCCTTTTTATCGTGGATTAATATAGGCTACCCAGCAAGGGCACCGGATGTTTTCCCTCTTTTTTTTTTATGAAGGACAAATCCCTGTTCTTGTCGCGCTGCTCAAGTGTCCTCAAGCTGCTGCAATGAACCGAATTCTTCCATTTTTCTCTCTTACGGTGGTCCTCACCCACCTTTTTAGCCCTGTATTGGCTCAGGATGAGCCCGCTACCCCTTCAGTCGAGAAGGTTCCCGGTGGCGAAAAGCCGGCCGTAGAAGCGACGGATTTCATCCGAATCGATGAGAATGAGCAGTTCGCTCGCCTGCAAACCTCAATCACTGGATACCATAAGGGGGATGTCACCGTCGACCTGATCGGAGCGGTGCATATTGCGGACAAGAAATATTATGAGATCCTTAATGCGTCTTTCGCCAAGTATGATGCTCTTCTTTTCGAAATGGTTGGGGGTGAGAATATCAACCAGAAAGAGGCTGCTCGGCAGGAGCAGCAAGGTGGAGATCTCCAGACAAATCTGCTGCGTGGAATGGTGGAGGGGATGTCGCGCTTTCTCAAACTCTCCAGTCAGGTTCAGATGATTGATTACTCGGCGAAGAACTTTGTTCACGCAGATCTGACGGCAAAGCAGTTTGCAAAGAAGCAGGACGCCAAAGGAGAGTCCCTTCTGAGCTTCGCGATGTCAGCGGCCCAGCAGGCACAGAATGAAGGTGTGGAGCAACCCAGTCCGGCTAAGCTGTTCGCGGCGTTGCTCTCGGGAGACTCAAATATGCTTAAGCTCGAAATGATGAAAAACCTTGGGAATGGAGACGATCAGATTACGGCTCTCGCCGGAGACAATGTGATCATCGGGGATCGCAACGCCAAATGTATCAGGGTCCTTCGCAAGCAGGTAAAAAAAGGGCGCAAGACGATCGGAGTTTTTTACGGAGCGGCTCATAACCCCGACCTGGAGGCCCGCCTTCTAAAGATGGGCTATACAAAGGGCGGACAAGAATGGTTGACCGCATGGGACGTTCCAAAAAAGGCGAAGATCCCTCGTAAGGGAGAGGAGAAGGAAGCCGAAAGTCCGGAGAAGCGGGAAAGTGCCCTCGAGGCAAAGTAGAGTCCCTGTGGCTCCAGAGGAAGGCGGATGTAGAACAGGGGTCGCCTTATCGTAGGGGGTGCTGGCAGGGGCAAAGTTGGCCGAAGTGGATGGTCGCGATTGCACCGCCTTTGAAAAGGCCTCAGCCTGTGGGTCGTAAGATTCTCCTATAAATGAGCACTACCGCAGAAACGGCCCCTCAGAGTCCGGGCCAGCTACAAGATGCTGTCCAGCGTGTCCGAGCGGAACTCGGGAAGGTGATTATCGGACAGGACGAGGTCATTAACGAGGTGATGATCGCCATTCTCACTCGAAGTCATGCCCTTCTTGTAGGGGTTCCCGGTCTGGCCAAGACTCTTTTGATCTCGAGTTTGGCCGAGTCTCTGGATCTATCCTTCAAGCGTATTCAATTTACGCCGGACCTGATGCCCTCCGACATCACGGGAACCGAAGTAATCTACTCCGATCCGGAGACTAATGAGCGGCAGTTCAAGTTCCTGCCGGGGCCGATTTTCGCCAACATTATTCTGGCGGATGAGATCAACCGGACGCCTCCCAAGACTCAGGCTTCCATGCTTGAATCCATGCAGGAGCGAAAGGTGACAGTAGGCGGCGAAGATCACCCGCTTCCGGAGCCCTTCTTTGTTCTCGCCACGCAAAACCCGATCGAACAGGAAGGTACCTATCCGCTGCCAGAGGCCCAGCTGGACCGCTTCATGTTCATGATCAAGGTAGACTACCCAGGGGAGGAAGAGGAGTTCCAGATCCTCAAGTCGTATACCGGCAATGAAGGGGCTCGTCCGGATCCCGTCCTCGGGGCTGGTGAAATTCTCGACATGCAGCGAGCCGTTCGCGATATGCCGGTTGCAGATCATATCCTGCGCTATGCGGAAAGACTGGTGCGGGTTACGCGGCCGGGCTCCGAAGAAGCCCTTGAATTCTGCTCCAAGTGGCTGACGTGGGGAGCGGGCCCTCGGGCAGGCTTGAACCTTGTGCTAGCCGCCAAGGCAAATGCGCTTCTCAATGGTCAGAGTCATGTGAGTTGTGACGATGTGGCTACGGTCGCCCCTCCCATTTTCCGTCATCGCATCATTCCTAATTTCAGCGCGCAGAGCGAAGGGCTGACTGCGGATGATATTACTTCCAAGATTCTCGAATCCGTGCCGAAAGACAGGAAACTGGACTAGGAGTTGCGTCCTGCTCATGGTGCAGGCTCCCTTTTTAACTCTCCCGGCAACGCTTTTTACCCGTGGACGCCGAAACCCGAAAACTTCTTGATCCCCGCGCTATCGCCCGGGCGGAAGCTCTGGGAATGAATGCACGGTTCATTGTGGAGGGTTACATGGCGGGGGAGCACAAATCCCCCTACAGGGGCTTCGCAATAGAGTTTGCCCAGCATCGGGAATATGCTCCAGGTGATGATGTAAGGCACCTCGATTGGAAGGTTCAGGCCAAGACGGAGCGCTATTATATCAAGCAGTATGAGCAGGAGACCAATTTTGTCGCGCACCTCCTGCTTGATGGCAGCGAGAGCATGAAATACGGCTCGGGGGAGATCAGCAAATTGGAGTATGGCAAGATGATGGCGGCCTGCCTTGCCTATCTCATTCTTCATCAACGAGATGCCGTGGCACTTGGAATCTTTGATGAAGAGGTTCAGGAATACCTCCCTCGCAGCGACAATCGCGATAACCTTTTCCGGATCATGGATCGACTTGCCGGGTTTGAGCCTCTTCGCGGAACTCGCCTTGCCCCGGTCCTTCATGGGATGGCTGGTCAGATCAAGCGCAAGGGAATCGTTATCGTGATCAGCGATTTCTTTGATGACGAGGAGGAGCTCCTGCAGAGTGTGCAGCACCTCAGGTTCAAGGGGCACGAAGTGATCATGATGCAGGTTCTCGATCCCTGCGAAATCGATTTTCCTTTCACTGGGAATGTGGAGTTTGAGGGCTTGGAAGATCTTCCGATCATCCGGACGCGTCCGAGCCAGATCAAAAAAAGCTACCACCGTGAGTTCGAAAAATTCCGGGAACGATTGCGGTCAGATGTAGAGCGTCACCAGTGCCATTTTGTCGGGGTGCGGACGGATCAGCCTCTCGACGAGGTTCTGGCTAATTACCTCACCTTCAGGAAAAGCACAGCTGGCTGATCGTCATGAACTTCCTGAATCAGGCATTACTATGGGGTCTCGCAGCAGTTTCGCTCCCCGTTGTCATCCACCTTTTGAACCGCCGGCGTTTTCGCAAGGTGCCGTGGGCCGCGATGCGCTTTTTAAAGGTCAGTGTAGAGCAGAACCAGAGACGGATGAAGCTGGAGGACTGGATTCTTCTTCTTGTGCGTTGTGCCATGATAGCTCTTCTCGCGTTTCTGATGGCCCGGCCGGTAATGGAGGGGTTATCGGGTGTTCCTGGGTCCAAGGTGGCTGCTGCCATCATAGTAGATAATTCAGCGAGCATGGGAACACGCGAGAACGACTCCACCCGGCTCGCCCGAGCTCAGGAGGCGGCTCATGCGATTCTCTCCGGGTTGCCGGGTGGAACTTCGGTGGCTCTTGCGGGTGCCTTTCACGCGCACGAAGCGAGCAATGATCTTGCACTGGTAGCCTCTCGAATCGATGAAATTTCGCAGACTGATCGCCATGCCGACCTGCAGCAGTCATTAGAGGGAGCCGCCCGCAGCTTGAAGGGGCAGGCGGCATCCGTGAAGGAACTCTATCTCGTTACTGATGCTCATGCCCCGGAGTGGGGGAACTTTGCGGCTCTCGAGGCCCGGTTACGGGAAATCGCGATGGGGGTAAAAGTGCATCTGGTTACGGTGGGAGCGCCGGTCAGGTCCAATCTGGGCATTAGTAGCCTCAGGCCTGCGGTGACCCTGCCTTCCGTGGATCAGCCGTTCCGTGTCGATGTCGACGTCACTAACCATGGGGCTGTGTCGATGTCGGCGGTCCCGGTGAAACTACTGGTTGATGGCCAAGTGGAGGGGGAGCCGTGGATCATCAATGAATTGAAGCCGGGAGGCAGCCAGAGTGCCACCCTGTATGCGTCTCTTCCCAGCCCGGGATACCACCGGGTCACCGTGATGCTGGAGGGAGATGAGATGCCTTTTGACGATCGTCGTACGGTGGTGATGAATGCGAGAGAGAAGGTGAGTGTGTTGCTGGTCGACGGGGACCCTGGACAGGAGGCCCGGGATTCGGAAACCTTCTTTCTTCGCCACGCCCTGGCGCCGGTTCCTGAGGAGGAGCAGGCTGACTATCCTGTGCAACCAAGCATTGTTTCTGTCTCGGATCTTGGAGGGGAGAACCTCGATCAGCACCACGCTGTTGTTCTGGCTAATGTTGCGGATGTTCCGCTGGGCTTTGCGGACCGTCTCGCCTCTTATGTGGAGGCCGGGGGAGGGTTAATCATTTTTGCAGGAGGGAATCTCCGACCGGAATCCTACAATACCCTTCTGCATAGAAAGCATGGTCTTCTGCCCATTACTTTTTCTCCCGATGGGGAGGCCCCTGCGGAGCCACGTAGAGCGGTCCCTACGGAGACCAACCCTCTCGAGCTCGATGGTGACCTCCTTGCGGGGGTGATGTTTCGCGACGCGCTGGGACTGGAGGCTGGTGATGGGGAATACCGACCGGCTTTGCGTTATGATGACGGTGAACTTGCTCTTGTTGAGAGTGAGTATGGCCGGGGCAAGGTCTTTGTCTTTAATAGTAGTGCAGATCTGGACTGGAATGATTTTGCGATCCGCCCCGCTTTTGTTCCCTTTGTCAACAGGCTGCTGGGGAGAATTATCCAGAATCGGGAAAACGGTTTGAATGTCGAAGCCGGACAGACCCTGCGTCATCGTGCTAGCGCTGCTCTGGCCGGCCGTCCGGCAACGGTCTACGAGATGAGGGATCCGGAAGCCTTGGGGTATCTGACTACTCTCTCGGAAGGGGAAGGCAGCTCCGTTCTTGAGTTTGATCGTGCCGATCGTGCGGGAGCCTATCAGGTTGCGATTGAGGGTGAGGCTGAGCCTGTGCTTTTTTCCGTGCGCCCGAGTGAGCGTGAGTCGAACCCTGAGGTGCTCGGCTCGCAGCAGCTTGAGCGCCTTGGAGCGTCCGTGGAGCTTTTCCGATGGGATTCCGATAGTAATAAGGGCTCCTTTGGAAAAGAGCGCAAGGGGGCGGAGCTTTGGTGGCCTCTTCTTCTTGTCGTGATTGTGTTTGCGGGAATCGAAATCGTTCTCGCGCAATGGTTCAGCCGCTCAAAGTGATGGAAAGGAGGAGACCCCCTAAACGATGACACGCTGGATCATGAGGGCTCTTGGCCTCGACGTTGGCGAGGTTGACAGGATTGCTGATTGGTCAGTCCGCTGGGAAACGGCCCAGTGGGGGATTTTTGCTGCAGTGCTCATGGGGGGGCTTTCATTCCTATCGTGGGAGCTTTATCGCAGGAGTCCCAGGGAACTCCCGGGTGGCAGGCGATTCCTTCTGGCCACGTTGCGGATGATTTTTCTTGGTCTCGTTATTGCGATCTTCCTGCAACCAGTTGTTGTTCTGACCCTGGAGAAAGAGGTGCCACGAACCCTGCCGATCCTTGTGGATCGAAGTGGAAGTATGTCCCTTCGGGAATCGGACGGGGTGAGTCGACTTCAGAAGGCGCAGGGAGCCTTTGCCTCTCCCGGCGGGCAGGAAATGCTCCGGTCTTTGAAGGAGGATATGCGTGTTCCCACCTTTACTTTTCACGGGAGTTCTCTGCGAGAGTGGGAGGAACTCGAGCTTCCTTTGGTTGCCGCAGGCGAAAAAACGGCCGTTGGAGAAGCCGTCCGTAAGGTCCTCGAGCGCTATCGTGGAGCGCCTCTTGCAGGGGTGCTGGTAGTTTCTGATGGGGGCCAGAATAGTGGCGTATCGCTTGGTGCGGTAGCTCGCCAATTGAAGGAATCTGGGGTTGCGCTCTACACCGTTGGGGTGGGAGACCCCAAGATGCGGGATGTTGCGGTGGAAGAGGTGGAGGTGCGGGAAGTTCTGTTAGCCGATGACGCCGTGCCGGTGACAGTAAAGTTCCGGACGCAGGGGATGATGGGAGACTCTGGCCGCATTGTCTTTTCTTTATCGGGAGTAGATGTGGCAGAGGAAGAGGTGAGGATAGAGGCGGATGGGCTTCAACAGGTTACCACTCTATTTGTTCCTAAGCAGGAAGGTGAGTATGTCATGGAAGCCCGGTTTGAGGTTGATAATGGGGTCGAGGCCCTGGCTGAGAACAATACCGGCCGCGCTGGTCTCCGCGTAGTCGATCGTCGTCTGAAGGTGCTCCTGTTGGATCAGGCGCCACGTTGGGAATTCAAGTATCTGGAGGCCATGCTGCTTCGGGAGCGACGGGTGGATCTGTCTTGTTTTCTCTTCGAGGGAGACCGGGAAGTAGCGCGCATTCCCGGGAGCCCCTATCTAGAGCAGTTTCCTGCCCGGGCTGAGGATCTATTCGATTTTGATCTGATCTTGCTCGGTGATATTGACCCCCGCCTTCTCACTGAGGACCGCCTCTCCCTGCTGGGGGACTATGTGGCGACTGCAGGGGGTGCCTTGACTGTGATTGCAGGAAAACGGTTTATGCCGTCGGCCTTTGCGCGGACGGAACTGGAGCAACTTCTGCCAGTCGAATTTGCAGGGGCATCCGTTAGCTCGGCCAAGTCTCTTTCGGCTCGTCCGCTCCGGCTTAGTCTTACGCCGGCAGGGCGGGAAAGTGTGATGCTCCGGCTTGGGGACGAGCCCCAGGCCAGCGAAGCACTCTGGAGCAACCTGCCCCCGATTTACTGGGCGGCAGGAGTGCAGCGCGCGAAACCTGCGGCCGAGGTCCTTCTGACCCGCCCTGATCAGAATTCCGCCTCGGGAGCAGCGCCCGTGCTTGCCCTGCATCGGTATGGCGCTGGGGAGGTTCTTTTTGTCGGGACCGATAATTTCTGGCGTTTCCGTCGGAATGTTGGTGATAGGTATCACACTATTTTATGGGGCCAGATTATCCAGCGTATGGCAGGAGCTCGACTTCTTACTGAAGCCCCAAGGGTTACCCTGCGCTCTAACGGCCGGCGTTTTGAACAGGGAGACAGGGTGCAGGTGTATGCGAGGCTCTTTACGGCCAGCTGGGATCCCCGGGAAGATGAGCGGGTTGAAGCGGTCCTTGCGGCAGGAGATGACCCGGACCGCCGAGAGGATGTGATCCTTCGTGCTATTCCTAGTCAGCCAGGGATGTATCGAGCGGAATTATCCGCTGGCCCGCCCGGAAACTACCGACTCGCCGTGGCCGGGGATAAGATTGCGACGTTGGACTTCACCGTTGCGGATACCAACCGTGAATATGCCCGAGCCTCCTTGAACGAGGGACTGCTCCGAGATCTTTCCCGAGACACGGGCGGAGCCTACCTTCCGCTTGCTCGACTTAAGGAGCTGCCAGCTGCGATCACGGATCGGCGTGCCAGTTTGACGAGTCTCAGGGAGCTAGAGCTTTGGTCCTCTCCCCTGTTTTTCGGATTGATTATCCTGATCCTTGCTGCCGAGTGGATCGTTCGCAAAATCTCGGAGTTGAAGTAAATGAACGGTTCCCCGGCATTATCCCAGAACGCTGCTCCCAATGAACCGGGAAGCCAGCTGCGGAAGAAACTGGGCAGGGTGCGCCGGAAGTTGGTCCGAGTGGAATTCATGCGCCGCCTTGCGGTGGCTTTGATCGCAGCTCTTCTTGGGCTTACGTTGATCCCCACTGCAGACTGGCTGGTTGAACTCCCCCTCAAGGCCCGGATGGGAACTCTCATCGCGCTGGGGCTGGTCGTGGCGCTCCTGCTCCTTTGGGCTCTGGTGGCGCTGGTGAGCCAGAGGCGTGATGAGGAGACCCTGGCCCTGATGGTCGAGAAGGAGGACCCGGGGTTCCGGAGTCGGCTGATTGCCGCGGTGCAGTTTGCACAGGGAAAGGCAACCGTGCCCGGTGGATCCGCCCAGCACATGATAGATCGTATGGTCGAGGATACGGCGTCCTACGCCGGGTCTCGCAGGCTCACGAAAGTCGTTAAGACCCAGCGCCTGAAACGCGTGCTCGTGATGCTTCTCCTGCTCGGTGCCCTCGCGGGGGGTGGCTATCAGCTCGGAGGCTCTCTTACAAAGAACCTATTGAAACGAGCCTTTCTCTCCGATGTACCAATTCCAAGGGCTACCTATATTATCTGGACATCGGAGAATCTCAGAATCGGAATTGGAGATAGCGTGGTTCTTGAGGCGGAGGTCCAAGGCTACCAGCCCGAGGAGGGATCTCTTCGAATTCGGTATGCTTCGGGGCGCCGTCAAACTGTCCGGATGGAACGCGGCAGCGAGAGAAATCGATATGCTGCGACTCTTGAGAACGTTCAGGAATCGTTCACTTTCCAGATCGCGATCAAGGACGGGCGAAGTGACCGCCAGTCGGTGATAGCCCTGCCTCGCCCGTCGGTAGAAGAGTTGGCTGGTGAGCAGCGCTACCCGGATTATATGAATCTGCCTTCCAGCGAACATCGCCCGGGAGAATTTCTGCTCTACCCGGGGAGCGAACTTCTTCTCAGGATTACCGCAAGCCAGCCTCTCGCCAATGCGTCTGTCCGCTTGTTAGGGGAATTAAATGAAGCCTTAACCGAGGCGGTCGTAACCCCAGAGAATCCGCGTATTGCGGAGGTTGTCCTGCCGGTTCAGGGGGGTCTCACAGGATTTACCGTGGAGCTCCAGGATGAGGAGGGGATGGAGTCAAGCGATGCTACCGTTTATCGTGTGGATGTGCTCAGCGACGAGCCGCCCAAGGTTCGACTGGTAAGGCCCTCGCGGCAGCGAGAGTTAGTGACTTCCAAGGCCCGGGTGTTGGTAAGCTATGAGGCGGAAGACCGCTTCGGGGTCGACAGGGTTGCTCTCAGCTACCAAGTTGGCAAAGAGGGTGAACAGAGACTTGTTGCAATGCCGTTACCAAAACCGGGAGCCGTCAGAATATCCGAGAATTTTGAATGGAAGCTGGAACTGATCGAGCCGCCTTTGAGCATTGGAGATGAAATCGAATTCTGGGTTGAGGCTTATGATCAGAGTGACAGGACAAAAGAGGGCAAGAGCGCCTCTCGCATTCTCAAGGTCGTTACTCCTCGCGAAAAGAGAGATGATCTGCTAAGTCGGGCAGGAGATTCGCTCCGGAGAATCGACAGAGCCACCAGTGATCAGGATCGCCTGAACGCCGCCCTCGCCGATTGGATACGTAGACGTAGTGACCAGCCTGGGGCTGAAAGGCTCGAAGGACGAGAGATAGAAAGGAAGCAGGAATAATGTTTGCCAGATTTTGTGTCTTGAGAATGGGGGCGGTCATGAGCGGCAGCCTGCTTCTCCCTGCCGCGTTGCTTTCTGGGGAAACAGACCTTCTTAACCAGGAGCAGAGCCAGCAGCGCATCGAAGACTCGACTGCGACCAGTGCGGCTCTGCTTGCGGAACTGGTTGACGAATTTGAGCGCAATGACCTGAAAGGCAGCGATGTCGAAATCCTTTCAGGAATTCAAAAGGTCATTGGCAATGTTTCTGGCGATCTCATGCCCGAGATTGTGGGCCAGCTGAACGCGGCTCGGACGGGCCTTAATGCGCCCGGCAGAAGAGTGGAGGCTCTTAATGCTTATGCGGGCCAGAAGTCAGCATCCTATCAGATGCGGCAGGTTCTTCTTGAGTATGAGCGTCAGCTTGCGCTTTACCAACTGGCAGAACGGATGCAGGAACTTGGGGACCGCCAGTCTGCAAACCTTCATGAGGCAGTGGCTCTGGTCATGGCCTCCCGAAAACCCTCGGCAGGTCGCCGCCGGAATGACTTTGCGATATCTCAGCGTCTACAGGAGACGGAGCAGGAGGCGCTACTGAAGGAGGTAGACCTTGTTCTTTCCGCTCTTGAGTCGATGGAACAGTCTTTTACGGGATCTCTGGAAAATCGTCCTGCGGAGGCGCTTGCCTTCGTGGCGGAACAGAAACTGTCTTCGGCTCTTCAGTCAGCCCTTCTTGATCTCAAAAGTAACCGCCTTATGAGCGCGGCTGGTTATGAACAAAGCGCCCGTGATGCCATGTGGCGTCTGGTTGTGATCTTGCAGCCGGATCGAGACCCGCTGGACAAACTTCTCAGAGGATTGGAGCAACTTGACCAACTGATTGCGGGAGAGAAAGAGATCATTCGCAAAACCGATGATCTTGATAATGAGGAACGAGAAGAGGCGGAGGAGCTGGTTCTGAAAAATACACGGGTTCAGAGTCTTGAGCAACAGGTGGCCGGCCTTGAGAGGCGCCTTGAAACAGCCCGGCCGGAGCAACAGGTAGCAATCACAAACCAGCTTGAAACCACCCGGCGGCGCCTGGCCAAGGAAATTGAGAAGGTGAGGGAGGGCCTTGGTATTGATGGACCCGAGCTCAGTGATGAACGCAGGGCAGAAAAACTGCAGCGGGCTCAGGCGGAATTGGTGGATCGCACGGATTTTCTCAGGCAGGAACTATCGGAGATCACTTCAGGGGTGGCAGAAACTCTGGCTAATTCGGTTCCGCCGATGCAGGAAGTCAGGGCCGTCTTTGCTGAGTCGGGTAGCCCGGAGAGTCTCAAGAACAAAGCCCTGCCGCCTGAGCGGAAGGCTCTCGCCCTGCTGGAAGAGGCGCGGAAAGCGTTGATTGAGGAAATCGAGAAGGCGGAGTTCGTCGAGGAGGTGCCCCTCGACAAACTGGAGCATCTCAAGGAATTACTAGCGAAGGTCCAGGACCTGAAGGCGACCGAGGAAATACTTAAGATCGAAAGTGCTCGAGCTGAGCAGGAGGGAGAGACGCAGCAGTTGGAGCAGGAGCTGGCTACTGAGCAGGAGAGTTTACAGGGAGAGGCCAGCAAGCTCGCAAATGAGGCCCAGTCACCCGCTCCGGAAGCTGCGCGGGCTATTGAAGAGGCCTCTGAACAGATGGAAGCCTCGCAGCAGTCCCTCGCGAGGGGCGAGAACGATTCGCTAGCTCAGCAGGCAGCTCTTGATGCGCTCTCGCAGGCAGAAGCGCAGTTAGAGGAGCAGGTTGCGGCCTTGGAAAAGGCAAAGCAGGATCTAAACGCCCTGCAGGAAATACGCGGAACCCTGGATGAGGTTATTACGGGTCAGCAGGAATTGCAGGAAGACACGATTGACGAAATCGCTCAGCCGGCCGGGGAGACATCCGAGAAGCTGGCAGAGCGCCAGGAGCAGCTGGGCGAGCGGGCAGGGAAGCTGGAGGCGAAGACGGAAGGCCCAGCTCCCGAAGCTGCGGAGGATCTGGGAAAGGCCTCCGAAGTAATGAAAGCTGCAGAGTCAAATCTTAAAAAGACCGATCCTCTGGGAGCTCAACCTCAGCAAGGCGAGGCTTTGAAAGCCCTGCAGGATGCCCGTGGTAAACTCGATCAAAAGATAGCGGAATTGCAGAAACAGCTCGGGGTAGATTCCGGGGCGGAGCAGGCTCCTTTGGAAGAGGCTCTGGCGGCGATCGAAGAGGCTCAAAAGCAGGTTGCGGAGGCGCAGGCCCAGCTGGAGCCTCAGGCGGGAGCCCTCGAGGAGCTACAGAATCGACAAGAGTCGTTGGCTCGAATTTTAGAGGACGAAGCGCAGGATTCGGGAAATCCCGCTGCGGCGGAAGCTGCTGCTGCTGCGCAGCCTTCTGCGGCTGAGGCGGCCCAGAGACTTGGACGGGGAGATGTTGCAGGCGCGATCGGTGAGATGGAGAGGGCTCAGGATGCCCTCGGCGCAGAGGCAGGAACATTGCCTCAGGGGCAGGAACAGGGTGCGATTCAGAAGCTCGCTGAGGAGCTTGGCCCGAAAACGCAGTCCGCGGCGAGTCCGCTGCAGACTGCGAATAGTAAAATTAGTCCCTTGGCGGCTGGATCCAAGGGGGCTCTCCCTGCGGGGGCACAATCCGCGCTGCAGAAAGCGCAGCAGTCCCTTGCGAATGCGGCTGCCCAAGCCAATGCGCGAAGCGCCTCCAATTCCAAGTCCGAGGCCGGGGAGGCTCAGGATGCTCTCTCGCAGGCAGCGGCGGTGCTCTCTCTGGCCAATGCCGGGCTTAGTCCAGGAGATGGGGAAGGGAAGGGGCAGAGCGAGGGACAGGCACAAGCACAAGGGGAAGGACAAGGCCAAGGGGAAGGGCAGGGCCAAGGGGAAGGACAGGGCCAAGGGGAAGGGCAGGGCCAAGGGGCGGGACAGGGCCAAGGGGAAGGACAGGGCCAAGGGGAAGGACAGGGCCAAGGACAGGGACAGGGCCAAGGACAGGGGAGAGGCGAGGGCAACGAGGGAAACTGGACAGGGAAAGGTGGGGCAGATGGGCCTCAGCGCAGCCGAGCCGGGGGAAGTAAGCATATTGGACTTCCCGAGAGAGAAAGAGGAACCCTTCGCCAGTCACAGGGGGAGCGCTACTCACCGGAGCATGGGCGAATGATTGAGCAATACCTGAAGAATCTGGCCGACTCGCCGGGCAATAAAGAATGACTTCTGAGCTCATGGCATCAATGCGCGGTATTGTTTTGCCGCTTCTCCTCTTCGGTGTCTCGTGGCCCTCTGCGGGTGCGCAGGAGGCGGACGCTGTTACGGTAGATGCGGCGACGGAGCGCATCATCAAGCGAGGGCTCAGATACCTGGCTAAGTACCAATCGCCAAATGGCTCGTGGTTGGGCCGTAATGAAAAAGAGCGGCATTACCCAATCGCGATGACCTCATATGCGCTGATGGCCTTTCAAGCAGCAGGGCACCTGCCAGGGGAGGGGGAGTATGGAAAGGAAGTGTCTCTTGGAGTAGATTATCTGTTGAACTCGGTCTCTCCTGAGGGGCTCATTGGGGACCGGAACAACGGACAATACATGTATTTTCATGGCATTTCTGCTATCACTCTGGCCGAACTCTACGGTCAGACCAGCAACCCGTCGATTCGTCCCAAGCTGGAGAGCATGGTGAAAATCATCGTCTCCAGCCAAAATCAGGAAGGCGGGTGGCGTTATAAGCCTACGGCTACCGATGCGGATGTATCTGTGACAGTCTTGCAGGTGGTAGCTTTAAGAGCAGCTAAGAGCGGAGGCCTGAAGGTGCCCCAGGTCACCATTGATGACGCCGTGGCTTATGTTCGAAGCTGCTACAGTGAGAAAAAGGGAGGGTTTTCCTATCAGCCGGGTAGTGGCGCCGGATTTGCCCGTACGGCGGCCGCAATCTACTCGCTACAGGTATGCGGCCATTATGATGATCCTCTGGTCAAGGCGGGATCTAAATACCTCTTCGACAATTTTGGAGAACAACAGCGCTGGTTTACCTACGGAAACTTTTACGCGGCCCCGGCGCAGTATATGATCGGCGGGAAGACTTGGCGAAGATGGTATGACATGATCAGAGACGTGATAGTCTCGAAGGTTCATAACGATGGAGATGCTTCGCTATGGTTTGAGAACACATCCGTGGGGCCAACCTATGAGACGGCGATCAATGTTATGATTCTTGCGATGCCCTATCAGTATATTCCGTTGTATCAGCGCTAGCGATGAAGGTTTTATGGGGATGTATGACCTGGTTCTTATTCGCCAGCCTGCATGGGTGGTCGCAGGATGAATCTGACAACGACCAGTACGAGAGAGACGGAGTAGAGGATCCGGCGGTCGTATTACGATGGCCTGAAGGAGTCATTGTAACAAGAGAGGGGCGCCGGTATCAGGGGAGAGTTTTCTTCTTCGAGAATTCTCTGAAAATTGAAAATGAGGAAAAGGAATTGGTGTCATTGGCTCTTGAAGAAATTGGGACGGTGACAATTGAGCATGCGAGAGGAAGAGAGGACCAGGTTGGAAACTCAGGTGTTGAAGGGGCGCTTCCTGCTCCGTGGCGTAATCGGGATCTGGGTCGGACACTGTTGCCCGGCAAGGTGAGGTGGCAGGATGGCGCCTTCAGAATTCTTGCTGCCCCGAAGGCAGAAGATGAGCGTTTTGCCGCGTTCCACCTGGTTTATTTGCCGGTAGAGGGAGATTGTGAGATTCAGGCGAGGGTTGTGAGCCTCAACAACGAGGACGATGAATCCTATGCGGGCATCGTCATATGCGACGGGACTACTCCAGAAAACCGCAAGGCGTTACTGGGACTGCATCCTCATGGAGAGAAGCGGGTGAATTTTCGCCGCTGGGGCTACCAAGGGGGAAGTGCCACGGGAAAGGAGCTCCCTTCGCTAAAGCTGCCCTACTGGCTCAAGTTGGTGCGGGAAGGCTATGATGTAACAGCCTACCACTCCCCGGATGGGCGACGATGGAGGATGCTGAAGGTTTCCGCAGGGAGGATGCGGGACAAGAAAGCCTTTGTGGGACTCGCAGTGCAGATAGGAAAAGACGATCGCCTTAGTGAGGCAGTGATCGACAGGGTAAGTGTCAATGGGGAGGGAGGCGCAGAGGCCGAAGCGATGCTCCCCCACCTCGTTCTGCGTGGGGGCTCCCGGCTGGCAGCGGAAATCAAGGAGGGGAACCGCTCTGCATTCCACTTGGGCGGGCGGTGGGATGGGCGCACGGTAACAACTCCGCAGGTAGCACGACTTGAGTTTTTCCATCCGCTACCAGTAGAAGTAGCGGCTCTCGTCGAGGGGGAGAGAAAGGGGCTCCTGCTTCGCTCAGGGGATTTTTCAGAGGGTGGCTTCGAGTCGCTGGAGCAAGGAAATATTCGGCTTGGATCCGTTCTCTTTGGGAGCCGGCAGCATTCCATTCTGGACGAGGCTGACTGCCTTGTGCTGGGCAAGGTTGTTTCCGGGGCAGTCCGGTTCCGGATAGCAACGCAATCCGGGTCCGTTCTTCTTGCCGAGAAGGCCAGCTTTGAGCGAGGCGAACTCGTTGCGACAGTTGCCGGGTTGGGAGAGGTGCGGTTCGGGCTTGAGGAGATAAGCTCCCTCCAAGCCATGAAATAAGGTCGATTTACGGTCCTCCGGCCCATCGGATTGCGCGGGCGACCAAGGGGTGGAGGTTCTGAGAGGATTCCGGGTGTGGGCTAATTGAGAGAACTCGGCCTTTCCCGAATTTGCCACTGACGATGGCTGGGGTATTGATCATGGTCCCTCTCTGAGTTTCGTAGCGGGAGACCTCACTACGAAACCAGGCGAGAACCTGATAGTCGGAGAGTTCGGGGATCCCGGCGCGAGACACGATAGGGCCATTGTGGTAACGCACTTTCAAGGGCTCACCACCGTGGCCAAAAATCTCGTTGCCAGCTGGAGTAAGCTGCATCGTTACGGTGGAGGAAGGCCCCCGGTACCACATGCTCTTACGTCCGACTCCAGGAATCTCACGCGCCTCGCAGAAGGTGTTATAATCGCAAAGCTTGAGGGACCAGCTGTAGTTGGCTGCTGCGAGGTAGGCTCCCGCGCAGATTCCAATGAAGCCGCCACCATGTTTGACAAACGCTCTGACCTTATCTCGCCCTTTGATTCCGAGTGCGGCGGCCTGTTTGCTTCCGCTACCTCCGGGGAAGATCACGACGTCAAAATGGGCGAGAGCTCCTTCGAGGATATCAGAGGGGCCGATGGGCCAGGTGAGACTTCGTGGAATTGTCTTCATGACCTTCTGCAAATTGCGAGGCCCGCTTGCGCCGGTGCCCCCTCCGTCGTAGATGGCGACATGGAGGCTCAGCGGGTCCCGGGGGTGGATCAGGGGAGGAGCGTCCGCCCCGAGTATTCCGATGTCTTGGAGGAGGGTTCGCACCATCAGCCTGTGCTGGCGGGCGCGAAGTGAAAGTGGTTGCTCTCTGGTGGTAGTCTCCAGAATCAGGGAGCTGGCCCCGAGGCGTTCCGCCGCGGCACGGGTAAGGCTGCCATTGGCGGTCCCTCTCAGGGGGACGAAGTGCTTCCTCGGATCTTCAACGGTTGTATTGACAGTGGCCAGCATTCTGGAGACGAATGGGCGGCTACGCTGATCGCCCGGGCGAGACGCGAGAACGGTAGAGCCGACGGACTTGGATTGGATCTGGTGAAAGTGATATCCCTCGTGGAGATCGATCACCCAGTCCGGCTTGGCTTCCTGTGCGAGCCTCCAGATTTCCCTGCCGATCAGGGAAGAGGCCTCGTTCTCGGCATCAGTTCGGGGGAAGTTGCGGTTCAGGTCGGCATGTTCCCGGGGCAGTTCCGGCAGGTGGCGTGTTTCGGCCTTGAGCCCGGGTTGGTTGGCTCGCGGCAGCACTACGAGGCGACCCATGAGAATCGTCCAATGGCGAATTTGTTCTGCGGCCAGGGCCCCGGCCGGTTCGTTCCCGTGCAGGCCGCCAGTCAGAAAAACAGTGGGGCCGGGCTTGGGGCCCTTGATGACATAATAGGGGGTTTCCCATTTTGTTCCCTCGGCGAGGAGGCCCGATACGAGTGTTCCTTTGGAGCTGCCAGAAAGCAGCAGGAACAGGGCAATGGACAGGAGCTGCTGAAGGCGGACCACGGTTTACCTCATCACAGGATAGCACCCTTGTCTTCTCCGAGGCCTCCCCTGCTTGTCGCTGAAGATTCTATAGCTCGTCCCCGGCGACATACCTGAGGAAAGCCTCTACGGTCTTGGTGGCCATTTGCCCGGGGAACTGCATGGGGGTGTCGTAGAGCTTCTTCTCGAAGACGCCGATTTTTCCGTCTGGGGAGCCATCGAACCCTATGATGGTGATTTGCTCCAGCTTTCCGGCCTCTTTGACCGAGGCCCAGGCCCCGAGGGCGCAGGGGTCGTTAATGCCGAAGATCCCGACAAGATCGCCATGGGCTGCGAGCATGTCAGCAGCGACCTCGGCGCCTTTCACCCGGTCTCCTTTGCCGTTTAACTCTGTGACGATCTCCAGCTTGCTGTTGTTCTCCATGAGATAGTCCTTGAACCCATCCACCCGCTTTTTGCAGGAGTTGGCCTCGGGCAGGTTGATGATGCCGATTTTGCCGATGCCCCCGGTAGCTTTCATCATGGACTCCCCGGCGAGGCGGCCGCCCTGGTAGTTGTCGCTGCCAACATGGTAGGTCACCAGTTTCTGGACTTCGGGATCTTCCATCTGGATATCGAAAGTGAAGACCGGGATGCCTGCGTCATGAGCGGCCCGAACCCCTGATCCGGTGGCCTTGGAATCGGCTGGATTCAGGAAGATTGCGTCGCACTTCTGAGTAATGAATTCATCGATCTGGGTATTCTGCAGGGCTGCATCGCCCTTGCCGTCCATAGCTTTCAAGGTGTATCCAGCAGCACTGGCAGCTTTTTCCATCTCCTGGGCGATGAGTTGGAAAAAGGGATTATTGAGGTTCATGCAGGTCATCCCGACCGTCCCTTTGCTCTCCTCTGGTTTCGTGGCTTCGTCACTACTCGCGCCAGCAAAAGATTCCCGATTGGGGTCTTTTTCCGCGTCGGCGAAGAAGTAGTGCTCACAGGGGATAAACTCTCCTGCTCCTTTGAACACACTACCGGTAAACGCAGTATCAGTCTCTCCATTGCCAAGTTCCCCGGAACCAGCGCTGGAATTCTTGTCGCCACAGGAGATCAGGCTCAGGGTGAGAACGGATACGACAACTGAGAGAAAGCGGTTTCTTTTCATGAATTCTAGAGTGCGAGTTCAGGGAGATTGAGTCCGGGAGCCCCGTCTGTGAATCTAAAATCGAACTTCGTTGGGAGGGAATGAACGGGAAGTCGTGATAATACGGAATCAATGAGCATTATAACAATGTTGCGCGGAGTGTGGCTCTCCGGTGAGGAGCTCCGCGTTCCCGAGTATTTTGGCAGGTTAGGAGGCGGGCTTCGGGCTTCCCCGCCCGAGAACGCGCTCCCAGAATCCTACCTGGCGGGCCCGGTCCAGAAGGACGGCGATAATGATGATGGCCCCGAGGACCATGTCCTGAACGGGATCCTTGAAGTTGAGCTGGTTCATTCCGCTCCGCATTACCCCAATGATAAAGGCTCCAATGAGAGTACCAAAGACCCGGCCACTCCCTCCGAAGAGGCTTGTGCCTCCAACTACCACAGCCGCGATGACTTCCAATTCGAGACCGGTTCCCATCACGGTGGTAGCTGCATTGACCCGGGAGGCCTCCAGACAGCCTCCAAGGCCGGCGAGGAGGCCGCAAACAGTATACACGAGGAGAATAATGCCCGCCACGGGGACTCCGCTCAGGCGGGCCGCCTCCATATTTCCCCCGACCGCGTAGATGTAGCGGCCATACTTGGTCTTCGACATGAAGATATGAGCGGCAAGATAGAAGAGAACGAGAAGCGCGACTGTGTTTGGAATCCCGATCAGCGTTCCGTGATTGAGTTCTCGGAAGGCGGCGGGAAGCTGAGTGTCAGAGACCGTAAACCCTCCGTTGGCTTGCTCGGCCATGCCCCGGGCAATCATCATAACTCCCAGAGTGACGATGAAGGGGGCCACCTTGCAGTAGGCAACGAGAGCTCCCGAGAAAAGACCGATCAACCCCGCGCAGAGGATCGCAACCGCAAAGCCAGAGTAGACCGTGAAGTCTCCCGCGGCGGTGGGGTCTCCGCCGGCCGCAATGACCCGCTCCTTGATGAACCAGGCGCCCACCATGGCGGAGAGGCCCACCAGGCTGCCGACCGAGAGATCGATTCCGGCGGTGATGATCACCATTGTCATTCCTATTGCGACGATGGCAATAACCACCACGCGCTGGGTGACATTCTTGAAGTTGTCGAGGGTGAAGAAAGTAGACTTCTTGCGAGGTTGTGGAGTCAGGACCGGGAACTTCTGGAACTCCGGATATTTTTCAGGCACAGCTTGGATGACCTCCATCCCAGCAGGTCCCGCGGTGGCGATTGCTCCGAGGGGACGGCCTTCATCGCGGAGCTCGTTGAGTTTTACTCTTAGGTTGCGGGGCGCACCAATGGCAAGCCGCACGTTATCACGGCCCTCCGTTTTGAGCCGGAGGGCCAGGGATCTTGCGAAAGTCTCAAAGTCGGTTTTGTCCTTTCCGTAGACTACCACAGCCTTGTCGGCCGGAACCTCCTTCATGATGCGTTCTGCGACTTCCCGAGCGCTGCTTTTACCGGAGGGGGCCACCTCCTTAACGGTAAGCAGGCTGAAGAGGAGAATGAGAACCATCAGGACAAGAATCATCCCGTAGTCGCCAAACTTGATCTTGAGCTTCATGATTCCAGCACGGGATGGCACCACAGATGCAGGGCGTTGGCACGCAGGATTTTCAAAGGCGCACCACCTCTGTCAAAAGCCAACGCAGGAGGCCTTGGGATGCAGGGTAAATTGGGAGCCTCAAGACATTCTGAGCGCCCCGGTACAGTCACCGATACGAGAGACCTTTACGCCCATGATTTGCGCCATAGAAAGCCAGAGATTGGCAATGGGAGTCCCCTGAGCAGACTTGATGTGGCGATTTGCCGCGATTACGCCGCCTCCGTGTCCCGCGACAATGGTAGGGAGGTCGGTGTAGACGTGGAGGGATCCATCGCTGATTCCCGAGCCAAGAAGGAACATGGAATTGTCGAGGAGGGTTCCTTCTCCCTCCTTAACCTCAGCCATCTTAGCCACCAGGGTGGAAAATTGCTGAACGTGGAAATGGTCGAGAGCTTCGAGCTTGGTGCGGACGTGATCGTGACCCTGTCCGTGGGTCATCCCATGGTGGTCCACCGGTTTGTCGAAAAGCCCCTGAACCGTGAGAGGCGAGCCCCAGCGTTCCGGGCTGCTCATGATCGAGCAGACACGGGTGAGGTCGGTGCGAAAGGCGAGAATCATCAAGTCGCCCATGACCTGAATGAACTCGTCCCGGGTCATTGCCTGCCAAGGCTTCGAGGGAGGCGCGATCCTGAGCTCGTCGATCTCTGATTGACGCTTGGTCACGCGCTCGATCTGCCGCTCCACGGTCCTGATGGATTCCATATACTCCTCGAGCTTTCCCCGATCGATTGCCCCAAGGCCGCGGTCAAGGGATTTGGCGTCATCCATGACGAGGTCGAGGACGCTTCCGTGCTCCTGATGCTCCTTAACGGCAAAGAGCCGGTTAAATACGGCCTGAGGATCCCGAAGGGATCGGGCGACATGACCGTGACCATACCATGAAATATTGTCGAAATACACGGACTCACGATTGTCTTCGTAAGGGTTACAGCTCAGCTCGAGCGAGCGAAAGGCGGTATGCTTGCCTGCCTCCTCGGCCATGATCTGATCAATTGTCTTCTTGAGCGGATAGCCGGCGGGAGAGAGCTGATCAGGAGCCGCACTGCTGAGCCAACACGCTCCGGCCTGAGCATGGCCGTCCGTGCCTGCCACTTTCACTCGATCAAGTTTGGTAAACAGGGAGATGTGCTCCCGCACGGGTGCAAGAGGCTGCAAGCTTGGCGACAGGGTGAAGTTTTCTCCCTCGTCCACCGGATGCCAGGCCCTCTGCACGACTCCGTTGGGGATGTAGAAGAAACCAGCTCGGACTGGCGGCCGTGCGGTCGAGGTTCCTTTTGCCAGACTGCGGGTTTCCATGATCTCCAGCAAGGGCAGTGCTAGTGTTGCCCCGGCGCCACGGAGAACGGCCCGGCGAGAGAGGGAAGGTCGCTTTAGGATCATGGCTTTTTTGGAGTTTTTCCGGAAGAAGGAGCTAGTTGATTTGTCTTGTGCATGAAAGGGTAACTCGTGGCGATCTCAGAAACAATGGTGGAAAACTGACCCTTTTTAGCCATGGCCTTGCGAACGATTTTATCCAGAGCAGGTTTGTCGGAGATATCGATCTCGCGACCGAGAGCATAAGCCAGAAGGTGTTCGCTGAAGCCCCTGATGAACCACTCCGGGTTTCCAAGAAGAACGTCCTTGAGCCCGATTACGTCCTGAAACTGGGCTTTCCCGTAGAGCGTTCCACTGGCATCAATCGGGAGTCCTGACCGGTAGGTATCGCGCCAGCGCCCGATGGCATCGTAGTTCTCCAGAGCAAATCCGAGGGGATCAATCTTCTGATGGCAGGAGACGCAGCTCTCATTTTCCTGATGAGCGACAAGCCGCTGCCGGAGGGTCTGACCTTTGGCTTCAATAGCAGCATCATCCTGTTCAATTTCCGGAATGACATCGGGAGGAGGCGGTGGAGGTTTGTTGAGAATCACGGTGGCGACCCATGCCCCGCGCCTGATGGGACTGGTTCGGAGAGGCTCGGAGGTCATGGTCAGGGCGGCTGCCGAAGTAATCACTCCTCCCTCCCTCCGGCTTTCCAAGCTGCGGCGGCTGAAGCGTTGTGATCCGGTATTGAATCGGTTGCGATTGCCCTTGTTGCGAAAGGGGATGGCGTCCTTGTACCACGATGCCATCTCATCTGAACGGTAGGAGTAGTTTGAATCCACCAGAAGCATGATAGAGCGGTCTTCGACCATGATACTTTCAAAAAGAAGGAGCGGTTCGGCCATGGTCTGTAGTCCGAATTTCCATTGTTCGCATCCGATCCGGGAGTAATAGATCTGGAATCGGTCAAAATCCGGGACTGCAGTAATGAGTTGGTCAAGGCGCAGCCACTGACGCGCAAAGTTTTCGGCGAGGGCCTTACTCTTGGGGCTTTCCAGCATCCTCTTCACATGAGCTGCATAGACATCTGGCTGGCTCAAGTCCCCGTTCCGTGCGCTCGCGATCAGCTCTTCATCGGGGAGGGTGCTCCAGAGAAAGAAGGAAAGGCGGGTAGCCAGCTCATAAGACGTCAGGGGCTCCTCTGCGGAGGCATCCTTCTTGGTTTCGGTCAGATAAAGGAAGCGAGGAGAGGCGAGAACCGCAGCGGTCACGCTTTTCATGGCCTGAGAATAGTTGCCGTGCCGAGAGACCTCTCGCATCACAAAACTTACATAGCGTTTCAGGGTAGCATCGTTGATTGCGGAGCGGAAAGCCCTCTCGAGGAAGGGGCGCAGGCGCTCCTCGATAATGGGGGGCCAGAGCGTATGGTCCTTTTCATCGGGAGCGCGGAAGAGGGAGTCAGTCAGGGCAGAGTATCCGTCGAATTCGCGGGCGTTGACGATTGAACGCCCAAGCTTGAGGAAGCTCTCCAGCAGAATGGGAGACACACTGAGCTGGTCTCCCTGATTATTGAATCCGTGCTCAGCCTGCAGATCGATGGCGAAGGGGCTTACCCCGGTGAGAATATGCTGCTCGATCTGGTTTTTACCGAGGGCTCGGTTCGAAACCTGGATGGTGTCTGGGAAGCGACCGGAAGCAGGGTTGAAATAGCCGCGGCTACGGATGACCTTCTCAGGTAATGGATACAGGTCTCCCTTGAGCTCAAGGAGGTCTTTTGCCGCATTGTTATATTCATAGCGGTTGAGGCGTCTCATCACCACGGGCTTGAGGCGGCCCGAGTCCTGGAGGTGCTGTTCAAGGTAGCCGTTGAAAAGTGTCGCGAGCTTACGCCGCTCCTCCTCCGTTGGTTGCTTGGCATCCGCGGGAGGCATTTCCTGAAAGGTGGTGGCTTCCGCGGCTTTACCGACAAGCTCGATACGGCTGAGAAAATCCTGAGGAGATGCTAATTCCTTCAAGTTGGTCTTGCCTTTCACCTTCCCTTTTTCGCCATGACAGCCGTAGCAGTAAGTTGCCAGAATGGGTTGTACTTCTTCGAGGGTAACGGTGAGTTTCGGCGCGGTGACTTCCTTAGGTTTCGTGGTCTCAGCCACCGGCTGTTCCGGTGGGGCGAGATTGATTACCTTGAGGAAGTCGAGCCCAAGAAGATATCTGGATTTTTGGAATGTTGAGGCGTTGGGGTTCGCGCCAGTCAGCTTAAAGGCCAGTTTGTGTTCTCCACGAGTGAGAGGGAGCTTTCCGAGTTGGATAACCGGGGCAACAGAGACCTTTGGGTTGAAAAGATCAATTCCACGTCGGAGGACCTTGCCGTCAAGGATCACTGAGAAGATGCCGTAGTCGGGCGCGAGGGTCATCTGGGCTGACATCTCGTAGATTCCCGCTTCCTCGATACGAAATTCGGTTATCATCTCCTGCCCGGGCTCTCCATCCCATAGGAGGTGGGCATCTCCACGCCACCCTTCGCCAAAATTCCTCATTCCCTGTGTCCGGGCCGTTCCGTGCTTGGGGAGAAGCTCACCTTCAAGGATCCCATCCACCGGGCCCTTTGCTTCACGTCCACGCACACTGTGGTAATCAAAGGGAGCGCACAATACCGGCCCAATGGTGCCCAGCAGAAATGCTAAGGAGATGGGAATCCTCATGATCAAGCAGCTTTAAAAAGGCCTTTTCGGGCCGGTCTTGTCGAGTCGGGAATGGGGAGATGTCGTCGCAGCTTGGAATGATGAGCACCCCCCGCAGGGCTTACTGGGCCGTCCATCCCCCATCTACACTGAGCATGCTCCCGGTGGTATAGCTGGCAGCTTCGCTGGCGAGATAGAGGGCAGCGCCCTGAATCTCGGGAAGGTTGCCCCATCTTCGAAGAGCTGTCCGGTCTACGATAAAACGCTTCGCTTCTTCTGATTCCGCGAGGGGCGCGTTCATTTCGGTGAGAAACGGCCCGGGGCAGATCGCGTTGACAAGGATGCCAGAGCCAGCCAGCTCAAGGGCAAGGCTGCGGGTGAGCTGAGTGACAGCGCCTTTACTCGAGGCATAGGGTGTTCGCTGGGGGACCCCCACCAGCCCGATGGCACTCGAAAGGTTGATGATTCGCCCCCAGCCGGTGGCCCTCATCAAGGGAATGACCGCTTTGCAGCACAGCCAGGTCCCCGTCACATTGATTTGCATGAGCTCTTCGAATTGTTCGAGGGTAATGTCGTCGATCGCCCCTCTGGTGTTGATCCCCGCGCTGTTGACAAGAATGTCGAGACCACCAAAGGACTTTGTAGTCGAGGCGATCATCGACGCGATCTGCTCCTGATCAGTGATGTCGGCCTCGATCCCCAGAGTATGAACCCCGTGGTCTGCGGCGATCTCGGCGGCAGCACTCGCCGCCTCGTGGCCGTGTCGACTCACCAGCACGATTGAGGCGCCAGCGGAAGCAAAGCCGTCCGCGATAGCCTTGCCCAGTCCCTTGGATCCACCAGTGACGAGGGCAGTGCGCCCTTTGAGGTCGAAGAGCTGAATGCCCGGATAGGCCATGATGGAATTGCAGGGGGTTGGAGGACCCCAGAGATCCGGATCGCCCTATTTGTGAGTGCTCAGTCAGGAACTGGTTTTCGCAAGAGCTTGGTCGAGGTCGGCTACAATGTCTGAGATACTCTCAATGCCGACTGACAGACGAATCAGCTCGGGAGTGATTCCACCCGCCGCTTGCTGCTCCTCGTTGAGCTGCGAATGGGTCGTGGTCGCGGGATGGATGGCAAGAGACTTAGCGTCACCCACATTGGCAAGGTGTGAGTGCAGCTCGAGGGCCTCAATAAAAGCCTTTCCCGCGTCAGCGCCACCCTTGATGCCGAAGACCACCATGGCGCCACCTTTACCCCGGATGTATTTTTGATTTTTCTCATACTCCGGACTGTCTTCCAGGCCGGGATATCGGACCCATTCCACGGCTTCGTGGTTCTGCAGATGCTTGGCGACCGCGAGGGCGTTTTCACAGTGGCGCTCCATGCGGAGTGGCAAAGTTTCGATGCCCTGCAGGAAGATCCAGGCATTATCAGGTGAAATACATGCGCCGAGATTACGGAGGGGAACAGTCCGCATCCGTAGAATGAAAGCGAGAGGGGACAGCTCCGGGGGAAGGTCATGACCCCAGCGCAGTCCGTGATAGGACGAGTCCGGAGTGTCATAGAGTGGGTGCTTTCCCGCTCCCCAGTTGAACTGGCCAGCGTCGACCACAACGCCTCCGATTCCTGTGCCGTGGCCACCGAACCATTTGGTGAGAGAATGAACGACAATATCAGCGCCGTGCTCGATGGGCTTGGTGAGGTAGGGGGTGGAAAATGTCGAGTCTACGATCAGGGGAACCCCGCAGGCTTTGGCATGCCGTGAGATGGCCTCGAGATCAGCGACCTCAAGTGCGGGATTGGAAACCGTCTCGGTGAAGAAGGCTCGGGTATTCTCATCTGCAGCCCGGGCAAATTCGTCCGGATCTTGTGAGTCCACGAACCGCACTTCGATACCAAGAGCAGGGAGGATATCGTTGAACTGAGTGTAGGACCCTCCATAGAGATTGCGGGCAGAGACAATATTGTCGCCAGCTTGGGCGAGGTTGATAATGGAATAGAATACTCCACTCGTGCCAGAGCTAAGAGCGAGAGCGGCAAGCTCATGTGCCCCCTCAAGAAGAGCAACCCGTGATTCAAGGACCGCCTGAGTGGGGTTCATGATCCGGCTGTAGATGTTACCGAGTTCCTTCAGGGCGAAAAGATTCGCGGCATGCTCGGTACTGTTGAAGACAAACGATGTGGTCCGGTGCAGGGGAACGGCACGAGCGTTCGTAGATGGATCCGGTTCCTGACCACCGTGGAGGCAGAGTGTTTCTATGTTCATGAGGTAGTGTCGGTTGGCGCAGCAGATTCCGGTGCCGCGGGTGATTGGGGCGCGGATCCTTAGACTCTGAGGCCTTTGCGTCAACCCTGCTCTTGAACGGAGATGGGGTTTGGGAGCCGAGTTGTAGTGATATTTACGGCAAACAGCGGCTATATCGCGGGAAAATGCCGTTCGAGGCGGATCGCTCAAAGGTCCTCGCCGGCGATCTGCTCCAGTCGCTTGCTAAGCCTTTGGACCAACTCCGGATACTCACTCCACAGGTTTGTTTTCTCGGAGGGATCCGAGGAAAGATCGTAAAGTTGACCTTTTGGCCCTCCCTTTTCCGGGCGGACCCGCTTGGGGCTTGAGAATCCGCCAGAGCCAAGCTGGTCAATCAGTTTCCATTTTCCCTCTCTGATCATCATGGCGCCACTACCAGCTTTCATGACGATCGGCTCCCTTGGCAGGTGCGGAGCGGAAGGATGAGTGAGCGCGGGGAGAAAGCTCTGGCTGTCCAGAGACTTGCCGGCGGGCAGCGTGGTGCTGGTCAGGTCTGCAAAAGTTGCCATCAGGTCCGTGAAGCAAATGAGACGTGAGGAAATGGAGCCTGGCTTCACTACCTTGGGCCAGCGCAGTAGGAAGGGCATTCGATGACCAGCCTCCCATGCGTCGGCCTTCATTCCCCTAAGGCCTCCTGCGGAGTCATGTCCAAATCGCTTGATGTCCACATCATACCAGACTGGGCCATTGTCAGAGGTAAAGATGACCATGGTGTCGGAGGCGAGCTTTTGCGTTTCCAAGGCTTGCAGGACTTTGCCTACCTCGGCATCCACCATGCTGCAGAACTCCCCATACATGCCCGCGCCTCCTCTTCCCTTGAATTTACGTGAGGGAAGCCAGGGGGTATGGGGTGCGGGGTAAGCGAGATATAGAAACAGGGGATCGGGATCTGAAGGCTTGTGGTTTTTAATCACGGAAATTGCCTCGCTGGTGAAACGGGGAAGAACCTCGGCGAGTTTCAGGTCCGGGGCAATGCCTCCGGCTCGCCAGAATGCACCCTGAATGCGGGACCACCCCTCACTGCTATTAGCTCCGATGGTGTTCGTCGGGGGCTGAACAGCTTTGCTGCCGCGGATATAGTAATATGGAGGGATGTCGGTTGAGGCTCTGATGCCAAAGAATGAATTAAATCCAACATCCACCGGTCCGCCGGCCAGAGGCTTTTCGTATCCCTCTTCCCGGAATCCTAGGTGCCACTTTCCTACCATGGCTGTGTTGTAGCCCTTGTTCTTAAGGAGCGTAGCAATGGTGAGCTGCCCGCTCTTTATGGAGGGCTGTCTGCGCCATGCGCTGGTGTTGGCTCGAAAGGGATATTGCCCAGTCAGAAGACCGTATCGGGAAAGGTGACATAAGGGCCCCGGGGCATGAGCATCGGTAAATCGCATGCCCTCCTGACTAAGTTTGTCGAGATGAGGGGTGGGAATTTTGGAGTCAGGATTATAAGCGCCCACGTCACCGTATCCCATGTCGTCAACAAGGATGATCAGAATATGTGGTAATTTGTCCCCAGAAATCGCGGAGCCCATACTAGCTGAGAGAAGGGCCAAAATGGTGATGAGATAGCGCATGGTAAGGGGTCTGTTCAGTGGGGCAGCCAGATCAGGTCTGGTCGAGCGAGGGGCATCATTCCTCGTAGCCTTGGTCATCAGTTTAGTTGAGAACAAGGCTGGGTCGAACCTCCTCTCTCGCTGAAGAGCCAATTCCAAGGCTGAGGACGAAGATCAGAGCTGCGAGTTTCATGTCTCTGCGAATGTTACTCACGTAACTTCCATGCCGGAAGCTGGCTTAGTTTTCCTGTTCAATGATACCGTGTGCCTTGAGGAGGGGCACAAGGTCGAGGTCGACCCATCGCGTCCCGGCGAGATGGAAGAGCCAGCGCCGGGCTTCTTTCCCAACCGGGCCTTTAGTCTTAGCGATTTCAATGAGAGTTCGGACAACTTCGACGTCACGACTCAATGCAAGAGTCTCTACCGCCATGATTCGAGCGTCATCCGAAAGGCTTTCGGACAGCGCACGTTTACGGAGATCGAGAATGGCAGTGCTGGGACGGAGGCGCCAAGTGATTTTCGTGAAGGCTTCCGGCCACTCCAGCGCGAGAGAAATACCGGCCAATGTTTTTAACCTCGACCAGATGAGCTCCTCGGCACCTTCGGAAGCGAGGCCGCAGGCTTCGAGATAGGCCGGGTCACTCGCGCTGCATCGGCGAAGAAAATAACTCACAGAGGTTGCTTTCTGCTGGGGGTTGGCGTCGCGCAGGGAGAGGACCACCTCCCGCCGCACTGCAGGGCTGGGTTCTTCGGAGTAGAACTTTCTGAGTAATCCCCCGGGAACCAGCTGAGCTCCTGCCCCCAGGAAGTCTTCGCCCGCGCCCCGGAGTGAACGAAAGGCGAGAAGCCGGGTCGAGGCATCCGAGCTTTCAAGCAGGCTTCGGGTAATGCGCTTGCCTTCGGCCCCGAGGTGGGGAAGCACCCAGAGAGCCCGTGCCTGAAGATATCCATCGTAGTGCCCCAGCATCCCCCGGAGAGCAGGGAGTGCCTTTTCTCCTGCAGTCCGTAATGTTTCAATCCCTGAGAACCTCACGTTCTGGGCCGGGCTGGAGAGAAGTGCGAGAGCGCGTTTGATAGGATCTGCAGGCAGTGGGTTAGGGGTAGGGCGGAAGTCCTTCGGAGCGATCCGATAGATTGTGCCTGCAGTGGGCGAGACCTCCTGTGCGGAGGGGGGATTCTTAAGCGTATCAGTGGTGGCGAGATATAAGGCCCCATCAGAACCAACCAGAATCTCAATTGGATGAAACCCGTCTGGCGTTTTCGATTTCACGAGGGAGAAACGCTCGAGCTTGAAACCCGACTTTTCCATCACGGGAAAATATCCAAACACTTCACCACGCTCAGCATCGCAGCTTGCGAGAAGCCCTGCATATCTTCTGGGTAGAGAGCCATTTTCATAAAAGCACATTCCACGAGGGGAGCCCCTGTCGTAGGTGTCCCCGGCTGAAAGAGTTCCCGGATCCCACTGCCGCCATTCAGCATCGGAGTCTGGCTGGCCAGGACGCTGATCTATTTGCCACGTTCGTCGACCATCTGGAGAACAGAATCCAAGGAAGCTGCCCTCCATGAGCCAGGTAACTCGGCAGGACCCGGTGTCACTTTGGTCATTTTGAAACATATCTCCGAAAGAGGTCATCGTCTGTCCCACACTCCGGTTGAAACCATGACCTACAATACGTAATCCGGACCCGTCCGGATTGACGCTGGCGGCGAAACCCCCGACCCAGACTTTCCCGTCCCCGCTGGTCTGGCTGGTCAGGTCACGGGCGTTCTCGGGCTTGTTCGGTTCGTCGCGCAGAGCTGGGCTCCTCACGACGAAGTTCACTCCGCCCTTGTCCTTGAACTCCGCTCCTGCCTGATCATGACCAAAGTACCACCTTCCATCCGGACCGCCGAAGATCGCCGGCACGCGATCAGTATCTCTGTCCCGCTTGAATCCGCTGAGGAGATTCTCGCACTTGTCTATTTCTGGTTCGAAGACGAGGTTTTCGTTCGTGTCGGTGTAAACGGTCAGATGAGGAGGATTGAAGGCCACGATCCTGTTTCCGAAGACGCTAATTTCCAGGGGCCCCTCCAGCGCGCTATCTTCGATGAAAACATGAGATTTGTCGGCCTTGCCGTCGTGATCCTTGTCTTCCAGGATGACGATGCGAGACCCGTTCGGGTGTGTATCGGTGGCGTGACGTTCTGCCACCCAGATCCGCCCGGCGTGGTCCGTATCCATACTCAGGGGCCGGGCCAGCATCGGCCCTTCAGCCCAGGTTGTAATCTCGAGATCGGCGGGCAGTAGAATACCTGTGGCTGGGATCGCCTTCGGCGCTGGGGTTGCTTCAGGCTGAATTTCTTTGCCGGTGAGCGCGGGCTCCGGTGAAGCGACGCTTGGAGAGTTTTTCTTCTGGGGTGCCGGGGCTGGTCGAACCTTCGCTCCGGCACCCTTCTTAAAACCCGCCTCTCGTTCCG
>NZAC01000062.1 GCA_002686085.1 Roseibacillus sp. | reverse complement strand
CTAAGAAGGCTGCTAAGAAGCCCGCTAAGAAGGCTGCTAAGAAGCCCGCTAAGAAGGCTGCTAAGAAGCCCGCTAAGCGTAAGGCTGCAAGAAAGCGCCGTTAGAACTGGCCCCGAAAAATTATTTCGAGCAAGAGGGACGTCGGAAACGACGTCCCTCTTTTTTGTACTCCGCTGGATAAAATTTGTTATCAGTTCACTTGTTGGTCCCGACTATCCTCACCAAGAAACATACCCATGCTGCCCTTCGGCATGGACCGGCAAATCTTCCTTGCGCGAGGGCAGGACCCAATCCATCTTACTCCAACAAGGTAAGCGCGATTAGCTCAGTGGTAGAGCGCTAGCTCGACACGCTAGATGTCGCTGGTTCAAATCCAGCATCGCGCACCATCCCTCTCCTGCGGAGAGCGATCCGAAATCGAAAGGACTTCCTGTTTCCCCACTTCGTAAACCACGGAAAATGCACGTTGAGACTGAGCTTCCGCATCTTGTCAGGCTGCTCGACGACGATGATCCAATAGTGAGGAAGACTCTTTCCGAGCGCTTTGCTGACTGTCAGGGTGACGTTAGCTCTGAACTCGACAGGCTCGGTATCCATCTCCCTGAGGAGGATCGAACAAGATTGAGTAATCTCCTGGCGCCAGGCCGTCGACGTCAGATCCGGGACCAATGGGTCGTGCCTCAGCAAGGCCTGGACGAAGGCGGTGGAGACTGGGAATCCTTTGAACTACTTCTGCGTCTCCTCAGTGAGTTGCTTCACGATGGAACTTCGCTGCGTTCTTCTCTTCCCGATGCGATTGATCGAATCGCCGATGAGGCCGTTCTTCACAACGCGCAGGAAGATGAACAGTCCCTCTGTGAATTTCTTTTTGGGTCGGGCCGTTTTCGTGGAGACAAGCAAGGATTCTACTCTCCAAGTAATGCCGATCTCCTTTGGATTATTATGAATCGAAAGGGCAACCCAATCGGCTTGGCCGTGCTCGCGATGCTAGTTGGTCATCGCCTGGACCTCACAATTGGTGGCTGCAATTTTCCTGCTCATTTTCTTGCTTGGATTACCATCGAAGGAAATCCGCACCTCGTTGATTGCTTCGGGGGAGGGCGTATTATTTCTGTGGATGACGTTCGCAACAACTCTGCTGTATTGACGCCTGACTCCCGGCGAGCGATCCAGAGTCCATGTACGATGCGTGATATTCTTTTACGAATTCTCCGCAACCTCCATCTTGCCTTTACCCAGCACGACCGAGTGGATGATGTGGCGCTCGCAGGCGATCTCATCTTGTCCTTACAGGGAGAACAATGAACCTCAGTGAGGAAAACATCGAGATAAGCGGCTACACCCTTCGCCGCCATGTGTTTCATCCCGCAAAGGAAACCCCCATTCGTGGAAGTGCTTTCCTTCTACACGGGCAGGGGGACCACGCTGGGAGATATGGTGCATTCCTTCAGCCTTTTCTCCAAAAGGGCATAATCTGTGTGGGAACGGACTTTCCAGGGCATGGCTACTCAGATGGAAAACGAGGCCATATCCCAGGAATTGAACTCGTTGACCAGATTTCTCTATCCAACCGTCATCGCTGTCGTGAGCTCACCGGGGCCGAAGGTACGAAGTTGGGGATCATTGGACACTCCGCCGGAGGCCTTCTGGCCCTCCGGGAGATTCTTGAACGGCCCCGGCTCTATGGGTTTGCATGGATCAGCTCACCCCTTCTAAGACCGGAGGCAGGCCATAACCCCGTTCTCGTTCGGCTCGCTGGGCTCATTGCTCGCTTTTATCCACAGCTTACCATATCGACGGGTGTCTCTTACGATCAGTGCAGCTCACTCCCTGAGGCTCACGTAAGAGAAGGCCACTCAAATCGGATCCATTCCCGGATCTCCTCTAGTTGGGGCCACACCCTGATTCATACCGCAAGGCACGTCAGGAAGAGCTTCCGAACCTGCCCCCCGCAGATTCCCTTACTGTTGACGCAGGGGCTCAGAGATTCCGTTTGCTCTCCCCAGCACCTTAGGAACCTTCTGAAGGGTTTGGAGATTCCAACCCTTACACTGAGGGAATTCCCTGAGGCTCTTCACGAGCCTTTTGCGGATGCCACCGGGCCTGAAGTCTGTCTCGCAATGGCACAGTGGCTTGAGCAGATCAGCAAGGCCTGACTACGGCCCGCCTCAAGCTTCGCCCTCGGGGTAAAGCTCATGATACTTGATCGCTTCAACTCCTACGGCAAGCGCGGTTCCATAAATGCTTTCCTCATCCATCGTCCGAGAGATCTGGGCCGCTGGGCGAGTCAAACCGAGAATAAACTGCCCGAACGCGTTTGCTCCTCCTACATGAGTAAGAAGCTTTAACGTAATATTTGCAGCATCAAGGTTAGGAAAGACCAGGACATCGGCCGCCTGCTTGAACTCAGCATTAGGAATTTTGATCTCCGAAGCGAGAGGGTCAAGCGCCGCATCTGCCTGCAATTCCCCATCGATCTCAACCTCTTCCGGGTCAACCTGCTGACGAGCCATCTCTGTCGCGGCACGAACCTCGCGCCCTGAGGAGGTCGATGCGGAGCCCTTAGTGGAGTGACTGAGAAGAACAACCCGTGGGCGACGGCCGAGATAGATCCGTGCAAGCTGGCCAGTCTCAACCGCAATCGCTGCAAGTTGTTTGCTTGATAGCTCCTCATTGAGACCGCAATCAGCAAGAAAGAGTACTCCCTCCCTTCCAAAGTGTGCCAGATGGGAGGCCGAGAGAATCGCAACAGAAAACACTCTTGGAACAGACGGCACCGGTTTGACGAGATGAAGAAGAGCCCGGAAGATGGATGCGGGGTAGCTCTGGTTCCCCCCGACCAGTCCATCGGCCTGACCATACTGGATCATCATTGCTCCAAAGTAAGCTGGCTGCCGGAGGATCTCTTCCGGATTAGAAATTTCAACCCCTCGCACGTGCTCGGTGCGCCGAAGAAAGTCACAGAAGACCTCAAAGTCACCGGCGGCAGAAGGCTCCAGCACTTTGACAAAGTTCAAGCTGATCCCAAGGTCCTCAGCCAGCTGATGGATTTCTTGCCGGTTTCCCAGCAGGATAGGAATTCCAACCTCGCTCTTTACCATCCGCTCAGCCACGCGGAGGATGCGTTCATCTGCACCATCCGTAAATACGATCCTCTTTGGATGGCTTTGCAACTTTGGCACAAGAGACTGCGTAAATACGTCTCCTACCGATTCCCGTGCTTGCTCGCTTGACTCTGACATGGCCCTTTCCTTGCGCCGCAGCCCAAACCTAGTATTCCTCTTCCCAAGCCACAACGCCAAAGGTTCTTCTGGCGAAAAAGATTTCACATGCCGGCTGACTACCACACCCATACTCCCCTCTGCCACCATGCTGAAGGCGAGCCGCAGGACTACGTCGATGCGGCCATCAGGGCAGGGCTCAGCGAATATGGGGTATCCTGCCATGGCCCCGTTCAGGAAGAGCCATTCGACGACTGGCGGATGCTTACCTCTGACCTTCCCGCATACTTTAACTGGGTTGATGCCGCTCGCGATTATGCTCAGAACCGGATCCCCGTTCGGCTGGGCCTAGAGTGTGACTGGCTTCCCGGATGCGAACAGTGGATTACCGAACTTTCAGGAAAGGCGGAATGGGACTACTTAATTGGTTCTATTCACTACCTCGATGGATGGAATTTTGATAACCCTCACCTCTTGAAGGCTTGGGAGAAAGTTGAAGTCGAGAAAGCGTGGACTCGCTACTGGGAGGAATATTCTGCCATGGCGAGTAGTGGCCTTTTCGATTTTCTGGGCCATCCCGATCTGATCAAGAAATTCTCGTATCGACCTCACGGAGACCTCCGCCGCTTTTACGAACCTGCGATCGACTCGATCGCAAAGGCAGGCTGTGCGATCGAGTTGAATACGGCGGGGTGGCACAAGCCCTGTGAGGAACAGTATCCCGCTACCGATTTTCTCAGCCTGGCCTGCAGTGCCGGAGTTCCATTACTTCTCAGCTCTGATGCCCATGCTCCGGGTGAGGTTGCACGAGACTTTGATCGGGCCTCCGCGCTGGCTCTCGAAGCGGGCTATCGGGAAACCCTTCTTTTTGAGAAGCGCCAGAGAACCCAGGTCCGGCTGTCTGATCCCTCATAAGGTCGCTTCTCAGGGAGGAGACGGAAAGCTTAAGGAAAACTCCACTAAGAACCAGACCAGTATGATTATTCCAAGAGACATCATCAGTCCCAGGGAAAACAGAAGAACACGGATCTTGCGGGCTGTAAGTGGGAACCCAAGTGCTGTCACGATGAACTCACTATAGGGCCCGAGACAGAAACAGACGTTCGCACAGACCCCAAAAAGCAGGGCACGGATACACAGGTCCACCGGGTCCATGATCGGAAATCCCATACCACGAGGGTTTTGCGCCATCCGCTCCGCCTGCAGGTGCAGAATTCTCCAGAGCAGGGCAATACCGGGCAAAAGCAGGACCCCGTTATAGAGAATCCGCAGCTTCTCCCATGATTTCATGATCCTCCGGCAGAACTCAACCTCGGATTCAAGTTCTTTCACGAGAGGCAGCGTAACCTGAGATAATTAAAGACCTCCTCCGCGGAGGATACCGAGCTGGCCCCCGCACCCACCAAAACCGGTTGCTCATCCTCCGGAACATCATCCCGACCGTGCGAACCTCCCACGAGGGAAGCATCGAGGGGAATTACCGGAAGCAGGGCCCGGAATCCAAGCTTCTTCCGGATCAGGAATGACGCTATCCGGATACGAGGCAGGCTGAGCGCAGGATCCAGATGAAGTTCCGCCGGATCATACCCCGGCTTGCGGTGAATATCGACGGTCCGTGCAAAGTCAGGAGCCACCATATCATCCATCCAGTAATAATAGGTGAACCACGACTCCGGTGAGGAAACCGCAATAAAATCTCCTGCCCTTCGTGCTCCGATCCCGTCGCCAAAGCCACTCTCCCGGACCTCCGCCACACCCTCGGTCGCCTCAAGAACACAACGGACCTCATTGCGGATAGTATCATCTCTGACGTAGATATGGGCGACCTGATGGTCAGCCACCGCAAACGCACGTGAAGCTCCCGCATCAAGAAGCTCGAGACCAAGCTCATTCTTGATCTGGATCCAGCCCTTATCCCGGAACACCCGGTTAAGATGCACAGGCTTCCGAACTTTCGAAATCCCATACTCTGAAAGGAGGACAACCTCCACTCCCCGTTTCACGAAAAAAGAAATCAATTCGTCAACAAGCCTGTCAATCGCCTCGAACTCCACCCCCATCTCCGACGCATCTGGCCCCCATCGCTGTAAGCCATAATCGAGATGTGGAAGGTAGACCAGGTTGAGGTCTGGTTGCTCCTGCTCCTCGACCCAGCGGGCAGAATCCGCAATCCATTGAGAACTGGGAAGTCCCGCCCGGGGTCCCCAGAAACTCGGAAAGGGAAACTCTCCCAACTCTCCTACCAGCTTATCTCGTAATCCAGGAGGATGCGCGTAAACATCAAATACCTTTCTCCCATCAGCAGGATATATCGGCCGCGGGGTCACGGACCAATCGGCACTAGAGTACATGTTATACCACCAGAACATCTTGGCGCAGCGGAAGTCGCTCTTTTCTCTTCGGAGAGCCTCCCACAGCTTCTCCCCGCGGATGAGATGATTGCTCTGTTTCCAGAACCGAACCTCAGCATCTTCCCGCTCATACCACCCGTTTCCAACAATTCCGTGATCAGAAGGAGAGGTCCCGGTAAGGTAAGTGGCCTGTGCGGTGGTAGTGACGGCAGGAAATGCTGGAGTGAAACTCGTCGTTTCAAGATTCTCGGCAAGTTTCCGGATGCGCGGCAGGTTCTTTGCGATCAGACCCTTAGTGAGGCCAACCACATTCAAGACAGCAATACGTTTCATCGAGGGTCGATTGGCTTGACTCCCGGCTAGGTCGGCACCCCCCGCTGAGATGCCTCTTTTAGTTCGTTAATGCAGGACTCATGCAATGGCTCATCGACCGAATGCCGATCCGCACCCTGTCCAACTCCTTCCAGCATGAGGACCGTCAGTTCTCCTCCAAGATGTTCGCGAAACTCCTCAAGGCCTCTGTAGACAAGACGGCGCCCTTCCTCGTCCCGGAGTTCCAGAGACTCATGCCAGACAGGCAACTGCAGCCTCTGCAATACTTCTACCGCACGCCACGCATCCTTTTCCGACATCCAGCCACAACGAGCGGAATACAGGGTATCCAAGGCCACTCCAACCGAAACAGCATCAGCATGACTCAGCTCAAAGTCGGTCAGCTGCTCCATTTTGTGGGCGGTCCAGTGACCAAAATCCAGAGGTCTGCTGCTACCTGTCTCGAAGGGGTCACCCCCGAGAGCAATGTGTCGGGCATGCAGGATAGCTGACCTTTCAACCGCTTCCTCCAGCGCAGCAGGCTCAAGGGAATTGAGGGAATCAACATTCTCTTCCAGCCAGTCAAAGAATGCGCCATCCTTCACCAATGCAACCTTCACCGCTTCAGAAAGGCCACTTCGGTTGTTGTGAGCACTTTGCGTGTAGAGAAACTGAAAATCATTCACTACCGCGTAGGGGACGGCAAAGGCGCCAATGAAATTTTTCTTCCCGAAGGCATTGATCCCGTTTTTGACCCCCACCCCACTATCATCCTGTGCGAGAGTCGTAGTCGGAAATCGCACGAGTCGGACCCCCCGATGCGCAGTAGCAGCGGACAGGCCAATCACATCCAGAAAGGCTCCACCTCCGATACAGAATACGTAGGAATGCCGGTCGATCCCATTCCGTTCGATGGGAATAATCCCATCCATGATCTGGGTCTTGCTGATCTTGCAGTCCTCTCCACCTGCCATGATGACGATCTCAGTGAGTTTGAGATTCGTCTGGGATTTCAGATAGTTCTGAATCTGTTGTTGGAGACCGGGAAACAACTGGTCGATTGAGCTTTCAAGAAAAACGATGACCTTGCGTTCACGCTCTACTTCCAGCAAATCTGCCAGCACACTGTTGCCTTCTGCAAAGGCATCCTTGGTAAAACGGATGCGATGCCTGAAAGTCACCGGGATGTCGAAATCGTATGCACCCATGAACTTCTTTAGTTAACTCAGACTACGGGGATTGGCCACAGTTTCTTAATCCAGATTCCTTTGCTTTTCCTCAGCACTCATTTCCTCCTGCATAAGGGGCAAAATTGCCCTTTTGCTGCCAATCTCCCACAGCTAAAGAGGACTTATGAAAGATGCGAGAATCCTTTCCGAGGGTAATTATCTGGGACTTTACGAACGAGACGGCTGGGAGTTTGCGGACAGGCCCAATGCTACAGGTGTCGTTGGAATCCTCCCCCTGACCTCAAATTCCGAGGTCATTCTGGTGGAGCAATTCCGAAGGCCGGTCAACGCGCGAGTGATCGAAATTCCAGCAGGCCTTGTCGGCGACGAGAAGGAATATCGTGAGGAAACTCTGGCTGATTCAGCACACCGGGAACTTCTGGAGGAAACTGGTTTTCAGGCAGGATCGATGGAACTCCTCCTCTCCACCCCTACCTCTGCAGGTATGACGCCAGAGGTCACACATCTTTTTCTCGCCACAGACCTGCAGCAGAAATCCGCAGGGGGAGGGGTTGCTGGAGAGGAGATTAAGGTGCACCGGGTGGCCTTACAGAATCTCCGGGAATGGCTGCGGCAGAGGGAATCATCAGGCATGCTGATTGATTCCAAAATTCACGCGACCCTTTGGCTGGCCGGTAGATTCGATCACGGCTTGCAATAAGACCAAGCCCTGTGCCTAGTAGTCCCATGCAACCTTTCAACCGCCGTCGCTTTATCTCCACTGGAGCCCTCGCTGCCACAGCTGGTGTCTGCCGAGTTAACGCAGATCATCACGGTGACAAAAAGAAGCACCCCATTCTACTTTCCTTGAAATGTGGCATGTGTGGAGACGGTCAAACCCTCGAGGAAAAATTCCAGATTCTCAAGAGCCTCGGTTACGACGGGGTAGAGCTTGATTCCCCGGGAGGACAAAATAAGGAAGAAGCAAGAATCGCCTCGGAAAAAGTCGGCCTACCGACTCATGGAGTAGTAGACTCAATTCACTGGGGCACTACTCTCTCCGATTCCTCGGCCGAAATTCGGGAAAAGGGACTTCAGGGCTTACTAACCGCAATTCGGGAAAGCGATGCTATCGGGGGCACCTCTGTCCTGCTAGTCCCGGCCGTTGTAAATTCCAAGGTCAGTGAGCAACAAGCCTGGGACCGTTCGATTGAGCAAATCCGAAAGGCTCTTCCGCTCGCAGCGCGACTGGGAGTACATATTCTCATCGAAAATGTCTGGAATCGTTTCCTTTACGACCACGATGGCCCGAACAATCAAACAGCCGGAAAATTGGTAAAGTATATTGATGAGATCGACAGCCCTTGGGTGGGATCCTATTTCGATATCGGCAATCACCAGAAATACGGCAAACCCGCGGCTTGGATTCGTTCTCTTGGACATCGTATCGTGAAGCTCGATGTAAAGGATTGGGGAGTGAAAACCGGATTTTCGAAGATTGGTGCCGGGGACGTTGACTGGGCAGACGTAAGAAAAGCACTCGCAGAAATTCGCTTTACGGGATGGGCTACTGCTGAAGTTGGGGGCGGAAACCGAGCTCGGTGCGCAGAGGTTCTCGCTAACATGCGGACTCACCTCCTCGGTTCTTAGTGTTCATTGCCCGCATCGGCGATGAATGACCCCTACCAGGAACGGTTCTCCGGCATAAGTCGACTCTACGGGGACTTGGGCGCACATGCCCTCCGCGGGGCACACGTTGCCGTCATCGGAATTGGAGGAGTAGGCTCTTGGTGCGCAGAGGCTCTCGCGAGGACCGGCCTCGGTGAAATCACCCTTGTGGACCTTGATGACATCTGCATTTCCAACACTAATCGGCAAATCCACACACTCTCTCAGACCGTTGGTCAATCGAAGGTCAAGGTCATGGCAGAGCGGCTTCGCATGATTAATCCCGAATGCCACCTGAATGCAGAAAGCTACTTTCTTACCGACAAGACCCTCGAAAGCGTTCTTGAACGCCCACTCAGTGGAGTAATCGATGCGATTGATGCCGTACGTCCCAAATGCCTTCTCCTCGCTGAGTGCGTCAAAAGGGAGATTCCCATCATCAGCTGTGGCGCAGCTGGTGGACGGCGTGACGCGACCCTCATCCGTATCGCAGATCTCAGCCAAACCTTCAATGACGCGCTCCTCCATCAGGTGCGTAAGAACCTTCGTAGTAATCATGGCTTTCCCAGCGGCGAAGGCTCCCGGAAAAAATTTGGTGTCCGCGCCATATTCTCCCCGGAGGACACACAATACCCGCAAGGAGACGGTTGCGTCTCGAAAGAGCGACCGACCACTCAGGCTGCTGGCCTCCGCTGCGATGCCGGGCTGGGAGCAGTTACCCATGTCACAGCAACGTTTGGCCTCCTCGCGGCCGGAGAAATGATTAATTCCTTGGGCTCACCCCCACACGAAAAAGGCGGCCAAAAGCCGCCCTCGTGATCTGAAATAACCCGAAGATCCTTCGAGTTACTTGACGCCCTTCTTGGATAGACGGGTTCCCCGAGTTGACCCCTGCCGGGCCTTGAACTTGGGATTCGTCTTGTTAATGACGTAAAGTGTACCGCGACGCTTCACGATCTGGCACCCAGCGTGTCGGCGCTTCAGGGAATTGAGAGAGGAGAGAACTTTCATGGCTCGTCCGGGAGGGGGGCGCACTTTACGGCGGATCAATTCTCTGTAAAGCCTATTCTTGGCAGCCTTTTTAGCCATTTCGGCACACTTGCGGTCGTCTGACGGGTATGACACCATCCCCGCAGCATCCTTTTATTGGCTACTTTCACTGGCCCTTGCAGGCTTACCAAGACCGACATATGGCGGAAAACCCCATTCAGGAACCGGACCCTCCGTTTGACCTCTCTCTCCGGCCGCCGGGATTTGAGGAATTCCACGGTCAAGAGAAGGTAACCGAACGGCTCATGCTCATGGTCGAGGCTGCCCGTCAACGAGAAGACGTTCTAGAGCATATTCTCCTCTCGGGCCCTCCCGGGCTAGGCAAGACTACCCTTGCGAATATCATTGCTGGGGCAGCCCATTCCACGATCCACACAACTTCTGGACCACAGGTCGAAAAGGCAGGAGATCTCGCCGGGATCCTTACTAACCTGCAAAGGGGCGATGTCCTCTTCATAGACGAAATTCACCGTCTCCACCCTGCAATAGAAGAATACCTCTACCCGGCGATGGAGGACTATCGTCTGGATATAATTATCGATTCCGGACCTTCTGCCCGATCCATCCAGCTTAACCTTCCGAAATTTACTCTCGTGGGAGCAACTACACGGGCCGGCATGCTCACCGCTCCGCTAAGATCTCGTTTTGGCCTCGTCAATCGGCTCGACTATTACAGCCTTGAGGAGCTCTCTACCATCATTATGCGTTCCGCCAGCTTGCTCGACATCCGAGTGGACGAAGGTGGGGCTCGAGCAATCTCTGCCCGCTCGAGAGGGACTCCCCGAGTCGCCAATAACCTTTTGCGATGGGTCAGGGACTACGCTCAGGTCCGCGCTGAGGGTCTTATCGATTCCGTCACAGCAGGAAAGGCCCTCGCGATGATCGAAATCGACGATGATGGGTTGGATGAGATGGACAAGCGAATCCTCGAAACTGTGATTTATAAATTTAATGGAGGACCAGTTGGGCTGAGCTCACTTGCTGTCGCGGTCGGAGAGGATTCCTCTTCACTAGAAGAGGTCAACGAACCCTTTCTGATTATGCAGGGGTTCCTTAAAAGAACCCCCAGGGGCCGTGTCGCCATGCCTTCAGCCTATCAGAAAATCGGGGCTGAGTTACCAGCAGGCGGAGGTCAGGGAGAACTTCTCTAGGGAGGACACTTTCGGGCAGGCCCATAGCCTCTTCCGACGTTTATTCCGTCTTGCCCTTCTCTTCTCTCAGGCGCTTTTCCTTGCGGGCTTTCCGCCGAGCTTTTTTCTCTGCCTTGCTCTCGGGCGATGCTGTCTCATCCGATTTTTCCTTGAGATCAGCCTCACGAGGAGACGGAGCTTCCTTGACGTCCTCCACTCCAACCAGCTTCTGGATCGAGACGGTCTTGAGCGGCATCTTACCCGGCGCACCCGGCGCCTGTGGGATCCCGGCGGGAAGCCCTGTCTCGAGGACGACGGTAGAGGCGACCTCCAAAGGCTGTCCCAGCTCGATATCAAATAGCATGGTTCCCGTCGCTTCCTTGACTTCGGTCCGAAGAATTTCGTCCTTCTTTTCGTCATTCGCCTCCTTGGTCGCACCGCTCATCGAGACTCTGGCGACTTTGCGACCCTTATCTTCGAGAATTTCCTCCAGCTTCAGAACGTAACGAATAGTCACCTTGCCTCCAAGCTCTCCCATGGGCAAGTCCACGTCGGTCTTCCAGGTTTCGCCTACCTCGACGTTCTTACCCGGAAGATAGTCGGCACTCTGCCGCGCCATTGCCTCCAACTCTTCTTTTCCCATTCCCATTTGCCCGGCCCCCTTCAGATCGTCCAGACCTTCAGTAGCCACTAAACTACCATCCTTGCGATACACGGCAGCGAATTTGGTCTCTGTGAGTGGCTTCAGAACAGTCCCCAGCATTCCTCCCCTCTTCGCCGGATCCGAGGAATCGTACTCCATCTCAAGGCCCTGCATCTGCTGCTTCATTCGAACAGAGGCAAACGCGTGACCCACCTTGACTCCTTCCTTGTGGGGGCTCACGTCATTGTGAATACGTATTGTCATGTTCGCCGTGGTTTCGATCAACCCCTGTCCAGGCAGAGGCATTTTCATCGAAGTATCGGCCGTATTATCGAAGATATAGCGTTTTCCCGGCTCCCACCGAAGCCTGAGCTCCACCGCCTTACTTGGAGGAGTTGCAAGGATCAGGGCAGCGAGAACAGCAATGCCAGTAGCGAAAGTTGGGGTCATGACCCTCTTGTCGGACGGGAACGTGAAGGAAACAAGGGAAAATCCTGCCTCTTGGAGAACATTTTGGTTACAGTGTTTCTGTGAATACGGAACTGGGAGACCTTATTGACCGCTGCCGAACAGCTGGACTACGGCGAACAAAGGCCCTCGAAGTTCTTCTGGATACCCTCCTTGAGAATGAGCGCCCCATCACCCTCGCCGATCTGGCGGAATCGCACCTTCTCTCCTCACAATGCGACAAAGCGACAATTTATCGGCTGCTTCACCGGCTAACCGACGTAGGCATTGTGCGTAGGCTCGGGCTACACAAGCGAGCGGCCTACTTCACCCTCATTTTGCCCGAGCGGCGTTGCGACTACCTGATCTGTACTGAATGCGGGACTATTTCACTGGTCGATGCACCTTGCCCGGTCCATGAACTGCAAAATGAGATCCGCAACAAAACCGGCTACTTGAATCTCTATCACGAGCTTGAGTTCTTTGGCACTTGCCCCAAGTGTGCCGCCTAGCTCTCGTCCTTCTGCATGCCTTCCGACGAAGTGGACCGCCTGATTGAGGCATTCCTCGAATTTCTCTCGGTGGAAAAGAACGTATCTCCCCGGACTCTTTCCAATTATGAACATGCGCTTCGGGCATTTCGAAGTTGGTCAGGAGACCGGTTCTCCAAGTGGGAGAATTGTGATCCGGATCAGTTCCGCTCCTATCTCTTCGACTGCATGAAGCAGGAGCTCGCACGGTCAACAATTCGGCTTCACTTTTCAGCACTACGCTCTTTCTACAAGCATCTCGTCTCTCGCCACGGGCTGCCGAAAAGCCCGGTCGCGGAAATTCAACTCCCAAAGCTCGAGCGCCAGCTTCCCGTTGTGATGACCCTCAGTCAGATTGAACAACTTCTGGAACTCCCCGCAAAGATACCGAGGGAAAAGCAGGCTCCACCGTGGCAAGCCCTCAGAGATACCGCCATTCTGGAACTATTCTACTCAACCGGGCTACGCCTTGCCGAACTGGCTGCTCTTGAGGTGAGAGACCTCGAAAATCTCTCAGATACCCTGAGAGTAGTTGGCAAAGGTTCGAAGGAGCGTCTCGTTCCGATCGGATCTCACGCCATGAAGGCGATCGAGGCCTATCGTCAAGCCGCCAAGGTTACAGATGGGCCACTGTTTGTATCCAAGCTGCGCAAGCGCCTCTCCACCCGCTCGATAAATAGCCTGTTGAAAAAATACCTCCGGCATTCCGATATTCCTTTCAATATTACGCCTCACAAACTCCGACACTCCTTCGCCACTCATCTCCTCGATGCGGGCGCGGACCTTCGCAGTGTTCAGGCACTACTCGGCCACTCTTCTCTGTCCACAACCCAGATTTACACGCACGTGACGAAAGAGCGCCTGAGAGAGGCATACGATCAGGCCCATCCCCGTGCGACCTAAAACCTCGGACGATCTCTGGATCCCATAATTCGGCCTTGATCGACAAGAAAAAGGGGAGCCCTAAGGCTCCCCTTTTCGTTGATTAAATATCAGTTAGATGACTTAGAATCCGAAGCCGACCTTCACACCAGCGAAGGTCTCGTCGCCGTCAGCACCATCGATAATGTGGGTGACGTGAGGAGTGACGGTAATG
>NZAC01000061.1 GCA_002686085.1 Roseibacillus sp. | reverse complement strand
TGAGAAGGCCGCAGGGACCGACCCAGGCAACCCTGATACCGACGGCGACGGTCTTCTTGATGGAGTGGAGACCGACACGGGAACTTTCGTTAATGCCAGCGATACCGGCACCGATCCGCTCAGCATTGATTCCGATGGGGACGGAGCTACTGACGCCCTTGAAATCAACGAAAACACCGACCCTAATGATCCTGACAGCACTCCGGGCATCGTCACGATGCAACCATCCTTTGTTCCGATCAATGAGGTCGCCAGTGGAATCTACAGTCCAGACCTGACTCAGACCGGGCTGAACTACCAGGAGAACAAATACAACGGCAACACCATCTTGAACGGGCAAAGCCAGAACAACTATAACATCCACTTGTCCGGAGACCCTGCTCCGAATTCATCGGTCGACGCGATCGTACCCTGGGCGAGCCACGGCGGAGGCGGCAACTTTTCCACCCGCAACAGCCCCTTTGTTGATGGAGGTGGAGACAACTTCACAGTCCGCTATAACGGCTATCTCGACATGAGTAGCTATGCGCCGGGACAATATACCATTCATATCGTCTCGGACGACACCAACTACTTTGTCATGGACACCGCAGATGGAATCGTCATTGCAGATGATCCCAACTGTTGCGCGGAGCGCACGCAACCCTTCACCATTTCGACTCCAGGCATCTTCCCGTTCGATAACGTGTTTGGTGAGCAGGGCGGCGGCGAGTGGACCGATGTAGCCATCAGCGGCCCTGGCATTCCCGGGATCGTGGCACTTGGTGACACCGAGAACGGAAGCCCGCCAGTCTATCCTATCGTGGGAGATACTACGGACTCTGACGGAGACGAATTGCCCGACGGATGGGAAACTGCTTGGGCGGGCATTAACGACCTCGATCAACTTACTGCTGACGGGGATTTCGACCAGGATGGATCCACTGACGTAGCGGAATTCGCTGCGGGCACGGACCCCACTAACAATGACACCGACTCCGATGGCCTGCTCGATGGCGCTGAAACCATCGCCGGAACGGACCCTACCGATGACGACAGCGACAACGACGGCCTGCTTGATGGAGTGGAAACCGGCACCGGCATTTTCGTGAGCGCGGATGATACCGGTTCAGACCCCCTGAATGCGGATACCGATGGCGACAATATTCCAGACGGCTTCGAGGTCTCTGAGAACTTCGATCCTAACGATCCCGATAGCGGTCCGGATATTCCGGTCATCCAGCCCACCTTCATTCCAATCAATGAACTGGCCCCTGGATCCTACGGACCAGACTTTGCGAATCCCGGCGTTGACTATCAGGAAAGGCACTACCCGGGTGGCGTGATTTTCAATAATCAGGCCGAGAGCAACTACAACGTGCACACCTCCGGAGACCCAGTTCCTGACCGCTCGCTTGAGGCGGTGGAACCTCTTACCAGTCACGGTAACGGCGGTAACGCGATCTCCGGAATCAATCGCCCCTGGCTCGACGGGGGTGGGGAGAACTTTACCGTTCGCTATAACGGCTACCTCGATATGTCAGGCTTTGAAGCCGGCACTTATAACATTCATATTGGTGCCGATGACACGAACTTCTTCATCATGGACACCCTCGATGGACAAGTTACTGCGCAGCACAACTGCTGCCCGCAGAACCAAGCCACTCCGTTTACGATCACGACGCCCGGAATCTTCCCGTTTGACAATGTCTTCGGGGAGCAAGGCGGTGGCGATTGGACAGATGTCGGCATCAGCGGCCCTGGAATCAACGGCATCGTGGCCATTGGCGATATTGCCGGGGGAAGCCCCCCTGTCTATTCCATCGGAGCAGACGCCACTGACGACGATGGCGACGATCTTCCTGACACTTGGGAACTATCTTGGGATGGCATCGACAGCCTCGATCAGCTCTCCAGTGCAGGGGACTTCGATAACGACGGTCTCACGGACCTCCAGGAACTGAATGCCGGATTGAATCCCACCAATGACGACACCGATGATGATGGTGCAAGTGATGGCGACGAAATCGCCAACGAAACTAATCCTCGGAATCCTGACAGCGACCGTGATGGACTCAGTGACGGAGCAGAAACCAACACTGGAGTCTTCGTAGACGCCAATGACACTGGAACAGACCCCCTCAACAACGACTCAGACGGAGACCTCCTCAGCGACTTTGTCGAAGTCAACGATCCGGGGCGGGACCCAAATGTAGCGGAGGCGCCAACTGCTGGCGACCTCGTTGCCGACCTCACGGTCTATTATAACTTCGACGAAAACCTGCTCGATCAGGCTCATATTATTCCTGGCACTGCAAGCTCCACCGCCGACGACCTCGAGTTCATTGCCCCTCACCCTGGCACCTATGACGCAGGCCTCTTCGGAGGAGCTGGCTATCTGGGTAACGGGCAGGGAGGCGGCCATGCCGAGACTGCCTACAGCCCGGATGTTGATGGAAACATCGCCGAACCGAGTCAGGAAATCACGGTCCAGTGGTGGGGTCGCGTTGACCAATTCACCACAAACTGGCAAATCGGAGTAGGCCGTGGTGAGGGTGCTAACTGGCGCTTCCACCGCTGGGGCGGCAATCCCACCATGGCGTGGCAGGGCGGATCTAACGACATCCATGGTGATGCAACCGAGTTCGCTATTGACGACGGTGAATGGCATCACTTTGTTGGCACATCGAACGGGGTTGCAAACGTCCGCGCCCTTTACATCGACGGAAGAGAAGCTGTCTCTACAACGCTGTCCGGCCCCTTGAACTCCGACCCGAATCTTCCTCTGATGATCGGAGAGAACCCCGGAGCGTTGAATCGCCAATGGGATGGAGGAATCGACGATGTCGCTATCTGGAGACGAGCCCTGACTGCCGAGCAGATCCAGGCAATTTATCTTGCTGGAACAAACGGGCAAAGCCTTGGTGATCTCATTGGTGGATCAGGCATTGATCCTCTGGGTCTTGCGGTAAGCCTTGCCGCAGATGACCCGCTGACCATCAGAGCCGAATTCAACACCCAGCCAGCACGGCAATACGATATCCTTGTCAGCCCGGACCTGAACTCGCCGCGCGATACATGGACTGAGCTTGAGGGATATCAGGACATCCCTGCTGACGAATCCGGCCGAGCCAGTGTTGAATTTGCTGCTCCCTTTGACGGAGTTGGCTTCATCGCAGTGCGCGAAGAAGGCCTCCCAGCCTTCTTCGAGGAAGACTTCGAAACTGGAGACGGTGGATGGACCGCCGTGGTGAATGACGCCAGCGCCAATACCCAGTGGGAGCTCGGAACCCCCTCGGGAACAACGGGCCCCCTCACCGGAGCAGGGCAATCCCTGAACGCATGGTCTACGAACCTCGGTGACTATGGCACTGATTCAGATGTCTCGCTCTTCTCGCCGCCGCTGGACTTCAGTGGCATCCCGGGAGCCGAGCTGACATTTGACGCCTTCCGTGATGCGGATGGGTTTGGAGATACTGCTACGATTCGCTTCGTCCGAGTTGGTGACGACTCTCTTCTGGGAGCCGAAATTCCAATCGACATGGCGATCTTTGATACCGACTACACGAATCTTTCCGTTCCGGTCCCTGCCGAAGCCATTGGCGAGAGTGCGCGGATCGAATTCAACTTCGTGAGCGACGGCACGTTGGACGCCTTCAGCGGACTTTCTATCGACAACGTAATAATCGAGGTTGCCGCTCCTTAGGAAGAAGCTCTCTTGTTCCAAGGCGGTGAAACCTCTCGGTTTCACCGCCTTTTTCTTGTCCGAGATCCGGCAACTCCCCCCATAACCACCTACGCATAGTTCTCGACCTGCCAGCGAACTCTTTGGAAGAACTGATCCTCGGGCACCAAGGATAGTTTCGCTCCGGGACCGCAAGGGCCCTTTTATCTTTGAATCATCTCCCTTGGATCTCAAAATGACCTCCGTTCATTTAGTCGATCCACCACACAATGCGCCTCGCTTGCCTTTCCCTTCTCAGTCTTGCAGGAGCCGAGCTAGTCCTGCCGGCATCCGCAGGCCCCGGCAACCGGCTGACCCACCTTGATGAACCGAACAATCCCTGGCAATTCGACCAGCAATCTCCCAAACTGACTACCCCCCAGTGGATTGGAGAGGAGGGCGTCGAGGCTGTAATCGTTCTCGCGATCGATGACATGTCAGGAGACGGCCAGCATTTCCGCGACTACCTGACCCCAATCATCGAGCGCCTTAAGGTCATCGATGGCCGCGGGGCAGTCAGCATCACGTGCAACCGGCCCAATCCGGAACATCCCAACATGCAATGGCTCCTCGAAGAGGGCGTTTCTCTCGAAACTCACACCCTGAGTCATCCCTGCCCTCTTCTCCAGCACCTTGATTTCAATCGTGCGAGCAAAGACTACCATGGCTGCGTCGATCTCCTTGCCCGGATCCCGAACAACGATTCCGTAGGGTTCCGCTTTGGATGTATGGATGGGCAGAATACTCCGAGCCCTCGTGCTTACTCAGAAATACTCGGCTCCACGAGCCAGGAAGGAAATTTCATATCGATGTCAACAAGCGTTGGGGTCGTCTTTTCTCCTGATGACCCCGAAATCCCAACCACTCTCTTCAACGAGGACTCTGGAGGTTCTGATCGCTTTGCGCGCTACCTCACCAAGGGCTTCGTCAATTATATCAAGAACTACCCGTATCCCTTTATGGTAGGCAGGAAGATATGGGAGCTCCCCTTCGTCTATCCCAACGACTACACCGGACAGGCTCTACACGGCGCGCAAAACCCGGCAACCATCGCTGATTACAAGGCTGCGGTAGACGCAACGGTGGCCAAGCAGGGCGCGGTCTCTCTTTGTTTCCATGCCGGCAACTGGATGCGCAATACCCAGATGGTTGAGATCGTCGACCACGCCAACCGGATCCATGGGAAAAAGGTGAAATTTCTCAACATGGGGGAGATGCACATGCTCATGACACAACATCTCCTTGCAGGAAACCCAATCCGTAAACCCGATGGTAGTGACAACGGCATACGAATTCTCGACGTTAATAATGACGGTTTCATGGATGTCATTATCGGGAATTCCAAAGCACGAATCTGTCGAGTCTGGAAGCCTAAAGCTCAACAGTGGCATGAGACTCCCTTTCCTGTTGAGATCACGCCGGCCGCTCGCTTCGGAGTGGTCAGCAGGAGCGGAGAAACGGCATTACTTGTTACCGGAAAGGATGGCCGCAACACATTCTGGATCTACCATGAGGATCGGTGGGAAGTTAGGGATCACCTCGTGAAAGGCCTGCAAAACGTCTCGACTCATAAGGAAGATCGCGATGGAGGAGTCCGTCTGCGAGATCTCGACGGCGATGGCATCTGTGAGATTATCGTAGGTCGGCACGACTCCTCTGCAGTATATCAGCGGCACGACTCCGAATGGAAAAAGCTTCCATTCTCCCTGCCAGAGCCCTTTTCCATCGTCACAAAAACGGGAGGGGATGCCGGGTTACGCTTCGCTGACCTCGACGACGACGGGCAGGAGGACCTCATTTTTTCCAATGGTAGACATTATGGAACTCGGCTACTGGAATCTTTGGCGAAGGGATGGAGCCGGGTAGGTCTTGAAGGAGTTCGGGAAGGTGACGGCGTGGGGGAACAGCACTCACGAAAGCAGAATGTCCTTCCCCCGATTGTCCGGGCAGACGGCACCAACAATGGAGCTTGGCTCAAGCGCAATCACCTTTACTGGCAGAACGAGGATACGGGCGCGATTTTTCCTCATCATATAGACCTCCGATCCTTCAATGACCTTCTCGGATATCAGGCTGCTCAACCGCGTAGCCCTGCCACATCGCTACGTGCCATGGAAGTTCATGAGGAGCTTAAGGTTGAACTGGTAGCAGCGGAACCGCTCGTCATGGACCCCGTTGATCTGGCATGGGGGCCAGATGGAAAACTGTGGGTTGCTGAAATGGCAGATTACCCCCTTGGAATCGACAATAATGGGAAACCGGGATCCCGAATCGTATTTCTTACCGACACCAATGGAGACGGCTCCTACAACCAGCGAACTCTCTTCTGCGAGGGGCTGGAAACGGCCAATACGGTGCTGCCATGGCGCGAGGGAGTCCTTGTCGTCGCCCCCCCCAACATCTGGTTTCTTCAGGACACGACGGGAGATGGCAAGGCCGACTCAAAGATGATTCTCTATGAGGGGTTTGGCCGCGGCAACGAACAACATCGAGGCAATGGGCTTAGCTGGGGTCTCGATGGATGGATCTATGTCGCTAACGGCGACAGTGGAGGTGTCATCAAGTCCACTAAAACAGGAAAAGAGCTGAACCTCGGGGGATTCGACCTCCGGATCAAGCCAGATACTGGAGAAATGGAATACGCTACCGGAGTCACCCAGCACGGGCGCAACAGGGATGACTGGGGAAACTGGGTGGCAGGCAACAACTCAAACGGGTGGCAAGTGGCTCTGGAAGATCATCACCTGCGCATGAATCCAGAAGTTGAGCAACCCCCCGCCCGGCATCCCCTGTTTGGGGTCGTAGATCTCTATCCGTCCAGTCAAATTCTGAGCCATTACCGGGGCTACCAGCGCCCACCCCCGGGCTCCCCCGGCAGGCTGACATCCGCCTGTGGATTTAACTTCTACCGTGGCTCTCTTTTCCGCGATATCCTTACACCCTCAATCTATTTTTCCTGCCCGGTTCACAACTGTGTCAGCAGGCGCGAAATCTCATGGAACGGCGTCCTTATGCAGGCAACAAGGGCGGAGTCCGAGGCCCAGAACGAATTCCTGCGAAGCAAGGACTCCTGGTTCCGCCCGACTTCGCTGCGAACGGGCCCCGATGGCGGCCTCTATATTGCCGACTTTTATCGCCTCGTCATTGAGCATCCAGAGTGGATCGATCCTGACCTCACCCGTGAAATGATCGCCGACGGCCGTCTCCGTGCGGGTCATGACCGCGGACGCATCTATCGCGTCATGCCCGCTGATGGAAAACGTCTTGAGCCTCTTCAGCTCGCTAAGCTATCCCCAGAGGAATTGGCTTCCGCTCTCGATTCTCGTAACGGATGGCAGCGCGACACCGCGCATATGATGCTCACATGGTTGGGTTCGGCAGGCCGAGAGTCGGCTCTTCCTGTGCTCCGGAACATCTTGAGAAAAAGCAGCATACCGGAGGCCCGCTTGCAGGCATCCAGCGCCCTCGCGGACCTGGAGGGGCTCACTGGCGAAGATCTCGCTGTAGCACTTGCTGACCCTCATCCTGAGCCACGTCGGAACGGTCTACGGATCGGAAAACTCAACTCGAAGAGGCTCCTCGAAAAAGCAGTTGAACTCCTTATGGACGAGAGCCCTCATGTTCAAATGCAAGCCGCCTACGCCCTGGCAGATAAAGGCTACCGACCAGCCGGAGTAGCCCTCGGGAGATTTTTGTTGGCGTATCCTGACCAAATCTATCTTCGCGCTTCCGGACTCACTGCTGCAAGGAACCATATCGAAGCAGCACTCTCCGCTATTTTGCCTGAAAAGCAGAACGCTGCGTCTGGATCTCTCATCGAAGCCCTCATGAGGCAACTCTCTCCCAAAGAAGCAGCCCGCGTGCTTCCGCTTCTGATGAAACAGCTCATAGGCACACCAGGCGAATCACCTAAAGACCCCGAATTGGTCTTCTCCAGTGCTGCAACTCTTCTGCAGATTAGCTCAGAATCTTCTGAAATTGCCCGCTGGCGTTCAGCTCTTTCTCCTTTGTTCAAGGACGCACGGCAAACTCTGGAAAGCCCCGGATCACACCTCCCGTACCGTCTGGCAGCACTAAACTTGCTGGCGGAAGCCGATAGCCCCTCCACCGACACTCCCCTCCTGCTGTCGCTCCTCCGTCCCAAAACGGCCATCGAATTACAAGTGGCGGCCGTTCCTGTTCTTCTCCGCGGAAACAACCCAAAGCTCATTCAAGCTCTGCTCAAGCAGTGGGGAGAATATGGACCGATGTTACGTAACGCGATTCTTGACTACTTAATGAGCAGGACCGAACTGACGTCCCTCTTTCTCTCGTCAGTTAAGGGCACAATGAAGGAACTCACGGCCTCTATTGATATTGGACGCCGCCAACTGCTGCTTAAGCACGAGAATGAGGCCATTCGAACCCGGGCAGAATCCCTGTTTGGTAAAGCGACTACTCCCAATCGCCAGACAGTGATCACCCAATACGCCCCTGCTCTTGATGGCACGGGAGACCGCGACCGCGGCAAGGACATATTCTCCACGCAATGCGCCTCTTGCCACCGACTTGATGGCCTTGGAATAACGGTTGGCCCAGACCTTTCCGCTATTTCTGACCGGAGCGCCAAAACCTATCTCACTGCGATTCTTGATCCTAACCAAGCTGTCTCACAAAACTGGATGATGTTCATGGCTTCCCTGCAGGACGGAACAACCCGTGCCGGCGCTATCGCCCAGGAAACAAGCTCTGCTGTCACGATGGTAGGGATCGGAGGAGACCGCTCAACGGTTCCGCGTACCGAGATCAAATCCCTTTCCTCCACGGGTCTCTCTCTGATGCCGGAGGGACTGGAAGCATCCATCGATCTTTCGCAAATGCGTGATTTGCTGGCTTACCTGCAGGTAGCGGGAACTCCCCGGAAGACGTTCACAAACAACACACCCATACTGATTGCTCAGGAACCCAACGAATTTATTACACTGCCCGCATCAGCCGCAGAAGTATACGGGCCCAGCCTTGTCTTCGAGCAGCGCTACCGCAATCTCGGACACTGGGGTAGCGAGAAAGACCGCGCAGAGTGGCGCTTTCAGATCCAAAGAGGAGGTCAATTTGATCTTTGGATCAACTGGGCTCTCCACCGCAACGCTTCCGGAAGCTCAATCAGCCTGAAGATAGGCACACAGGAAATCACGGGAGTCGTCCCGGATACTGGTGACTGGGATACCTACAATTGGGCCAAACTCACAACATTGTCTCTACCCAGTGGTGTCCACCGGTTGACCGCTCAGAGTATGAGGCCCCTCCAGAGCAACTTTCTCATCGACCTTAGCCGCGTAGTGCTGGTGCCACGAGGCAAGGGCGAATTTCACCCGACGGCTCCGTGGCAGGACGTAAAGGTTCAATCGCAGTAAACCTCCTCTTCGGAATCGCCTCTCGCTTGCGAGAGGATTTGGTTCGAAGCAGCAATCTCATACCCCACCTGAGGAGGGGCTTCTCGAACACAAAACGCCCGTGGCCAGACCCCATTCAGAATTGTAGAATACCAAGCCTACGAAACTCGACTCCGTAACCTGATATTTTGGGTGCTCTCAACTCTCATCGCAGTTAGGCTCTGCAAAACCCCATTACCGTGAATACGAAATTAACGTGGCCTTCTCACTCCTTCTCCTTGGGGACTTTCTTCTGCACACTTACCGCGACTCTATTGGCATGCACTCCAGCAAGAGCCGATCTTTACCTTACTGAGTTTCTTGCAGAAAACACCGCGGGGCTGAGCGACAGTGATGGTGAGTTCTCAGACTGGATCGAGATTTTCAACTCTGGCCCTCGATCCATCAATCTCGGTGGATTTTTCCTTACTGATGATGAAACCGCTCTTAGCAAATGGACTTTTCCGGCTACCGAGCTGGGGCCAGGACAATTTCTTCTGATATTTGCCTCCGAAAAAGACCGCCGTAGGACAGGAGAAGAGCTACACACGAACTTCAAGATTGATAAGGAAGGCGAATATCTCGCGCTGGTCGCACCCGACGGTATTACCGTTATATCGGAGTTCGGGGCAGCTGGCTCTCCCCTGCCTCGCCAACGGCCTGATATCTCATACGGCCTGGGCCAGACGGGTAGCCAAACAACGGCCACACTACTGGCTCGGGACGCCGCTGCAAAGGTGCTCATACCTACCGCAGTTGATGCTGCTCTGGGTAGTAGCTGGACTGAGCTTGAATTCGATGATTCCAGCTGGGGGGACGCCCTGACTGGAGTCGGCTACGACGAAGACAGCACCTATGTTCCAGAATTCGGAGCTGGGGGAAACCTTGGCAACCTTCTCAATGGCATCAACACGAGCATGTACCTGCGTGTCCCTTTTGATCTGAATGAGCCCTCTACCCTGACCGGACTATCGCTCGGGATGAAATACGACGATGGCTTCGCTGCCTATCTTAATGGAACCTGGATACTCTCTAAGAACAGTCCTGCTGCAGCGGACCTCTCCTACAACTCAGAAGCAACCGCCAGCCACTCCGACAATGAGGCGCTCGAATATGAAGTTTTCGATCTCTCCAATCATACAAACCTCCTTCTAGCTGGTCGCAACATTCTTTCCATTCATGGATTGAACAGCGACTTGGACAGCTCGGACATGCTCATATCACCCGAGCTTCTTGGCCTGCAGACCACGAACTCTTCGATCGGAGAAAGCGGGTTCCTCGAAATTCCTACTCCCGCTGCTCACAACGGAGAAACTACAGAAGGATTCGTCGCAGACACCAAATTCAATATAAACCGGGGATTCTTTACCGAGCCATTCCAGCTTGAACTTTCTAGCGAGACTGAGGGAGCTGAGATTCGCTACACGATCGACGGATCTACACCAGGGCCACTATCTGGAAGAGTCTACCGGACACCTTTGAGCATCAACCGTACAGTTGTTGTCCGCGCCATTGCCTACAAGGATGGGCTACAACCTACCAACGTAGATACCCATACCTATATCTTCCCGTCTGACGTGGTGGAACAGAGTGCGATGCGAACTAGTATTACGCAAAGCGCAACCTACGGGCCACGGATGCTCAACTCCCTGAGAGCCGTTCCCTCCATATCTCTGATCACTCAGAACTCTGGTTTTCTGAATGAGGGAGGAAGTAATATCCGTGAGGAATATCCGGCCTCAATCGAAATGATCTTTCCCGATGGTCGTGAGGGCTTTCAGGAGGATGCCGGACTAAGCAACTACGGTGGCCGGTTTACCAATTTCCGCAAGAAAAGCTTCCGCATAGCCTTCCGCGAGCGATTTGGCCCCACCAAGGTGCGCTACCCGATTTTTGAGGGCTTCCAGTACAAGCATCACCCCCCTGCAGAGGAGTTCGATGTCATCAATCTCCGCAGCGGCTCCCACGACATGAATTCTAGGGGAGCCTATATGTCCAATCGCTTCACCGACGATACCATGCTGGACATGGGAAATATCGCGCCCCACGGAAGATTTGTTCATGTCTACCTGAATGGCACCTACTGGGGTCAGTATCATATGCGTGAGAGATGGAGCGCAGACATGGCCTCCAGCTATTTCGGAGGCAGTAAGAATGAATACGAAGCCGTGAACGCTAATGATAATTTCCGAAACGATGAAGAGGTCTATGATGGCTCTGGCAGATTTTGGGCCGCAACCAAGTCTCTTGTCCTCGGAGAGGACCCCTTCAATGAGGCCTCGGACTACATTGATATCGCCAACATAATAGACTTCATGCTCGTTTGGGTCAGTGGAGATTCGGAAAGCGAATTCCGTTCGTTCGGATCTTCCGTGAAAGGAGTCCCTTTCAAATTCATGATTAAGGACGCTGACGGCTACCTCCGCCCAGCCAGCTCCGGGAAAGCAGGGCACCCGGGCCCCCTCAACGTTATGTCCGAAATGCGAGGAGGGCCGGGAGGAGAAGATTTCCGAATGCTGGTCGCTGACCGTATTCACAAGCACTTCTTCAACGATGGCGCTTTTACTCCGATGCGTAACATCAGACGCCTTCGGGTTCGGACCGCAGAGGCCCGACTGGGCTTCATTTCAGAGTCCGCCCGCTGGGGTTTTCGTTCACCCACATCATGGGAGTCTTATCAAGCCAACCTGATGAACAGCCACTTCCGGGGACTAACCGACACAATGGTGAGCCGATTCAGGTCGAATGGAATGTATCCCGACATTATTGCCCCGATTTTCAGCCAGCATGGAGGGTCCGTCATGCCCACCACCCCCGTCTCCATGTCCACGGATGCCCGCACCATTTACTACACCGTTGATGGGAGTGACCCCCGCCTGCCCGGGGGCGTGCCGAACCCGGTTGCGAATGTGAGCACCCTCCGTACTGGGGCTGGAGGTAATAACGTTTCCAATCCTCTCTTCTTTCAGTCTCCTACTCATTTACGAGCTCGCGCATACAACTCCCGCACGGGAGAGTGGAGTGCGCTGAATGAGGCGCTTTTCACTATAGACAGCGAGCCCGCGAGTCGTCGAAATCTCGTCATTTCGGAACTTCACTACCATCCCGGAGAGCCTTCCTCACCGGAGGAATTACTCATAAGTGGCGACCGGGATGACTATGAATTTATCGAACTGCTCAACACCGGCTCCAGAAACATTGACCTCACCGGGGTCCGATTTGATTCTGGAGTAAACTTTGCCTTTCCGGACAACACCGTTCTTGGATCAGGTGATCGCCTCCTGCTCTTGCGGGACCGCATTGCCTTTGAGGCGCGCTATGGAACCCTCTCTGGCGTTCAATGGTTCGAATATACCGGGCGACTCAGTAATGATGGGGAGACCCTCCTACTTGCCGGGACATCCTCTCAACCGATCATCGACTTTACCTACAATGATCGACTTCCCTGGCCGACCTCTGCCGATGGAGAAGGCTCGAGCCTAGTCCTGCTCAACCCGGATTCCGATGCGAGCATGGAAGACCCCTCTCAATGGACCATCAGCAGCAATCCCGGAGGCACGCCCGGAGAGGCAAGCTCACCTGGTCTGAGCTACCTTACATGGTCTGCGGAAAACAATCTTCAGGGAGGCCCTCAGGACGACGATGACCATGACACAATCAGCAATTTCATGGAATTCCTCCACGGGACGGATCCTGTATCGCCCGATGCAGAACCTCCGTTGACCATCCAGCTTGAGACGCTTCAGGTCAATGGAGCAACCAATGACTACCTGGTGATCAGCTTTCAAGAGGACCTGAGAGCTCTCGGATCTCTCTCCGTCGAAGTTTCAAGCGACCTTATCACCTGGAGCTCTGCTTTGGACCTGATCGAGCCATTATCTCAAATAGATAATGGAGGCGGCAAGGCTACCACTATCATCCGGATGGCCCAGCCCGTACAAAACCAAGACACTCCCTTTTTTGTGCGACTAAGGGGAGAGTAATTCTCCTTTACCTTAGAACTAACTGCCCGTCAGAGGGCCTTTGCGAGGCTATCTTGTCTATAAATGGAGTCGCAGAGCTCTAAATGCATCAGCATGGTAGGACTGCGTGGTTGTAAGAGGGCCATGTTTCATTGGAAACTGCACAGAGCACATGAGAATCCAATCCGTCTGCGCCATCGTTACACTCGCCCTGAGTTTCCTCCCGGTCACATATGCAAATGTCTACAAGGACCGTATCAGCCCAAACTGGAGCCCTGATGGCTCCTCCATGTGGTACTGCAACAATCTGCCAAAGGGAGAGCGCGAGTTTATCCTGATCGATTTGAAGGAGGGATTGCGCAAGCAGGCCTTTGACCACGATAAGCTAGCTGCCACTCTCCAGAAGGAGAATGGTGGTAGCTACATCGGAGCGAAGCTACCCCTCGAGAACCTTTCCTTTGACCTCAAGGCGCAGACAGCAACCTTCCGGGTGAATGGCAAATGGTTTCTCTGTGAACTTGAAACCTGCCGGCTTAAAAAGATTGAGCAGCCTCCAGACCCTCCCTCCAGAGCCAGCGAGAAGCGCGCTAATCAGAAGACCTCGAAGGAGAGCACCTACCGTGTAAGCCGGGAGATTTCACCGGACAAAAAATGGAAGGCTTATATCAAGAACCATAACCTGTGGATTCGCGCCACTACTGAAAACAGCAGGGAGATTCAGCTCTCCTCAGACGGTGAGGAGAGCAGGAGCTATCAACAGCCTTTCTGGAGCTCTAATTCAAACAACCTGATCGCGTTTCGCATCCAGCCAGGCGATGTCGGTGAGGTTCACATGATCCAGTCCTCACCCAAGGGTGGCGGACGAGCCAAACTTCAAACCCGCCGCTACCCTCTTCCAGGAGACAGGTTTACCACGCATGAGCTCAACTGGTTTGACCTCGAAAAGCGCGTGCAGACAAAGCCTAAGGTAGGGATCATTGATTTTCGAGGGCCGCGCCTACGATGGAGTGCTGACGGCAGGATGATCAGCTATGAGAAAATCGACAGAGGGCACCAGCGCTTTCGCGTCATCGAGGTTGATACATTCACCGGTCGCCACCGGAATATTATTGATGAAAAGACGGAGACCTTCATCTGGACTGAGCACGCCCTCCGGCTGGGAATGCCCAAGGTCAACTGGCTCGCGGATCAAAGTGAAATTCTTTACCTCTCCGAGAAGGATGGCCACCGCCACATCTACCTGGTTGACGTTGCTTCAGGAGACATGAATCCGGTAACCCAAGGCGACTTCGTTGTACGAAAAATTGACCTCATCGATGAAAAGAAACGGCAGATCTGGTTCCGCGCTAGCGGCAAAAACCCTGATCAGGATCCCTATCTCATGCATTTCTACAGGGTCAATTTTGATGGAACTGGCCTCACCGCTCTCACCGAGGGGAATGGCGACCATGAGATCCAATACTCCCCCGACCATCGATTCATCATTGATACCTATTCACGAATAGACTGCCCGCCCATTCACGAACTTAGAAGAGTCTCCACCGGCAAATTGGTCTGCAAGCTTGAAGAGAGCGATATCAGTGAACTTATCGCCTCGGGATGGAAGTCCCCGGAAGTGTTCTCCGCCAAGGGCCGCGACGGCAAAACTGGAATATGGGGAATCGTATGCAAACCTGCCAATTTTGATCCAAATAAGAAATATCCCGTCCTAGAGGATATGTATGCAGGTCCCCACGATTCCTATGTCCCAAAGCGATGGAGTTCAGGTCGTCGCTACTCCTCATGGACCGAGATGGGCTTTGTCGTCATCAAGGTAGATGGAATGGGAACGGCCAACAGATCCAAGGAATTTCATGATGTCTGCTGGAAAAACTTGAAGGACGCGGGTTTCCCCGACCGAATCCTGTGGCACAAAGCCTATGCCAAAGACAATCCCTGGTATGACATAACCCGGGTTGGCATTTACGGAGGATCAGCCGGCGGGCAGAGCTCAACCGGCGCCCTCCTGTTTCATCCTGAATTCTACAAGGTGGCGGTCTCTTCATGTGGGTGCCACGACAATAGAATGGATAAGTCGTCTTGGAACGAGCAGTGGATGGGGTATCCGGTGGGACCACAATACTCTGCATCTTCCAATATCGACAACGCACACAGACTGCAGGGACGACTCCTCCTGATCGTTGGTGAGCTTGATAACAATGTACCCCCTGAATCCACCCTGCGACTGGCGGACGCACTCATCCGCGCCAACAAGGACTTTGACATGATCGTAGTTCCTAATGGGGGGCACGGTGGTGGCGGGAGGCATGGGGACCGCCGCAGAAAAGATTTTTTCCGGAAGCACCTCCTTGGGATCGACCCCCCAAACTATAATATTTCACAGTAGCCCTTCCTTCACCTGATCATGAGCTCACGAACCAGACACCTCATTCCTGTCATTCTGAACGTAGCCGGAGCAACTCTTCTTACTGCTCAGGTCTCTACTACCGGACCGCGCTACGCAGCTCCCACCGGGCGCGAAATTGTAAAGTCGCACGCAAATGATTTCCGCGATCTCCTAGACCGCTTCTCAAGAGACAGGGAGACTCTTCAGCGGCAGTTTCCCTCGAAAATGGAACCAAAAAGAATAGCTGGATTGGAGAATTTCTTCAAGGAGTGGCACCGCCTTCTTCTCGAAATGGATTTCAACCAAATGAATCGATCAGGAAAGGTGGATTACATTCTTTTTCGTCAGAAACTTGAGCGAGACCAGCAACAGTTCAACGACGACGCTGACCACCTGAAAACAGCCGCCAAACTTCTTCCCTTTATTGAGAAAATCACGGCACTGGAATACGAGAAAAGAGCACAGGGAAAATACAACCCACAGGAACTCGCCCCTCGATTGGAAAAGCTCTCTCAGGACATCGATCGGGAGGGTGAGCGGATACGTAAGGAGGTAATGGAGAGCAGAAGGCATCAGAAGGAACACGGTCCCGATGAAAGCGCAGAAAGAATATTCAAGACCGCAGAGGAAGGATGCCGTGAGCTTCAAAGGGTTGTGGACAACTGGTTCAATTACTACCGCGGGTACGACCCGCTTCTGACATGGTGGATTACCGCTCCGAGCAAAAAGCTCTCTACCTCTCTTGGCGCCTATGCTGATACCTTCAAGCCCGATCCAAAGACCTCATCCAACCCCACCCAGAAAGCACCTCCGAAAGATTTCAACTCTGAAAATCATGCGCCGCCAGTTGGAGCCGAACATCTCACATCCCTTCTCGCGCGAGAGATGATACCTTACACTGCCGGGGAACTCGTTGAGATCGGCAAGAAGGAGCTGGCATGGTGCGTAGAGCAGCAAAAAAAAGCGTCCAATGAATTAGGGTTCGGAGATAATGTCACTGCCGCGTTGGAACATGTGAAAACGAAGCATGTCCCACCGGGCGAGCAATCCTCTGTCATCCGCCGGCTGGCCCTCGAAGCGATTGATTACCTTGAGGACAATGCGTTGGTTACCATCCCTCAGCTGGCCAAGGACAGCTGGAGAGTGGGCATGATGTCCCCGGGGCGGCAGCGCTATAATCCATTCTTCACCGGAGGATCTACGATCAGCGTTTCCTACCCTCACCTCGATATGAATCATGCAGATAAACTTATGAGTATGCGGGGGAATAATCCTCATTTCTCAGCAGCGACAGTTCACCACGAGCTCATTCCGGGGCACCACCTGCAGGATTTCATGACCTCCCGTTACAACACTCATCGGGGTATTTACCGCACAGTCTTCTGGACCGAGGGATGGGCCCTTTACTGGGAAATGCTTCTGTGGGATCGGGGATTCCCAAAAACCGCAGAAGACCGGATGGGATTCCTCTTCTGGCGCATGCACAGGTGCGTCCGTATCATCTTCTCCCTTGGCTACCATCTTGATCAGTTCACCCCTCAGCAGTGCGTTGATATGCTGGTCGAAATCGTGGGTCATGAGCGAACTCACGCAGAAGGAGAAGTCCGGCGCTCTCTCGCTCCAGGCACACCAGTTCTATATCAATGTGCCTACATGCTCGGGGGCATGCAATTCCATGTTCTCCACAAGGAACTTGTTACCTCAGGAAAAATGACCCCACGGGAATTTCACGATCAGATTCTCAGGGGAAATCGAATCCCTGTAGAAATGGTCCGAGCCGAGATATCCGACATCCCACTCTCCAGAGATTACAGGAGTAATTGGCGTTTTGCGGAGCAGTTTAAAAAGAATTAATATTCTCTCAACGATCACCGGATCGGCATTTTCCAACCCAGGGTGCTAACCCGGTCATAGGTAAGAGTGGTGGTAACCCCGCGAAGCTGGGAGCAGGCAGGCAGGCCTAGATAAATAGCCTTCTCCATCTTTACCAGGACAGACCCAAGGCCCTGCCAGCGAATCCCGTCCGGAGACATGGACCCCGTAAAAGTATCTCCGATTCTCTCCAACCTGATCCAATACGGCGCACTGAGACGATTCTTTTTGATCACGTATTGCTCCCCCAGAGGCTCGAGCTTGCCCGTGACAGTTTCCCCACCTGTCTCTTTCCGTGAAATCAATCCTCCGCTCCAATGAGGATGCAGAAGGACAGAGGCATGTCGCGAATCAGGCAGAAGGCTTTCTCTCATCATCACTCCGGGGGTAGTCCATTGTGAGCTCATCGGGCGCCTGACACGCGCAGTAATCACACCATTTCCTTCCAGACGTGCGTAAAGATAGTGAAAGGTGTCTGCCGTGCCTCCGATTTCATGGCCCTCACCTTCCATGGAAAAAGCATTTCCATTATATTCTACGAAGCCTGGGACAGTAATTGCGCCAACGTCCGAAGAATTCCATGCTCCCGGCAAGCCCGCGCAAGCAGCAATTGTCGCAGAGGGCGCACTCGTCCCAACTTTGTTACTTGCAGTGGCCTTGTAATAATAGAGTTGTCCCCCGTTTAACGGCACATCCAAGTGTAAAGGCGCTCTCAGCGATGGCGCAATAACCTCAAAGGGGCCATCCGGACTGGATGACCTCATTAAATCATAAGTCTCCGCGTTACTGCACCCCAACGGATCAACAGACTGAACCCAGGAGATCCTAACTCCTCGGCCGGAGCTCCGCATCACAAATCCCGAGGGCACTCCAGGAACAGAGCGTAAGGCTGGAGTAGATTTTTTCTCTCGTCGGTGAGCAAGAGTCCCAAGCCCTACATGGTCCCTGTTAAATCCTTCCGGCTCCTTAAGTGCGATGACCCGGGCTGAGTAGGGAGCAGGAACACTCCGGCGTCTTGAGTAGTGATTGAAAATTCGCTCATAGATGGGCCAGAAACTTCCCCGACTCACCGGTGAGATCTTATCATAATCGTTATTGCGCCCTCCCTTTCCATATTTACCTGTCCGGTCGAGATAGTGCTGAAAGGGCACATTTTCCCCAAGACCATATTGAGCAGTGTACTCAAACCCCTTGAGTATCCTGTTTTCATTCCACCCATACAGATCCACACCCTGATTCCACGCCACTTCGGCGACACAACCCAGCAAGCCCAGCCCAAGTTGCGCATAGTGTTGTGCACGGGTCGTCTCCTGACACTGGCCACTGGGAAATACAATCATGTGCGGAATACTTCCATTGCCTGCCCCGGCAACAGCATATCGAACAGTCTCTTCGAACATTGTCCTGTCGCTGCAATACACAGCGATTGCCATCCGGGTTTGAAGTGCCGCAGTCTCCCAATTTCCATTGGCGAAATAGGCATAATGTTCAAGTGGAGGATCCCACACTTCACGAAACCATTTTTCACACAGGAGAGCCTCTGCCTCTGTCCACCCAGACTCAGTATGGCGAAGAATCTCAGCAGCATTTGCGAACATGAATCCCTGAAGACCTGCCGCGAGCACTCCATCGATTCCTCCGACTTTCTTCAGAGTCTTCCTCCAGGCGTTAAGAACCTGTATTGCCTTAACCGCATGCTCTTTCTTGCCTGTCACCGCCCACATCAGAGCATTCTGATATACTGCCAGAGCATCACTTTCCGCCTCACCCTTACGAATATTGGGAGCTCTTCCCCACTCAGGAAAGGGACCCTTTAATGCGTAATTCGACTTAGCGTATGGGCTATCCCTCAGAATTTTGAATCCCTCGTAAATCGGACCTTTTTCTGAAGACACCGCCTGGCTCATACGCTCCAAGTCAGATGCAGTGTGAAGCAAGCCCGGGTGGACAAAAGACCTCTCATTTCCAAGGGCACTAATTAGCCCCCACGCGGAGAGCATTAAAAAAAGGAGAACTTTCATGATTCCAGCAAGACCACACTGAGCATTGATAGATCCTGATTTTAGTTTCTAATTCTAGGGCCCTCTCAACTTCCGGGTAAAGCTAACAGCAGTCCTGAGGAAACCTCAACACATCACAATGTTGACGGGAATATCACGATCACGGAATGTTTTTTATTTCCACAGTAAGCGTGTCAGCCTCCGGCCAGCGCTCCCTCCTATTCATGAAAAAAGGCTCTTTCCCTGTATGCCTCATAGTTCTTCCCGTTGTACTTTGCAGCCTCACCGATGCCTGGGCTGATACCTCTCCACCGTCTACGTCGCTTTCTCTGGAAAGAATTCACGACAAAGAGGACCTCAAGGAAAAGCGCTTTGAACTAAAGTGGCTCAAAGATGGAGACGATTATACGTTCCTGAAAAAGGCTACTCAGGAAAAATACAAGGACAGCAAAGAGATCTGGATTGCTACAGCCACCAATCCAGATGATGCCAAGATTATTGTTTCCGCCGATGCGCTTGTGCCGGACGGATCGGAGACCCCGCTTGAAATAGACGGATATGATTTTTCTCCAGATCGTTCGCTTCTGCTCCTTTTTACAAATTCAGAGCGCGTCTGGCGCCGTAATTCCCGCGGTGACTACTGGGTTTATGACCGGCAGGGTAAAACTCTGAAAAAGCTGGGAGGACCCAAGGCCACTCCGTCCTCGCTTATGTTTGCGAAATTCAGTCCCGCAGGAACCCATGTGGCCTATGTCCGGGAGGACCATATTCACATTGAATCTCTCACGGATCATTCCATTCGCACTCTGACGACCAGTAGTAACAATCGGACCTTCAATGGTCGTTTCGACTGGGTATACGAGGAAGAACTTGGAATCCGTGATGGATTTCGCTGGAGCCCAGATGGCAAGGCCATCGCCTATTGGCAGTTTGATGAAACCGGTGTTCGCAAACAAACGCTGGTGGATCACACCTCTGCTCTCTACCCGAGGGTGTCACGGTTTGGTTACCCGAAAGCCGGACAGAAAAACGCTGCCTGCAGGATAGGGGTTGTTGAAGTGGAAACTTCAGAAACCACTTGGATTCAGATTCCCGGAGATCCGCGAGAACATTACCTGGCCAGAATGGATTGGGCCGGGCCCAACAATTCTGAGGAGCTCATCATTCAGCAATTGAACCGAGCACAGGACACCAAAGTGGTAATGATTGCTAACAGACGAGGCGGCCAGGTAAGCCCCATTCTTACCGAAAAGGACCCAGCGTGGGTTATTATGCACAACGATCTTCACTGGACTCCAGACGGTAAGGCTTTCACATGGACAAGCGAGCGTGATGGCTGGGAACAACTTTACAGGGTCTCCCGGGATGGAGCGACAACCACCAAGATCACCACTGATGATTTTGATATCGACCTCCTGCATGTCGACCACTCCGGCCTCTGGGCTTACTTCCTTGCCAGCCCCAAAGACCCCTCCCAGCGCTTCCTTTACCGCATTGGGCTCGACGGGCGAGGGATGAGCCGACTGACTCCTGAGAGCGAGCATCGGGGCACGCACTCCTATCGGATCTCTCCGTCAGGAAAATTCGCAGTCTGGACCCGGTCAGATGCAGATACACCCTCTGTCACCTGCCTCGTCAGCCTCCCGGGACATACCATCATCCGAACTCTGGAGGATAACGCAGAGCTTCATACCAAGATTAATGCGTTGAAACTCGCCCCTGTAGAGTTCTTTGAAGTCGAAATTGAGGAAGGGATCCGTTTACCAGCCCGTTGTATCTACCCTCCAGATATCGACAGGAGCCGCAAGTACCCCCTGCTAGTCTACGTGTACGGAGAACCCGCCGGACAGGTTGTTCGAGACACCTGGGGAGGGCTGTGGCACCACATGCTCGCTCAACAGGGCTATGTCGTAATGAGCTTTGATAACCGAGGCAGCCGGTCCCCTCTGGGGAGGGTCTGGCGCCGACAAGCCCACCGCAAAATTGGGATTCTCCCCCCCAAGGATCAAGCAGCTGCCGTCAAAGCGGTCCTCTCAGAACGGCCCTGGCTTGATGCAAAAAGGGTTGGCTCCTGGGGCTGGAGTGGGGGCGGCTCGATGAGCTTGAATGCGATTTTTAAATATCCTGATCTTTATCACACGGCCATCGCCGTCGCCTCAGTTCCTGACCAGAGACATTACGATACGATCTATCAGGAGCGCTACATGGGGCTTCCACGCGAAAACCGCAAAGCCTTTCACGAAGGATCACCTATCAACTTTGCCCAGAATCTGAAAGGTAACCTCCTCCTAATCCATGGTGCTGCAGACGATAACTGCCACTACCAGACCTACCTGCGACTGGTTGATAAGCTCATCGAGCATAACAAGGAATTCTCGATGATGACCTATCCGCAAGGCACCCATTCAATCCGAGAGGGGAAAAATGCACGGCGTCATCTGTATGAAACAATGACTCGATTCCTGCATGACAAGATGCCTCCCGGCCCTCGCTAGACCACTCCTATCAAAAGTCCTTCACGAAGAGCGCCTCAAAAACCAGGCAGAAGCCTCGCTTGCAACATTCCTTCAGGTATGTAGGGTCACCGTATGCCCCGTGTGCGTGATCCCAAGCGGACCCGACGGAAAATCCTGGAGGCCAGCTATCGCGAATTTTATCGCCATGGATTCCAAGGTGGGAGCATCAATCGCATCGTAGAGGCCGCGGGTATCACCAAAGGCGCCCTCTTCCACCACTTCGCCGGCAAGAATGAGCTGGGATACGCCGTGCTGGACGAACTTATGATTCCTGCGATCAAGAATTGGTGGGTCGAGCCCCTCGAAAAGGGAGAGGACCCTCTGGGCACCCTGAGGGACATTCTTCAGCGGTTCATAAAACGGGTCGAAGGAGAAGTGCCGGAAACCGGATTTCTTTTCAACGGCAGTCCGATTTGCAACTTCGCTGTAGAAATGTCCCCCCTCGATGAAGGATTTAGAACGCGCCTTTGCAGGATCTATGAGATCTGGTGTGACTCCATCCGGAATGCCTTGGAGCGCGGGCAGGAAAAATCAATCGTTCGCTCTGATATCGAACCAGCCGACGAAGCCTCATTCCTCGTGGCCATCATGGAGGGAGGGGCGAGCGTTGGGAAAGTCGATCAGAACATTACCTTCCTACGTGCCTGCATCCGGAGCGGGGAGAATCACCTTGATTCTCTCAGCGCCTCGCGAACTCCGTAAGAATGACTACGCGAGAGCTGACTTACCCACTGTGCACCCCGGGGTGCACAGTGTAACAGGAATACGACCTTTCCACACAATTCTCCTCAGGATTCAGGACGGCTTCCACCCACCTAGCTTACACACTCTCCGGAAGTGCTTTCCCTCTACCGGCGTAATGGAGAGACGATTTCCCTTTCTCAGGCATAGCATCCCAGCCAATCTCGGATCTTCTTTCATTAAGGAGAGACTCACTTCCTCGGATAACTCTGCTACAAACTCAAAGTCTACTAAGACCCATCGAGGGTTCTCCTTCTTTGATTTTGCATCATAATACTTTGAGCGCTTCTGAAATTGAGTCGGATCCGGGTAGGGTTCACTAACAACACGTGCAATACCAACAACCCCGGGCGAGGCGCAGTTTGAATGGTAATAGAGAGCCAGATCTCCGATTTTCATATCATCCCGCATCATGTTGCGCGCTTGATAATTTCGAACCCCATCCCACTCAGCACGCTTCTCCTTTTTGAGCTGCTTGATTCCATAAACATGGGGCTCGGACTTGATGAGCCAGTATTTCATGCCCCACCTTTACTCTGGTTATGAGAAGCACACAATAACTTCAGCTCCCATGCTCTCACAGCCGGCAACACAAAAATCGCCAACAAGGCGAACCCGCCTCCTGCCCACTTACCTTACCATCTGCGATACCGCTTCCGCACTCCTCCGCCCATCGAGGGCCGCCGACACGATGCCACCCGCGTAGCCCGCACCCTCTCCACAGGGGAAGAGCCCCCTGACCTCGGGATGCTGCAGGCTCTCCTTATCGCGCGGCACACGAACAGGGGAACTGCTCCGGGTCTCAAACCCCACCAGAAGGGCCTCGTCACTGAGATAACCCTTCATCGATCTGCTGAACCGAACGAAACCCTTTCGCAGCGAATTAGCGATAAACTCCGGAAGAATCTCGTCCAGACGTGCAGCCTGCACTCCCGGGAAGTAGCTGGTTCCAGGCAGATTCTGTGAATTGCGCCGCCCTAGGAAATCCACCATTCTCTGGGCAGGAGCCGCCTGCCCTCCTCCGCCTGCCCTCTTGGCAGCACGCTCCACCTCCAATTGAAGCCCTACTCCCGCGAGAACCCCATACTCCTTCTGCCACGGGGTCGTATCACTGGGATCAATCCCCACCACAATGCCACTGTTCGCATATGGAGAATCTCTCCGCGAAAGCGACATCCCATTGACAACCACCTCATCATCGCCCGTCGCGCAGGGAACAATAAACCCTCCCGGGCACATGCAAAAGGAGTGTACACTGCGCCCCTTGATAGTCGTTGCGAGCCGGTAGCGGGCAGCGGGGAGAGGATCTGGTCGCTTTTTATCTCCGCGGAGATGGTATTGGATTCCATCGATCAAGGGCTGAGGATGTTCGATACGCACTCCCATCGCGAAAGGCTTTTGCTCAAGAGCAACCCCGTGCTGCAGTAAAATGGAATAGACATCTCTCGCAGAATGCCCCGTGGCAAGAATGACACCTTCTCCACGGAATTCATGTCCAGCGGCTGTAGTAACTCCCACCAGACGCCTGGAGGATTGCTCCATGAGAAGATCGGTCACCCTGCATCCAAAATGTACCTCTCCACCTGCAGCAAGAATCGTTTCCCGTAATGACTTAACGACATTCGGAAGAAGATTGGACCCTATATGCGGGTGCGCCTCGGTAAGGATCTCCGGAGGGGCTCCATGTGCTACCAGGGTTTCATAGATCTCGCGCACGGGCCCTCTCTTGGTTGCCCGGGTATACAATTTTCCATCGGAAAACGTCCCCGCTCCCCCCTCTCCAAAACAGTAGTTTGAATCTTCAATCACCCGGCCTTGCCGGAGGAGTGGGGCTAGATCAAAGCGGCGAGCAGACGCATCCTTCCCTCGCTCGAGAATAATTGGGCATAACCCAAGCTGCAAACAGCGAAGCGCCGCAAACATTCCTGCTGGACCACAACCGACAACCAGAACTCGGGGAGCACTTTCAGAAGCCAGAGGAAAGGATGGCACTGCCAGTTCCTGAGCAGGGATTTCCTCGTCTATGCCGACAAGCAGTCGCAATTTGAAGCGCACAGGAAACTTCCGGGCATCAACCGACTTCTTCAGGAGCTCTACACTAGCCACCCTGTCAGGCTTCATGCCGACCTTCCGCGCTACAGCCCGCCGCCATGCCTCCTGATCCTCGAGCTTCTCTAACGCTAGAGTGACATCAACCTCCTGGGACCTCGCCATCTTTCACACCCCGATAGATAACTTGGATCCATTTTCATCCACATTCACGAAAGTGACGCGGGTTGAAAATATTGGATCTCCCTCACCTACCTTCCCAACACACACTGTCACTTTGTAGGTAGCCGAGGTCTCACCTACCTTCTCTTGCTCCGAGCGGATTGAGATAATCGTGCCCTCCCTGACACTATGACGAAAGACCACCTCATCCATCCCGATAGTCACAAATCGGCAGGATGGGAAATCGAGACTGGCCGCGATCCAGCTTGCCTCATCTACCCACCGAAGGAGCCGCCCGCCAAACAGGAATCCATACTGGTTGAGATCTTCCGGCAGGACGAGGCGATGCGTTTCCATATTGCGTACGGGTAGTGATCCTTGGAGCTCACGCGGCCTCCCTGTCCACGGACCTTCCCTCTCAGGAGACCGGCTGAATAACGATCCGCTTGAGTCGCTCGTCACTCCGCGGGGAAATAGTCTCGATCTCGTCATCATCAACGAGCGCATTGTGAACGATGCGCCGATGATACGCGTTTAGTGGTCTCATTTTCATGGACTTGCCACTCTCCTTCGCCTTGTCGGCCAAATCTCTGGCGGTGGCGACCAGCTTCTCCTCCTGTCTGACCCGGAAATGATCGCAGTCGATACGAATGCGGGGAGGATCCTGAACCTTTTTCTGGAGGATCCGGTTCACGAGATACTGGAGATCGTCCAAACGATCACCGTGTTTCCCGATCAGCAGGCCACTTTCCTCTGTAAGGATCTGAAGGCATCCTCCCTCTTCGCTGTCCTCCTGCTCGATACTTACATCAAACCCGAGCTGGGTTACCATGGATTCA
>NZAC01000060.1 GCA_002686085.1 Roseibacillus sp. | reverse complement strand
GGTGAAATACACATCGCCGGAAGGATGCCATGCGGGACCTTCGGTGAAAGCAACAGCGCCCTCGAGTTTGAGCTGCGCCCTATCCGCAATCTGGGCATCGAGGGCCGGCAGATACACGAGAAAAACAGAGAACAAGGCAGCAGCTTTCATGCATCGAGCCTATTCAGCACAATGATGAAGAACAAGCAGGACCAGAAAAGGACGTTCCTCATGAGCCCTTCCTGTCGAAGTCCCCGGCAACAGCCTATTTGGCAGAAGAAACCGGAACGAAGGCTTGGCCGTGGTGGTAGATCTGCTTCACCTCCGCCGGGTTCAGAAGACGCCTGTAAATCAGGATCTCGTCGAGGGTGCCATCAAGGTAATTCCAACTCTCCCCGGCTTGGAATTCACCGAAGACAAGCGTCCCGTTGTCAAAGTCAAGGGGAGCAGTGAACGCAACCTTTCCTGCGAACTCACCATTCACATAGAGGGTCGACTCCCGGGTTTCCGTATCAAATGAAAAAGCAACCTGCGTCCACCTGTTGGAAAGAGAGCGGGGCAATGAATGGGTCAGGAGATCCCCTCCCCAGAAGTCCTGCCACAATTTGTCCTTGTTTAAGATTAGGTGGAAATACTGCCCTTGTTCCTCAAAGGCCCGTTGAACTGCCAGCCCGTGAGTTTTGTCAAACTTCGCCCGCACCCAGAGAGACATGGTAAAACTGGTAGTCGACAGCTTGAGGCTGTTGCCGAAAACCTCGATGGTAGAACTCTTACCGTCGAAAAGGATTCCCTGACCGCGAAGACCTGGCGCCGGCACCGCTCCATGCATGGTTCCCACGACCCCGTTACCGCTATCATCTTGGACAGGCCGCCCCTCCTGAGCATTATCAAAGGAGTAGTAGAGTGCGGGGCCAAGGGGAAGGATGGGATCTGCCGAGGCAGATTGCTCCGCCTCCCGTCTCTCGCCTGCCACATTTGCCGTCTTGCCAGCGCTTTCCTCTAAAGGGGCTGCTCGCCGGGCAACGGCTTCCTCAGGGACCTCCATCGTGTTGACAAGTGCAGTGAGGGCAATCCATATCACGACAAGAATCAGGATCACCACTCCGCTAAGGGCGAGCACGGGAAAATGATTCTTCCGGTTCGACTGCAGGCTGAGCATCTCGAGTTCGCGGCGTTGGGCAACTGCCTGTTCAAAGTCCCTCTTAAACTCAGAGCAGTTCTGATAGCGCTTCTCAGGGTCGCGCTGCAGTGCCCTCGCAAGAACCAGATCAAAGCGCTCCTGCAACGCCGGATTGACCGCCCCGGGCGGCTTATATTCCCCGCTCGGGCGCTCTCCTGTAAGTCCTTCGTAGGCCAGCACGCCCAAAGCAAAAATATCTACCCGGTGATCGATCTCCGCGTTGACATCAAACATCTCGGGCGCAGCATATTCCTGAGTCAGGAAGCGACTTTCCTCCTTTTCACGGAGATGGCTTGGTCCTGTCCGGGTGGCCTGCGCGAGGCCAAAATCTGTCACTTTCACCAGGCCATCACTATTCCACATAATGTTCTCTGGTTTCACGTCGCGGTGTACGATGCCATTCCGGTGAGCGTAGGCGAGCCCATCACAAACCTGACATACCAATGCAACCGCTTCCGGCTCACTCAATTGTCCCTGCTGATATCGTGCATAGAAGGATAGCCCGTCGATCCACTCTTGAGCCATCCAGAGCATACCGTCGGCTTCCCCAAAATCGTAGAGCTGGGCCAGATTGGGATGGTTCATCCGCGCCATGGCCTTCGCCTCCATGGAGAATCGTTGCCGAAACCCCTCGTCTCCAATTTGAGGAGGCAGGATCTTGAGAGCGACCTCACGTTCAAGGTGTCTCTGCACAGCATAATAGACCGCTCCCATTCCGCCTCGTGCAACAAATCGCTGCACGTCCAATTGAGGAAGAAGGTTACCCAGCTCCTCTGGTGAAGGCGTGTGGAACTCAGAAGGTGGAAAAAGGGACATGGGAATCTCAAGAAATACCACTCACGAATTCGCCAGAGAGTCGAGTGTGATACTTCTTTTTCTTCAAGATTAAATGACGTGGATTCTACCCTCTCATGGTTCAGATCTTCCGCGAAGGATCCCTGGCAGAGGGCAACTTCCCGGTGTATTCCTCCACGGAAAAGAGCCCTTCTCTCTATCTCATATTCTGCCATTGCGGCCGGGGCCGTGATTCGCAAAAGTCGGTCGAAATGGAAGTAGTTCCCAGCCAGTGCCTCTCAGAGGCAATCGCAGTCACACGCTCCTATGAAGATGGCAGGATCCAAGCCCTCCGTGGAGTCGATCTGAAGGTGAAGGAGGGAGATTTCATTTCAATCACGGGCTCGAGCGGAAGCGGCAAGACGACTCTCCTCCAGATGCTCGGTGGACTGGACAGTCCTGATTCCGGCGAGATCTTCTTCCGCGGGCAGGCTCTCTCCGGGATGGGCGACCTGTCCTCTTTCCGAGCCCGCAAGGTAGGCTTCGTTTTTCAGTCCTTTCACCTCCTTCCTACCCTGACGGCCTCAGAAAACGTTCAGGTGCCCATGGTTGAAAGTTCGATTTCAAGAAAAGAGCGAGCTCCGCGAGCAACGAGGCTCCTCTCTGAGGTTGGACTTGCGGATCGCACTCAGAGCCGGCCACCAGAACTATCTGGCGGGGAGCGCCAACGAGTGGCCATCGCAAGAAGCCTCGCCAACCAACCAGAACTACTCCTCGCCGATGAGCCGACGGGCAATCTGGACAGAGCCTCCGCCACAATGGTGATGGAGTTGCTCTCCCGCATCCATCGGGAAAATGGAATGACCCTCGTGCTCGTAACACACGATCCGGCCACTGCTGCATATGCTTCGCGCCAGATTCATATGAGCGACGGCATGGTTAAGCACCCCACTTCCGAACCTCCTCTTTCCCGATGAACCTTCTGCCGATGGTCGCCCGAAATTTCAAGGCGAGGCGTATGCGCACAGCCCTCACCTTATTTGGGATTGCTGTAGGCATGATGGCTATCGTGGCCCTGATGGGCCTCTCCCGCGGGTTCGAAAGAGGCTGGGATCAGACGATGAATGCCCGTGGCACGGATGCCGTGATCAACCGGGCCGCAGCCGGCAGCCCGATTCCTGCTCCCTTCTCCGAGGATATCGCTGCCAGCATCCGCTCCCTCCCAGGAATCGAAAGCAGCGGCGGGGTCCTTAGTAGTCTAGTCCCCGTGGGAAACCTTCCCATGGTTCTCATCACAAGCTGGGAGTGGAGCAGCTACATTTGGAACCACCTCTCGATTGTCGAAGGCCGCATGCCCCAGCAACCCGACGAACAAGTGATTCTCCTCGGCAAATCCGCCTCCCAGGCGCTCGGGAAGGGAGTCGGGGAAACGCTTCTTCTCTACGGATCCAAATTCCCCGTATGTGGAATTTACGAGAGCGCTTCCATGATTGAGTCTGGCGCCATTCTCATTCCGCTCGAGGTCATGCAGCGCAAAAGCGATAACGTCGGGAAGATCAACTTTTTGAACCTGCGCTTTGACCCGGGAACAGAGAGTTCAAAAGCGCGGTCGATCTGCCGGGAGATTGAAACCATCCATCCGGGGCTCTCCGCAAGTCTTGCCAGCGAATCCGCTCAGCAAAACTCGACGACGAAGGCCGTCCGTGGCATGACTCTAGCGGTTACCCTGCTCTCCATGATCGTAGGTCTGACCAGTGTAATGAACACCATGCTCATGAGTGTTTTCGAAAGAACGATGGAAATCGGCGTCCTGCGCGCAATTGGATGGAAGGCCTCCCGTATCCGCAGGATGATTCTTCTCGAGGCCTCGCTACTCGGAGTCGCCGGAGGACTGCTTGGAGTCCTGCTTGCCTTTGCGGTACGCGAAATCCTCTATCTCTTTCCCTCCATCGGAAGCGCAATTCGAATTGAGATCGCGTTGGATGCCGTACTTTTCACCGTTGTCTTTGCGACCATCGTCGGCGCTATCAGCGGCCTCTACCCCGCCATAAGAGCCTCTCGAATGAAACCCACGGTGGCATTTCGCCACCAGTAACAACTTGGCAACCGCTTGTTGCAACCGGGCCACCGGCGAGCTTGAATGCCCCCTCCAGTCACTCCAGATTAGATCAATATATGAAATCCTTTTTCTCTCTCCTTCTTCTTGTCGCTGGCCTCTCCGCCCTCTCGAAGGCAGCAGATCATCCCAATGTCATTGTGATCCTTGTCGACGACATGGGGTGGATGGACCTGTCCTGCCAGGGGAGTGACTACTACCGCACCCCTGCGATCGACCGCCTCGCCACAGAAGGCGTGCGCTTCACCAACGGCTACGCGGCCTGCGCCGTGTGTTCCCCAACCCGCGCAGCTCTTCAAACCGGCCGATATCCCCACAGGATAGGAGTAACTGACTGGATCCGCTCTCGCTTCCAAAGGGGCCGCGTCGGCACCCCGGCCAAAAACCCAACAAAATATGTTGGAGGCAAGAATAGCCAATTCCTCTGCCCACCAAATCCCTACTGGATGGAACACGAAGAAATTTCAATCGCCGAGGCCCTTCAGGATCGGGGCTACCGCAGTGGCTACATTGGAAAGTGGCACCTTGGTGACCCCGCATGGTTCCCGCCCGGACAGGGCTATGATGAAAACAAAGGGGGCTGCGACTACGGTCAGCCTCCCAGTTACTTCGACCCCTTCAATCAACCAAAGGGGCGACACGAAACTCTCAGACAGGGCATCCACAACCTGCCGGGTCGCAAGAAAGGGGAATACCTCACACATCGCGAGGCTGATGAAGCAGAGGCCCTTATCCGCGGATGGCACCGAGAAAAGAAGCCATTCTTCCTGATGGTCGGCCATTACGCGGTCCACACTCCCATCCAAGCACTTGCCGAGGTCGCCGCCAAATACCAGCGCGATAAGAAACCGAACAATGCCAAGTATGCCGCCATGGTGGAATCCATTGATGATTCTACCCGGCAGATCCTGACTACGCTCAAGGAACTCGGCATCGACAGGAACACTCTCATCATCTTTACCAGTGATAACGGAGGACTGGACCGCAACGGATCACCAACCGACAATGCACCCCTGCGTAGCGGTAAGGGCTACGCCTATGAAGGCGGAATCCGGGTGCCTTTCCTTGTTCGCTGGCCCGGAACAATCCCTGCCGGAAAAATCAGCGACGTCCCGGTGTGCTCAATCGATATCTTTCCCACAGTCGTGGAGGCCGCTGGGGGCAAGCTCCCCAGTGACCGTGCCGTCGACGGCCTCTCCCTGATGCCCCACCTGAAGTCTGGTGGAACAACCAAGCTCCATCGAAACGAACTCCTCTGGCATTTTCCACACTACCGGCACGCCCCTGGCCCCTACAGCATCATTCGCCAGGGCAATCACAAGCTCATCAAGTTCTGGGGTGGCCCCTTCGAGCTCTATGACCTCCAAGCAGACCTCGGGGAAGCAAAGAACCTTGCCGCCGATATGCCCAAGAGGGTCAGCGAACTCGACACCCTCCTTATCAAGCGCCTCAAGGAAACCGGAGCCAAGCTTCCACGCGAAAACCCGGACTACATCAAGAAGTAATCCCCCTGCAAAAGTCTCCGAGTCCATGGCCAAATACGAGCCAAAGGCACCAACCGGACTTTTGATTGGAATACTGATCCCAATCATCGCGGCAATCCCGCCTTGGACCGGCCGATATTGCTATATTAACTTCAGTGGCAATTGCATTCAGGTAGATGCCTTTGAGCTATTTTTCTGGGCTCCATTTTTCACAACATTGGCCCTATGGCTTATCGGTCGGGCCTTGTCCAATCGTGGTCAAAACGGCCTGCTAATGAGCACGAAAATCACGATACCACTCACTCTGATATATGGAGTGCTTACCCACTGCATGTTTCTGGTGGCCTTAGGCTCGATATAGAGTTCCACCCGCTTCCTGACCTATTCGTTAAATAATCAGGCCTGCGATAACCGTCCCCGCTCTTCCTACTTAAGAACCTCGGCCAGCCAGCACCTTAGCTCGCTTCGCGCTTTAGAGGGCCGGAGGAGCCATGCATCGCTGTGATTTCGAAACCCCGTTCCCATGAAGGTAAAATTTCCCTTCACCCCGCTCTCGATCAGGTAGTGGGCCGTCTCCTTGAACTGGCTCCCCTCTGAACACACGAACTGAGGTCTGGACCCGAGCCGACGTAATCGTTGCAGGGCAGAAGCTCGGTCTGAGCCCGGATACTCCCATTGACGGGCCCCATCGTAGTGGCTGTAGGGAATAAAGGCACGCCAGAGACCAGCAACCCGGTCATCATGAAGCCCTATAAAGTTGCATGCGATTGCTCCCCGCGAAAAACCGCACAGCACCAGACGCCCACGATCGCCACCAAACTGAGCACAGATATGCTTCACCGCCTTCAGACAGTAGCTGACCGTCGGGCGGGCATCATACTCTGGCTTGCTTCCCCACCACCGCCTGACATTCGCCGTGCCCTGACCGTTCAAATACGGCAGACACAGCCAGATGTAGCTGTCTCCGCCCGAAATCCCGTAGCCCATCCGGCTTCCCTCGACCCGGCCACTACTGATATCCCGGTTCCGATTCCGATAAGGTCCATTGCCCGCATATTCGACTACTACCGGATAGCGCTGGCCCGGACGCCAGTCTTTCGGGAGATAGAGAACGTGGTAGACCCCAGTTCCCTCGTATTGGGGTAGAACCTCCTTCACCCGCCTGCCCGCCCCGGGCTTGCCGTCTACCAGAGCTGGGACAACCAGATCCGGCTTTACGGTCGAGATATCCGGAAGGGCAGCCCCTACTCCGCTCACAGTTGCCAATACGAGTATGGAGATTCTCCACCGCACAGTGTATCCTACAAGGATCTCGGACAAAGATCCAGCACTCTGCTCTCCCCAACCGCCTCGGCATCCTGTTTAATCCAAGCGCTCCATGCGGGACTTCCTACCAGAACAGCGCCCCCTGCTCCTCCTCGCGCCCATGCAGGACGTGACTGACCTGCCCTTCATGCGAGTTATGGAACGATTCGGGGGGCCCGACGTCTACGTCACGGAATATTTCCGGGTTTATGAGAACTCTCGTCTGAAACCCTACATCCTGCGCAGCATCGATGAGAATCCTTCCGGGAAACCCGTCTTCGCTCAGATGATCGGTCAGGACATCCCCTCCCTGTTGCGAAGCGCCCGCGAACTGGAAGAGCACCCGGTGGCCGGAATCGACCTCAATCTCGGATGTCCCGCCCCCGTAGTATGCCGCAAAGATGCAGGAGGAGGCCTCCTGCGCAATCCTGCCAAGGTCGACCGAATTCTCGGGGAACTCCGCCAAACCATCACGGGTCGATTCACAGTCAAAACCAGGGTCGGCTACGATGCTCCAGATGAGTTCAACGGGTTATTGGACGTGTTTCTTCGGCATCAGATCGACGCTCTCGCTATTCACGGACGAACGGTAAAAGAGCGCTACCAATCCCCGGTTCATCCCGAGTGTATCCGGAGAGCAGTCGAAACCCTGTCCTGTCCAGTGATCGCCAACGGTAATATTGTCGATGTGGATACCGCCCGGGCAGTAGAGGCACTTACCGGAGCTGCAGGACTTATGATGGGCCGCGGAGCCATCCGCAACCCATGGCTCTTTGACCAGTTGCGCGCATCTTACGCCAGGAAGCCAGTTCCCGTTCCAACCGGGCAGGATCTCCTCGCTTACATCGAACAGCTCTGGGAGCAAACCGCACTGGAGCAAGTCAAGGTCTACCGGGCGGACCGCCAGGTCCATAAGATGAAACGGTATCTCACCTACATCACCCAAGGTCTCGACGAGGAATTTGACCACGATATTCTTCGCTCAAAGAAGGAAACCGAGTTCTTTCAGATTTGTCACCAGTATCTTTCCCACCAGAATCCTCTTCCTGCGCGCCCACAGGAAACATCCCGACGCTTCTGTGGATTCCCGGAACTGCTCCACCATGATCCCTCCTCGGAAAAACCATTAAGCTTACATTCCTGATCACCATGTTCTCATTCCGCCATCTTCTATGTATCCTTCTGTCGGCCTCCGCCCACGCCACTCCGAAGATTGAGAACATCCTCTTTCTCATCTCTGATGATCTCAAGGCCAGCGTCCTTGGCTGCTACGGCGACAAGGTCTGCAAGACCCCGAATATAGATAGACTCGCAGCCAGCGCGATGGTCTTTGATCGGGCTTACTGTCAGGGTCTTGCCTGTGCCCCGTCCCGCACCTCCTTCATGCACAGCCGCTACCATGGGGCCAAAGGAAGGATCAATCTGGGTCAACACTTGAAGGCCAACGGATTCTACAGTGCGCGGGCAGGAAAGATTTACCACATGCGTGTTCCCGGTGACATCATCGCCGGAACGGATGGGCTCGATATTCCCTCGACGTGGACCGAAAAGTTCAACTCCGCCGGCCAGGAGGCTCATACCCCAGGCGACTATGCCTGCCTGAATCTGAACATCTTCACGAAGGCTCTTGAAGGGCGGCAGTCCACCCGTATGCCCCATCGCATGTTCGTCTCGGTAAGCTACGAAGGCGACGGCTCCGATCAACCGGACTACAAGACCGCCAGTAAGACCATCGAGCTTCTCGGAAAGCACAAGGACAAGCGCTTCCTGCTCGCTGCAGGCTTCGTGCGCCCCCATTACCCCATGGTCCAGCCTAAGCCATACTTCGACCTCTACCCCTGGCAGGAGATGGCCCTCCCCAAATCCGTCCCCAACGACCTCAACGACATGCCCAAGCTCGCCATCACCCGTAGCCGCTCTGCTCTCAACGGAATCGGGAAATTTCCTGATAATCAGAAGCGAATGTGGTCCGCCTATTACGCCTCGGTGACCTTCATGGACGAACAGGTTGGACGTATCCTTGATGAGCTCGACCGTCTCAGCCTGCGCGAAAAAACTGCCATCGTCTTTACCAGCGACCACGGCTACCACCTTGGGGAGCACACCTTCTGGCAGAAGAGCAACCTCCATGAGGAAGTGACCCGGGTCCCCCTTATCATCTCGCTTCCCGGTCTCAAACCAGGCCGCACCAGCTCTCTGGTTGAACTTGTTGACCTCTTCCCCACCCTCTCGGCAGCGGCGGGCCTGGAGACTCCCGAGGGCTTACACGGCACCAGCCTCTTTCCCATCCTCCGCGATCCAGATGCCCAAGTGAAGCAAAGCGCTCTTTCCATCCATGGAAGCGGCACCTCGATGCGCACCGCCAACTGGACTTATACTCGTTACAAGGATGGCAGCGAGGAGCTCTACGACATGAAGAACGATCCCGGCCAGTTCACTAATCGAGCTCGCGTCAGGAATTCCGAACAGGCTCTCGCGATACAACGGAGGGCTTTCGACAAACGCCTGCGGGCCGCAGGCCTCAAACCTACAAAGATACGTTAGCCCCTCCGCTCTCCGGATTTGAACCCAGAGGAAGCTTTGGAGATTGTAACAAAAGTGGCGCGGGTTCCCACCCGCGCCACCTAAAGAAGAGCTGTAGCCCGTCGGTTCGGCTTATTTGACCTTCATCACACCCCGCATGAGGATGTGGTGACCGGGGAAAGTACAGACAAACTCGTAGTTCCCTCCCTGCTCGGGAGCGGTAAATTCGATCACCTCGGTCTTGCCAAAGTCGATCAGCTTGGAATGCGCGATGACCCCATCGTGCTCAGGAATCCACTGCGCCTTGAATCCTGCTTCCCCGAGCTTGATGGCAGCTTCTCCCACTCCGTTGGCAGCCCCCGGCTTCACAACCACCAGGTTATGCGGCACGTAGTCAGAATTCTTGAAGTGAATCCGGATCTTTTTCCCGGCTTTGACCTCGAACTCGTTGATGTCGAACTTGAGCTGCTCAAGCAGGGTCCCGACCCGAACGTCCGTGGCTTCATCGGTGTCCTTGAAAACCCCGGGAGGATCGTTCTTGGTGACCTTTACCTCTTCCACCGCAGCAGAGCCCTTGGTGGGATCCGCTGTGTACCAAAGGTGCTGGACGGTCTTGGCCGCTACCCGGGCATGGGACACCGGGGAGTTCAGAACCTTCCCAAGGAGTTCTCCATCCCTTACATTGTGCTGCTGGTGCACCCAGAGAGCCTCAAGGAGGTGATGGGCATGCTCGGCTTTGGCGGAATCCCACTTGCTGGCCCACTTCTTGCAGGCCGCTATCACATCCTTCGTCTTGCGCTCACTGAGCTCGATCCGCGTCCGATAGCGAACCCCGTCCACTGGGTGCTCAAGGTTTTTCATGAGCTGATCGAGGGAAGCGCCGTCCACCTTGACATCCTCCTGAAGAGGCTTGCCCTTGTGGATCACCCGGTAGATCCGGCCGTGAGTGTGATCACGAGAGGGGTCCCGGATGTTGTGCTGCATATGTCCGATGATGACGTTGTGCCAATCGGAAACATAGAGAGCGCCATCAGAGCCAAACTCCACATCCGAGGGACGGAAGTTCTTGTCGGAACTCTTGATGAGATCCTGCCGGGGCTCTCCCCACATGTGATCCTCTTCATTCTTGGGCTCAAGGTCATACTGTTTCACCCCGAGGAACCCAATCGTATTGGCGAGAATGTAATCCCCCTGCCATTCATCTGGGAAGTTCGCACTGGAAACCACCCCGGAGCCAGCCACTGGCCGTACTTCCTTTTTCACGAGGCCGTGCATCTTGAAGCCTTTGCCCTCGGGACGAACCTGGTAGGAGCGGCCCCCGGTTCCATCGTTGGCATAGTGGCGACCCCAGTAGTCGAAGCAAACTCCGTGTGGGTTCGGGCTGTTGCCTGCATGAACTGTAACCGTGTACTGCCGTGG
>NZAC01000059.1 GCA_002686085.1 Roseibacillus sp. | reverse complement strand
CTCGAACCGGACACTTTCCTTTTCCGCAAGCTCGGGGATGTTTGCCTGGCCGACGATCTTGGAGCCTCCCGAGGCTCCATCAATCCAGCGCTTTCTGAGGTAGACAAAGCGGCGTTGACAGACCAAGTCGTAACAATTGTCAGGCTGAGTGGTCGACCCTTTGTCAGAAAGGAGAAGAACGCGAAACCGAAGAGAGTTTCTCCAGGCCAGATCAAACTGGATGCGGCAGCGGTCAGGGGTTTTGATTTCTCTGGCGATGCCGGCGCCCTTATTGGATGAAAGGCTCCCGGCATTGAGACTCCAGGCGTCCTTTTCTCCTTCAATAATCCACGAATCAAAGTCTTCTGGTCCCGAATACACCGTCTGATTTGCCCGTTGAATTTCAAGGTCCGAAGCCATCGTCCGGCGAATTTTGAGAGGGCCGCCGTACCATGTTTGCAGAGTGACGTGCTCGTCGTCGAGGGCGTCAAGCTGGCCGCGCAGGGTATCTCCATTGGTGAGGAGGAGAAGGGCTTGGTGGTCATTCGCGTCTTGTAATGAAGCACCTCCTTCCAGCCGCATCTCCAGCAGGGAGGATGGTTTGACAGGGATAGGCTGGTGGAGAAATCCAGCGTTCCAGCGGAGATTTCCGTCCTCGTCAATTCCCTCGGGGCTGCCACTTATTTTGTCCTCGTTGGCAAAGGTGAGGAATCCCGCTACTGAATCAGACTCCACTGGGAGGTCGGAATTGCCTGCGTCTTCTTTCCCGGGTTTCTGTTGTCCGAGAGCGATCGCCGAAAGGAAGGGGAGTAATAGGAGGAACTTCTTCATGATCCGTTTTTCTCGGAGGCCCCAATCGCCAGACGTTTAAGGGTGCTTCGGTCGAGAGTTAATTGTCCAAGGAGTGGGTGCGTTGCCACAATCGTGGAGTCTTTCATGTCCAGGCTGGCACACTGCAGGGATCCTCCGCCGGTAAGAGAGAGTTCAACCGGAGCCTGTCCCGCGGGCGCTTGTGGGGAATCCTTGAAATAGAGAGAGGAGATTCTCGAGGTTTGAACTTCAAGTGGTTGTTTGTTGAAGCGGCTTTCAAAAATGATCTGATCACCCTGCGCGCCTTGCTGGAGTTGAAGCGCAGACCCACTGAGGTGCTGCCCTTCGACGTCAACCAGCCCGTCGGTTTCAGGATCCTCGTGCCCTTCATCGCGCCGAAGTTCGGTGACAGCGTCCCACTCGTAGATTTCGAGATCGCTGACAATGTTCTTTAAGTCGCCACCCGCCTGGCTTTGGAGCATGATCCCGGTCCCTGTAGGAAAGCTGTCGATAGGGTCAGGAGTGCGCTGGATTTTCTCGCTGTTCAGGTAAAGGTAAATTTGCCGGCTGTCCCGGTTCACACGCAATTCAACGTCTATTGCGCGGCTTGGGTATTCGCGGGGCTTCTGATGTGATTGCGCCAGAGTATGCCAGCGGCGCCCGCCCATGGTGGTCTGCCTTTTTAGCTGCGACCCCATTGAATTTACCTCGAAGTAATATCTATCGGCATTTCCGGTTCTCTTCAGGAAATCATCACAAAAGTAGATTCGGAAATTAGGGTCGTTCTCCCATTCTAATCGGAATCGCAGGATGAACTGTCGCGGGAGAACACCCTCTGCGGCAATTGTACCGCTGGTGTTGCAGGTAAGACTACCGTTTTCCCATTCCCAGTCGTCATTATCACTCCACTCGGTGATGGGCTTCGGTCCAGAGTAGACAAGTTTTTGAGGGGTAACACCAAAGTCAATGGAGCGCACATAGTTGCGGGGAATAGTCAGCTCATTGGCATATCCCGTCAGAAAGCTGACCTCCTTACTATCGAGATTCTGGAGAGTTCCCGGTAATACATCTCCATTCACGAGATGGAGGAGCTGGGGAGCCTTGTTAGGGTTTTCGGTATCTTTGCGAAAGTTGATTGAGCTTAGAGACTGGGTTCTGAGGTGGATCGGCTCTTCGCTGAGGTTGGAATCAAGGACGACCTTGTCATTTCCAAAAATAGAAAGAACCTTGCCGCTAAGGACGCTTCCATCATTCAGTTCCAGTTTGTCCTCTGCAGAGAGCACCGGAAGGACAAGAAGCAGGGCGCTGGCTGCCATGCCCGCAGATTTGAAAATTGTGGTCATCAGTAGTCGTCGTCCCATGAGTCCAAGATGCTTGATCCAAAAGAGAATTCCATCAGGCCCGCATAGCGGAGATTCAGGTTAATTTCACCGAGGGCGGGGTGGCGCCCTCTCAGGGTATCAGCGTTTGCCTTAATCGGGGAAAGCGTCAAGCGCCCGTGAGGCTTCAGGAGGAGGCGTAGCCGCTGCCGACTCGCCCATTCTTCGTCTTCCTCCGTCTGGTTGGAGGACGCCAGGCGAATTTCCTGAATTTCGTCAGCGGGAACCTTCATTTCGGCGTAGGTTCCCTTGATCAGAAACTGTCCATCCTGGAGTGATTCCAGCTTGCCGGAAAACCGATCTGTGCCGTTGGTCAGGAGAACCACGTCCCGGTCCTCGGTCTCCATGCTTTGGGCACTGTCCATCATGCCGTTCCAACCGGTCACGAGGACGTCAGATATGCGGAGACGAGCTGAGGAGTTCTGAGAGGCGAAGGCAAGGTGTGATCCACTGCCAACATATCCCTGTCTATCAGTCCATTGGCTGACAAATCTGCCATTGGCAAAGAGGGCTATGGTGCCGGCAGGCCGGTCACAACGAATCTCAAACTCGGCCTGACCTGCTTCGTCGAGGCGCAGATTGGCGCTGGAGTTGGAGAGGCGGTCTATGTCCGCATTACCATCCTCCGTAAAGTCACAGCGGTAGATTTGGGCATAATTGGAGTAGATAGTCAGAACGTAGCTGTGCCCGTAGGTATAAGCGAATCCCTCTTTGAACTTGGAGCCTGCATTCGGCGCCTGCTTGCGCTTTTCGTCATTCTCTTTTTCTTCGCCCTCCTCGTTGGCCTGATCTGGCCTTTCCATGGTAGCGTGGAATGCAATTGCTGTATTGAGACGGTTACGCCATGCCAAGGTGAAGCGAATCCGGGAACGATCCCCGGCATGTGTATCCACTGCGATAGGGAGTTGTCCGTTGCTGTAGTATGCCCCACCGCTGAAGACCCATGGGGCCTCTGGAGGATCCTGTTCCTCGGCCTCCTCCTTGTTCTCCTCGGGGTTCTCTTCTGGATTGTCGGTAGCGGGGAGTTCCGGAGGGGTGATGATATTCCATTCACTATCGCTAAAGGGGCCAATATATTGAACGTGTCCTCCATGCGGAGCAGGCGCGATCTGGCTGACATATTCCCGGGGAATCGACACTCGCCCCGCGAACTCCGTGTCGATTTCCAATCTCTCCGGGTCCAGGCTTACTAGCGTTCCTGGGATTCGATCGCCGTCCGACAGCTGGACAAAGGAGGGACTACGCAAGTTTTTGCGAGCGCGGCCACCATGGAAGGAAAGTCTGCGGATCTTTTCGGTTCGAAGGGTAATCGGCTCGACGGCTTCCGAGTGGCGCCAACGCAACTCTCCCTCGCCGAGGCCAAGAAAGGCGCCGTGCAACGAGTCTCCATTACGGAACCGAAGAAGGTCTTCATGCTGGTCCGAGTTTTGACCACGCAATGAGGATGAGAGGGCAAGCCCCAGAGCTAGTGCAACAGTGGTTACACGCAGAGGGGAACCACACTCCGTTAGATGGCTACTTCTCATAAATCGGCAGAAACCGGTAGTTCAGGGCCATCGAGAGAAGGGCGCCTGATGTGCTGAAAGCGGCTCCCTTGTTTCCGGGCCAGCTTCCATCGCGGGCTTGCACAGTGGAAAGGTAGCGGATGTTTTTTGCGTTCCACTCCTGCCAGACCTGTTCATCAGCATGAAAGAGGGCTTGGGACATGTAATATTCAAAATAATACGGGTAAAAACGATCTCGATAGTTCAGACGTTTGCCCAAATATCCAAGGCTGGCCTTGTAGCCCTTGTTGTCTTTGTCCTTGGCGAGGGCGAGACAGAGGGATCCGATGGCGGTGAGAGTGGGCTTGCCGCTACCCGCCGAGGTGTATCCGTAACCACCGTCTGATGCGCGGCACCTTTTCATAAAGGCATGCCCCTTCTTGAGCGCTTCCTCAGGTACGGGTATGCCCGCATTTCTCGCTGCGTAGAGGGCAACCATCTGAGCCCCCGTCACGGTTGTGTCGGCGTCCTGACTATCTGGGGTGTATCTCCAGGCGCCCCGGCTATTACGTTCCTGTGCACTGAGAATCAGGGCCACCGCTTCCTTGAGGGCAGGGGCGAGCTTGTCCTCCCTGAGGACGCCGTATGCCTCCGCCAAGGCGAGCGTGGCAAACCCGTGGTTATACATGCTTGAACCGATGTAACCGTTGGTTTCGTTCTGGTTCTCCAGAATAAAGCCGATACCTCTGCGGATATTTTGCGCATAGGGTCCGTGATTGGGGTCTTCCCCGTGCGCGAGGAACGCCATCACGCATAGTCCAACAACACCCGGCTCACTCCCATTTCGGTCTGGCCAGTTGCCATTTTCCGTCTGGCTTCCCGCAAGATAGCGTAGCCCTTTGACATACATCTGATCAACCTGCGGTGGAATCGGGTCGTCCTGCCGCCGTGGCAAGGCCTGAGCCAGTCCGGCCTGAGAGGTCGCCAGCAAAACAGCTGCGACCACCAAAGAAAAAGGTCTCATCGCGATCAGCGCTTCTTATTGTACGAGTCGAGAGCTTTTTGGAACTCGGGAGGGAGATGCGACCCTGCCTTACCGGCCTTTTTGCCAATAGTGCGCTCCTCCTTCTTGCCTTTGCCGGCATCTGTGAATTCCTTGTTGGCAGAGTCAGAGGCGCCTTCCTGGCCTTCGCCCGCCTGGTCGCCGGGTTGGCCCTTTTGTTCCCCCTGACCTTGTCCGGGAGTCTGGCCCATCATCCGCTGCATCATATCGAGCATGGCACCCATGCTCATTCCGCTATCTGGTCATGTCCCGCCACTTTGTTGAGACCTCTGCTTTGCGGCTTCAAAAATCTTTTCGATGATTTCAGTTTCTGCAGCAATGGTTGGTCCGCCGGTGTTGGTCTCGTCCAGCGAGTCAATGACTTCTGCCATGACTTCTTCGACTTCTTCCAGCAGGGCAATGAGTTTTTCGTCCGTCTGCTCCTCGATCAGGTCCTGAACATCGGCAGCGAGTTCGTCTTGTTCTCCGGCGAGGTTCTGTGCGCCTTCGCGGTGTTTTTCCACAGCCTCTTTCTGAGCTTCGGTGACCGGGTCGGGATAAGTGATTTTCGGGAGCTCAACCGAGGGCTTTGGGTCCGGTGTATCCTGCGATACCGCGGATCCCGTCAGGAAGAGTAGTGTCCCAGTTGTAAGCAGGGGCAAACGTAGTTTCATATTAATTTCGGAGTTCTAACTGTTTAAATCGATTCGTTTGGTGCCCGGAGCCTGACAGACCTACTCGGGAAGATCCTGTAAGTGGAGAGTTCGGCGGAGTTGTTCCAGAGCCCGGGTCCGCGCCCGGATATCCTGTTCAGTCTGGATCATCTTCATGACCTTCAGCATGAACTCAAAATCGTTGTCGTCGAGAGAAGGCTCCTGGCCTTCGCCTCCTCCGCCTCCTCCAGCCCCGGCAGGATCCTGAGGAGGGTCGAGGATGTCAGCCCACGCTTTCAACTGCGCGGCCCACTTTTTAGCAGAAGCGACCGCCATGAACGTACGGTTTGCGACGATTTTCTCACGAACCGCTTCCAAATGAGAATCGATGTTCGACTCCCTCATTTCGATCATGATCTGCTTGTGCTCTTCTTTCTCGGTTCGCGCATAAAAATGTCCAAGGTCTTCGTGGATCCAGTGAACATCCGACGCTGTTCTTCGCTGCTGCATGGAAAGTTCTCCGAGGACCCTTTGGTCTACCGGATCCAATTCATCGTAGGGTGTTCCTGCGATGGTGGTTTTGCCTTTGTCATCGATGGAAGCAATGAGGGTGTTCGCAATTCCATCTTCCTCGGACGCAGCCCGACGTAACCTGTTTACAAAGGTGCTGGCCTCAAAGTCCTGATTAGCTTCGTTGGCACCATCTATCGTCTCCCGCATCTTTTCCAAGACCTTCTCCTGCTCCTCAATGGCCTCCTGAAGATCTTTCTCTGACTGTTCCGGAGTTGAGCTCGGATCCTGTGCTTCCTGTAGTTGCTGCTCCACCTTGGGCATATCCTGCTGACTGAGTTCCTGCATTTTCTGCATGGTCTCTGCCATCTTCTGCATGGTTTCAGGCGCAACTTCGCCATTTTTCAGCGCCTCTCCGAGAAGCTCTTCCATCCGCTCCGACAGCTCAGACATCTTTTCGATATTTTCTGCCTCATTCATCTCCTGCTGCTCCAGCCTTTCCTTGTTGGCCTCTTCCTGAAGCTTTTCGGCGCCGTCCTGTTCGATTCGACGGTTCTCGTCGAAATTATTCTGTTCGCGGCGCGCGGCATCCTCGAGCTCACCAATAATACGATCGAACTGGTCTTTCAGTAGTTGGGCTTGTTCGTCTTTGGTCAGGATATGGAGAGTGATGGGCTCGGAATATATCCGTCCTCGTCCAGGAAAGTAGTCCTCGACGAAGGCGCGCACCTGGAGCTTCTGGGCAGGAATATTCCGGGTTTTGGGTGAAAAGTGAACGGCTCCCGAGAGTCGCCGCTGGTTGGGTGCTCCGAGCTCCAGAATGTGGCTTCCCCTAGAGGGGGTCTCGTCGGTTGGCTTTGTGAATTCGCCAGTCCACTCGTACCCTATGTGCTTTGTGCCGTAGTCGTCTTCCGCGATAATTTCGAAGCTGACGGTCTCTTCTTCAAGGAGGACAGTTTGTCTCTCAATATCCTGGATGTAAGCGAGGGGCCTCTGGTCATCGAGGGGCTCGACTCGAATTCGGTGTCCTCCTGCATCCTCCAGACCGTTCACGTCTTCCCAGTTCATCTGAAGTTGGAGAGGTTGAGATTGCAGAGAAATAGATGGTGAATTCATCTGGGAACCTGTGACCCTGAGTGGAAGAATTCGCGGAGGAGCAGGCTCGGCTTCTGGCTCCCCCTCAGGCAGGGCGTTCGCTTCGAGAGGGGCGCCTGAATTTGAGTCCTCAGCAGTTTCGCTGGGTTTCTGATTGTCTCCAGGGAGGTCGAAGTCGTCGTCAAATAGGTCGCGCTCGGTGGTTTTGGGGAGCTCCTCGATGGTGAGCGTCCCGGCTTTCAATTCGCGGCCCTCGAGTGTAGTGGCCTCGAGAGAAATTTTGCTTCCTACCACTACATCACCTGAAAGCGTTCCCACCCGGAGCTCCTTTGTTTTATCTTGGAGTTGCAGATAGTCAGGGTATACAATGGTGGCTCGTACCGATTTAATGGCGGGCCGGGTTTGTGGAAGGACTTGTATTACAGGTCGAGCATCTCCGATGTTAATCAAGACGCGCCCTGGCTCAGACTGCCCGGGGAAATCAAAAGTGTAGCTCTTTTTGTCGTCCTGAAGCTGGGCCGAGACAGGCTCTTGGATCCCGAATCTGGCAACACCACTGGTCGGCGTTTGATCAGAAAGTTCACTCAGAGTGAGTGTTACACTGAAAGGCTCGTCCATCGGGACGATCATGGTCTCTTCAAAGTCGCTGATCTTGGTGAACGTATAGCGTTGGACATCCGAGAATGGTTTGAGCCAGCGCTCAAACGCGTTCTGACTTGGTTTCGGAACCTTCCACAGGGCGGCCCCTATGATCGCCGCAGTCAGAGCTACCATCAGGCCCCAGCGCAAGTGACGGGGGGACGGTAACGCAGCTTTCAAGTTTCGGCCCTCTGCTTGCTGGGCTACAGCTTTCATCGCAGCGGCTCTTAGCTCCGGGGAGAGAGCCTCTTTGCTCTCTGTCTGGTCCTGAAGCTCCACGACGCCGAGCATCCGGTCTCCCAAGCGAGGAAACTTTCGTGCGATTAACCGCGCTAGCTGGGCTTCGCGGCGATGCCTGAAAACCCATCGATGGATCCAGTAGGGAGCGAAAAGGGTGAAAAGAGACGTTCCGCCCAATAAAACTGCGAGCCGCACTGTCGGTGGGGTGTTCCAAATGCGATCCAAGCCGAATACGATCAGGTAAGAAAAAAGAAGCCCGAAGAGGCCCGCTAACAGGGCTTCTGCGACCTTGATAAACCATAAGCGCCCCCGAAACGCTTCCAGTTGCCTTTTCAGGCTATCGGGTAAGGGCGTACGCTGGTCCTTAGAGTTGGGGCCTTGGTCGGATGACATACAATCGCTGGTAGGGGAAGGACCGAACTCCTCCCGCGAAGAGTCTTGCAGAGGAGGCACGGCCAATCCAGTGGGAAATTCCTCCAAAGGATCATTGAATAGCCGGGGTTTAAGCCAGATTCGCACCGGGGTGCGCTAGACCCACCGCTAATCTTTTTAAACTATTGGAGAAATGGATTATTGTGAGTTTCCTCGCCAATACTACCGGCCGGGCCATGGCCCGGCAGAAGTTGAGTCGCAGCTGGTAGAGTTAGTATCTTGGTTTTTATCCCCGATAATAACAGCTCATGGTCTCCATGGGGAAAATCGGTACGTCCAATTCCACCTCCGGAAAAAAGAGTGTCCCCCGAAAAAAGTTTTTGGAAAAGTGCCACGTGGAACACAAAAGAATCGGGGGAATGGCCAGGGACGGGGATCGGCTCAAATTCGATTCCATTAATTTTGATCGGGCCCGTTTCCGCCGTGAAAACTTCATCGACCGAGAATTCAGGGCAGGTCAGGGGGATTCCCCATTTTGCCGCGAGATCTGTCAATTGGAGTTCGGGTGAAAAGTGCGCAGAGGCATAGATGCGGACTCCTGCCTCCTGAAATAGCGACACGTCTTCGATGTGGTCGAAGTGTTGATGGGTCAGTAACAGACCGGTCGGTTTACAATCTCTTTGTTTGCAGAAGTTAAACATTCCTTCGGGGGCGTCTATGGCGACTGATCCCTCGGTTGTTTCAATGAGGTAGCCGTTGGTCTGGCAAAATCCTCCGCAATGAGTGCTCACCTTCATAAGGAGAAGAGTGTGTTAATTCGTTGAATGGTGCAAGCCGGGGACAGTGCAAGGATCGGATAAAGGGTAACCTAACAGGACCTCTGTTATAAGAAATCACGAGAGTAACGTTGGCAGGGAAGCGGAGCATGAAGAAGAATCGATCGATACTCGCTACAGGTATTTTTTGCCCGTCAATATTGCTCGCACGTCACCAATGAAGACCTCGGTTCGGAGCTCCACCGGAAGGCGTTCGTGATCATCGCTAAGCCAGAGGGTGGCGGTCTTCATTTTATCGTATTTGATCAGTTTCCCTCCCGCTCCAATCTTCTGAAGTTTGATGTCCATTTTGATGCATTTCAGGCCCCGATGGGGCTCCCTTCGGAGGACGGAAACCCTTGCTAAATAGGGGCTTGCGAATGGATGGACCACGATAACCGCTTTCTCGCCGGTTTTCATTTCGAGTCGCCTCAGATAGATCAGGGCAGAGGCAAAATCGTAGATGGGGGCCTTGCGGAAGGAAAAGGTGGAGTTCTTCTTTTTGGAGCCTGAGCCTCCGCGGGAAGGGATGAAAGTCTCCCTGCTGCGGACCGTTGGGCCATACCAGTTACTGGTATCGGTGCGTCCCTTGCTCGTCGTTTCTGAAGAAGTAAACATCGATGGCAGGTAAGAGCCGTATTTGAGAAACGAGGTGAAGCTGTAGTCGTAGGGATACAGCGAGCGCGCGAGCCCGGTGCTGGCGCCATAAATCTGGGTGATAAAATGAGAGGGGTAGCGATCGTCTTCTCGACCGAAGAGCATATTCATGTGCCCAGAATTGATCTTGCCATTCCAGTTTATCTGAAAGCTGAGGTGGACAGGCCTGATGGTAAGAAATGAAGGGTCTGGTTGACGGGAGGTAACTTCGTCCTGCCAGTCTGCCTGTAGTGGCGCCGTGATTATTGCGAAGAGCGCCGCCATCATAAGGTGTGATTTCATCTTCTCAGTTAGACGGTAGATACTCCAAGTAATTCACGACCCTCCGCCTTCCTTGTCGTAACATGAAGTCAGTGCGTCTTGACTGTGCCCGTTAAGAAGTTTCATCCCGAGCGTGCCCCTAGGTTGCCCCGGGTAGTTCAAATGTCCAGTCGGCTCAGTGAGTAGCAACAGGCCTCGCCTCGTTGAAGCATCTGTCTCAGCGAAGACTCGCTCATCGATGTAAGGATCAGAGGTCGGAGGGTTCTAGGTTGGGTCCCAATGGATGGAATGCGTCCAAGAGGGACGAACATGGGGCAAAACTCACTCGTTTCGTCCACCGGGGCGTAATCCAGCTCGGGCAAAGGATCAGAGGCTCCGGAAGGTCCTGATTATGCACGTAGATGTTGCTGTCTCGGGCTAGGAAAACGGAACAGTCGTAAATCCGGGAAATGAGTCAGTATCCGGATTTGGATGGGAGTCGGTTTTAATTGCAGGGCGCTCTAGGATCCGTTGGATTGAGGCATGGCGCTGACGGAGGATATGGCTTTCAATTTGATCGAGGGTGCCCACGCAAGGAGCCGACTCGCGCATGCCTTTCTGATTTCCGGAGCTGCGGGCAGTGGTAAGCGAGACCTTGCGGCCAGGGTTGTCGCGCTGGTTAATCCTGTTGAGATAGGGGAAGGATCAGATCTTTTTGGAGAATCTCCGGAGTCGTCCAGTTCGATGGATCTCGATGATCTGGAGGGAGAGTTTGTGAGGGTTGTTCGGCCTCGTTCGAGGTCAAGGAGGATCCTTATTGATGATATTCGTGGGCTGGAGCGTAGCATGCATCTGGCTGCCCCCTCGGGAATATGGAAAATCGGCGTGGGAGTTGATGCGGATCGTATGTTTGACGAGCCGGCAAACGCCTTTCTTAAGACCCTGGAGGAACCGCCGCCGGGTTGTCTTCTGCTCCTGTTAACGTCCAATGCGGATATTCTGTTGCCAACTATTCGGTCTCGTTGCGTTGAGATCGTATTGCAATCCAGGAGTGAAAATGGATTTCTTGAACAGGAGGAGAGCGCGGCCTTTGCCTCAATTCTGGCTCACAGTGCTGCTAAGCCCTCAGCGCACAGTGCGCTGCTTCTGAAGTCCGCCTTTGAGTCCCTGCTGAACAAAAGAAAGGACGGCATCAATGCGGCCAATAAGGAAGCGTTGAAGCTGGAATCAGAGACATACAAGCAGGCAACAGAAGGGGACTGGTTGGATGAACGTGAGAAGTATTATGAGGCACTGGGCGCTTCCGAGTATCTCGCTGTTCGTTCCGCTCTGGTTGACTGGTTAATTTCGTGGTTGGGCGATGCGGTGAGGCAAAAAGCAGGCTCCAAAGCACTGAGCTTCTCTGAGTATGGAGGGGATACCATGAAGCTTGCGGAGTCTCAGGATATGGCCGGGCTCCTTTCCAGAATCGAGACTCTGCAAGAGCTCAGAGATCTCCTGAACACCAATGTGCCGGAAAATCTTGCGCTGGAAGTATCGTTCCTCAAGGCGTTCGGGGCTCCCGTTGCAGGGTGAGGGTGCCAGTTTTTATGGATTGTCCTTCCAGCAGAATGGGCAGATCTGGAGAGAATAAATCTTTTGAAACGCTCGATTTCATCGCAAACCACCCGCATGGATCAATTTAAGGATAAGAGAGTGGTTGTGACCGGAGCAGGCCGGGGCATCGGGTTGGCCGTCGCAGAGGCCTTTGCTGCTGAAGGAGCACGGGTGGCCGTTCTTAGCCGTAATGAGCAAAGTTGTGGGCAGGCTGCGGCCGCTATAAACAAGAAATATTCCAACACCGCGACACCCTTCGCAGTCGATGTGGCCGATTACGATGCGATGCAGGTGGTCGGTAAGGAAATCGTGACGGATTTCGAGGGAGTGGACATTCTCATCAACAATGCGGGAATTACGCGTGACGGATTGCTGCTCCGCATGACCGGTGAGGATTGGGATGCGGTAATGAACACAAACCTCAAAGGAGCGTTCAATGCAGTGAAGGCCTTTCAGCGTCCTCTCATGAAATCCGGTGGCGGACGCATCGTTAATGTCAGTTCAGTAATTGGCCTTATCGGCAATGCTGGTCAGGCCAACTACGCGGCCTCGAAGGCAGGATTGATAGGTTTTACGAAGTCGGTTGCTCGTGAACTTGCTTCACGGAAGGTGACCTGTAATGCGATCGCTCCGGGTTTCATTCGAACCGACATGACAGATGCTCTCAGTGAGGACATGCAGGAGGAAATTATCAAGAGGGTGCCTTTGAAAGACATGGGGAACACCGAGGAGATCGCAAGTCTTGCACTCTATCTATCCAGTCCGGAAGCTCGCTACCTCACCGGGCAGGTGATAGCGATTGATGGTGGAATGACCATGTAACCGAGGGCTCGGCCCTTACGAGGATGCGGTCTAACGCTCTCGTTCAAAAGGGCGGACCTGTTCTGTTTCAATGCACTCGGTGAGCCAGTTGAAAAGCCTCCGGACTTCCTCGTTGTCGGAGCGGATTGCATCAAGAGATGCCCAGTCCAGATGATCCTTGAAGCGGGGACTGGCAATACGTCGCACATCAAAGCGCTCCATAAGAGCCTCGGTCTCACGGGGTTGCGCAGTGAGAATATGCTCGGGCCCGGGAAGTTCATCGAGCATTTCAGCTGTTAGGCCAAAGGTAGTAATTCCAATCCCGAAGCGGTTGCTCAACTGGCGCAGGGCGTCAGCCAAGGCTTCATCCTCAATGGGGCCGGCATAAAATAGTTCTCCACCCTGACACCATGAGCTCACGCTCAATGCCTGGAAAAATTCTTCCCGGAATAACTCGAGATTCGGGACGAGGCGCAGCGTCACGGATTGAATACGGTAAGGAGGTATCCCAAGCCCACTCTTGAGAGCAAGGGTCTCAGGGTCAAGATTGAGTAGTTGATCTGCTGGTTCGCCGCCTTCCCAGTCAACCACTACCATATCTGGAAACTTCCACAGGTTGCCGAGTGGGGAATCGCGGGTCAGAGCATCCCTGAATGGATACGGAAAGCGGCCGTTGACTTCGCAGTAGCGTGTGGCGGCTGCTCGGAATTTACGGATCCTCTGCATGATGTGATCCACTGCTCCAACGTCTCCTGCGAAGTCGTCAAGGCGCCCTTGGGTCATGGACAGAAGATCCTGCGCTCCTGACAATGCCGGAACCGGGGCTGCCCGACGGTAATACCCCTGTCCCTTCTCAACCTTCGCGATAGGCGAGGCGGGATCGCAGGACATAATCGAAAAATGGTAGCGAAGGGAGGCGTCCGAGTAGTCGCCTTCCAGCCGGAGCCTCACGAGCCTGATAAGTTCTGTGCCTTTTGTCGCCTCCTTTGGGCTGGAGGGAAGAATTGTGGGGAGGATGTCGGTCAGTTGCTGGCGGAGACTCATGACAGATGCAGGAGATGCTGGGCTATCCAAGTCCCCACGGCGATCAGGCCGCAAGCAGCAATACGCTCCCAGCGTAAAAATTTTCTCCAATCGTGAACAACCTGCCGCTTATTAACAGAAACTCCATTTGTACTCCTAAAATTATGGATACCGATTGGTGAAAGATGGGGCTGATTAATAAAACGAGTGAGTTGAATAAAGAAGCCACTCTTGCGTCTTAGAGAGGTCACTGCGATATTCCCTCATGACTTCAGCACCTCGGTCAGCGTTCTTACTTGTTTGCGTTTTTGCGCTTGGTGCAGTTCCCGTCGATGCACAGGAGGGAGCCCCGAATGCAGATTCCTTGCTGAAGACCGCCAGATTTGTAACGACGTTACAGCATCAGGATTTAAAGGGTTATATACGGAAAGGAGAGACCAAGTTCCCAGTCGGGCTCTACCTCAGGGGCCAGGATATTCAGTTGAGCTACACGCGACCAAACAAGGGAAAGGATATTCGCTTTCACATGCGCCTCGGGGAAAACCGTTATGACCTCTTCGAGTTGGCAGATGGAAAAACTGTTAGATTTCCGGAGAAGAAGCTCGGGGAGCCGATCGAGAAGACAGATTTATCCTACGAAGACCTGGCGATGCGATTCCTCTACTGGCCGGGAGGTCAGGTTGACGGCTTGGAAAAGGTAAAGGGGCAGGACTGTTGGGTAGTTCGTCTCGTCAATCCGACGCAGACGGGGCGCTACGCCCAGGTGCGAGTCTGGGTTCATAAGAAGTCGCAGGCGCTCATGCAGGTGGTTGGCTACGATAAGGGAGGGAAGCCTTTGAAAAGGTTCGCGGTCACGGATGTGATGAAGGTGGGAGACTCTTATACTTTGAGGAGGATGCGAGTCGACAGCGTAGACCCGGTTCAGAACAGAGTAGTCGGGATGACTTATCTCGAGTTTGATAAGCCGAAAGCTCGAGCGCCCCGGCCCGGTGGATTGAGGTAAGGGCTGTTGAGAGAATTTAGAAGGGAGTGATTCGTGCTTCGTCCGTGGGCATATGAATCGTAGTGCCATTAGAATTCTTCGTTGCAGCCTCGCCCGTTCGTCGTAAAGAGGGGCATGCGGACGTCCGTGAAAGAAGTGCTCAACCGGGTGGAAGCGGCTGAGGGTATCAGCGTCGCCGGATGGGTGCGCACCCGGCGCGACTCCAAGGATTTCTCCTTTCTTGAGGTCAACGATGGGAGTTGTCTGGCTGGTCTGCAGATAATTGCGGATGCTGGAGTGAAAGGCTACGAGGATATCCAGATGATGTCGACAGGGTCGGCAATCAGGGTTGAGGGAAATCTGGTAGCCTCACCCGGGGAGGGTCAGAGCTGGGAATTGCAGGCAACAGCGTTAGTGCTGCTGGGAAGTGCGCCAGAGGATTACCCCCTTCAGAAAAAACGTCATGGTCCAGAGTTTCTCCGGGAGATCGCCCATCTCAGGCCTCGAACAAATCTTTTCGGAGCAGTGTTCCGGACCCGAAGCCGCCTCGCTCTTGCCGTGCATCACTTTTTCGAAAAGCGAGGCTTTGTCTACGTCCATACGCCAATCATCACGGCCAATGACTGCGAGGGAGCAGGGGAGATGTTCAAAATAAACACGGATGGCGCAAATCTTCAGGACGGTGAGCATTTTTTTGGAAAGCCTGCTCACCTCACGGTTAGTGGGCAGCTTGAGGGGGAGACATTTGCCTGTGCCCTGAGTAATATTTACACGTTTGGGCCAACTTTCCGCGCGGAGAATTCTCATACGTCCCGTCACGCATCTGAGTTCTGGATGATAGAGCCGGAGATGGCCTTCTGCAATCTTGAGGGCGACATGGATCTTGCAGAATCTTTCGTTAAAGAGCTTACCCAAGAAATCCTGGACGGCCCCGGAGACGACTTTGGGCTCTTTTCAAAATTTGTGGACAAGGAGTTGGAGCCGAGGCTGAGGATGATCGTGGAACGGCCATTCGCTCGGATTAGCTATACGGACGCCGTCAGGGTTCTTGAGGACTCCGGGCACGACTTCGAGTATCCTGTGGCATGGGGCGAGAATCTTCAGTCCGAGCATGAGCGCTATCTTACTGAGGAATATTGCAAATCACCGGTGACGGTTTTTGACTATCCGGAAACAATTAAGCCCTTCTACATGAGGCGGAATGATGACCAGAAGACCGTAGCAGCAATGGATGTTCTGGTGCCGGGTATCGGAGAGATTATAGGCGGTAGCCAGCGGGAAGAGCGTCTTGACGTGCTTCGAGATAACATGAGTTCTGCGGGGCTCAGAGAGGAAGATTACCAGTGGTATCTCGACCTGAGGAAATTCGGGAGCGTTCCCCACGCAGGGTTTGGGCTAGGTTTCGAACGAATGTTGATGATGGTCACGGGAGTTCAGAATATCAGGGATGTGATTCCCTTTCCGCGGACGCCTGGTGCTTGCGGGCCTTGATAACAGGCTGCTGGCGTCAAGGGACTTGGTCTATTGACGTGAGATCAGGCTTTCGGAATGCCCCGCCTGAAGGCAGGAGATCGTTGTCCTCGGCGGGGACGCAGGTTCACGAAATCACCAGCTTCGGATCGAGTTTCTCCATTCACGAGAAGAGACGCATCTTAGATGTCGCTCAGGACCTGCTGTGGAAAGGGCCCAGTTAAATGATGAGCCGAGTGGTGCTTACTTTGCCTCGGTGATCATTTTTTTGAAGGCGGCCGCTTGAGCTGAAACAGTGGCCTTGGGTCCGGTAAACTTGGCAAAGATCGCACCCTGTTTGCTCTCGATGATTGCTCCGAGAAGAGCGTATCCCGGCTTCTCCTCAATTGGGCCACGAGGTGGTCCTGCCTTGAATGTCCCCTCAGCGGAAACGAAGGTCACGGCTGCTTCACCCGCCTTCGATTTTTCCGTCTTCGCGTTGATGTCTTTCCTCGGTTCTGTGAACTGACCGTACCAGCGATCTATATTGGCTTGTAGGCCGCCCCCGCCTTGAGGGCCAAAATGGAAGAAAACGATTTGGCCTTCGGCGGCATCGACACCCACCTTGAGCTGAGCCTTGCGCATGAAGGAGTTTGGTTTGACTGAGACGAACTGCTTGGGTCCGTTGAAGGTCATGCCAGCAACCTTGAATTCATCGGCGAGGGCGGGGCATAGACTGAGGAGCGTTGATGCGACGGCGAGGAGCTTGAAAGTCTTCACGGTTGTTTCCCTAACCTCCTTAGTGGCGTTGGTCAAAGAAAGAAGATGCCATCCGGAGTTCTCAGTCTGGTTTTATCTGCCTTAAGGCTGATTAATCCTGCCTTTTCCGTGGTTTGAGTCGTTATTCGTTGGCATGCTCACGAGGGAGAACTGGTTATATCATAGGTCCCGATCGAGAGATCGCCCATCGGTTTCTCTTTTTTAGGGTTTAGGGTAGTTTCATGAGAGAAAAGGCTTTCAAGAATCGTTTTTAAAGGATCACCTATACTCGGCTCTAGGGAGTGGTGCGCCCGCGCGATTCTCTGGCCTGAACCAGTTAAGGGACCTCCTAAGCAGGAAGTTCCTAGCCGACACTAAACAATATAATATCATGGAAGATTCCATTCAATCTGACCGGAGAAAGTTCCTCAAAACGAGCGGGGTAGCGGCAGCTGCTACGTCATTGCCTGTTGCTGCTTATGCGCAGGTCGAGGGTAAAAGTGAAATCAAGGTAGCCCTTGTTGGTTGCGGAGGACGGGGAACAGGTGCGGTTTCTCAAACCCTGAATGTTGAGGGTGCGAAGCTTGTTGCCGTGGCCGATGCCTTTCCTGATAAAACACAGGGGGTCATTAACAACATCAAGGGGCGCTTCAAAGAGAAGGTCGATGTTCCCGCAGAGCGAATGTTCCATGGGTTCGATGCTTACAAGAAGGCCATCGAGTTTGCGGACATGGTCATTTTGACAACGCCTCCCGGATTTCGTCCTGAGATGTTTGAGTATGCTGTTTCGAGAGGTAAACACGTCTTCATGGAGAAGCCGGTCGCCACTGACGCGGCAGGGATCCGAAGAGTGCTGGCGGCTGCCAAAGAGGCCGATGCCAAAAAGCTCAAGGTGGTCTGTGGTCTTCAGCGTCGCTATCAAAAATCGTATACGGCAACGCATCAGGAGGTGATGGAAGGACGAATTGGTAAGGTGCTTGGTAGTCAGGTCTACTGGAATGGTGGTGGAGTATGGGTTCGTCCGAGGAAAAAGGAGCAGTCTGAGATGGAATATCAGATGAGAAACTGGTACTACTTTAACTGGCTTTGCGGCGATCACATCTGTGAGCAGCATGTTCACAATCTGGATGTGGCGAACTGGTTCATGGGAGGGCATCCCACAGTGGCACAGGGAATGGGGGGAAGACAGCAGAGGATCGGGCCCGACTTTGGAGAGATCTTCGATCACCACTTTGTGGAGCTTCAATATGAGGGCGGAGGTTATACCAACTCCCAATGCCGCCACCAGAGAGGATGCATGAACCGTGTCACGGAAGTCATCATCGGGGAAAAGGGCCGCGCCTACCCGGGAAGGATCACTGACAACGACGGCAAGATTATCTGGAAGCTGAACGAGAAATCAAAGAACCCCTACCAGGTAGAGCATGACGAGTTGCACCGCCACATCAGAGAGGATAAGCCAATCAACAACGCATACTATACCGCGGAAAGCACGATGACTGCGATCATTGGGCGAATGGCTACCTATTCCGGAAAGGAATTGAAGTGGGATGAGGCTCTCAATTCTGAGATCAACATCATGCCGAAAAATTATGCATGGGATGCAGACCCTGGTCCCAAAATGGATCCTGAAACTGGTCTTTACCCCTGCCCTGAGCCCGGAGTCACCAAAGTGATTTAAGCTGAGCCAGAAATTCAATCGAAAAGCCGGGCCAATGCGCCCGGCTTTTTATTTGAGCGGACATCGCGAAAGAAGCGCGTCCGTCAAAACAGCTGATTCTGAGTGGGGCGCAGATCAGGATAAGATTTCTCTGACAACGCGTCCGAAGACATCGGTAAGGCGGAAGTCGCGGCCATCGTAGCGGTAGGTGAGCTTCTTATGATCAAGTCCAAGCTGGTGCAGGATGGTGGCGTGGAGATCATGCATGTGAACCTGTTCCTCAACGGCGTGATGACCGTGGCTGTCAGTTTGTCCGTATGATATGCCGGGTTTGAACCCTCCGCCAGCCAGCCAGACCGTGAACCCGTCTGGATTATGATCTCTGCCTGTTCCTTTATTTTGAGCGTAAGGAGTCCGCCCGAATTCACTTCCCCACCAGACGATGGTATCCTCTAGGAGGCCGCGGCGCTTGAGGTCTTCAAGAAGCCCTGCCACCGGTTTATCAGTCGCACGAGCGTGTTCGATATGCTTGGGCATATTGGAATGCTGATCCCAGGCAGGGTTGTTGGAGTTGTCGGTGTAGTTGACCTGTATGTAACGGACGCCAGCCTCGCTGAGCCGGCGGGCTCGAAGACAGTATTGTCCAAAATTGTCGGTGTGTTTTTCGCCGATACCGTACATTTCGAGAGTGGAGGGGCTTTCCTGAGAAAGATCAAGGATGTCGGGGGCATTATTCTGCATCCGCCAAGCCAATTCAAAGGAGCTGATGACAGCTTCAAGCTTGTCATCCCCCGGCATTCGCTCTGCCTGTTCAGCGTTTAATTGGCGCAGAAGTTCGTATTGGCCTCGCTTTCGTGCAGGGTTGTTTTGAAAGTCGACGAGATTCCTGATTGTTGCCTCCTTTGCTGGAATGCCAGCTCTCCCCACAGGAGTTCCCTGGTATGCCGCGGGTAAGAAGGCATTACTGAAATTACGCGGTCCACCATTACCCATCGCAGGTCCAATGCTGACGAAACCCGGGAGGTTGTTATTTTCGGTTCCTAATCCGTAGTTCGTCCACGAGCCCATGCTGGGCCGGACAAGGTTTATCGATCCGGTGTGAAGAAACAGAGTGCTTGGTCCGTGGGCAACTCCCTCGGTGTGCATCCCCTTCAGGAAGCAAAGGTCGTCTACATGCCGAGCAGTATGCGGGAAGAGCTCACTGACATGCTGTCCAGTCTGACCATATTGCTCGAAGTCCCACAGTGGTTTCATTACCCGGTGCTCAACGATCTTGCGCGTCTTTGCCAGGGTTCTGGCATCATCGAACCGGATCATTTTGCCGTCATCTTGGAAGAGTTGTTCCTTATAGTCGTAGGAATCCACGTGGCTGACACCTCCAGCCATAAACAGAAAGATAACGCGCTTGGCTTTGGGGGAATGGTGGAGAATTTTTCCGGGAGGAACTGCGCCGTCAGCCCTTGCCTGCTGGTGGGCGAGGGCGCCCATTGCGAGGCCGCCAAAGCCGCAGGCCATATCGCGAAGGGCATGTCGGCGGGAGATATTCATCGTTGGAGTGAAGGCTGGAATGAGAACGCGTCTTCTTGATGGAAAATCATATAGACTGCATCATAAGGCTTCAAGTCTGCCCTAATGAAGATGTCTGAAGTCCAGACTGGCAAAGAGGCTCTGAAAGATCTGAGTCCAAGATTCCTTGGAGTTGGTATTGGTTTGCAGGTATGACAGAAGGATTTGCTCTTCGCGGTCAGTGGGGGGACGTCCAAGAGCAAGGAGGTAGGAATGGTTAATTCTAGAGGCCTCCTCAGAAAGGGGCTCCTTCAGCAGGCGTTCCGCGGCGAGTTCTGCCTGCTCTTGTACGAACGGGTTGTTCATCATAAAGAGTGCCTGAGTAGGAACACTGCTGGTTGTTCTGGCTCCTGTTACGAGGTTAGGATCTGCGAAGTCAAAAACCTGCATAATCTCCGGCAGAGTGTTCCGGAAAACGGGCGTATACAGGCTCCTCCGTGTCCCCCCAAATTGATAGCCATACTCTGTTTTAGTGCCGGGTTTCACGGTATTGCCACCGAGTCTTTCATCGAGCGTGCCGCTTACCGACAGAATAGAATCCCGAATGGCCTCAGCTTGAAGACGCCGGTGGTTCTGGCGCCAATGATAGAGATTTTCAACATCAGTAGAAGCTTGGGAAGGCGTGGATAAAGAGCTCAGTTGGTAGACTCTGGACAACATGATGTTACGTATGAGGGCCTTGGTGGACCATCCTTGTTCGATAAAAAGGGTTGAGAGGTGGTCGAGCAGCTCAGGGTTTGAGGGTGAATCGCCCATCTGACCGAAGTTGTCGACTGACTGCACGATCCCTCGACCAAAGAGGTGATGCCAAATCCGATTGACGTACACCCGGGCAGTGAGAGGATTTTCGGGGTTGGCAATCCAATCGGCGAGCTCTGCTCGTCCGCTTGATTTTGGAGCTATCACAGGACTTGGATTCGATTGAAGAATTTTGATGAAGCCTCGTGGGGCGTTGGGCCCGGCTTCGTGAGCGTTACCACGCAGAGCGATAGGGATATCCCCGGGATCAGGCGCTTCCTCAGCAGCGATCACCATCGCAGAAGCGCTTCCTGCTTCCTTTAAGGATTGGAGCTCGCTCTCTAGCGAGGCAAGCTGCGCTCTTGTTCGCCCGGTCTCCTCCGGAGAGGTGGCCTTGATGCTTTTCGGGGCTTCCCCTTCAGGAATTAACTGCACCGCATCTGCGATGACATGTGCAGTTGTTCCCTTATTGGAGATAATAACGACGTCCCAGTCGCCTGCGAGAAAGTCGTATGTTCCGAGTGAGATGAAGCTCCCATCAATAGGAGGGCGGCGGGTTTGGTCAACATAGTTGATTTTTTCTCCATCGGCGTGGCGGACGATAACAGGAACTTTACGATCCCTGTTTGATCCTTCGGTGTAGGAGATGCGGACTTCAAATTTCCCATCCCCGGGAATCCTAGCCCTGTATCGGACTTCTTTCTCTCCTTTGCCGGCGGCTCCATCATGAAGGTAATTTGCAGCCACATATCCACTATTCGAGGTTGAGCGGGTCCACGCTCCTTTTTTCTCGGCCTTTTCATCGTCTACCACAATGCCGCTGAGGGAGCTTATCAGGACAGAGGCCTTCGGCTTGTTTTTGCGGAGGAGCGATATCTCCTGCTGAAGAGTCTTGATGCGGGCTGCCCGCTTTTTGTGAAGTCGTTCGTCTTCAGGAGAGAGTGGGAGGGGGCGCTTATTCCAAGTAGAAACATTGCTGTGAATCACAACCTTGGTTCCCTTTAGAATGCCCGCCATTCCGTAGTAGTCTTCCGAATTAATTGGGTCGAATTTGTGATCGTGGCACCGGGCGCAGCCTACGGTTAAGCCCATGAAGGTCTTTCCGATAGTGTCAAGTTGCTCATCGATGATGTCCATCTCAAGGACCGTCTTGTCCTGAAGTTCATAATTGGTTGGGCCCAGAAGGAGAAACGCCGTGGCAATCAAAGCCTGTTGCTGCTCCTCGAGAGTTCCGCTCTTCATCAGGTCGCCAGCTATTTGCTCGCGGATGAAGCGGTCATAGGGTTTGTCAGAATTGAAGGACTTGACCACGTAATCACGGTATCTCCATGCTTCACCAAATAAGAGAGTGCGGCCACCTCCAGTAGATTCCGAGTAGCGGGCAATATCGAGCCAGTGTCTTGCCCACTTGACGCCGAAGCTGGGACTCGAGAGGAGGTTGTCAATGACAGTTGCGATTGCTGCCTCTCGGTTGATTCTGGATGCTTCAAGGAAGGCCAAGATTTGAGGAGGGCTCGGAGGTAGCCCTATCAGATCGAAGTAAATACGCCTGAGAAGCGTAGTGGCGGTTGCATCGGCCACCGGAGAGAGGTTGTGGCGGTGGTGGGCAGCGAGGATAAAGTGGTCGATTTTGGTTTGTGGCCAGTTGGGCACCTGAACCGGAGGAGGAGAGGGGCGGGTGATGGGTTGAAAGGACCAGAAGTCTTTACCTGCTCTGAGGTTGCCCTCAGTCCCCGGAGCGTTAATGGGGGCGTCATCGGAGCCGCTAGCATTAGCAGTAGGAGCCAATAGGATAAGGGCGCAAAGCAGCCCCCCGTGAGTGAGGTTGGCGATACGCGATGTGATGAGTGTGGATTCCATCCCTGCCGTGCAGAGCAGGCTCTGCAACAACCGGATACTACCCTCGAGATCTCGTTTTTTCAGTGAGAATCTTACCTTGGGGTGCTCACTGGGACGAGTCGGAGGTCAGTGTCTCCGTTTTGAGCGGGGCATACGTATTTAGTTTCGAAGCCCGTCAATTATGAGGTTCAGGCGCACGGGTCTCAAATCGCATAAGCTGTTTGAGGAAGGTGAGTTCCACGTTACCGGTGGGGCCATTTCGATTCTTGGCAATAATAAGCTCTGCCTTGCCCTCGTTTGCGTCGCGTTCGAGGTCGGCTTCATCGCCTTCTGAAGTGGGATTATCATAGTATTCCTGCCGGTAGAGAAGCCCGATGAGGTCGGCATCTTGCTCCAGTGAGCCGGATTCCCGCAGGTCAGACATCCGTGGAGCGCCTCCTCTTTGTTCGGGACCACGGTTGAGCTGAGCTAGGACGATGATGGGGATATTAAGTTCCTTCGCGAGGGCCTTCAGTCCGGCAGAAATCTCGGCGATTTCTCGCTCGCGGGAGCCTTCGGCTTGGCGCGATTGCGAGCGCATGAGCTGGAGGTAGTCAACCGCGATCAATCCAATGTCAGAGTCGCGCTTCTTTCGGCGTGCTTTTGCCCGAACGTCTCCAATGGGGATTGCGGGGGTGTCGTCGATATAGAGCGGTGCCGCCTTTAACTGCTTGGAGGCATCAAGGATGTTCTGAAGCTCTTCCTTGGTGGGCTGGAGACCGGGGCGGAGATTGGCCATGCTGTAACGGGCCCTTGAGAAAAGGAGTCGTTGCACGATCTGCTGGGCACTCATTTCGCATGAAAATACCAAGGTCGGGATATCCTGCTCAATGGCGACATGCTCCACGATATTCATCATGAGCGATGTTTTCCCCATCGAAGGACGGGCGGCGATAATGAACATCTCCCCGGGCTTCAGGCCTTTGCTCATTTCGTCGAGCTTGGTGTATTTGGTCGATACGCCTTCAAGTGGGCGCTCGTTATGCATGAACTGCTGGAGAACCTCGATGACGCCCTCGATGAGGTCTCCGACCTTTGTCTCTCCTTGAACTTCCGAATCTTCCTTGATTGCGAAGACTTTGGATTCCACGGCGTCGAGGAACGACTGAACATCCTCGGGATCGTCGTAAGCCTTGCTGATTGAGTCCGTACAGGAGGAGATGACAGATCGGAGAATATGCTTGGCCTTGACGATGCCAAGGTGGTGCTCGAAGTGGGCCGCCGTCGGGGAGTAGGTGTAAATGGTTGTTAACTCACCTGGTCCTCCGAGGTTTTCGAGAAGATTACGGTCTTTCAGTAGCTGTGTCAGAGAGACGAGTTCGATAGGCTGGCCTTTCTCATAAAGCTCCAAGAGCGTCTCATAGAGAATGCCATGAGAAGGGATGTAGAAATGAGAGGGAGCGAGATGCTCCTCAACTGCAGCACCGATGTATTCCGTTGGCTCCTGCATCATGGAGCTGAGGATGCTTTTTTCGGGCCCAATCGCATTGGGTAGTGCGCGGGCTGCGCCCTGATCACCAGCCTCTACAACTTGCAGTCGTGGGGTGTCCTTGTTGGGCGACGAGTCGGAGGGCATGGTGGTAGAAAACTACCAAAAGACGGCGGCCGCGAATCTAACTGAAGGTAAGATTTGATTAAGGGGTCCTAGTTAATGTGAACCACACAGAGGGAGGCGGGGAGGATCCCTTGTAGCAGGGCCTTTTCTTCCCAGAGAGATGTGGGCGAGTGTGAAGAACCCGGCGAAGAACTTGTCGAATTGTTAGGGGTGCATACCCCTGAGCTGCAGCTCGCTCGAAGCCGCTATAGCCACTAACGGTAGAGCAGTTTCGGCTGGGGCACTCTCCTTCCGCTCTAGCTGTCAGATTCCCCGCTTCCGGAGGCTCCTTCCTCGGTCTCGACCGTGACGGTCAAAGTGGTAGTGACCTCGGAATGAATCTTTATCTCAACATCGCTTTTACCCGATCGCTTGAGAGGCTTACTCAACTTGATTGCGGTGCGGTCAATGACGATTCCCTTGGACTCCAGTTCTTTTTGAATGTCCATGGAGGTAATCGATCCGAACGCTTTTCCTCCCTGTCCGGTCTCGAGAGTAAACTTCGGCTTAACACGGCTGATCTTTCCGGCTAATTCCTGAGCTTCGGCTAATTCTTCTGTCTCTCTCTGTGCTCGCTTGGCGTGCAGAGATTCCAGAGTCCGAAGATTTCCCTTGGTGGCTTCAAGAGCCTTTCCCTGAGGAATGAGGAAGTTTCGAGCAAAGCCGGCTTTGACTTTCACGACATCAGCCTCGGCTCCCAGGCCGGTTATTTTCTCGCGGAGGATGACTTCGGTAGTTGCCATGTCAGTCTAGATGGTAGTGGAGATCCGAGCCCTGGGGGAGGGACAAGCGGGCGCTCCAGATAGTAGCGGCTGGCGTTCCGGTCAAGGAGTTAATCGCTGTGGCACCCTGTTTCCCAGCGATATCAGGGAAGGTCCCACGCCGATTTGAGCCGGCGGTAATCCTGTAAGGGGAGAAGGACGTAGACAGGTTTTTTTTGGGGGTCTAATCCCGCGATGAGAGAGCGGAGGTTAATTTCCCTGAGGGTAGTGCAGCCTGCGGTAGGGCGTGTGCCACTGCTGCGCCAGATATGAAAGAAGATGGAGGAGCCTGCTCTGGGGACGGGCTTGGGTTCGGTATTGTGCGCGATAAAGAGCTTCAGTGAATGCGGGTAGTCATTTTGGCGCATCTGGGCCTTCTTTTCCCAAGGCTCCAGAGGTTCGCGATTGAGAACAAGGTGCCTGTTGTAATGTGGCGAGGTAGGGTCCTCAACCCAGAGGTCGCGAGAGGTGATTTGGCGGTATTTCATCCCGGGTCTCCTTTTCACGGACGCCTCATATCCCCAGACCCCGCCAAGGCTGAAGACTCCGGCGGGAGAGCGCCAGTCACCTTCGGCTTTAATCAACGAAGAGCTGGGCTTGGGGTGGAGACCAAGCCCCCAGGCAAGGCCCTTCTTTCCACAACGGCCTTTCCACGGTCCGTTTGTTTGTTGCCATGACTGACCGGAGGTCCTCTCGTATACTGACAAGGTGACGTGTGAACTCTGCCATGTTTCTGTGGTTCCCACAATTACTTGGAGGCAATCGCTTGCGATCTCAAAGCCTGATACTGGTAGAGACAGGACTAGGCTGACGAGAAGAGGGCGGGTCACGAGACTAATGTATACTCAATTCCCATATCATAACAGAGCCGAGTTTGGGCGCTCCTGCTCAAGTATCTTGAAGGCACTTCCGGCCCCCACGGGGTCGGTGAGGAACTGGGTCGCTTGTGTATCCGTTGTGCGGTCGAGGTGAGGATGACAGTAATCGTGCTGGGTTATGAATCTTGTTGTGGAAAGACCGGATTGCTCTCCCCAATACATCAGGTCCTCAAAATTGACGTCCGCTGTTAGGTCCTGTCTCCCGCACAGTTTGTAGATGTCTGAACCGGTGAGGCATTGATGGTGGTAATAGGCCCGGAGTGTTCCTTGAGGCTTCCGGTGGTATATCTCTGTTCCCCGGCCACCGTAATCGATGGTGACCACCCTTCCGCTTCTTAAGGATGGGAGCCAGTGGTTGATCCAGGTGCGGTAACTGTGATGGATCTCCAGGCGTTGTTCAGGGTCTCGAGAGAGGTTGAATTGTGTTGAGTCAGGGAGTTCGCTGGAGGGCATCCACTCTTCGACAGGGCTGCCCTCTTTTAAGGAGAGGTAAAGCTCACGGATTGCTCCATGAGCTCCCTGAAACACCCGAACGGGAAACGCATCGACAAGTTCGTTGGATAGAATAAAGCCGGTTCCACCCGTGGCCTTGAGGGCAGACTGCATGTCAGGGTGGAATTTCACCGAACGACTGAGTCGTTGTTTCAGCAGAGCTCGCAGAGGGGCAGAGCGCTCCACAAGGTGATACCGGATTCGCTTGCGGAAGGAGAGGGCGGATGGCTTTAGCTGGAGCAGAAGTTGAGTGGCGAGATCTCCAGCGCCAGGCCCAATTTCGATAACGTCACGCAGGCCGGAAGCCATGATGGCTTTGGAGAGAGCGATAGCGAGGACTGGTGAAAGGCTGGGGGTCGTGGAAAAGTCTCCACTGCTGCCGACCGAAGTTATATTTTTCGCATAATACCCATGCTCTACGTCATAAAGACACAGCTCCATGAAGCGGTCGAAGCGCAGAAGGTTCTCTGCCTCCATGAAATGAGGGCGGAGCCAAAAAGGTCGGGCACGCTCGCATGTACCCATTTTTAGCCCCCGGGTGCGCTCTCCTGCGCCAAGGTGTTGCAGGCCTTCAAGTCGAGTTTGCCAGATGCGAGAAGGGGGATCTCACTCACCGGGATGATGGCCTTCGGGCACCAGAGCGAGGGGATGCCTTCGTCCATAAGTTGATGACGGATGTCGACGAGCTCCTGCTGAAGGGTGTCACCTGAAATTGTTGAGAGGAGACCGATGACTTCGCCTTTCTGCTCGTCGGGTATTCCGACTACTGTGATCTTCCGCTCCTCTTCACCGTCCAAATTGAGAATCCTATTAAGATGCCCCTCGATGACTTCATGGGGGACCATTTCTCCCGCAATTTTAGAGAATCGCGACATCCGTCCCTCGATGTAGAGGAACCCGTTTTCGTCCATTCTTCCGACGTCGCCCGTCTTGAACCAGCCGTCAATCATGACCTCTTCGGTGAGATCCTCTCGATCCAGGTATCCGGGGAAGACGTTGGCACCCCGAAGCCAAATGATTCCGCTCTGGTCAACTGTGCATGGTTCCTCGGTGGACGCATCCGTGATTTTGACAGCCATACCAGGAAGGAAAGGGCCCACTGAGCCAAGCTTACTACAGGATATTACCGGAAGATTCTCCGTTGACGTCTCGAGATCAGGTAGATTGACGTTGGTCGCGGGTGAGGTTTCAGTGAGGCCGTATCCCTCGAAGGGAAGTTTCCCAAATTTCTTTTCGAAGGACTGGGCAAGGTTCGAGGGCAGCTTCTCTGCCCCGGTAACGACGTAGTCGAGCGATGAGAGCAACTCTGGGTCAACCCGGCGCATATATCCACGGAGGAAAGTAGGCGTGGCCAAGAGAAGATTGAGCTGGTGTTCATGAATCAACTCAGCGAGGCGCTTGGTTTCAAGAGGGCTGGGGTAAGTTACTAGCTTGGTGCCCTCGATGATTGGATACCAAAGAGTGACTGTGCAGCCAAAGGAATGAAAGAGCGGCAAGCAGCCAAGGATTCCCGAATTTTTAGGGAGCGATAACCGCGTGCCAAACTGGCACACATTCGCGAGCACATTGCGGTGAGTGAGGGGGACGCCTTTCGGTTCGCCTGAGGATCCGGAGGTAAAGAGAAGTATGGCCTCATCGTCTCCTCGTCCAGATTTGTGCAGCTTCAGCAGAAAGGAGAGAGCCCATGTCGGAAGGAGCTTGGAAAAAAGGAACCATCGGGTAATCGCCGATTTGATCCCGGGAAGAATACGCTCTACCAGGAGAAGGTCCCGGGTGGGCGGCCAAGGAAAGGTTGGGACCTTGCGGACGAAGGGATCAGCGGTAATGAATTTATCGAGATCAGCCTGTCTTATTGCTGATTCTACGGCTTCCTGCGACGCAGTGAAATTCAGGTTAACGGGAATCTTGTTTGCAAAGAGAACGGCGATATTTGCGAGCAAGCCTCCTTTGCCCGGGGGAAGTATGATTCCCACCCTTTTTTTGTCGGTGCTTCTCCGAATCTCTTTTGAGAGGGCAATAGCGGCAGCGAGTAGTTTGCCATAGGAGAGCGAGCTGTCATCGGTGCCGTCGTGAACGGAAATGTTACTGTGTTTCTTTAGTCCGACGAGGAGGTGTTTGCTGAGAGATTCTCGCAGAAAGGTTCGGGAGCTGAAGCTGATTTCGGAGGCGCGAAGTAGGTTTTCCTGATAAGCAGGCAGGGTGACCTCGCTTGCCGGGATCATGTCACCGAGGGCAAAAATCGTGGAAGGGAGGCGGGATCCGGACTCCGTGGCAAGCTTGAGCTCGGAGGGAAGAGAGACGGAAATGGGAATGGTGGGTAGCTTAAGTTCACAGAGAAATGCGTTCAGATCCGGGGGAATGTGGCATGCCGTGCCCCGTCGAGCTACCGCATCTCCGGGGATGAAAATCATCAAGGAGTTGTCCTTTATTTTATCTGTGAGGGCTTTCCCGATAGCTGTGGGATCGGGGTCGGCTTGGGAAAAGGTCACAGCCCGGATATCCTCACGGTTGAGGTATTCCTGGGTAGCAGGATCCACTAAGGCGGCTTCCTCGACCAACCAGATCAGGTTCCGGGGTGCTAGCTCGGTAGCCAGCGCCAGAAGGTCTTCATGGCGGAGTCGTCCAGGAACGAGGAGGGCTCCGTGGGCGGGGAGGGTATCAAAACCTAAGAAACTTGGAGAGGAGGCCATCGGATGCTCCATTAAGGTGTCATTCCTCTGCCCCTCTGAAAAGTCATAAACACTACTCTTTGGGAGACTTACTCACATCGGTATTCTGGAAAAATTCTTCCCTCGGCGTCGTTGCATTGTTAGACCCCGCCGCTATGAGCGAGACCCCCTCCGCCGCCGCCCGGGCCCGGTATTGGCGAAAGAACTTATCCTGGCTGGGAGGGCTCCTCTTCGTTTGGTTCCTGGTGTCCTACGGTTGCGGGATTCTGTTCGTGGACCAGTTGGACAAATTTAAACTTGGAGGGGTGCCGCTGGGGTTTTGGTTTGCCCAGCAGGGCAGCATCTATGTTTTCGTGGTGCTAATAGCTGTCTATGTTCTTGTAATGAACAAGTTAGACAAGGAGCTCCTCGGAGATAAATTTCAGTAGTCTGGACCCATGGATGTAAAAACTTGGACCTTTCTGATCGTTGGGCTTTCGTTCGCCCTATACATCGGCATTGCGATTCGCTCTCGGGCAACCTCGACCGGTGAGTTCTACGTGGCAGGCAAGGGTGTTCCCAGTCTCGCGAATGGGATGGCCACCGCCGCCGACTGGATGAGCGCTGCCTCCTTTATCTCAATGGCCGGCCTTATTTCCTTCATGGGGCGTGATGGTGCCATGTATTTGATGGGATGGACCGGTGGTTATGTGTTGCTAGCTCTTCTTCTTGCGCCCTACCTCCGGCGCTTCGGGAAATTCACGGTTCCTGATTTCATCGGAGACCGCTATTACTCAAATACGGCACGAGTAGTGGCAGTTCTGTGCGCGGTGTTCGTCTCGTTCACCTATGTGGCGGGACAGATGCGAGGAGTCGGCGTGGTGTTTTCAAGATTCCTGGAGGTCGAGGTTAATACGGGGGTGATTGTTGGTATGGTGATCGTGCTGATCTATGCCGTTCTGGGAGGAATGAAGGGGATCACCTACACGCAGGTGGCACAGTATTGCGTTCTGATCTTTGCCTATCTGGTGCCTGCAATCTTTATTTCAATCATGCTTACGGGGAATCCTGTTCCCCAACTTGGACTTGGTTCGAATGTCCTCGAAAATGGTGTCCCGGGATCTGTCAGCCTGTTAGATAAGCTGAATGGTCTTTCAGCGGATCTCGGATTTCAAGCATACACTGATGGCCAGAAGTCCACAATCGATGTCTTTTTCATCACGGCTGCCCTGATGGTAGGAACTGCTGGCTTACCTCACGTCATTGTCCGTTTTTACACCGTGAAGCGGGTAAAAGATGCGCGCATTTCTGCGTTCTGGGCTCTGTTGTTCATCGCGATCCTCTATACGGTTGCACCAGCGGTGGGTGTCTTCGCTCGCACTAACCTTCTGGAGACTATTCCTAACAAGGAATACGCTGCCCTTCCTGCTGCTAAGTCGGATGGTGGGTGGTTTAAGAACTGGGAGAAGTCTGACTTGATTGCATGGGTGGATAAGAACGGAGATGGGAAGATCCAATATACCAGCGGTCCGGCGTTTATTGGTAAGCCCAGCTTCAGAAAGGACGACAAGGGTGGGTCGCTACTTGGTAAGCATGGGGAGAGGCTTCTCGATAATGAGAAGACGGATGGAGCGAATGAGCTCTATGTTGATAGAGACATCATGGTCCTCGCCAATCCAGAGATCGCGGGCCTTCCCAACTGGGTGATTGCCCTCGTTGCGGCGGGGGGACTTGCAGCAGCTCTTTCTACCGCAGCGGGCCTGCTGCTCGTGATTTCGACCTCAGTGGCTCACGATCTTGTAAAGCGCACCATTAATCCCAGAATCAGTGAAAAGGCTGAATTGTGGACAGCCAGAATTGCGGCGGGGGGCGCTGTGATTGTTGCAGGCTGGTTTGGCATCAATCCTCCGGGCTTTGTGGCTCAGGTTGTGGCTTTTGCCTTTGGGCTTGCCGCATCTTCTTTCTTCCCAGCCATCATTCTGGGGATCTTCTGGAAAAGGGCTAATCTTTATGGGGTGATCTCGGGAATGATAGTGGGCATCGTGTTCACTTCCTCCTACATTATCTATTTCAAATTCGTGAATCCTGCCGTCAATAATTCCGATCATTGGTTGTTCGGTATTTCCCCTGAGGGAATTGGAACGATCGGCATGCTGATTAACTTTGTGATTGCCTGTGGTGTTTCGCTCGTCAGTAAGGCACCGCCGGCCGAAGTGCAGGATATGGTCGATCGAGTCAGATATCCGAGAGAGGCTCTGGAGAGTGGAGACTCCTAGGCGAGTGCTGGAGGGAGTCGGAGGTGCTCAATTGCCTCTCCGAGATCGGTCGATGTTACCTCGGTGGAGAGAAATGCCTCACCCAGTGCCTTCAGCAGGACAAAACGGATTTGACCGGATGTAAACTTCTTGTCGCGAGTGAGGGCGGTCATGATCGACTCAGTACTGATATCCAGCTCCATCTGGAGGGGTAAATGCCACCTCCGATGGATGGTGAGCAGGCGGTTTGTTTCTTCCTGAGATAAGCCTGCTTTCCGCTCAGAAAGGTAAAGGGCCGCTCGTACTCCCAGCGAGATCGCCTCGCCGTGCAGGAGGGTGCCATATTCAGCGGTGGCTTCAATGGCATGCCCGATGGTATGTCCGAAATTGAGAAGGGCACGAGCGCCCGAGGTCTCTTTTTCGTCTTCCTCAACGATGCGCGCTTTAATGGCCACGTTGGCAGCGATAAGTTCGGGTGAAACTTCCTGATTCTGAGGGTCCATTGTTTCGAGTTCCGAGAGCATGGACGCATCCCGAATGGCAGCGTGTTTGATGACCTCAGCGAATCCCTCGCAAAATACGTCGTGGGGGAGAGTGCGCAGGACGCCAGGGTCAGCGAGGACGAGACGAGGCTGCTGAAAGGCTCCAAGGAGATTTTTCCCCTCCGGGACGTTTACGCCCGTTTTGCCGCCAACTGAACTGTCAACCTGTGCCACGATGGTGGTCGGAATCTGCACGAAGGGAATCCCGCGATAAAAGATGGCCGCCACGAAACCAGCGAGATCCCCGACGACACCCCCTCCGAGAGCGACCACGAAGCTGCCGCGATCATGGCGGTGCTCGATGAGAGAGCGGCAGAGCGATTGGGCCTGCTCCATGGATTTGGAGGACTCCCCTGCAGGAATGAGGTGGCAAGAAACTTCAAAGCCTACTGCCTCGAGGGATGCGCGGACTTCCTCGCTGTAATGGTGGGCGACATTCTCATCGCTGATAAGCGCTGCTCTACCAGTGAGCCCAGCTTCCTTGATTAGAGAGCCTGCTTTGGTAATGCAGTCCACTTCAACGATAATGTCGTAGGACCGTCTGGGGAGGTTGACTGTGACTTGGGGCACGGTGAATTACTTGGCAGGCAGGTTCTGGACACGATGGGTGCAATTGGCAAGGAACTACGTCGGTCTGAGAGACTTCCAAGCGGACAGGTCGGGGCGGAGGAGGAGGTCCAGAGCTTTATCCTGAAGGGAGAGGGAAGTAATCAGGTGGTCCAGAAGAATAGCAGAGGCGGTGGCATCATAAAGTGCATCGTGCCAGCGCCGGTCGGGATGAATAGCCCCAATCCTTTGTGTCAGTTCAAAGTGCTCGATCAGATCTCCAAGGGAGAATTGAGCAAGACCTGGCCATGCGGCACGGGCCACGTTCAAGGTGTCGACCCAAGGTCCGAACTGGTGACCGGGAAAGGCCCTGAGAAACCGTTTCTCTGTTCCATGTCCGTGCGCGATAAGAATTCGATCCGTTAAGAGGCTGCGGATGCGTGGGTAGAGAGAGAGGAGGGAGGGGGCGCCAGCAAGGTCTTTGAGGGTGATGCCGTGAACTTTTCGTGCCGACCAGGAAATGGGTTGGTCTGACGAAAGATAGGAGCAGAACGACTCTCCAAGCCCTTGCCTTGGGCACCAGAGAGTGATGCCGATTTGAACCGGGACATCGGTTCGTCCGCGTGCGGCACCCGCAGACTCAAAGTCGATTGCGGCGAACTTCTGGGACCGAATAGGATCGGCAGCAGTGATAGAGAGAGGCATCCGGATTGGAGGGGTCTAAATATGGGATGGTTTTATAATGGCGACTCAGGAGTGGTGCGGTAGTATTGTTCTCTCAGCATCATGAATGAATCACTTTCTCAATATTTAGCATTTCTAGATGGAGGAACGATGGCCCTGCTCGCCTTCGGTGCCTTGGTGGTCGTCTTTCTTCTGTGGGCGATTGGGGCTTACAACGGGTTGATTAAGTTGCGGAACATGTATCGTAATGCCTTCGCCCAGATTGATGTTCAGTTGAAGCGGCGCCACGACCTGATTCCAAACTTGGTGGAAACGGCTAAATCGTTCATGAAGCACGAGCGAGAGACCCTTGAAGCGGTCATTCAGGCGCGCAATGCGGCAGCGAGTGCCCGGGATGGATTGAACCCGGATGATGCTGCCCAGATGCAAGGATTGATGGCGGCCGAGGCCGGGCTGGGTTCAATGATGGGCAAGTTTTTTGCGCTTGCGGAGGCGTATCCGGATCTCAAGGCCAACCAGAACATGATGCAGGTGAGCGAGGAGCTTACCACCACCGAAAACAAGGTCAGCTTTTCCCGTCAGGCCTACAATGATGCAGCAACTCTCTACAACACGAAGATCGAAGTTGTGCCCTCGAATATCATCGCTGGAATGTTTAATTTTAAGGCTGCGGTTCTCTTCGAGGTCAGTAGTGAGGCCGAACGCGAGGTTGTAAAGGTGAGTTTCGACTGATCGGATGAATTACTGATTTGGTGGCGTCTCCGGGGATAGAGGAGCGATCCTGGGTAAAACGATGAATTTTTTTGAGGCGCAGGAGAAGGCTCGCCGCAGGACAAAGTGGCTGGTTGCTTATTTTGTCTGTGCGGTAATCTCCATCGTAGTTTCGGTGTATATCGGTGTTGCGTTTGCCATGAAGCTGGCAGGGTCCCGACAAGAGCTCTGGGATCCTAACTTGTTCGCTTTCGTTGCCGGGGCCACCTTGCTTCTGATCCTTGGAGGGACGGCGTATAAGTCGATCGATTTAAGACGAGGAGGGCGGGCGGTTGCTGAAAGTATGGGCGGGCGTCCGGTGCAGCCTGACACTGGAGATCTCAAGGAGCGCCAGCTCCTGAATATCGTGGAAGAGATGGCTATTGCGTCAGGAACACCGGTTCCACTCGTCTATGTGATGGATCAGGAAGCCGGGATTAATGCTTTTGCAGCGGGCACCGAACCCTCCAATGCTGTGATCGGCGTGACGAGGGGATGTCTTGATCTGCTTTCCCGGTCAGAGTTGCAGGGGGTTATTGCGCACGAATTCAGCCATATCCGGAATGGCGATATGCGCCTCAATATGCAATTGGTTGGGTTTATCTTTGGGATCCTCGTTCTCATGATTGTGGGGCGAGTCCTGATCTCTTTCTTGCGGTATGCTCGACCCAGTAAGAATAACAAGGAGGGTGGGGGGGTGCTCGCAGTGCTGCTTCTTACAGGGTTTGTCCTCTTCCTTGCAGGCGCAATTGGAGGGTTTTTCGCTCGGGCGATTCAAGCCGCAGTGTCCCGCCAAAGGGAGTTTCTGGCCGACGCATCGGCCGTTCAATTTACTCGTGATACCGATGGGCTCATAGGAGCCTTCAAGAAGATTGGAGGATGGAAGGAAGGTGCCCGGGTTAAGAGTCCGCAAGCTGCTGCGATGAGTCACATGTTCTTCGCGGAGGGAGGATTGTTCCGTTGGGGTATGGCGACTCATCCTCCGCTTCAGGTGAGAATCCGGGCTCTGGATCCCAATTCTTCCAAAGTCAATTTTGACTCCGTATCACTACCCGATGTGGATACGGCGGGCGTCGGGTCTCCCTCGGCGTCAATGGCGAGTTTTTCTTCTTCGGCTTCCACTGGAGAGCCGCCAGCAATAAAGGCAGCCGAGACGCTTGCTTGCCTCGGTGATGAGGTGGATTGGCAGCTTGAGCATGGGCAGCAGATTTGCGTCGGGATTGATGAGAAGTGGAGATCCGCCTCGCGAGATCGAAGTAAGGCGCAGGTCCTGATCTTTGCAATGTTGCTGTCCGGAGATTCTATGAAATGCAGGGAACAGCTGGAGGGCTTACGCCAGGGTATGGGGCAGAAATATGTGGAAACACTCAGCGAGTGGCATGAAACCATTGGGCCGCTTCACTCGGCCGCGAAGATTGCGATTCTAGACCTCTGTATTCCAACCCTCAAGCAGCTGAGCGAGAGTGAGTATGAGCGTCTCCTGCAGATGCTGGACTGGGTCATTGCTGCTGACGAGAAGGTGGACCTGTTCGAGTTTATGCTCCAGCACTCGTTGTCCAGGCACCTCTCTAGTCACTTTTTCTCAGGAAAAAGGAAGCTCGACCGTGGTCCCGGACCGACGAAGGGGCTTTCGGAATCCGGCGACATTCTGCTTTCCATGATGGCGTGGAACGGGCGCAATAGTAAAGGAGCGGCAAAAGCTTTCAAATTTGCAGTAGAGGGGTCCACTCCATTCGAGAGCCGGGTGCCTACTCTGCTTCCCGAGGACTCCCTTAACTCGGAATTGGTATTGGCAGCTCTTGGTGCATTCGAGGAGGCGTCACCACTCGTGAAGAAGAGAATCCTCGAAATGTGTGGTCGTGCGGCTGCCGAGGATGGGGTGCTTACCAATGAGGAGGCCGAGCTCCTCCGTGTGGTTGCCGATGGAATAGGGACGGCCCTTCCTCCATTTCTATCATGATTTAGTCGCGTTGAATAACTAAGGCGAACTGGCTTGCTTTGTGATACGCTAAGGGAGAGGGTTTGGCGGCACCCATGGCACGACGTCCCCTTTGGATATGGCCTAACATTCTGAGTCTCGATGCTCCCCTGGTGGCGCTCGCATGGTTCTGGATGTTCAAGCAGATTTGGCTGGTGAAGTATCATCAGCCTTCTTTGCCATGGCTTCTGGCGCTGACCGTCTGGTGCATCTATGTCGCAGATCGGCTTATGGACTCCCGGGGTATGAGAGGAACGGAAGCCACTCTGCCTTTACGCCACCGATTTCACTGCGATTACCGAGGTCTAATGATCGTGGCTCTTTGTGTCGGAGTTGTAGGAGTGTTCTTTCTGTTGTCGCGGCAGTCTCGTGGATTGCTGGCCTATGCTTATCCGGTTGCGGTTCCGGTCCTGCTGTATTTTTTGATTAGTTTTCAACGCCCTGAGAAAGGAGTTTCTTGGTTTAAGAATATAGTTGCCGGATTAGCTTTTGCTTACGGGACAACTGTGGGAGTTCATTTTCGTAGTGGTAGCTCGGTGGGTTTGCATGAGCTGGCTCTGTCCTCAGAGGTGGTGGTGTTTGCACTCCTCTGTATGATAAATATGATGGTGATTGATCACTGGGAGTCAGGTGGTGACGAGGAAAAAGGTATGGATGAGAATGAACGTGAATTCGAAAATACGATCATCAAGGTCCTCCTGCTTGCCTTGGTGATTGTGTGCTACCTTCTTGCAAGTTCTGCTGAGGGGTTTGGGTCGCAGGCTCACAAGGCCTTTTATCTGGCGGCGATGGTTGGGGCAGGAGGCTTGGCGTTTCTTGCCTTATTCCGTCATTTCTTTTCTCCGGTTTCACTGAGAATTCTCGCTGATTTGGCGCTTCTAGTACCTCTGCCATTCTTTTACCTCTTCGCTTATTGATTTTGGTGCTCGGAGGACCAGAGAGCGGTCCTCATTGTATTCCAGAATAGCGCTATTAAGGGCGGCGTCAGGATAGGAAATTTGATTTGGAGCTTGGAGGGCTTGCCATTCGTTATTAGGAAGAAACTCAAATTCGACTTAAACCGTGGGAGAAAAATCAAGTAAACCGCACCCGGCAATTCTCATTATTGGTGCGCCGGGTGCGGGCAAGGGGACTCAGGGGAAAGTGCTTGGCACCATTCCGCGGTTCTTTCACTGCGCCTGTGGAGATGTGTTTCGCTCTCTGGATACGCGAACCGCCCTCGGGCAGAAGTTCGTAGAGTATTCCAGTAAGGGAGAGCTTGTGCCGGATGAGCTTACGATCGGTTTATGGAAAGTGCAGATCGATAACTGGATTGAGACATATCACTATAAGCCCGATATCGACATTCTTGTGCTCGACGGCATTCCAAGGAATGTGGAACAAGCTAAAATTATCGCAAACTATCTTGAGGTATACACTGTGATTCATCTCACGTGTCCGGACCGCGAAGAGCTTTCCCGGCGGATGCGGAAGCGGGCATTGAAGGAGAATCGCTTTGATGATGCCAGCGATGAGGTGATCAGGAATCGCATAGAAACCTACGAGGAGGAAACCCGTCCCCTGATCGAGTACTACAAAGATAAGGTTGTCGATATCGATGCGACTCGGCAGCCGGTTGAGGTTCTGGGTAAGATCATTGGAGAAATCGTAAAGATAGATGCTTACCAGGAGAGGGCCAAGATAGTGGCTTAAGGGTAATTGCGATCCCTTCGGCGGCTCTACGGCCAGAACGGACGCTGAGTCTATTGGTAACCTGCACTGGATTATGCGTGTACTCTTCATGGGCACTGGCGAGATTGCCCTTCCGACCTTCAAGAGGCTGGCGGACAGCGTGACCCTGATTGGACTGGTGACTCAGCCTGACAGGCCAGTTGGACGTCGTTCGAAGCCTCAGGCTCCAAGGATCAAGGCAGAAGCTCTGGCGCGATCCATTCCGGTTCTACAACCAGAGGACGTCAGGCACGAGAGCGAGATCTCGGCTATCGCTGCGCTCGATCCGGAGCTTATCGTGGTGATGGCCTATGGTCAGATCCTGACTAAAGCTCTCTTGGCTGTGCCGTCCCGTGGATGCTTCAACATTCATGCGTCCTTGCTCCCTCGGCACCGCGGGGCGTCGTGTATCCAAGCCGCTATTGCGGCTGGTGACCGAGAAAGTGGCATCAGCATCATTAAGATGGTAGAGCGCCTCGATGCCGGGGATGTAGTTATGACAGAGAGGATTGGTCTATCTGCCGATGAGACCGGGGGCTCGCTTCATGATCGCCTCGGAGAAATGGCGCCTGAGTTAACGATGATGTGTATCGAAAAGCTGGCCGCTAACACGTTGACCGGGGAACCACAGGATCACGAGCTGGCTACCTATGCCCCACAACTACAGCGCCTGGACGGGCAGATTGACTGGAGGCTTCCTGCTGAGGTCTTGGAGCGCCGGATTCGAGCATATGAACCGTGGCCCGGGTCTTATACACACTTCAAAGATGGTCGGGGTCGGCCCAGGCGGCTGAAAATATTCGCTGATGTCAGTGTCAGCCGTGACGTGAGGGGTGTCGCTCCGGGAGAGGTTCTCAGTGTAAGTTCTTCAGGCATTACCGTCGCATGTGGAGATGGCGGACTGGTGCTGAATGAACTTCAAATTGAAGGAGGAAGGCGTCTGTCAGCGGCAGAACTGATCAGGGGTAACGCTGTAGAGCCTGGTGAGGGTTTCTTTTCGCTGGTGAGTAGTCCGTGAAGACCGCACAATGCCGGCTATGCTCCTTCGCTTTCCGGTTTTATTCCTGTTGTTGTGCTCGCCTGTTGTGGCGGTCACGCTGGAGGTTGTGGAGCTTCACCAGCCTCTCTCTCTACACCGGACGGACGGGATAGGGGACACCCTCGGTGAAGAGGATCCGATTCAGGCTGGGGTATTTTCGCGGCCCTATGCTGTCACCGGAGCGATGCCAGAAGATCTGGTCAAGGCAGTCGCTGCACCTCACCGGATAGCTAGTAATAGCGAGGGCTATGAAGTCGATGATGCAAACCTTCTGAATCTCTGTGGCGTAGCATTGAGCGCGGAAATGAAGGTGAACCGATTGCTGGTGAGATTCGACGTAGAGAATTTCGAGTTGCCCGAGGATTTGGATCTCACTGCACGGCAGGTAATCCGGCTCTCGGTTATCGCGGTTGAGCGGACCCTTCGAGCCTATTTTCAAAGCGTTAAGGATGAGGTTTTGAGCGTTTCGATTGGGATCACCGGGACAACAGAGGGTAATGCCGCCCTCAGGGATCTCGCGAAGCGATTTCGTTTGGGGCGGTCCGGCGGCGACCAAGAGGTGAATCAGGGAAGGTAAATATCTGATCTCCGTTTCAGATCAGTGCTGGGGGTAGGCGGTCGTAGTGCGCCCTTTTCGCTTTTCACGGATGGGGAGTATTGCTTCAATACTTTAACCGGTTAATTGTCTATGGGTGAAAAGGAACGCTCCTTCAAGAGAGCCATTTTAAAATTGAGTGGAGAGGCTTTGAGAGAGCCCGGGAGCACCGACAATATTTCGCCTGAGATTGTTGGCCGGATTGCTAGTGAGATTTGTGCGGCGCTCGAATCAGGGGTCGAGCTGGGAGTTGTGGTCGGTGGGGGTAATTTCTGGAGGGGCGCTGCCGCAAGCGAGCGCGGTATGGATCGTGCGACCGCTGATTATGTTGGGATGTTGGCTACCGTGATGAACGCGTTGGCCCTTCAGGCAGCTTTGGAAGAGCGGGAGGTGACATGTGTCGTGCAATCGGCGATCGAAATGAAAAATGTGGCTGAGCCATTTCTCAGATGGAAGGCAAGTCGTCATCTGGACCAGAAACGCGTAGTGGTGTTTGCTGCTGGAACCGGTAGTCCTTTTTTCTCTACCGACACCACTGCGGCTCTCAGAGCGAGTGAGATGAGTGCGGATGTCATCCTGAAGGCAACGATGGTGGATGGGGTATACACCGCGGATCCTAAGAAGGATCCTGAGGCCAAAAGATACGACCGTGTGACTTTTCACGAGTGCATCTCAAATCGATTGGAGGTGATGGATTCCACAGCGTTTAGTCTCTGTATGGATAATAATATGCCGATCATAGTCTTCGATCTGGGAGAGTCCGGCAATATTGAACGGGCGCTTCGGGGTGAAGAGCTTGGCACAGTGGTCTGTGGTGAGTAGGCTTACGAAAAGAATATAACAATCAGGCACAATGGATCAGGAAACGAGTAAACAGGAAGTGAATGCCTCAATGGCCAAGGCGGTGGAGCATATGCTGCAGGAATTCCTTGGCGTGAGAACTGGCAAGGCGTCGCCGAGTCTGGTGGAAAACCTCGAAGTTCATGTTGAGGCGTACGCGAGCAATATGAGACTGAAGGAGCTGGCGGTCATTACAACGCCAGAGGCCCGGACGATCATGGTGCAACCCTTCGATCCGAGTGTGACAGGAGATATCGAAAGGGCCATTCGAGAAAATGGCAAACTGGGCCTGAATCCGGTCAGCGATGGAAAGGTGATCAGGTTGCCGATCCCGGAGCTGACAGAAGAGCGGAGAGTCCAATTCGTAAAGGTCATTAGGAACATGGCAGAAGAATCGCGTATCAGAGTGAGAGCCAGTCGGAAGGACGGGATGGATGCTGCGAAGGCGATGAAGACAGAGAATATTCTGACTGAGGACCAGGCTCGTGATTTCGAGTCTGAAGTGCAGGACCTTACGGACCAGTACATCAAGGAGATCGATGGGAAGCTGGCCGAGAAGGAGCAGGAATTAATGACAGTCTGAGGATGGGGTCAGGGCGCCCGTCGATCAGATTTGCCACCAGTCAGTCTTCTCTCAGGCGCGCGATTGCCAACGAGCGGCGGGCACGCTTCCAGGCAGCGAAGGCGATGCCAAGGTAGAGCGCGGATGCGAGCGCGATGATTGTGGGCTGACGGTGGTCAATTAGGAGCCAGTCATAGGTGCCACGGTAGACGGGCTTCAAGATCGGCGGCACGCTTGTGAGAAATGCAATAAAAGTCAGGAAGGAGGCCGCGGCCATCCCGTGGCGCCGTTCTCGGAAAGCGTAGAGAGAAGCGATGAGGATAGACCCTCCGAAAAAGAGTCCAGGGCTTGCCCGTGTCTGAATCTCCGCAGCTGAAGTAGTGTCGGGCAGTCCCGTCACACCTAGAATCAGCAGAACGACAGCGAGAATAAATGTGAGGCCGTGCATCGGATTTTGAATTAAAGACGTAAGAAGCGACGCTCCTCGGTCTTGAGTCAGATCTCATCTCTTCGCCCCAAGGTCAATTCATGAGGGAGGCTTGTGAGCCCTTGAGCGTGATCGCTATGATTGCCGGTTGCTCTCATTGCTTCAGAGCGTAATGTTTCGCCATGATTGATATGCTGGTTCGCCTTTATGACCTCCCGGATTCTTCGGAGATCTATCAGGGCATTGAGGCCAAGGGGGTGATTCTCCGAAGACCGATGGCCTACGAGCGTCATATCATTGCTGATTGGGTGGGGTCGCACTTCTCCCCAAAGTGGGTGAGCGAGGTGAAAGTGGCCTTTGGTAGGCAGCCGGTGAGTTCCTTCGTTGCAACCCGCGATAGTCAGATCCTCGGTTTTTCCTGCTATGAAACCACCAGCAAGGGATTTTTTGGTCCCACCGGTGTGAAGGAGTCCGAGCGAGGTTCTGGGTTGGGGACCGCTTTGCTTTTTAAGGCTCTCGAAGCAATGCGGAGTGAGGGGTATGCGTACGCCGTCATTGGGGGAGTAGGTCCAAAAGAGTTCTACGAGAGGGCCTGTGGAGCATTCGAAATCCCAGGGAGTGACCCAGGAGTCTACGGCGACCTTTTACCCGATCCTTCGCAGGCAAGTTCGGGTATTTGACTGGCAGATCGGTTAGAATTAGCGATGGAAAGAAGAGAAGGTCAGGATCCAGAATATGTAAGAGGTGCTTTTGCTCGGATCTGCAAGAGATACTCTCTTGCGAACCATCTTCTGAGTATGGGCACCGATATCCTGTGGAGGAGGAAAGTGGGTCGTTTGGTTGCCGAGCACAAACCGGGTCGAATCCTTGATGTTGCAACTGGAACTGGTGATCTTGCGCTCGAGCTGCAGCGTTCATGTCCTGGTGCCGAGGTCACGGGGGCGGATTTTTGTGAAGAGATGCTTGAACTGGCCCGGGACAGAGGTTTGAAAAAGAGCTTGGTTGCAGACGGCTTAGAGCTCCCTTTTGCGGATAACAGCTTTGATGCGGTGACGGTCGCTTTCGGTCTGCGTAACATGAGCGATTGGAAAAAAGGGCTTCAGGAGATGAGCCGAGTGGTTCGTCCATCTGGACTAGTTCTCGTGCTGGACTTTTCTCTCCCCGAGGGACTTCTCAGGCGCCCCTATGCGTTTTATCTGAACAGGATCCTTCCGAGGGTCGCCGGCCTCCTCACAGGGCAGAGGGATGCGTATGACTACCTCGCCGGGTCGGTCGAGCGCTTCCCGAGCGGGGGAGAGATGCTTGATTTGTTGGGGGAGGCGGGGCTGCATGAGCGGGCTTGGAAGCCTCTTACACAGGGGATTGCCTCAATTTATACTGGAAAAGGGCCTGCCGAGTAGTCTTAGCGCTTAACATCAACCTCAGGAGATTCAGAATCAACGCATGTCAATTCAGCGCGCCGCAAATCAATTCGTATGCGACTTGGCCGCGTATGAGCCCGGGAAACCGGTGGAGGAAACCGCTCGTGAATTAGGGCTTCGGCCTGAGGAGATCGTAAAACTTGCGAGTAATGAAAATCCTCTGGGTCCATCACCAAAGGCCAAAGAGGCAATGCGCGCTGCGATTGAAGAGGCACAACTTTACCCTGACGGTGGTGGTTGGGAACTTCGCCGAGCTATCGCCGAAAAGCATGGCGTTGAAATGACCAATGTGGTCCTCGGCAATGGATCGAATGAAATCATTGAGCTTCTCTGTCATTGCTTTCTTAACGAGAAGACATCTCTCGTGGCTGCTGAGCATGCCTTTGTGGTTTACAGGTTGATGGCAAAGCTCTTTGGCGCGAAATACAAAGAAGTTCCGGATCCGGGATTCATCCATGACCTTGATGCGATGGCTGGTGCTATTACTTCAGATACGCGTCTCGTGTTTATTGCAAACCCCAACAACCCAACTGGAACTATGGTAGATGGCGGGACGATAGAGCGCTTTCTGGATCGAGTTCCTGATCACGTCATCGTGGTGTTTGATGAGGCTTATCATGAATTTCTTGAAGACCCTCCTGATACCATCAGCCATGTCAGAAATCGGAAAAACGTTTGCGTGATGAGAACGTTTTCGAAGGCTCAGGGCTTAGCGGCTCTGAGGATCGGATATGGAATTGCTCCGGAAGAGATTGCGGATTTGCTCAACAAGGCCAGGCAGCCATTCAACGCCAATGCGATGGCGCAGGCGGGGGCGCTTGCCGCTCTTGGCGATAGCGAACATGTGGCTAGGACGGTGAAAAATAATGATGAGGGTCTCACGTTTCTACAGGACAGCTTCGATCAGCGTGGGCTTCACTACGTTGAGAGTAAGGCCAACTTTGTTCTTGTTGAGGTGGGTGATGGGGACGCCGTCTTTGCCGGAATGCTGGCCAGAGGGGTTATAGTACGGGCGATGCGGGGCTACAAATTACCGGGATGGGTAAGGATCTCAGTAGGGACTAAAGCAGAAAACGAGCGCTGTATTGAAGTGTTGGACGAGGTTCTTAAGGGCTGAGGCGCAGGCCTTCGCTAGTTGACAGGGGGCGGACTCCTGATTACTCTTTTAGGAGTTCTTAATAATCAGATGTCCCGTACCACTGCTCCGGCGACCCGGAGGTTTCATTGCGATTCCTGTCGCGGTGAAATTGAGATCCCCTTTGATCTTCCCCCTACAACTGCACCGTGTCCTCACTGCGGAACGAATGTCTTGTCGCCTCCGCCGCCGGTAGTCTTTCCGGAATCCTTTGCCCAAGATCCATTGGCAGCGGGGGCCTTAGAAACCGAGGACGAGGGAGCTCCAATCAAGGCTTCAGCCGGTCCTGAGGTAGTGCCACCTGAAGAGGTATCAGAGCCAGAATATCAGAGTGTGCACGGGTTGGGAGGTCAGGTTCCGATCCAAAAGAAACAGGGCCATCCTGTTCTTGTGTTCCTGGGCGCTTTGGTAATGGTAGCGGGAGCTCTTTTGGCCTTGGTCCTCCTGAATAACAACGGAGCAAGTGTGCTTGTTCCGGCGCTTGAGCAGCCAATCCTTGAGAAAGAGGTGCTTCCTGGTATCGAAACGCCAGTTCTTACCCGGGAAGAGTTTATCGGCGAGGGATGGAAGGTTAGAGCGGCTGCCTCCCTTCAGGGATTTCTTCAAGCAAGAAGCGCGAGAGAGAAATCGAACTATGTCATTGGGGGTGGAGACGTTCTCGATGAAATGGAGCGGTTTTACGCAGGAGTGGAGGAAGTAGACGAGTCGGATACACCAGCTGAGGGCTTCACTTTTCAGCAGCTCGATATTGAGGATCGCCGGCGGGGATTGTTTCTGATGAGATTTGAGAGATCACCGGAGATCAAGATGTCGGAGTTCTTTCGGCCGGTGAATACTCTTGAAGTACAACATGGAGTGGAAGAGCCGGATCTCCTCCTTTCCGCTCTCGCCTCTAAAGAGCGGTTTTCGGCGGAGCCAATGCGGGTTATGAGCTTTTTCAAGGAGCAAGAAGGAAAGCTTCTCCTCGACTGGCATGTCTACACCCAGACCAAGTACCGCCTCTTTAAACATTTTATCAATACTCCGCGACCAGGGGGCGGAGGAGTCTTCCGCCTAATGGTCAGGGAAGCCTTGCCGCTTGGATTGTCGAATGAAGCTTCGGAAGGAGTAAGATTCTTTCGTTTCAGCGACCCGGCCTTTGGTCATGACCGGGTCACGATCAAAGTTCCTAATGATGAACAGAATGGGCAGATTCTGTCGGAGGTGGCGTGGATTAATATTCCCGGGAAACGGGATCAGAATCGCTATGCGACCGTAAGGTTACGTTGGACGGACGAAGAAGAGAGCAAGATCGCATTGGAAGAGCTTGTCTGTTGGGAGTTTCTTGGGCTCGGTGGTGAGATTGGAAATGCTAGTCCCGAGAAGGCGAGAGATGGCACTATCGTTGCCCCCCGACAAATGCCGCAAGCGGAAGTAGAGCCTCAGCCAATTTCCTATCTTGAGGGTGAGACAAGAGGTGGGCTGATTGATTCCGATGTTGGCAACCAAAGGGGCGATTCGGTGGCGCCGGCCGAGCAAGAGCCCCAGCCGGAATTCTCAGAAAACCAGTGAATGAGACCATCGCGGCGATAGCGACCCCTTTCGGGCCTGGGGCGATAGCTCTGATTCGGCTTTCAGGAGAAGAATCGCTCTCAGTGGCCGGAAAGGCGCTCGGGATGGATTGCGAGCAGCAGGAAGCAAGAATGGTCACCAGGGCGGATGTGCGCTCATCAACAGGAGAGGTGATTGATGATGTCCTTGTGACTGTTTTTCGGAGACCCTGCAGTTATACAGGGGAAAACCTCGTAGAGATTAGTTGTCACGGTGGGGTATTGGTCGTGCAGCGTGTTCTTGATCGCCTGCTGGAGTGCGGAGCAAGGTCCGCGATGGCTGGCGAATTCAGTCAGCGAGCTTTCCTGAATGGGAAAATGGATTTAACCCAGGCGGAGGCTGTAATGGATGTGATCGGGGCTCAGACGGATCTGGCGCTGCGGGCCGCTCAGCAGCAGCTTGGTGGCAAAATCGGGCTGGAGACCGAGGAGATTCGTAGCCTTCTCCTGCAAATCGTTGCTCAGATCGAGGCGTATATCGATTTTCCGGATGAGGATATTGCTCCTCAAACAGGTGAGGCACTTGCGGGTCAGCTTGCACTGGCTCAGAAGCGAATCGAATCCCTGCTCGCTACTGCTCAGCAGGGTAGAATTTTGCGGGAAGGGGCCAGAGTCGTTATTTATGGTGAACCTAACGTGGGTAAATCCAGCTTGCTGAACATCCTCCTCGGCCAGGAAAGAGCCATTGTCAGCGATACTGCAGGAACGACTCGCGATACCGTAGAGGAAGTACTCAATCTAGGAGGGTTCCCCGTGCGTTTGATCGATACCGCAGGGCACCGAAAAACCATTGATGAGCTTGAACGGGTGGGTGTTGAGAGGACGCTCGATAAGGTTGCTCAAGCTGATCTGGTATTAGAGGTCGTCGATGCGAGCGCCCCAAGGAGAGAGAGCATGTTACGCTCGGAGAGTAAAAACCTCCGCCAGCTTCTGGTTCTCAACAAGTGCGATCTCCCTCGTCACGACGATTGGATCGGTGTCGGGGATCTGGTCGAGATTTCTTGCGCTGAGGGCTGGGGGCTCGATCGGTTAATTTCTGCGATCGTTGGAGAGTTTGCTCATGGAGATGGGACATGGGGGCAGGATGCCGTAGCGGTAAATGTGCGGCATCAGAGCTGTTTGCGGCGGGCAAGAGGTGCTCTTGAGGAGGCTTACGGGCAGCTCAGGGGCGGCGTAGGACCTGAATTCGTAGCGGTAGACCTCAGGCTGGCACTGGATGCCATTGGCGAGGTGGCTGGCAGGGTAGAGGCTGAGGAACTACTCGGAGAGATCTTTGGCCAGTTCTGTATCGGGAAATAGGGGTCTGCCTGGTCTTCTCGGCAAGGTTTGGGAGAGTGATTCCGTGACCAGAAGCTTGAAGATCTGGAATGTTGTGGCTTGGTATGAGGCACACCAGCTTAATGAATTCAACGCGCCTCGCTTCAATCTTCGGTGTCATCGGCTTGGCCCTTGTTATCCTTGCGCTTGGTCAGGAGGAGGCTTCGCCCCGGGGCAAGTTACAGGGGGATAGTCTGGAGAGTGAGGTTGCGCGTGAGCTGCAAGATGTGAGCGCTGCTGCCGAGCAAGTTTTGGAGGAGGCGCGTAGGCTGGTTTCCCGACTCGGAGATGACTCTTTTAAGGTAAGAGAGGCTGCAACGCAGAGTCTCTGGGATCTCGGAGATGTTGGAATCGATGCTATCAGGGAAGGTGTTGAGGCCGATGACCCTGAGATTTCCTACCGCTCGCGGATTGTCCTGCGCCGTATCATGACCGGGATCACTTCCGAGACCCCTCCGGAGATTGTGGAGCTCGTTCAGCGATATTTTCGTTCCGGGCCTGAGGTCAAGAAGGCTATTTTCCAAGAGCTTTTAAATGCTGAAGCCTACATGCAAATGCTCAGGCTCTACCGATTCGAGGAAAGCGAGGAAGCGCGAAAGGTTTGCGGTGAATTGGTTGAAAAGGCAGTCCTGCCCCTAACCCTTCGCGAGCTGGTTGAGGGAAGGCGCGGGGAGGCAGAAGCGATTCTTCGTCTGGCGCCCAGAGGAGAAGAAAACAATCGGCGGCTGGCATGTCTCTTGAGGATGAATAGGGAGCTGGACGATGAAATTGCGAAAGGAGACGGGACTTTTGTTCTTGGAGATGACGGAATGGTCACTGAGGCTACCCGGGAAGCTGCAGAGACTCAGCTTGCTCTCCTGCGTTCTGCGGGACGACTCGTCGATTCCCGGGCGTTGGCGGAGAAGCTGGGGCGTTCCGACGTGGTAGCAGTGATGGCGCTCCTTGAGGGAGACCCTGAGCCTTATCTTCAGTGGTGTATGGATCGGCCGAGGGAGTCGGCGATTGTCAGGGTCCACGCGGAGACAGTCCTTCGCCGCTGGCAATTGGATCACGAGGAGTCTGATCGGCTGATGGAGCAGATGGCCAAAGAGGCCTCAGGAGATGGCGAAGATGAAGAAAAGAGAGGGGCTGTCCTCTCACTTCTCCTGAACGGAAATGTGGACGTGGGACTGCCCCTGTTATTTCGAATGAACAAAGATTCAGCCTTTACCTACTATGATACCGTGGAGCTGCCTGAAAAGGCGCTTCAGGTATTTGGGTACACGGGAACAGAGGAGAACCGTCGTAAATGGCTGAAGGAGCGGTTTGATGCGATGGCAACGGACTGGTCAGATTCGGAGGAGGAGCGTTATGAAGTGCTCACTATCGCTTCCTTTCTTCACACCCGGGGAGAGCAGGAAGAGAGTATCAAAATCATGGAGCGGCTCTCAGAGCTGGCTTCGAAGGACGGATTTTCCAACTGGCTGGAGTTTATTGGGCGGTTGAATGATCTCGGTGGGAGTCTCTATGAGCTGGCCTTCCTCGTGTCATCGAAAAGGCTCACTGCCGATTCGAAGGACCGAGATGACCTGCGGGTGGTGTCGCATCTTTTTGGTGAGGGAGATTCCGCCCCGCGGTTATGGGGTTTCTTAGAGGGGGTAGAAGAGGAAAAGGCCAAGAGGATTCTCCTTCTCGGGGCGCTTTACGGAATTGTGCATATGGACGATGCGAAGTTACGGGCCGCTCTCAAAATTTTGGAGGTTAAAGCGGGTGAGGAGGAAGAGCAGCAGCAGATTTTAGGAGACCTTTTAGAAGCGGCGGAGGCACGGGATGAGGCCATGGTCTCCGTAAGTCTCCTCGAAAATCTCGCGAAGGATGACCCGGACATGAAGTGGGGCAAGAAGCTGGCAGCAAAGTATGGGCAGGTGTCAGAGTGGGGAAAGGCGGTCTCTAAATTGAGGGAGGTAATCGAGAAGGAGCCCACCAATATGCGTTATCTGGCCTACTATGGTGGTGCGCTTGCGAGGACCGGGAATGATGGAGATGCGCGGGAGTCTCTGGAGAAGGTTGAAACGTTCTCCTTAGATGAGCCTATCCGGCTTCTCCGGATGGCTCTGGATGTGAATAGTAGTGGAGCGGTGGCTAAGGCCGGGGACTACTGGCGGAAATTGCTGATCACGGGAGGCCCTGCCGACTGGTATTGGCAAACCGCGGCTTCCTACTTCTCCAAGCAGGCGAGGAATAACAAGCAGTGGAGGGTGGCTGCGGCCTTTGCGGAAGTTGATGCCATGCAGTATCTCAAGGGGAGATCAACCTTTATCAATCCGGTCTCCTTTATTCGCAAAAGGTTTATCGCAGATCTCTATCGAGGGTTAGCACTGCACGACGAGGGTAATCAGGAAGAGGCAAACAAGCTCTTTCGCAGCTCCTTCGAAATCCTTAATGGGGATGGAATCCTGGCAGACGACTATTTCCCCCTTCTAAGAGAGGCAGGTCTGATTGCGGAGCATGATCGTAATTTCAGGATTGTTTACGGACGATTGGCAAAGTCCATCGAGGCATACCCGAAGGCGCACAATACATACAATAGCGCGGCTTGGATGGCGTCGCGGGCTTGCCGGGAATTACCTGACGCCATGCAGAAGATCGAACGAGCCCTTGCGATGCGTCCCCGGCAGGCAGCTTACCTCGATACCATGGCTGAGGTCTGGTTTGCGAAGCAGGATCGGAGCAAGGCGGTGGAGTGGTCCCGGAAGGCTGTCCGTGATAGTTTCCATGGAGGTTCGGGGTCGGAGGCTGGTGTCGGACTGCGGGAGCAGTATGACCGTTTTATCTCCGGTGAATTCCCAGTGCCATAGGGCGCCCAAGCTCTGCAGGGGACGAGTGGCGGAGGGGGTGGGATTCGAACCCACGATAGGTTGCCCTATGCCAGTTTTCAAGACTGGTGCATTCAACCGCTCTGCCACCCCTCCTTATTCTTTGTAGTTTGGGAGCTGCGGTTCAACTGAGGACGACCGTTATACGGAAATCGGGTCGAAAGGCAAATTCTGTCTCGCTTCCTTTAAGATAAGTTCCGTTCCGAGCGGGGAGAAGCTATGCCACGCGGATCTGGGTGGGGGAGTTATTTACGGGCCGCTTTCTCGGGTGCCTCTGGTGCCAACCTCAAGATCCAAGTGGCCTCGTCTCCGGCGGAAGCCACCAATGCTCCTCCCTTTTTGATCTCAAAGGTTACCTTGAATGATTTCCCCCGGGTCGTCTTACGCATTCGGGTCTGCGCGTCCTCTTCAGAGAGCCTCGCCGATTTCGATTCCACTACCACTTCTAAACGTCATACTAATCAGGCTCATGCCCAATTTTCAGTATACGGCGATCGACGCGCAGGGACAGCATACCACCGGCACAGTCCAAGCCGGATCTGAATCGGAGGCTACAAGCTTTCTTAGGAGTCAGAACCTCTACCCGACAAAAATCGTTAAACGAGGGAGAGACTCTCAAGGAGCAGCTGGGAAAAAGGCGGCCACCAAGGCGAGAAGAAGGAGTAAGCCTAGAGGCGCAAAGGCGGGTCTCACAGTGATTGCCTGTGGGCTTATTCTTTTAGTTGGGGCCCTCTTCATCCAGAACCTTAGCAATGAGGCAAGGGCTTCCGAGGAAGCGACGCGTGCGGAAATCTCCGAACAGCAAAGGCTTACTGAGGACCGTGAGGAGCAAGCACGTCAATCGGAGGGACTGCTTATTGAAAGCGAAAAGTGAGGGTAGAATTTACTGAGGCTCTCGAAAAGCAATAGGGCGAGCAGGTCAAGGTGCCGGGAACTGAACTGTAAAGATATCGGCGATTCTCCCACTTTTGTAAGGGAGAGAATCTGAGTGGTGCAGGGTGGACAGTTCAGCTAGTTTCAAGGGGTGATAAGGTCTGCGACTATTGTGGCAACGCTGTTGGCTTTAACGGGTCATGGCTGGGGAGAGGTAAGGCTGGGGAGCACGACCTTGTCGTTTGCCACTGTGGAGGAAGGGGAGCGAGTATTGACGAGTCGAGATGATTACGTCGAGCGGATGAGTCCATTTGATCGTGCGGCGCGTTTGAAGACGGACCAGGTGGTCTCGGAGCGGGAATATTTGAAATTTGTGGGGAAGGCCGTGCTGGCGTGGGAAGAGGCAGAGAAAGAAAAGGTGTATCTGGCAATGGAGGGCGTGGAAGAGACATTGAGGAAGATGGCTTTGCCGTTTCCAGAGAAGATCTGGTTGATCAAGACGACGGGGCAGGAAGAGGGGAACGCTGCCTACACCCGGGCGAACGCGATTGTGTTTCCGGAGAAGTTTCTGGAAGGACGACCTTCGGGGGTGCAGCGGGTGCTTTGCCATGAGCTGTTCCACGTGCTGTCACGTGCAAATGAAGAACTTCGAGACAGGTGCTATGCGGCCATAGGCTTCGAAAAGTGCGAGGAGTTAGTGTTTCCAGAGGAGCTGGCATTACGAAAGCTGACTAATCCAGATGCGCCGCGTAATGAGCATTGCTTGAAGGTGAAAGTCGCAGGGAAGGAGCAATGGGTCATTCCTATTCTGTTTTCGAAGGAGGAAAAGTACGACCCGGAAAGCGGTGGGGAGTTCTTTCGCTATCTCCAGTTTAAGCTGGTGGTCGTGAAGCGCGGGGCAGATGGGAAAAGCGTGAAAGTGATCCTCGAAGGAGCGACACCGAAGCTCTTGGACGTGGGCGAGGTGAGGGGCTTCTTTAAGCAAGTCGGTAAGAACACGAGTTACCTGATTCATCCAGAGGAAATCCTGGCAGACAACTTCGTCTTGTTGGTTACGAAGAAGAGGGGCCTGCCGTCGCCCAAAGTGGTAAAAAATCTAGGAGAGATTCTTGCAGGGAAGAAGTAGGGGAGGCGCGAGAGTCACTCCTAGAAAGTCTCAATGGATCACATGAGATCAGCTGAATGAACAAAGGGGCTATGCGATGGCTCTCAAGACTCGAGGAGCAGGGTGGGAAGAGTAAGTTATTGGCTATCGAGGGCCTCTTCCTGCGTGTCAACCTTTTGGCCCTTGCTATTCCAGTATTGCTCGGATCCTTCCACAGGCGTTCCATTCTGGAGCTCCACTTCGCCGGCTTTCGACCCGTTGGAACGATACATTATTGAAGGTCCCTCAAACTGGCCGTCCTTAATATTTGCAACGATATAGACCTGCTCGCCACTGATGGAATCTACCTTGTAAAAGACGCCTGAGTACAGGGTATCGGTTCCCTTTACAATGAAGTCGCCTTCCGGTCCTTCTTCGATTGTTTCCTCAAGGGCAGCCGCAAGTGCAGGAACGGCGTCGAGGTCCAACATAGCCTTGTCCACGAGAGGCTCTGGCTGGGAAGGGGCGATGAGAGTTGCTGGGGTAGATTTCTTCTCGCCGCACCCAGTAACGAGGATGGCAGCATGAAGCAGGACTAATTTCTTCACTCCCGAGTCCTACCACTCAAGATGGAGCGTCTGCAAGTCACGAGGTGCGCCCCAGTAATGCCCTGTGTGTAACTGAAAACGCGAGGATTCACTCAGAGCTTAGGGTCGAGCCGGATGAATTCTCGGACCCGGCTCGTCGAATGAACGGGTAGGGGACTTAGGCGCCTAGCGTGCAATTGTAGTGAGCCGGGAAGGATTGTAAGGGCGGCGGGTTCGTACGGTTAGCGGGGCTTTATTTGTGGTAAGGTTACTGAGGTAAGCACGGGAGAAGGAAAGAGGCTCATGGTTGCTCAGCACCTACGATGGTGTTCGCCGCGATGTGCTCTGGAAGGCGTAGCAGATATTTGCCGAAGTGTGTCACTCACATTAAGGCTTCTCCACAGGATGTCCCCAGTATTAGCGGGGCCCACCCGAGGGAGATCGGGGGGTGAGAGGCGGAGCAAATGTCCGTTCTTATCCCTATCTGATCCCGTCATTTTCGAGGGAGTGGGATGTCCCCTCTCTACTGATCTAGGGGCTGCCCCTCAGGGACATCTGTGACCCATGGATATAAGCTGAAACGATAACGGTAGATTGCGGCTGACCGATCGCGAGGTAGTGTCGACTGGTTTCCTCGTCCAATATTGGTAAACCACCCCGTCCGGAATGCAGGATTGGGATGTCCGTAGTTGGCTCCGATCGTTATCCAGTTTTGGTCGTTGTGCCCCCTGATCTGAAGTTCGCACATGGTATCTGCGGGGAGATTCTGCTGGAAGGTGGTGACTACCACATCGGAACCTCTGCCGACTATGGTTAAAGGAGCGAATGGGCTGCTTTCGGAGTCGAGAGGATTGCTGTTGAAAACATATTCCATCAGATTGGAGTAGTGATCCTGATCGGGATCTGCGAGAGCGCCACTGATCGATGTATCTGCAAGCTGTCCTTGATTGAAAGTTCTCGTTCGCCAGTTTTGCATCGGACTGATGAGGTTTATTTGGACAGGGAGCCGGATCCAAGTGGGTCTGTTCGCTATGGGGAGAAATTCAACGATGAACTGATTTGATCCGGTTCTTGGAAGGTAATTTGTATTCACCGGTGCGGAGTAAATAGCATACCAGCCGGGGGTATTTCCGCGTAAGCTTGTTACCGTGACTGTGCCTGTTTCAGGTTGGGTGACGATGCGGGCAGCGGGAATTGAGAATGGTATGGGCAGGAGTAAATTCGACTGCTGCGATGAGCCAACAGAGATGGAGTGCGGAGCGCTATCGGTCGACGGAGCTGAGCTTGAAACCCATATGATTAAATCGATGGGAGCAGATTGGCCGCTTTCTGTCGTTACCCGATAGGTCAGGAGGGTCAGGCCTTCGAAGTCTGGCGTGGGTTCAAATTGAAAATTTCCAGTTTGGGGGTCTGCGCTGAGGATAGTGCCCTCTGCCTGTGAATCATCAATTTGCAGTTCTAAGATCTCAAGGTAAGGGGAGCCGCTCTCATCCAATAAGCCGTCATTAGAGTAAAGACTGCGGTTATTGTCCGCCGTGTTTAAGACTGCATCAGGTTGCATGCTGAACCAGTCGGGCTCACCAGTAACTGTGCCTTGGTTGGGTAGAACCTCGATTGATACCTCGGCCTGTTCTGTCCTGGTCAACTGAAGAGTGTCGAGCTGAACCCCGAGGTCGGAGCTGGAAGCCCCATTTTGCTGGTTGGAGGCCTGAGCATTGTGGATCGACATAGCGAAACAATGCTCTCCTTCTGAAAGTTCCACGCCATCCACGTCTATCACGTTCTGGGCGGTTTCACCGGGCCCAAACGCGTAAGAGAGGTTGCTGCCTTCTACCATTAGGAAGTAGCCCCCCGGGGCGGTTTTAGCGGTAAGGGCCCCAGGTTCAAAGGACCGGAAAAGCTCTTTGCCGTCGAGGTAGGCAATGACTCCATCGTCTCTCCTCAATGCTGCACTTATTCGATAAGTTCCGGACTCGCCCACGCTGAAGACGGTGCGCATGTAGGCTGTATACCGTCGTCCATTCATGGGAAGTCCAAGATTCGTGTCAGGCGGAATACCCCCGGAAATGATTCCATTGCCGTTATTGGAATCACCAAACATGCCATAACCGGTTAGTCCTCGAGCGCGTACCCACGATCTTGGGATGTTGAAGGCAAGAGTGTTCCAAGTTTCATTAAATCCCGGAGTATCTAGGGCTGGTGGGCGTCCGTCCATAGGGCTGAAAGCTCGCCAATTTGTTCGCGATGAGAGGACTGTTAACGGGTTCCCGAGTGAAGCACGGTAGCTAAATGCGTCTGTCCCTGAAAAATTGGGCCGCGGCTGGTAGCTGAATGTTCCGTTCTCATTCAGAATCAGGCTTCCATTTTGTGGCTGCTCCTTCACCCATGCTACCGCAGGCGATTGGCCGGGCAAAAACGAGTCGTTCTCAAGAATGCCCGGAGTCTCGTTTCCATCCGCAACCAGGGTCTCTCCCTGACTCAGAGTGTAGGTATCATTCGTCAGACTTTGGCCAAAGAGGCGCGGAGTAATCAAGGGGAGGGCAAGAAAAAGAAATAAGACGAATAGGAATACTTTCATTCTTTCTGTTACCAGAGCCCAGCTCAGGGAGGCAATGCCACGATAGGGTGTGTGCGGTAACTGAGCGTGGGTGCCGGACATTTGAGCGTCATTCGAGTCGTGGGCGCCCTCTCTATCGGGGTTCCACCCGCAAATTCCCGGGGGAGAGTTTTTTTTCTCCACTGAGGACGAGGAGAGATATGCGGCGGCGGGGCTACTCGGGAGGGGGTGGACGCCAAGGCGCATGCTGGTGCAGAGTTTCACCCTTATATAATAGTGTAAGGCCTCAATCCGCGATAATTCATAAGTTCGATGCTATCATTGATCAGAGTGATACATAGTCACGTTCATCAGCCAAGATTTCTGAGGGTGTTCATCGAGTGTTTCACCCTTTCGCGGAAAGGTAAATCGGCTCCTGTCCTGCTGCGAGTTTCCAGCTTTGACCCGTGCTCTAGAGGCCGTGGTGGGGCATTAAAGCGCGTCTAAAAAGTTAATTCATGACGTCACGCAATTAATTCGTGTCGGTCCGAATCATGGGTTCTCCATCGGAGTCCTTGTGGTCTCTGTTGCTGCCTGACTTGCTTGGGGCGTCTGAAGCGGGTTTAGCCGAGAAGAGTCGCTTTCGCTTTCCGTTCAACAGCGTGCTGACAGGAGTGTATTGAATCAGGAAGTAAGAACCCAGAAGAAGAGCCGTCGACGTCACAGTGACAAAGCTTAGTTTCAGAGATATGAGAATCCATTGGTTGTCCCTGGTCCAGAAATCAGATCCCGCTCCCCAATCACTGACCCAGATCTGCAATACATCGACGAGAGGCATATGGGCAAGGTAGAGCCAATAGGAGGAATTCGAAATGAATCGAATCCATTTCCGAGGCTTGGAACAGATCAGCTTAAAGAATCCGACGAAGGCGAAGATCATGAGCCAGCTGTATGTAGTCAAAAGAAAGCTGGTGTTGGTCAATTTCCATCCTCGCACCTTGGCCGATTCTCCGTCGACTCCATTAAACCAATCGACGAAATTACCCACAAGTCCTCCAAGCGGAGATAAGAAAGCGGCCAACCAGTTTATGACTTCCGGAGCACTCTTGCGTGTTTCAGCAAGGGCGAGAGCAAAGGTCATGAGGGCCAGAGCAAAGAGAAGTGGCCAGGTAAATCGGAGGATGTTGAGCGCCCTGCGGAATCGGAAGAGAATGGCTCCGACGAGGAAGTAGATGCTGTAATGCCACAGTTTCCACCACGCGGGACGAGGTGGGAAGGCGATGTTTTCAAGTGGAATTCGACTTACGAGCGTATTGTCAGAGAGATACTGAGGGACGGAGCGCCAGGTCGTGTTCTCTTCCTCCCTGAGATGAGAGGGAAGACCTCCGATGTGGCTCCAGAGCATTCTTGTGTGCACGCCCAGGCTGCTTGAGGACCCCAGTTGCTCAGCGGCCTCACGCGTGAGGCGCCCGCCGGTGTCCGAGGCCGCGCTCCTCGCTTTTTCAATAGCGGTCCTGGAAATTCCAGCATCTAGCAAAGCGGAGAGAGCCTCCTCTGACAGACCTTTTCGTCGAAGGGTGCGAATAACGTCATCGGAAACAACTTGGATCCCGGGAAGAGGCTCCGCATTGATGAAGACCGCTGTCTGGGGCCCGAATTCCCCGGTGCCCATTTCCTCCTGGCTGCGGTAGGTCTCGAGGATCAGGAGGAGGGCAAGAGCTGCACTGCTAATGGTCCCAGCTCTTTGGAGAGGCTTCTTCCATCGAGCCCAGAAGGCACCTGCATCGAGGCGGGAGGTGCACTTGAATGCAACCGCTTTTGTGGTCCGACCGAGGACTCGGGCAAGTCCGAGAAGAAGAGCGAATCCGACGCAGAGGAGGAAGAGATCGTATAGGAACCAGAGGTGATGAAGAACGATCTTTGATCCAAAGAACTGGCTCAGATAGTTTCGGTTGAAAAAGCTTCCGAGTTTCGTCCAGAGGCCTACCGACTCCCCTCGGAGCAGGGCTTTGACTTCGCTCCGCCCAGACATTACAGAATCAATCTCAAGTGGCATCTTAAGCACCCAGAGCGCCATCTGAGTGAGGTCCTGAGACGTGTTGGCGGACTGGAGTGGAGTCTCGCCGTCCTTATTCTGCAGTTCGGGAGAGGCTCCTGCCTTCAGAAGAAGGCGCGTTGACTCGGTCTGTCCCATGAGCGCCGCCCAGTGCAGAGGAGTAGCTCCGTTGCTGTCACCAACATCGACCTTTGCGCCTGAATTGAGCAGAAAGGAGATCAGTTCGGTCTCGCCGGTTGCGCAGGCATGATGAAGCGGTGTCGCGCGAATGAGGCCCGGTTTGGCTCGGTTGATCTTGGCTCCGGCAGCGATAAGGTCCTCGACACGGCGGAGGTCTCCTTCCTTTGCGGCATCCCAGATCGATAATGTAGACTTTCCCGTTCCCTCCCGAGACTTGGACTGTACTAATGCCGCTTCTTTTTTGCGCTCTGCGAGCTTGGGCATGTGGGTCAGAGCCGGAATGATGAATAGAGAGAAGACGAAAAGGGGGAGAAGGATACGCTTGAACCGGTGCCAGATGAGGCCCAGAGTGCCGCGCTTCAGCCACATCATGCAGGCGAAGAAACCACTCACGAGGAAGAACAGTTGCATCCGGAACCCGTGGATGGAATTGTTGATGGTCTGGAATTTCGCGTCCTGAAAGTTGTCCTGAGCTGGCCAGATGGGAGTCTGATTGAAGGAGAGAACCGCGTGCAGCAGGATGCCGAGGAGCATGGCGAAGGCCCGCAGCGCATCGAGGTCGTGGTAGCGTGTGGGAGGCAAGGGCGGGCATAGCGAGAGGGTCTCAGAGTCCGCTTCGGTGTTGGGAGAGAGGTCTTTGGCCACGCTTGGGGTGATTGTCTGCTGCTGGGATGATTGTGGAGGAGGCGAGGTGCTCAGCCATCCACGTTGCCTTAATGCTTTTTTTTGAAGCAGAGAGCGAGCCTGCAAACGAGGGTGCACCTATGGTCATCTGTCGATTCGCATGCAAGGTGTTTAAAATTAGCATTTTATGAGAAAGGTGGCAGATCCGTCCTGAAGGGTTGCACGGGGCTTGGCTTGCGCAGAAGCTCATGAATGCGCCTTCGAAGTGTTTTGATTCTCCTATGGGCCTCTGGAATGGCGGTTAGTCAGCCTGTTTGGCCTCCGGGGGAGCCCTCAAGTAGCAAGATCTTTAATGATCGAAAGACGGAAACGTTCCGTCATGGAGTGCGGGAGGAGTGGGGATACGAAACACCACAGGTGGACTCTTTGGTCGTCATTCATCCACGAAACCCAGTGGCAAAAAATGCTCCGCTCTATGTGGTTCTGCACTCTGCAGGCCATGATGTTTTTTCCTGCGTAGATTGCACGAAGACAGTAGGAAATCACGATATCTATCGGTCGCCGGACGATCACTATGCCTTGTATCTTGATTGCCGTAAGAATCGTCGAGACTGGTGGTGGGGGGGCATGCATCCTCGGGATAAGGGCCTGAAAGACAGGAATTCCGGGGGGAACACGATGCCTGTTGAAAAGCGGGTGATCGACTCAGTGCGGTGGGCGATCAAGCGCTTCAAGATCGATCCGGAGAGGGTCTACCTCTCTGGTAATTCCATGGGTGGGAGTGGGACTCTTGGAATTGGAATGCGGCACGGAGATGTCTTTGCGGCGATCAAAGCAAATGTCCCCGCAGGAGTAGAGCATGTTGCAGAGCGTCTCTTTTTTCCTCCCAGAGAGATCCCCGCTGGAAGGGTTCTTCCTGATCCACCGATCTGCCTTAATTATTCGGCCCAGAATGATGGATGGTCTGCCGGTCACGGTGGGTTTTTCGAGGCTATGGAGAAGCGGAGGTATGCATTGATGCTATATTGGGGGCCTTTTGGGCACGCGAATAATTCAGAGAGGATCAAGACGGTTAATGACCTGATTGATTCCTTTGATTGGCTGAGCGTCCGTAAGGACGAAGCGTATCCGGTATTCACGAAGGCCTCGTCGAACAATACGCTTCCCTGGCCCGATAATCTTAAGAGCACAGAAGCAGGTCAGGTTAATGGCTACTTCCGCTGGAAAACCCGTCAGGACACCGCAGAAGCGCTGGAGATTTCGCTCTTTCTGGCAACGCCAGAGAGGCTGAAGACCCGGTTTGCCATTCCCGAGGAGGTGGTGGCGGATGTGAGTCTCCGACGCCTTCAGAGTTTCAGGCTATCCCCCGGGGAAGAGTTTCGCTGGGAATTTGGCAAGGTGAGGGGGGATGGGCGCGTGGATGAAGGAGGTTTGATCACCATTCCGAGGTTGAGGGTCACAGGTAGGCCGGCCATGCTCAGGATTCGCAGTGGGAAAGAGTCGGGGGCGGCTTCCCAGCAGCCAGCTACGCGAAGGGTGGTGGAAGGAAAGGGGTGGCGCGTGGACAGGGCGCAGCCAGAAAAGACGGGTCGTCCGCGAGTTCTCCTGATCGGTGATTCCATCCTTAGTGGCTACCGGAAGGCTGTGATCAAATCACTCGAGGGAGTGGCGGATGTTGATACATGGGTCAATCCGCACTGGCAGTCAGAGAATACGAATGCGCTTCTGGCTGATCTCCTCGAAAAGAACGGACCCTATGACGTGGTCCACTTTAACATGGGATTGCACGGGTGGAGTGAGGGTCGAATCAAGAAAGGAACATTTCGCCCCCTGACGAAGGCTTATGTGGAGGTTCTGAAGGGGAAGCTGCCGTCGGCAAGATTGATATGGGCCAACAGCACTCCAGTGACCCGGAAGGGCGATACCTCGCGGCTCGATCCCGAGGTAAACCCAGTTATCGTGAGGCACAACATGATGGCAGACGAAGTCATGCGGGAAGCAGGTGTTCCGGTCAGTGATTTTTATGCTCTGTTGGCCGGAAGGAGGAATCTAGCGAAGGGAGATCGCTTTCATTGGACTGGTCCCGCCTACAGCTTGCTCGGCAAGACCGCGAGCTCCTCAATTCTTTCTGCCTTGAAACTGGAGGACGAAAGGCCCTCTTCCTGATCCGTTGCCAAAAAATGAGGCAGTGTTCTCAAGGGAGTGAGATCGCGGAGGCCTTGGTTCTAAAAGTTGTAGTAATGCAGGACCTTGGATCTCACTCCGTTGATTAACTGCCTGTTACTAGGTCAACCGTGACCCAAGGCGCCGATTTTTTTATTTTGGGATTTTTTCGAAATGAGGGGGTAGTAGAGCTGCCGGTAGGGTGCATGCAGAGGAAACTGGCGGAACGACTGCTGGAAGAGTAGGATGATCACTGCATGAAGCGTGGACGTGTCCTCATAGTTCTTATCATTCTTCTGGTTCCCGGGAGCGCCTTACGCGCGGATTCCATTGTAATGGAGCCCGCGACCGGCAAAAAACTCT
>NZAC01000058.1 GCA_002686085.1 Roseibacillus sp. | reverse complement strand
TGAGGGGGCAGGAGTAGCTCCCTCTTCAGCAGGAGCAGCTTCCTCTTCAGCAGGAGCAGCTTCCTCCTCAGCAGGGACAGCTTCCTCTTCAGTGGGAGCGGCTTCCTCTTCAGCAGGAACAGCTTCCTCTTCAGCAGGAGCAGCTTCTTCTTCAGCGGGAGCGGCTTCCTCTTCAGCAGGAGCAGCTTCCTCTTCAACGGGAGCAGCTTCCTCTTCAACGGAAGCAGCTTCCGCTTCAACGGGAGCAGCTTCCGCTTCAACGGGGGCAGCTTCCTCTTCAACGGGAGCCGGCGCTGCCGGATCGTCCTGAGGTTCGGCGGCAAGGGCCAGCCAGGCAAATAGAGCTAATCCTGACAGGACAGCGTATTTAATGAGTGGGTTGTGTTTCATAACTAACGGTCAGGCTGTTAGGGATGGTGTAGAGACGTGACGAACCGAAAAGAAAGCACGATCGTGCTACCCCGTTGAGAGCCTGCCCCGAATCCAGAGGGCACTCTCTGTCTCTTGGTGTCCTTAAGATAGAATTAACCGGGTTAATTGGGTCTTTTCCCAATATTTTTTTCCTATTAACTCATCTGGCTGTTTGGTGATTCGCGGCTTTATCGCTCTGCGCCTTGTCCAACTAGAAGATCAAGATGGCCCAATTTCTTTCACAAAACTGGCGTATGAATCGCAGGCATGTTCTGCGAGGTCTTGGCGTCTCCGTCGCGCTGCCATTGCTGGACAGTATGCAACCTCTCCGGGCCGCCAAGAAGTTGTCCCGGCCAAGACGAAGCATTTTCATCTACCTCCCTAACGGGGTGAATACGAATGACTATGAGATCAACGAGGCAGGTGCGGATTACAAATTGTCCCGGATCCTTGCCCCGCTTGAAAAACACCGGGCCAACATCACGCCGGTAAGTGGGCTGTATCATCCTAACTCTTTTGGTATCGCTCACAAGGCAACCCAGACTTGGCTAACCGCGGCCAAGCATGGCCCCGCCGACCGCAATACCATATCCGTTGATCAACTGATCGCACAGGTCACCGGTCCAAAAACGCGCTTCCCCTCCCTTGAGTTGAGCAACCAGGGGCACCGACTGGCGGTGAGCGCAGATGGGATCAAGCTTCCTGCCGAGAAAAACCCGGCGGAGGTTTTCAAGGGCTTGTTCACGGAACCTGCCGGTGGAGTCGACAAGCAGCGTCGAGGACTTCACCGAAAGGAGAGCCTACTCGACCTGGTCCTCGATGACGCCAAGTCGCTTTCCGGAAAGCTGGGCAAGGATGACCAGGGACGACTTGACCAGTACCTGACCGCGGTGCGCGAGGTGGAGATCCGCACCAAGCGGGCGGAGGCATGGCTCGAAACACCCAGGCCGAAGGTCGATCCTGGTATTGCGGGAAAACTCAACCGCAACGTGCCGCTGGAACGGCTCGGGGAATATCTGCGAACCATGTATGACATCGTGGTGCTGGCCTTTGAGACCGACATGACCCGGGTGGTGACGTTCAATACCGGAAACGAGGGAACCGGGCCTGCCGTTCCGGAAATAGGCGTCAAGCGTGACCGCCACTCGCTATCCCACCACAACGGAAACAGGGAGGCCCTCGAGCAACTGAGCCGCAGTGACGAGTTCAACGTCCTGCAGTTTGCCTATTTCCTGGACCGGCTTTCCGAGATCAAGGATGGCGAGGGGGCGCTGCTCGACTCAACCATGGCCCTCTACGGGAGCGGGCTTTCCTACGGCAACAGCCACGGGACCACCAGTCTGCCACTGGTCGTAGCAGGAGGGGCTGGCCTTGGGATAAAGCATGGCAGCCATGTGGATTACAACCGGCAGGTCAAGGGTTTCGCCGGTTACGGCCAGGGTATTGGAGTCTATCACAGCCCGGTAAATTCCAAGGCGCACTTCAGTAATCTGTTGCTGACCATGGCGCAGAAGATGGGAGTGGAAACCGAGACCTTCGCCGATTCCAACGGCGTGATTTCGGAGGTCCTTGCATGAATGGCCACAACCCAGCTCACCACAATCAGTCCCTCAAACCTGTCAATGAGCAAACGGATATGAAACAGGCTATTTCCCAAACCCTCGCCGCGATGGTCGTTGGCATCATGCTTCCAGCGATGTGTCAAACTGCGGCACATGCAGACGAAAAAACAGGGGCGCATTGGGCGGTCTTTGCGCACCCATCTAATCCCGGAGGAGCATCGCCCTGGGTCGTGAAGGTCGCATCGTTCAAGCCAGTTGAAGGTAGCGCCAAGCTGGATGTAGCAAAGGTTCCATATTCCAATCCGGTGATGAATCGCTCTGAATCACAAGCAACCAAGGACAAACCGACAGCGCCAGTCCAAGCCAAAGCGAACAAGCTGGTCGCGGCCCCTACGCAACCGAAAGTGATTAACTCTGGAGGTCCCAAGCGGGGCATCTTCCCGGAGGAAGGAGCCGGTGTTCAAATACACGGTGATTTGGTCATCAGTGATCCGGTCAATCGCCGGGGCGCGCTGCGCGAAAAGCGGCACTTGCCGCGGCACTATTTCGCGATGCTCCCTTATGGCATGGTCTGGTATCACGGAGCACCAGCGGACATTCGGGATCTGCCTCCCGGTATTCACATGCATGGGCGGTTCCTGCTGCCGATGGAAGGTGAAGAGGAAACGATTCCGCTGACAGAGAAGCTACTCAAGAACCATGAAAATCACCGCTACAACCATGCGATCCTGCTGGAGGACGATGTCAGCTTCTATTCGCGGCGGGGGCGTTCGTGGAAAGTCCTTGGCTTTGAGCAGGGAGGCGGTCCCGCTCCTCGCCTCAAGCTCTCCGTCGAGCCGGTCGGGCCGGAAATTGAAGGCGGCATCAACAAGGCTGCGCTATTTGATATCGATAATTCCACTCGGGTGTGGAGAGACCGGCAACTGGTCAATAAGGACCAGATCAAGGAAGGTATGGATGTCCAGGTCAACCTGACCTGGGGCCCCTTCGACAGCCTTGCGACCACCGATGTCTGGCTGGACGAAAGCAGCTTGCAAGCCAATAGGGAAATACAACGGCAGCGCCATCTGCGAATGATTCGCTCGCGCTTCCTGCCTGGGTGGATCGATGCAGTCAAAAACAACGATAGCGGAGGCGGAGAAGTGACGGTCACATTTTTCGGGGGCATGGACGAGGAGCTCTATGATGACATCCGTAAAAGCCAGAGCCTCAAGATCTGTAATGCGGAAAATACCCTGCGTAGTTGGAACTATCACCAGGAGTATGCCTCGCCCGCGACGATTCTTGAGAAAAGAGAGATCAAGGATCCACCGTTGGGTAGTAGTGGTTTGCAGGTGCGGTTGAAGGTCACACAAATGCTGGATGGGTTTCGCCCCGGCTGGGTCGTTCGGGTTAAAGGTCCCTGGGCCTACGTTCTGCTCCCTTGGGATGAGCACATCAACAGTGCCGAGGCCTATGAGAAATCAAAGAAATTGATCCTGCCATGATGCTGACCAGGATGCTCCTTAGCTTGGTCGTGTTCATTGTGGTCCTACAGTCTGTGAAAGCTGCGGGCTCATTGGGTATTGATGCGCAACAATTCATTAAATCCCATTGCGTCAAGTGCCATGACGCCAAGACCCAGGAAGGTAAGTTTCGCCTCGACAACCTCTCAGCCGACTTCACTGATCCGCAGGTTGCCGAAAAGTGGAATGAAGTGGTATTCCGTATTAATTCGGCCGAGATGCCCCCTGAGGATGAGCCTCAGCCATCGGCTGAAGAGATTGGTCGCATGGCAGAATACCTCACAGGAAAAATTCGTGAGGGGGCAGCATCCCGTATGGCACGGCGTGGCTTGCTGGAACACTACCGGCTGAGCCGCGAAGAATACGCCCACACAGTCTTCGACCTACTCGGGGTGGTCTATGACGTCGAGGCACCGGGCGCTTTTAATGAAGATCCGCGTTGGCATGGATTTGATCGTATTGGAGCGATGCTAGCCACGGCTCCTTCCCATATTGACCGGTATTTCAAAGCCGCGGACACGGTCATAGAACTCGCATCCCTTGGGGGCGAGCCACCATCACGGGTTCAGCGGAAAGCCGTTGGAGAAGGGAAACGTTACCTCGCTCAACCGGGTGAAGGCTGGCATTGTTTTGACGTGCGCAAGCCTGGGCGCTACCGGGTAAGGATGCGCTTGAGCAGCCTGCCTGCATTTACCGGCCGGGCACCGAGGCTGGCACTGTGGCACATTGAGCACAAGAAACCCGTCTGGGGAAGGTATCTCGTGGCTGACGAGAGCAAGCCCGAGACAATTGAATTTGAAATGCTCTTTAATCAGGGAGGATACAGACTTCTCAATTACGCCCGGACGCAAAAGCATCCCAATGGGGGAATCCAGAGATTTCGACATGAAGAGATTGATGCCTCCCGTCCTCTTGCCAGCATGAGAGGGGGCTTTAAGTCAAATAAGACGAAAATCGTCGATGAGCTGGGGCGACCCGTGATGCCGACTCTACTGATTGATTGGGTGGAGATCGAGGGGCCCTTGATGACGGAGACCGTGCGGGCTAACAGAAAGGGGCTGATGCCGGAAAAAGATGCCCCCGAAGAGATTCTTGCCTGCCTGAAGCGCTTCGCGCAACGGGCGTGGCGCCGGCCAGTGAGCGATGCCGAGATCGATCCGTATATCCAGTTTATCGCGGAGGAAAAGAAAGCAGGAGAATCGTTTCCATCCGCCTACAAGTCAGCCCTGTCGGGCATGCTGGTCGCTCGTAGTTTTTTTAATCTTGAGGAAGGATCCCCGGGGGAGAATCGCCAGGAGGTGAATGATTTTGAACTGGCCAGTCGTCTCTCCTACTTTCTCTGGAGCTCAATGCCGGATGAGGAGCTATTTGCGGCGGCACGTAATGGCGAACTGCACGAACCGGAGCAAATGGCAAAGGCGTTTGATCGGATGATTGCCGATCCCAAGATCGAACGTTTCCTCAATTCCTTTCCACACCAGTGGTTACAGCTGCATCGCGTGGGTATGTTTCAACCCGACCCCAATCTCTACCCGGAATACGGTCCGTGGCTGGAAGAAAGCATGCTTCTGGAAACGAAGTCCTACTTTGCGGAAATGTTCCGCGAGAACTTGCCCCTGCGCGAAGCGGTGGATTCGAACTGGACCATGCTTAATGCCCGTCTGGCGGCCCACTATGGCCTGTCAGCCCCTCAGGATCTGGAGCTTGCCCGGGTGACATTGCCTCCTGAGTCGGGCCGAGGCGGCATCCTGACGCATGCCTCAGTTCTTTCGCTGACTTCCGATGGCACACGGCATCGACCGGTCCATCGCGGGGCCTGGCTCTCCGAGGTCATCCTCGCTCGCACTCCAACTCCACCGCCACCAAACGTGGAGCCCCTTGAGCCGGTTGCATCCGATCAGCCCAAGAGGACCATCCGCGCCCAGCTTGAATCCCATGCCACCCAGGCAGCGTGTGCCTCCTGTCACGCCAGGATCGACCCTCTGGGGCTGGCCTTTGAGAATTTTGACGCCATCGGACAGTGGAGAGAAACGGAGAGGGTCGAGGGAGGAACCGGTGCGAACCCTCCGGTTGACGCCTCAGGGAAACTGCCAGAAGGAAAGGCCTTTTCCGGACCTGCCGAGTTCAAAAAATTGCTGGCAGAGGATGACGAACGTCTGGCAAAGGCCTTCGTTGAGCAGCTTGCGACTTATGCTCTGAGGCGCCTCGTTACGGTGGACGATAGGGAGGGGATCGATAAGATTGTGTCATCGTCCATGCCTGGGGGGTACCGCCTGCAGGACTTGGTCCGGGGCCTTGTTTTGTCGGATCTGTTTCGGAAGAGGTAGGGTAGCAATGGGGTCTTTCGTGATACGGCAGCGGGTCCAGGGGGGAGCCGTCCCAGCCGGACTTGCGTTACTCTTTGTCGTTGTCCCGAACCTTGATCTCAGGAGCTGCCTTCTCGTCTCCGCGAAAGCCATAAATAGGAAGGATGCGGTAGTAGACTTCGAGGCTGAGGGTGGCGAGAGCGGTGGAGGTGATACGCCCACCGGTTTCTGCGAGTCCCCGGCTCGGGTCCCAACTGCCTTCCAGAGAACCCGTTTTTTCCTGCAAGTTTGGAAGGACGTCCTTGAGGCTTACGTTCCATTCGCTCCAAATTGGGCCTTGGTGCTGATAAAGGGCCAGGGTGGCATAATAGATGTAGTAATAGTCAGGCCGCCGGGTCTTCATGGGCGTCATCTTGAGTTGTTGCGCGCTCTCTATCTGCATCGGCGCGGTGGGGGCAACGAGGTCGAGTTGGCG
>NZAC01000057.1 GCA_002686085.1 Roseibacillus sp. | reverse complement strand
GCTGTCTGAAGCCACTGATTGGCCTTTCGGTTGATGCTTTTCTGAATAATATTCGATGGTGAGGGTGATGCCATGACTGAATCGATTGTGAGCCAACAGCGTGATGTGATTTGTACTCTGTCTTTTCAGCGTGTTACTTGCCAGATGTACGATTGCTTGGTGCAGAGAGTTCGTTCTAGGCTGTGTCTAAGCCCTCTTGTCCGAACTGCTCAATGTTAGTGTTTGGTGTGTACGCTAGGTCGCGCAACACAGGTCAGGCTGAGTTTGCCTTAACGGTTTTTTGATTTTGGCGAGAGAGCGCTCCCTCCAACGTCTTGTCTTGGTTCTTCTTGACCTCCTTTGCTCAGCGGCTTGTCAGCGTGGTGCTGATAACGAATAAACTTAAACAAATCAAAGGTGAAAACCTTGTGACTGTAAGAGACAAACGATAGAGAAAGGCAGAAGAGAACCTCCGGAGACAGCTAACCTTTATTGATGGGTTGCCATAAAGTTCGAAAATCGAAAGTAAGTCTTAAAGTACAGTAATTTGAGTAAGTAATCTGACTGATAATATTTACTCATATTCCCCTCCTCAACTTGAAAACTTTTGAGTTTAAAAGTTGCTTCACATGTGCTTTGAGGTGGCGACATCATGTGGAATCAAGCGCGCGCGTGGAGGTTGTCTTGGGTAACAGCATGATGTCATGTTGTCATGGTGATTGTTGTAAACAACCCGTGTGAATCAAAGGTGGCTTACGTTCTTGGGTGGTGATAGACTGTTTATTGTTTGTCTTCCACCGTCTTGGTCATAATCTTGTTTCTCAGATGCACGAGTACTGCTGTTGACACGGGTTTGGTGAACATGTCCGCAACATTCTCTTTGGTGTTTACGTACTGTATGTCAAACAGCTTCTTGTTTCTCAACATAATAACCCATTCTTGATGTTGAGCGATGTGTTGAAGCTTACTTCTCGGTGGTGTGGATCCTTGAGAAAAGCGTTGAGCAGCGGTGTTGTCGGTATGCACCGTCAATGGTGATGGCCACTCCACATTTAGGTCCGTGCATTTGTGCTTCAGCCCCATCAGGCAATGTGTAAAATTGCCCAATGCATAGGTTTCACTTGCTCCTGATGAGGTGTCGACATGCCCTGTTTCTAATTCCGGATCTGCCACTGCCACACTGATTGTTGTGCTCCTGTAGCTGATGGGCAAGCCGTTGATGAGAAGGATGGAACCATATCTTGCCTTTCCTTGATCTGGGCCGTCGAAATCCCCTCCTTTATTTGCATCGCAGAATGCGCTAAACACTTGTCCTGAAGGCGTGACGTTTGTGTAGGGTTTGAGTTGCATCTGTGGGTGATGGTTTGTTGATACTCCCAGATGAGCAGTTCCACTGAGATATGATACCAGTCTCTTTAGCCTGAATAGGTGTTCATTGAGTGGCCTTGCCATTCCACTTGCGATGACCGACCATGCATATCGTATATCAGGTCGCACACAAGTAGATAGCCATCCACACTTTCCAAGGCCTGTCATGAAAAGTTTTCGATCCTTAATATTGAGCTCTTGGTCAGGGCTTGGACCGAGTGCTCCTTTCTCGTACGGAGTGACTGCTGGTCGTCCAATACAACCATCAAACAGTTCGACTGTTTTTACAGTGTATGCTTCCATCGATAGCTGTACTCCTTGTTGTATGGCCCTGATCTCCACTCCTAGGAAGTCAATCTCTGATTCTGTGGAGAGTATTTCCATTTCCTTGATTTGAAAACGTTCTGCCAAGAGCTGGTAGAACTTCTTGATATGACTTAGCTTTCCACTCATCATGATGTCATCCACGTATATGATGACTCTGAGATTTAGTTCCTTGTTGTAGAATATGCAGCTGTCATTGTATCCTTGAGTAAAGTGACCGAAATTGAATTCACATTCCTTTGCTTGAGCTGTTTTATGCATGTTGATGATGTAGTCAGACAGAGTTTCTGCCCATCTCATGGGAGCACTTCTCTCTCCATACAGGGGTCCCGTCTGCCGATAGTATGTTCGTCTACCTGTGACTGGGTTATTCACATAGACAAACTTTCTGACCGACTCAGGAAATTTCACTGACTGCAGGAACGCTGTTGTAATGTCTGCAATTGCCAGTGTGTCTTCTTCTTGATGTGTTGCCAGCAGAATGTTAGTTGAATCTCTGGCCACGACTTGTGCTGATATGAAGCCTTCTCCTTCTTTGCTTTCGTAGAATCCCAGTTTGACGATTCTTGCTTTGACTTGGCCATTTCTTTTTATGTCCAGGAGGGCGCGACACTTGATGGCTAGTCTGGAAGCTTCTTCAAAATCTGGGTGTTCTTCTGTCATAGGCACAAGTATTTTGTTGACATTGATCAGAGAATCGAGCTCCTTTTGAAGTGCTTGTTTCGCAAGTGGTCCAAACTTACTTGACTCCAGTGCCTTCTTCCAGTTCATGTCCTTTTTCCCGCTGTCTGAAGGTAGCGCCGCATCATTTGCCAATGCAAGTGAGTATGTGTGCAACTTCTGTACTGAGTCAGGAGACTTGGCGATGTCCATGACCACACTCTGGAACTGTTGCAGTGCTTCGGATGACTTTTGTTCCTTCTCCACTGTTGTTGTAAGGCTGATCTTATTGATGTCATCATTGTATTTCCCCTCCTCAGCTGACGCAACCGGCTCAAAGATATGGTTCTGTTGACATTCACTCTGAAGCATGTGCACCTGTGTGGAAGCATTTTCTCTTTGTGATGATGCTATTTCCTTTTCCATTTGTTTGCGGTTTTTCTTCTCCCTTAGCATGATGTCACGTAGCATGTCTTCAGCTGTGGTTTTCTCTGGAAAGGTCTGCTTGTACGTTTGCAGCAGTTGGTCGTCGGTCATTGATCCAGGAGGATCCTTGAACATAGCTTCTGTGAGTTCCTTCATCACCGACACTGTATCTGGTTCCAGTTGCTTGTTGAGATCATCCAGTTGCATGTGATTGAAAATCTTGGGGTTAAGTTGGCGTGGGTCCCTTGGAGAGTGTCTGAGCCAGTATACATCCTTGGACCTGATCATTTCTCCCTTAGCTGTGAGGAATGTGTATACTTTGTCTGCAGGGACGGTTCTGTTTCGCCTTACCAGACCAAAGCCAATGAAGATGCATATCTCATTCTTGGTCAGTCTTTCACTCGGCTCAATGGTATTCAGTATACCGTCTTTGCGTTTCACATCACTCTTCTGGACTGCTGCCAATGAACCAAATACTTTGAGGTGAGTGATATCAGGCTTGTGTCCATATATCATCTGATATGGTGACAGGCCACCTCTGGACTCTTGGCTGATGTACTGATTCACATGTGCAGCATACTTCATTGCAAACCCGAGGTACTTGGGTGATAGCTGGCTGTGAATTAATAACTTCTTGGCTGCCCGCACCACATGTTGGATGGCCAATTCAGCTCTGTTGGAGTTGGCTCGGTATGGGATGGTCGGACTGCCTGCTATTCCCAGGTGACACACAGCATCCACTGCAGGATAATTAGTTGGGTCCCCATCATAGTGCATGCAGCATTGATAGGGCAACTTGTGAATTCCAATTAGTGACACTAGTTGAAATAACTTGTCCTTTATATCACTTTTCTTCTTCATCAGTTCGACATGAGTCATTAATGTTTTGTAACACACCAGTACCAGCGCAAATTGATTACCTTCATGAGTGGTGAAAGCCAGGTCTTTGAGATCGATAAAAAAATGCTCATACGGGTATAAGGCTTGAACATCATATCTCAAAATGTTATTTTCCAGGTCAATGGTCTTGGTACTTGGGAGAATAGTGAAGTGTTTATAATTGTGAACTTCAATGTAATCTTCAGTGTTTGATTCAGTTGAATTTTGAGATTGAGAGTGTGAATCGGTATCCAATCCAGACCGAGTGGTGAGGTTGACCTGCTGCGGAAGGTGGTAGCATCCTCTGTCTGCTTGTGACAACTTCTTGATCAGTGGCAGTCTGGCTGCAAATGTCTGCGTTGCGATGTTATTGATGTGGACTTGCTTAAGTAGTCCGTTCTTGACATCCGTTCGAGTCACGTCGAGCTTGTGATTTTTCTGGTGAGCTCTGATGACATTAGGATGCTTGTTCTTCTGCAGGGTACATGAAATACAGCCGTTGCTGCGGAGTAGGGCCCAAAATTCCTTCAGCGCTGTGAGGTACTGATCCTGTTGTCTTTTGGTGAGACAGTCAAACGCTGTTATTGCACACTCGGTGACTGTACGTCGAATCTGCTGCGCACCTACATGGTTGAGTATCCAATGGTCTTGGTGAGGATGCTGTCCACAGACCCCTGGAGTGTATGGGTGCATTGTTACCGCGTTTACTTCACCATGATAATCATCGCTGTCGGACTGCATATCACATGGACCTTGATCATTCCAGGGCAAAGCATGTTGTTCGGTTACGTTGTTAACCCAGGTCGGCTCATTTGCAGTCCTTGTTTCTGATATGTGGGATGCATCGTCATTGTGGATGGTATATCTTTCCAGAATTCGCAGTGACGGAACCACTGTAAGGAATTGGACCTCCCCTCCTTTCCACCTGTACTGCTGGAACTTTGGAATCATCATGGTTATTTGTCTCAGGATGTTCTTCGTCCACTGGCTGTTGGGGTAGGTATGCATGCCTTCTCTCTGAATGTCACTTCCAAAGAAGCCTTCCAATGCGACTGCAGGGTGCAGTTCATGCGCCAACCTGTGCCCTGGGGTCCATTCGTCTTGGTCAAGTGAGTCTCGCAAGTATAACAAGGCATCTGCTTCGGTACTTGGGCCCTGATGCGCCTTCAGATGCTTTATACGGTCGTGGCATTTATGTAGCGCAAGCGTTGAGTACGCTAGGTTGATGGACTGGGCCATACCCTCCTGGATGACGGGGTGTTTGATGTCCTTCCTTTCTCTGGTTGTCCAATCTTTCACTGGAACCTCTTGATATTCTCTTCCTGCGATCGGCTGAATGGTAATCTTGTGCCCAGCCCATTGTGGTTCGGGTAGTCGCTGCGGTGGAACTCCTCTGAAGTGATCTTGTGGATGGGGCTTGATGAATTCAGAGGAGAACGTTGCCCGATCGGCTCCGTGAGTGCGGGTTGTAAATGAGAAGCATGATTGAGTAACCTCTCCGTCTTGTACCCACCATTCGATTCCCCCATACTCTGCGTTGTAGATGACTCCCGATCTGCTCAATTGCCGTTCAGAGAGGATGATCTGTTCTGAGTCATGTATGCACACATTGTCAATGTGGAATGCATACTGCCTACTCGAGTGGTAGTCCGTAGCGTACACCAGAATTGTCCCTTTTTGGGTGATACGCTTTGAACCGCCTCCAAACCCATTTAAGACTTGACTCGTTTCAGTGACGGAGCCAGGAATCACATGTGCCATGCTTGCAATGTGTACATCAGCTCCACTGTCCACAAGGTATGGTTGAAATGGTGGTGTGCGAATGAAGTTGGTGACAGGGTACACTTGATTGATGAAACACACTGTTTCTTCGAGCGGAGTAAACATTTGTTCTTCAGTTACCGCTAGGATATTGACGAACTTGCGACCGCTGATTGGATGGGTTGTCTCAGGGAGATAGCCTATATTGACCATGAACCCATGCAGTTGCTGCACAAACTGGATCAGTATGTCGACCTTTATCCTGTATCTGTTTCCTGGCCCGTACTGGATGTAGTTCCCTTGAGGTGATTCCATCTCCATGCGTTGACTACCCCCCCTTCGAGGCGTGCTGTAAGCTCCTGGACATTGCCATGAGGCTCCTCCAGTGGGATCCTGTGAGGGAGTTTGAGGAGGAGTGACATGTGAAAAGGTGAGTCCAGCCTGAGTGCACAATGACTGAAATTCACTGATCAGACTATTAATTCCGTTTGTGCACTTCAGTTGTAGGTAGTGAACGACTTGATCCACTCGTGGGAGTATATCAGTCATTTTTCTGTTGTGATAGGCCATAAGTAGTTGGAGATATCTGATGTCAATCAGCGATAAATCTCCCCGATTGAAATGAGTTTGAGCTCTGATACTCCACTCGTGGTTTATCAGTTGTTGCTCAGTGCTCCCGTTTACCAATGACAGCATGCAGAAGCAGCCAACTTGTCCAACCGACAACGGTACTTGGAGTAGTTCAAACTCGCTCCCCTCCATTGATTTGGTTTGTGCCAGGTTGTGCAATATGCCTGGATGCTGTATTTCCGCGGGTCCACCTCCCAACATCCTCGGGCTTCTCACCTCAGAAATGGCATAAGCTTTTAAGGAGGCTTGGGACATATGATGTCTATTCAGCAACTGATCATGATAGCGGCCTTTTTCGGCTGGCTGTAACTCTTGATCACTGTAGATCACGTCCACATGGTGTCTGGAAAACAGGTATGGTGTACCATCCTTGTCTACTTCCACTT